>JAEWUD010000038.1 GCA_023397475.1 Bacillota bacterium
CGCTCGATGTGTCCGGCCGGCCGTTTCTTGTGCTTCGCTCGGATTTCGGTTCGGATCGCGTCGGCGGATTCGACACCGAACTCGTTGAGGAATTTTTTCGCGCGGTCGCCTTCAACGCGGGGATCACGCTGCACCTTCGCTGCGAGTATGGCGGCAACGACCACCACAAGATCGAGGCGATGTTCAAGGCCTTCGCGAGGGCTCTTCGCAAGGCGCTCTCGATCGATCCCGAGTTCGCGGATATGATTCCGTCGACGAAGGGTGTTCTGTAAATCGATAAATTGTTAATAACCCGGCTGGACCGACACGCGGCAAGGCGGGATTCAACATAGGAAAATAACGGAGGGTTTGAAGGATGAAGGAGAATGATTTTGACTATATCGAGCTGCCGCTTCTGCTGCGCGGCAAGGTGAGAAATGTGTATGATCTGGGCGATTCGCTCCTGATGATCGCATCCGACCGCATGTCCGCGTTCGACGTCGTGTTCGACGAGCCGATTCCGGATAAGGGCAAGGTTTTGACCTCAATCTCGGCCTTCTGGTTCGAGTATACGAAGGACATCATCCCGAATCACGTGATCTCGACCGACCCGATGGATTTTCCGATGGGTCTGTCCAAATTCGTCGAGCAGCTGAAGGGCCGCTCGATGTGGGTCAAGAAGGTCGACATGCTCCCCTGCGAATGCATCGTCCGCGGTTATCTCGAGGGCTCCGCGCTCAAGGAATACAAGGCTTCCGGCACGGTCGCCGGCGTTGTGATGCCGGAGGGACTCCGCCAGGGCGACAAGCTCCCGTCCCCGATGTTCACGCCGTCGACGAAGGCCGACGAGGGACATGATATCAACATCACCTATGAGCAACTCGAAGAGCTGATCGGTGCCGAAGACGCGAGAATGCTCTCCGACGCCGCGCTCACGTTGTATGCCAAGGCGAGCGAATACGCGCTCTCCCGCGGCATCCTTCTCGCGGACACCAAGTTCGAATTCGGTAAGATTGACGGCGTTCTCACGATTGCCGACGAGATCTTCACACCGGACTCTTCACGTTTCTGGGACTTGGCCGATTACGAACCGGGTCGCGCGCAGAGGAGCTTCGACAAGCAACCGCTTCGCGACTGGCTCGAGACCCTCGACTGGAACAAGACCTATCCGGCGCCGCACCTGCCGCAGGAGGTCATCGACAAGACTGCCGACCGATACCGCGCGGCTTATAAGCTTCTGACGGGAAAGGAACTCGAATGATTGCGATCATTGATTACGGGATGGGAAATCTCGGATCCGTAAAAAAGGCGCTGGACTTTATCGGCTATGAGAACTGCATCACGGATGATCCCGCGATTGCCGGCAAGGCCGATGCCATGGTTCTTCCGGGTGTCGGCGCGATTTCGCACGCGATGCGTCAGTTGAGCGAGAAGAAACTCGATCGGGCCGTGAGGGATTTTATCGACAGCGACCGGCCGTTTCTGGGGATTTGCCTGGGCATGCAGATGCTTTTCGAGACATCCGATGAATACTGTGAGTCGGGGAATATCGTCACGGGTTTGGGGATCCTGCCCGGCACCGTTCGTCGATTCTCGCCGGCTCCGGGGCTCAAGGTGCCCCAGATCGGATGGAACCGTCTTGAGAAGGTTTCGAGTTCGACCCTTCGCCAAGGCGATTACGTGTATTTTGTGCACTCCTATTACTGCGATCCCGCCCGCGAGAGCGATATTGCGGCGTATGCAGATTATGGATTTCTCTATGCGGCGGCGATCGAACGGGACAATGTTCTCGGCATGCAATTCCACCCGGAGAAGAGCGGCGAGGCGGGACTTGCGATTCTCGATCGCTGGGCGAGGAGGATCGGATGATTATTTACCCTGCCGTAGACCTGTTGGACGGAAAGTGTGTCCGGCTCTCACAGGGCCGTTATGATCAAGTGACTGTCTATTATGATAATCCGCTCGAGGCGGCGATGAAGTTTGTCGAAGCCGGCTCCGAATGGATCCATGTCGTCGATCTGAATGCCGCGAAGACCGGAATCCCCGAGAACCAGGGGATACTCCGGGAGATTGCCAAGAAGACAGGACTCAAAGTGCAGACGGGCGGCGGCATTCGAACGCTCGATACGCTGGAGACACTGATTGAAGAGTTTGGCGTCTCTCGCTGTGTGATCGGCACGTCGGCGATTCGTGATCGCGCGTTCACCGAGAAAGCGCTGGCTCGCTACGGTGACAAGATCGCCATCGGTCTCGATGCCAAGAACGGCGAGATTGCCGTTGACGGTTGGACGGAAGGCTCCGGCGTTACTGTCGGCGCTTTTGCCCTGACGATGAAGAGCATCGGCGCTACGACGATAATTTTCACGGATATTGCCCGCGACGGGATGCTGACAGGACCCGCGGTAGAGGCGACAAAGCGCCTCGTCGATGAGACGGGACTGTCGGTTATCGCTTCCGGCGGAATCGGGTCCGAAGCGGACCTCGACGCGATCCGCGAGAGCGGCTGTTCCGGCGTCATTGTCGGCAAAGCGATTTATGAAGGGAAGGTACGGCTCGACGTATGCTTACGAAAAGAATAATTCCCTGTCTCGACATTAAGGACGGCCGCGTCGTGAAGGGCGTGAACTTTCTCTCCTTGCGTGACGCCGGAGATCCGGTGGAAATTGCCAAAGGATACAATCTCTCCGGTGCGGACGAACTGGTGTTCCTCGACATCACGGCGACTCTCGAAGCCCGAGGAACCGTCATCGATATGGTTCGACGCGTCGCGGAACAGGTGTTCATCCCCTTTACCGTCGGCGGAGGGATCCGCACCGTGGAAGACATTCGCGAGATGTTGACGGCCGGTGCCGACAAGGTATCCCTCAATTCGGCCGCGGTGAAGAACAAGGAGCTTGTCCGGGAAGCCGCGGCTCGCTTCGGTTCGCAGTGCGTCGTCATCGCGATCGATGTGAAGAAGAGATCCGAAGGCATTTCCGATGCGTTTCCGAGTGGATATGAGGTCTTCGTTGCCGGAGGAACCATTCCGACGGGACTTGACGCGGTGTCCTGGGCCCGAGAGGTTGAGAGCCTCGGCGCAGGAGAGATTCTGCTGACGAGCATGGATAAGGACGGGACAAAATCCGGCTACGAGAACGTGATCACGCGTTTGATCGCGGATGCCTTAAACATTCCCGTGATTGCTTCCGGCGGCGCGGGTTCGATGGAGCATTTCTATGACGGAATTCTCGACGGAGGGGCGGATGCTGTTCTGGCCGCAAGTCTTTTCCACTTCGGAGAGATTCAGATCCGTGACCTGAAGGCATACCTGTATAATCGCGGAATTCCCGTGCGCATGGTACAGCCGGAGCTGGTTCGCTGGCAGCGGATGAAGAAGGACGCGCAGGGCCTTGTCCCGGCCATCGTCGTAGAGGATTCGACCAAGGATGTGCTGATGCTGGCGTATATGGATTTCGAAGCCTTCGAGAAAACATTGACGACGGGCATCATGCACTACCATTCCCGCAGCCGCGGCACTCTCTGGAAAAAGGGTGAGACCAGCGGTCATTACCAGCATGTTCGATCGGCGCGCATTGACTGCGACCTCGATACTCTGCTATTCTTTGTCGATCAGGACGGCGCTGCGTGCCATACTGGCGAACACAGCTGCTTCTTCCGTTCGGTCGACGAGATCTGAACTGCGGAGGGAAGAGTTCCAAGGTGAATGATAAGCAAACACACATAAAGAAGTGGGGGAGCCGCAATGGAGACGAATCAACCGGATATTATATCTGAACTGTATACTTTGATCCTCGGACGAATGGAGAACCCTGTCGAGGGGTCGTACACGAATTATCTTCTCTCCAAGGGAACGGATAAGATCTGTAAGAAGGTCGGCGAAGAGGCTTTTGAGGTTGTCATCGCTGCCGCGGGAGACCGGCGCGAAGATATGATCTATGAGTTGGCCGATCTCCAGTATCATTTACTGGTCCTGATGGCGCACAAGGGGATCACGCCGGAGGATGTATCCGAGGAGCTCAAGAAGCGCAGATAAACCCGTCTCTCGCGGGATTTATGTGTTTTTCGCGCGCGAAAAGTCCGGCCGGAAGTGTATTTCGCGAAGTGTAACGCGCGGTCGGATCAAATCCTTTGGAATTCCCAAGGATTTTCGCCGGAATCGTTTGACAAAAGAAGCGGGTCTGTGGTAAACTTTCGTTTGCTATCGCCGCAAGGTCTTTTTTTTATGCGCAAACTGGCATCTGTGGGATGCCGATTATGGAGGTGTTCAACATGGCTAGCAAGGCAGGCGCACGGGACAAGCTGACAATGGCTTGTGAGGAGTGCAAACAGAGAAATTACCAGACCTACAAGAACAAGAAGAATAACCCGGACAGACTTGAACTCAAGAAGTATTGCCGATTCTGCCGCAAGCACACGAACCATAAAGAGACGAAGTAATCCCTTTGTTCTTTCTTGTGGATTACCTTAGTGAGAGGGTTGTGACCTATGTCAGAGAAGAAGAGCGAGAATGCAGTAGTTGCTTTTTTCCGTAAGATCGTGAAGCCCTTCGGTGTTATTCCGCGCCGTTTTAACGAGGTGCGTCATGAGCTGAAGCGCGTGATCTGGCCGACCAAGGAGAAGATGATTCAGCTGTCGGCTGTCGTACTGACGGTCATTCTGGCAGCGGCGGTGTTCCTCTCGGTCATCGAGAAGGGCACGAACTGGATCCTTGAACAGGTTGGTTTCTACGAACAGGTTAAGGAGACGACGGCGACGACGCTTGCGGTTCCTTCGGAGACTGTGGCCGCGACAACGGCCGCCACGACAGTCGCTGATACAACGACGGCGACTTCCGCTGATGTGACAGCGTCGTGAGGACTCGTTCACGAATGAACGCAAGAGAATGAGGAGCGCATAAGAATGGCTGAAGAACATAACTCCAAAGAAGCGAAGTGGTATGTCATCCATACCTATTCCGGTTATGAGAACAAGGTCAAGACAACGCTCGAGACCGTTATCGAGAATCGCGGACTTCATGAGATGATTCAGGAAGTCTCTGTTCCGATGGAGGAACAGATCGAGGTCAAGGACGGCAAGAAGAAAGTCGCGATGAAGAAGATTTATCCCGGCTATGTCCTCGTCAAGATGGTTTATACCGAGGAGATCTGGTACATCGTTCGCAATACCCGCGGTGTCACCGGTTTCGTAGGCCCGAACTCCAACCGCCCGATTCCCTTGTCCGATGAGGAGCTTATGCTCATGGGACTCGAGTCGAACTGGGCTCCGACCGTCGACTACACGATCGGCGATTCGGTCAAGTTGATTTCCGGACCCTTCGCCGATTGCATCGGCATTGTCGAGGCGATGAACCTCGAGAAGCACATGGTTCGCGTACGCATTTCGATGTTCGGCCGTGAGACACCGATCGAACTGGATTTCGCGCAAGTGATCCGCACCTAAGATCCGCTTATCCCGCCGGTTTCGCCGGCGTACCATAGACAAAGTGGCGACGGATAAGGCGCCACGAAGCAACATTTTTGGGAGGTGGCCGCATATGGCAAAGAAAGTCACAGGGTATGTTAAGTTACAGATACCCGCAGGCAAAGCAACGCCAGCACCGCCGGTAGGACCAGCCCTTGGACAGCACGGTGTTAACATCGCGCAGTTTGTCAAGGAATTCAATGAGAGAACAGCCAAGGACGTCGGACTGATTATTCCGGTAATCATCACGATTTTCGCTGACAGAACCTATTCTTTCATTACGAAGACTCCTCCGGTACCTGTTTTGCTGAAGAAGGCATGCAACATTGAGAGTGGTTCGGGTAAGCCCAACAAGGACAAGGTCGCGAAGATTCCTTTCTCCGAGTGCAGAAAGATCGCGCAGCTGAAGATTGTTGACACGAACGCTTCCGACGTTGAAGCTTGTGCCCGCATGGTCGCAGGAACCGCACGTAGCATGGGCATCGTAGTTATCGATGACTAAGTCTGAAGGAGTGTAGAGGAATGAAGAGAGGCAAGAGATATCAGGAGCTCGCAAAGCTCATAGACAGATCCGTCTCCTACGACCCCGCAGACGCTATTCGTCTGGTTCAGGAGACAGGTAAGGTGAAGTTCGACGCAATGGTTGAGCTTCATGTCAGACTCGGTGTTGACTCCCGTCACGCCGACCAGCAGGTCAGAGGCGCTGTCGTCCTTCCCCACGGAACCGGCCGCACCAAGCGCGTTCTGGTTTTCGCGAAGGGACCCAAGGCCGATGAGGCTCTCGCGGCAGGTGCCGAGTTTGTCGGTGCCGAAGACCTCGTAGAGAAGATCACCAAGGAGAACTGGTTCGATTTCGACGTCGTCGTCGCAACCCCTGACATGATGGGTGTTGTCGGACGCTTAGGTAAGGTCTTAGGTCCGAAGGGCCTGATGCCCAACCCGAAGTCCGGTACGGTTTCGATGGACGTCACCAAGGCGATCAATGACATCAAGGCCGGTAAGATCGAGTATCGTCTCGACAAGACCAACATCATCCACTGCCCGATCGGCAAGGTATCGTTCGGCCAGGAGAAGCTTGAAGAGAACTTCAAGGTGATCATGGACGCGATCATTAAGGCAAAGCCTGCCGCCGCGAAGGGTCAGTATCTGAAGAATGTTTCGCTCGCTTCGACAATGGGCCCTGGCATCCGTGTGAACGGCGCTAAGCTCTAATCGACGACCGGGACGCTCGTTACGGCGCAACGCCGTAACACGTACAAGTAAATAACCAGTGTGCCAGAGACAGCAGGATGTCCAATAGGACGATAAACGGGTAACGCCGTCCCGCCGAGGTGTGAGTTTTTCGAGTAAAGTTCCTCGATGGGACCTGAATCGATCAAGCTACCCCTCGGACCGTCAAGGCACGAGGGGTATTTTTATCGCGAAAAAAGGAGGTGTCATTATGCCAAGTAAGAAGATCTTAGAAGCAAAGCAGGGAGTTGTCTCCTCTTTGGTTACCGAGTTCAAGGAAGCGAAGTCCTTCGTTTTCGCGGATGCGAGAGGACTTACGGTTCTTCAGGATACAGCCATGCGTGCTGATCTGCGCAAGAACAACGTGAGCTATCAGGTAATCAAGAACACAACACTTCAGCTCGTTTTCAAGGACCTTGGAATCGAGGGTCTTGAGGATGTGTTCAAGGGACCTACGGCTATCGCGTTTTCGAAAGAAGACATGATTGCTCCGGCCAAGTTCATGAAGCAGTATGCTGATAAGCACGACAAGCTTAACCTGAAGGGCGGTGTTCTTGAGGGTAAGGCAATTTCGATCGACGATGTCAATGCTCTTGCGAGCATCCCGTCCAAGGAAGTGCTCTACGGACAGATTGTCTACGGACTTATTTCTCCGATCACCAAGCTTGCTATGCTGCTTAACGCTATCGTTGAGAAGGCAGAAGCACAGGGCGCAACAACCGCTGCTGCGGTCGTCGCATCCACATCCGAAGCCGCTGAGTAATTCGGCATTATTCTACAAAAACAAGTGCCGAATGTTCGGCGACTACAATGGAGGTAAATTACAATGGCTAGTGAGAAAATCGCAAAGTTTATCGAAGATGTTAAGGCCCTCTCCGTCATGGAGCTCTCTGAGCTCGTCAAGGCTCTTGAGACTGAGTTCGGTGTATCCGCGTCCGCGGTCGCCGTCGCTGCCCCTGCCGCCGGTGCCGCTGCTGCGGTTGAGGAAGAGCAGACAGAGTTCACCGTCGTGCTGAAGAGCGCCGGTGCCGCCAAGATCGGCGTCATCAAGATCGTTCGTGAGCTGACAGGTCTCGGACTCAAGGAAGCAAAGGATCTTGTTGATGGTGCTCCCAAGGCCGTCAAGGAGAACGTTTCCAAGGAAGATGCCGATGCCGCTGCCGCCAAGCTCAAGGAAGCCGGCGCAGACGTCGAGATCAAGTAATTATCCACGCTTCGCAAGAAGCGACAAGAACTCCACGCTTCGCAAGAGGCGACAAGAACTCCACGCTTCGCAAGAGGCGACAAGAAAGATCTTCCGGTGCAAAGGCGTGCCGGGAGATCTTTTCCTATTTATACATGTGGATTCGGGATGGATTGGATATTGAGGTAGACTTATGTGTCGGAGCCCCGGAGAACCGGCGTACCAGAGGAATGGTGTACCAGCGCAATGGTGTACCAGAGCAATACACCGATGTAACGGCGGTTGACGAGTCAGCGCATTAGCGCACCAAAAATTCAGTGCATAAACGGCTGACGGATCAGCGGATCAGCGCTCCGAAAATTCGGCGCACAAACGGCTGACGGATCAGCTGCCGGTGTACCGACATAGCGACGGTCGACAAGTCAGCGGATCAGCGGTCGTGCACAGGATCAGCGTCCGGTGCGCGGCAATTCAGTTCCCGTTGTCTGAGTGCACGGCAGATCAATCTTGCAGAAAATAGATATATATCAATGGCAAACCTACTAAAACGTCGGTTGATCGCGTTTTAGTAGGTCGATTCGGTAGCCTGCGAACGTTTCTTATCATTGACAAACCTACTAAATTGGCGGTTGAGAGCGTTTTAGTAGGTCGGTCGGTTGCCCAGCGCGTATTTCTTATCATTGACAAGCCTACTAAATCAGCATCAGAGCTGTTTTAGTAGGTCGATCCGGCAGAATGCGGACGTTTCTTATCAATGACAAACCTACTAAAACGTCATAGGAGCCCGTTTTAGTAGGTCGGTCGGTTGCTCGGCATCGACAAGTGGCTTCAATTTCCCGTTCAACAAGAAGATGCACAGGTGTTTTCCTTGATTGTCGATCGACTGTATCGCTAAACTGCATGAATTATCGGCACACCATTTGAACTACAGAAATGACAGGGCTGGATCACGTTTGCGATTGATCTTGAAGAGATTGCCGATTGACTCTCGGCTCAGACGAACAATACAATCCTCCAGAGGATACAGTCCATGCGCTCAAGTAAGCCAAAGACCTGGAAGCCAAACTCTTTCGAAGCAATACGCTTCCCGAGCGCTGCATGCGACTCTCATCTCCCGCGAAGACGGAATTCTTTTTCCGCGCCGCAAGTGACTCTCATATCCCGCGAAGACAGATCTCTTTCTGCACGCGGCAAGCGACTCTCATCTCCCGCGAAGAGATATCTTCGCCTATACTCATCAGTTTCTGATCTGCCTCGTCTCGCGCGAGTGTCCCTAGACCCTGGTTCTCATACAAATCTCGGTCGGAGTGCCGAATTGATCGTATAAAAATACACGAATAGACTACGATTGCGAATTATGACAGAATTTCAGTTGCTTGGATCGCCAACTGCTTCATTATGGTCTTGAGAAATCTGTATGATGGACTGCATTATCGCAAGAAGTTCTTACAAAGTTGAAGATGAAGGTCAAAAATAGCATAAAAATACAAAAAAACGCATAAATATAGGATTGACAAAGGAGCGAAAAACGATTAGTGTAGGAATGTCAGTTTTTGCACAGCGCTTCGGCGTGAAGAATCAGTCATATTTGAAGGAGACACAATATGAAGATGAAGAAGTGGATCGCGGTTATCGCCGCGGCAGTGATGATGGTAAGTATTGCCGGTTGTTCGACCAAGCCCGCGACCGGAACCAAGGATCCGACAAAGCTTGTGATGGGCACCAACGCAGCCTTCCCTCCGTTCGAGTTCGTTGAAGGCGGCGAAGTTGTGGGTGTCGATGCGGAGATTATAGCCGCGATTGCCAAGGAGATGGGCGTTGAGCTTGTCATCTCTGATATGGAATTTGATTCCCTTCCGACAGCCCTGGCGAACGGTCAGATCGATCTTATCGCCGCCGGATTCACGGTGCGACCTGACCGTGAAGAGACCATGGACTTCTCGACACCTTACTACACCGCAGCACAGACGATTATTGTTTCTTCGGAGTCGACGATTGCATCTGCGGATGATCTTTCCGACCTTATGATCGGCGTACAGTCCGGAACGACAGGCTACTACGTTGCGCTGGAATACACAGCAGAAGAGAATATCAAGGGATTTGCCAACGGCATGCTGGCGGTAGAGGCCTTGAAGAACGGCCAGGTTGACGCGGTTATTATCGATAACAATCCCGCGAAAGCCTATGGCGATGAGAACCCGGATACTCTCGTTCTTATCGAAAAGCAGTTTGCGGATGAGCAGTACGCGATCGCCGTAGCCAAGGGGAACGATGTCCTTTTGAAGAACGTCAATGACGCATTGACCAAGATTAAGGCCGACGGAACCTTTGATGCGATTATTGCCAAATACATCAAGTGATATTGATCCTGTATTATGCGATAATAGGGGAGTCGGATTTTGATCCGGCTCCTTTTTTCGCGCCGCGGATATCTCAGTGCAGCGGCGTTCCGATAACTATGATACAGGGGATAACGTATGGATTTTTTGCTCGACATTATCGAAGTTTTCTCGAACGGGATCTTTCAGACCCTGATTAAGGATAATCGTTATCTTCTTCTGATCCGGGGATTCGGTTCTTCGATGCAGATAACGCTTTTCGCGGCCATGATCGGCGTCGTTCTCGGACTGATCCTCGCGATCCTCCGCCTCAAGGGAACAGGAATCGGAGCCTCGATCGCGAACACGTATATCTCGGTGATCCGCGGAACGCCGATCGTTGTTCAACTTACCATTATTTACTTTGTCATTCTCGGACGCTCGGGACTCTCGGATATTCTTGTCGCTTCGGTTGCTTTCGGCATCAACAGCGGAGCATACGTCGCAGAAATCATTCGAGCGGGAATCTCTGCGGTAGACCGCGGACAGATGGAGGCAGGAAGATCCCTCGGATTATCCTATGCCAAGACCATGCGGTATATCGTCATCCCCCAGGCGATCAAGAATGTTCTCCCGGCTCTCGGCAATGAGATGATTGTCCTCGTCAAAGAGACCGCAATCGCCGGCTATATCGGCGTCGCGGACCTGAATAAAGGTGCGACCAATATTGCAAGCGTCACATATAACTATATGGTTCCGCTCCTGTGCGTCGCATATGTCTATCTCCTCATTACGAGCGTGATGGCATATGGACTGGGGAACCTCGAGAGGAGATTGAAGAAGAGTGATTAAGGTAACGGATCTTCATAAATACTTCGGATCCCTGGAGGTCTTGAAGGGAATTAACGCATCGATCTCCAAGGGAGAAGTGGTTTGCGTCATCGGCCCGTCGGGCTCGGGTAAGAGCACGTTTCTACGTTGCTTGAATCTTCTGGAGGAGCCGACCAAGGGAGAGATTTTCCTTGACGGCGTCCCCCTGATTGAGCATCGCAAGGATATCGACAAGCTTCGCCGCAAGGTCGGTATGGTATTCCAGCAATTCAATCTTTTCCCGAACCTTACTGTTCTCGAAAACGTTACCCTCGCGCCGATCAAGGTTCTGAAGACGGATCCCAAAGAAGCCGCAAAGAAGGCGATGGTTCTGCTTGAGCGCGTCGGACTGGCGGAGAAGGCCGAGCAATATCCAAATCGTCTGTCCGGCGGACAAAAGCAGCGCGTCGCGATTGCGCGGGCGTTGGCGATGGATCCGGAGGTCATGTTATTTGACGAACCGACGAGCGCCCTCGATCCGGAGATGGTCGGTGAAGTTCTCGAGGTCATGCGAAAGCTGGCATCCGAGGGCATGACCATGGTGGTTGTCACTCATGAGATGGGCTTCGCGCGAGAGGTCGCGAGTCGCGTTCTCTACATGGATGAGGGCATTATTTATGAAGAGGGAACGCCGGATCAGATTTTTCGGGATCCTCAGAAGCCGAGAACCCGCGAATTCTTGAGCAAAGTCCTGTAGGAGGAATCAATGCAAACAACACTGATCATATATGTAGCTCTATGGATTCTTATCGCATTGCCTCTTGGGATTCTCTTTGTTCGCAAGATGTTTCTGCGCAAGATCGGGGAAAAGCCGCGTCTTCGCCCCGGTGTCCTTGCGGTCGGAGTTCTCGGGGTCGCCATCGTGACTGCATTTCTTGCCGCGTCCTACGCATACACCGTCGAATCTCGCTACGAGCTCGCTGTGGAGCGCTATGTTAATCTGCATGCGCAGTACCGCGTCGGCCTCTTAAGCGACGATGCGTATCGAGCAGCGACGACACCCGTTCGAGGAACGAATCCGGAAGATCCGGGATTTGCGGCCTTTGACGAGACACTCTTCGCCGCGGGTGCCGACAGTGCGAGCGTGCGTTTTCAGACCAGCAGTTGGATCATTCCCAAGTACTTTTCCGACAACGATGCTTTTCCCAATACGTTGATCATCGACGAGAACAACCCGGTATTTGTTATCTATCTTCTCGATGACGGTACGACACAGACCTATTACACATTGCGTTTACAACGCGTCGACACAGCGTGGCAGGTGACCTATCAGGCGGAGACGACAGACGAGCAACTCGAAGCGGCACAGTCGGCACTGCCAAGCCAGAAGAATGGGCAGTGGTTTACGGTGACGGCGCCGTAAAGGTGCTGCGGTTGGGCAGTAGTAAATAGAGAACTTCGTATGCCGCCGGCTCGCCCGGCGGTATTTGTTTGTCGGCTTGTCCGGCGGATTTTCCATGGGAATGATTATGTGTTAAGAGGGCTA
This sequence comes from Bacillota bacterium, assembly GCA_023397475.1. GTDB lineage: Bacteria > Bacillota > Clostridia > Saccharofermentanales > Saccharofermentanaceae > Firm-13. The sequence goes on from JAEWUD010000038.1 coordinate 12,527, forward strand.
TTTACGACTTCGCGAATATATATCTCAATGATTACCTACTAAATTGATGAAAACAGCCATTTTCGTATGTGCATCAATGAGCAAAAACACGATTATTCGTCAATGATTACCTACTAAACTGGCCTCAATGACACTTTCGTATGTGCATCAATGAGCAAAAATGAAATTTTTCGTCAATGATGCACATACGAAACAGCCACAAGCTCGTCGTTTCGTCCGTATTAGAATGTGCAGTATTGTAAAACCCTGGCATTTCTCGTCAATAAACGCCATATGGCAATTCGGGCTCAATGAGTTATGGGCGAAATCCACCCCAAACCAGCTTTTCGCCCATACTTCTCTTTTCAGCGCCGGAATCTGGGCTTATGTTTTATGGGCGAAATCGACCCCGAAGCTATTTTTCGCCCATACTCAGCGTTCAACAAGTATGGGCGAAATCGACCACAACATGTGTTTTCGCCCATACTTCTCTTTTCAGCGCCGGATTCCGGGCTCATGTTTTATGGGCGAAATCAACCCCGCACCCGCTTTTCGCCCATACTCCGCTCTCAGACAGTATGGGCGAAATCGACCACAACATGTGTTTTCGCCCATAACTCTCGTTCCAGTGCCGGGTCCTAGGCTCATGCTTTATGGGCGAAATCAACTCCCAACCTTTTTTCGCCCATAAACACGGCAGCTGGCGCTCATTTCAGGTTCACACAAAAAAGAGCCGTTGCATCCTGAACCTTTGCGTTCATTCTGCAACAGCCTCTTCGTAGTTCTTGCTCACTGACCGAGTCTACCCGGACATTCTTTGTCACCGCGTCACCGCGTCACCGCGTCACCGCGTCATCGCTCACCGCTTACCGCGCCACCGCGTCATCGCTCACCGCGTCACCGCGTCATCGCGCAAGGGCGTAACGCCGATCCGGAGCTTTTCGCGCGGCGATTCTACTCTTCCATCACAAGAATCGACGGATCGTTACAGCTCCCGCGGTGTCGACCGGATCCTCGACGATACTGTTGCGACGTGTCGATGCGTGAACCATGCGGTCGTTTCCGATGTAGAGAGCCACATGATCCATCTTGCCGTTGTGGTCGTAATCATAACAGAGGACATCGCCCGGTTGGATATCGGCCGCGGATACTTCGGTACCCACATTACAGATGAGGTAGGAGCCGTGGGGGAGCGTGATTCCATACTTTGTCTTGTAGATATAGCAGACGAATCCGGAGCAGTCGAAACCCGACGAAGGAGTAGATCCTGCATACTTATACTTGATTCCGATGAAGGAGCGGGCATATGCCGCCAGTGGGGCGTTCGGATCGGAGGAGACGACCATGGGGTCCAGATATCCGGTCTCGATGCCGAAGCGCGCCGCAAGATTCGCGAATTCCGCCGAATTGACAAAGCCGGCCAGAATGCTCATGCGTTCATATCCGTTATTCAGCTGTGATTGCCAGGTCTGCATGCCGGTGGGATCTGCGGACCGGTCGAAGAACGTTGCGTAGAGTATTTCGATAAATTCCGTGTCCGTTGTTCCCTTGGCGAGGAATTCGGCACTGAAGATAAATCCCTTTGCGATATCGACGCCTTTGGCGGTCTTGTTCGCGAGGCGCATTATCCAGTCGTTTAAGCCCGCCGGATCCGCCTCGCGACCCAGACAGTTGCGATAGAAGCGTATGACGAACCGGGCGATATCCGGATAGGTATCATAGGCTTCGACGGAGGTCAACGTGCCCTGTGTGATGGAGAAGCGTGCGCAGAGATCTCCGAATTCCTGCGAATCGGTGAAACCCTTCAGAACATAGAATCGACTGAGACCGGCATCCAGTGAAGACATCCACGCGGAGTAGCCGACATCATCCGCCACGCGATCGAAGAACGCCGCGTACAGTGTGCGGATATACTCGTCGTTCGACACGTTGCGCGATATGAACTCCTGGCTGTTGATGAATCCATAGGCGATCTGGGCTCCGGTACTGGTACCGCTCATCAGGCGCGAGGTCCAGTCGGCAAGACCCACCGGATCCGGTGAGCGTCCCAGACACAAGCCATAGAAACGGGATACGAAGGCTTCGACCTGAGCTGTCGTGTCAACATAGACCTGCGGCTCTTCGGAAGCGGCGCGAACAATACTGTTCGATGAATTCGAGGGCAGTGTTATTGAGGCAAAGCAAAGAAGAGCGGCAAGTGCCGCTGTGACTACACGTCTCATAGATTGTCCTCCCCTGATTCGCACTCGAAACCCAACAACGACATACGAATCCTTTCCATTCTAACATGCGAAAAGGCCCGAGGAAATTTCTCTCCTCTATGCATTGCTTAACGATGTAAAGTGTATCATCAAAACAGACCGTGTTATAATGAATCTCAAATACAGCGCCATACCTCGGAATAATCTGTGTATGAGGAGACTCGTATGAATCATTCTCCCTCGCGAAAAGCATCGCAAGACCCCTCGCAAGAGCCACCGCGAAAAGCATCGCAAGACACGAGCAAACGCCCCGACAGGAAGATCCTCCGCGCGCTGGGGCATATTCTTCGCGTCGCCCTCGCAGCAATTCTCATCTACCTATCGTGGCCGCCGTTCTCCCTTGGCCTGATCAACATCTATGTCCTTCTGCCCGGCATCGCGGGCATAGCCGTTCTCCTGTGGCCGCTCCTTCGCCGCATCCTGAATCGCTTCGGCGAGAAGCACGCCCGCCGGATCTCCCGGACCATCCTCGCCCTTGTAATCGCCGGCATCATCGCGCTGGGAATCTCCTTCGGCCTGATCGTCAACGCGGGTACGTCCTCGACCGTCCCAGACAATGCGGTGGTCGTCGTTCTCGGCGCGCAGGTGATCAATGGCCAGCCGTCTACGATTCTCTCCGGCCGAATCCGTGCCGCCGCCGACTATCTCCTGACCCACGAGAGCGCCATCTGCATTGCTTCCGGCGGCCAGGGCCCCGATGAATCGAAGAGTGAAGCCGCCGCCATCCGCGACACACTGATCACTGCGTACGGCATCGAGCCTGAGCGAATCCTTCTCGAGGATCTTTCGACGAGCACGCGCGAAAACCTTGCCTACTCATTAGATATTCTCGACGCCGAGGGACTCCCGCGCAACGTCCTGATCGCCACCGACGCGTATCATATGTTCCGCGCCAAAAGAATCGCCGAAGCGCTAGAGATGACGCCGTATCCCTTGCCTGCCGCGACCGACAGTCGACTTGTGGTCCCGATGACTTTGCGGGAAATGATGGCGATCTGGGCAGAACTGCTCATTCCGATGTGACGATCAATCAAGCGTCTGTACTCGTTCGTGTTTTTTCGATCAACTCATAAAATTTCGATGGCAGGCAATCGAAACGTCTCTCACATTGCCGAATAAATGCCTTCGTGGTACATTTGATGCAGTGAGAGAAAGGAGTGCTGACGATGCGAATTTCAACCAAGGGCAGCTACGCGATGGAAGCCATGATGGCGATCGCTTCCCGACAAGATGATCGGGCGGTCAGCATCCGCGAGATCAGCGAGCGAACCGGAATCTCGGACAAATATCTCGAACAGATATTCCTCCTGCTCAAGGAATCCGGTCTTCTTCGCGGAACCCGCGGCGTCGGCGGCGGATATGTCCTTTCCAAACGACCGGAAGAAATAACTGCCGGCGATGTTCTCCGGGCGACGGAGACCAGCTTCTCCCCGGTGCCATGCCTGGCCGACGAGGACACCTGTACCATGGTATCCTCCTGTGCATCCCGTGCTGTATGGAGCGGTCTCGACGCGACCATCCGCGAAACCACCGACCACGTCACTCTCCGCGATCTTGTCGCTGCGTATAAGGTAGATTCCGCCAAATCGATGGACAATTACTCCATCTAGAAAGGAGCCGGGAACATGCGATTGTCGACGAAATGTCGTTACGGCCTGCGGGCGCTGATCGATCTGGCCCTCTATTCCTCGGAGAAACAGATCGCGCTCAAGGACATCGCCGAGCGGCAGAATGTCTCCCTCAAGTATCTGGAGCAGGAGTTCTCACTTCTGAAGCGTACGGGACTGGTTCGCAGTGTCAAGGGCTCCCGCGGCGGCTATCTTCTGGCAAAGCCTGCCGATGAGATCCGCCTCGACGAGGTCATACGCGCCCTCGAAGGCGACACGTTGATCATCGATGTGGACGACAAAGACGCATCGGAGTTGCGCTCTTTTCTCCAGCGTCACCTCTGGGAACAGCTCAACCGCAGCGTCGAAACGTATTTCCACTCGATCACCCTTGCCGATCTTGTCCGCGATTACTCCGCGAAAAACTCCGGTAGCGAGATGTTCTTTATCTGAACGCAATCCGCATCGCATGCTATCCGTCCAGCGACCGGAAGCGCAGCGACAGCGCAGCAACATTTATGTTGACAATCCTCATATCCGCTGATAGAATCTAATAGCGTCGCGAAAATAATCGTGATTACTGTGTTATGGCGGCATAGCTCAGTTGGCCAGAGCGTCCGGTTCATACCCGGTAGGTCGTAGGTTCGAATCCCACTGCCGCTACCACAAGGCCCGTTGGTCAAGCGGCTAAGACATTGCCCTTTCACGGCGAAGACAGGGGTTCGATTCCCCTACGGGTCACCATTAGAACTCCTAGAGTCGCAAGGCTTTCGGGGTTTTTTTCTTTTTCGCAAGGTACAACAAAAGAATCAAGTAGTTATGCAAATGAACCGGATGGATATTTTTGTGATCGTTCGATACAATGGTATCGGAAGAAAATGAAAGTTTGCGTCTTCTGTAAGTGCTGGCTTCGGAGGTAGAGTTACCATGAGACTTGGCATCTTGATTCGAAGAAGGTTGCCCCGGATTGGCATGGCGCTGTTTGTGATAGCTATCATGATTCTGCCGGTGATGTTCGCCCTTTTCTTCGTAACCTTATTTGTTAATCTAACCGCGATTCTGGATCCACTCTACTATACGAGACTTTTCATTGTCTCACCGTTTGTCACTGCCGCGATCTATTTTGTTGGGACGATGTTTGTTGATCTCTTAACACTTCGGACGCTGCGTCCGGAGGTGCGCGACTCTCTTGCCGCCGAATTATCCACCGCGTGGAGCATGCCCGGATACAACGTGCTGATCTGCAAAGACTATCTGGTTGGCATCAACTCATCGATCCAGGTAATCCCGATGGCAAGCATCCTGTGGTATTACTTCATGGAACATTCCTCGGACGCAATTGTCAGCAACATCCGCTCCTTCAAAATCATCATCCGAACCGATGACGGAAAAACCTACGAATTCGGGGGAATCCTATCGGTGTCCGGTTCCTTCAGCGAGCAGAAAGAAGAAATGATGCAATTCTTCCTCAACCGTCTTCCGAGAGTTCTGTACGGCCGGTCGAAAGAGAACGGACAACTGTATGAACGACTTTGTAAGAGCTGAGTCGCGTGATCCTATGGAAGAGATACTTCAATCACATCCGACGGATACACCGGTGAAGGCGCTCGGTATACTCAAACGAGACAAATACCGACAGATTCTGTCCGTCATCGGGCTTCGTATTCGCATGCAAAGATGGATTGAGACAATCTTTTGGATCACAATACTATATCTGGGCTATTCGATCGTATTGATCGGAATCTTGATTCAATCCGAATCCTCTGCCGAATTTATTGCCAACTCCTTACCGCTGAACGCTCTGACACCTTTCATCTGGTCTGCTTTCACCGTAATTCTTGCCATACTTACATTCGGGATGATCGTCCTTATCTCGGATATTCTCTCCGGTGTCATGAAAACACTACGGGAGTGCATGACTGCGCCTTGCATCACATGGTATTATCCAAGGAACAAAATACTGTTTTTGCGTGAAGCGGTCATTGTATCCGGTATGAACCTTCACCATATTCCGCTATCCCGGATTACATGGATCTGCCTTGATCGCGCGCCCGACTCCTATTTCCTCATCCGTACGTGGGTTACTCATCCTGCATCATCACAGATCGTTATCAGGACAAGTGACCAAAGATCTTATAAGGTCGGCAATCATAGCTTCTTCACCAACGCGATGAGAAATGAGCAGGAGGAGATTCTTCAGCTCCTGTGTAATTGTTGCCCACACGCAAATTTCGGCTCATCCTACGATTATGAACTTTGGAGGACAAAACAGTAAACCCAGCTTCGTGCGATAGGGTATAACCTTAGTTTTTTGCAATGACAATTTATCCTTGACGAGCCGCGCGAAAAAGTACATTCTGAATCTATAAACTTCTCCAATAATCAAATCCCAACTAAGGGGCGTTACTTGCAATGATATTTGGTTATGCCCGTGTATCCACGCAGTCACAAAACCTGGATCGTCAGCTCGACGCGCTCCACAGCTTCGGCGTCCCCGCTGACCGCCTCTTCGTCGAGAAAATCTCCGGCACAACCAAAGAGCGCCCGGAGCTCACAAAGCTCCAGCAATTCCTCCGCGACGGCGACCTCCTCGTCATCGAGAGCCTCTCGCGCCTCGGCCGCTCCACCAAAGACCTCCTCACGATCATCGACCATTTCGAGAAGCAGGGCGTCCAGGTCGTTAGCATCAAAGAACAGATCGACACGCGCACCCCGACCGGCAAGCTCCTCACAACGGTTCTCATGGCCATGTGCCAATTCGAGCGCGACATCATCGTCCAGCGCACCCATGAAGGCCTCGCCGCCGCCCGTGCCCGTGGGCGAAAAGGAGGCCGGCCTCCACTCTCGCAAGTACAGATAAAACAGGCCATTGCACTCTATGAGAGTAAGAAGATGTCAATCAAGGAGATATGCAACGCGACGAAAATGTCACAGTCAAGTCTGTATAATGTGGTGAAAGGACAGCGAATTGGATTCGAAGAGTAGCATTTAATATCTGACAAGGAGCTGCTAAAACGCACGATATATGGAATAAAGAATCTACGAGGTATTCGTATGCTGTATAGACTAGCTAAAGAATTATTTAATAATGATCTGGTATAAATAGAAAAATGTACATGAATTCAATAGCACATTTTCGAGATTGTGAGAACTGAGGACAAAGCGATGCAAATGAGAATTGTTCGAGGTATATTTTGAAAAGTTGATATGAAGATGTACATGGGGCATAATGTTATTGCCCAAATACAGTCTTATCATGAGGAGCAAAAACATGAATTCTTCTGGCATTCACAAAGAGAAAATTATAAAAAATTATATCAGCATAACTTCAAATACAATAATAGAGGGAGATTCATTAGTGGCTCTTCAGAGGCTTCCAGATAGCATGTTTCAGTGTGTTGTAACATCTCCTCCATATTGGGGAATGAGAGATTATGGGGTGGATGGACAAATAGGACTTGAAAATCAATTGCAACAATATATCAACTCATTAGTTATGATATTTAGAGAAGTTAGACGTGTGATTAAGGATGATGGTGTACTCTGGATTAATATTGGTGATGGATATACGAGTGGCAATAGAGGTTATCGAGCAAGCGATAAGAAAAATCCAGCTAGAGCAATGTCGGTTAGGCCGGATACGCCAGATGGATTGAAGTCTAAAGATTTATTGGGGATACCCTGGCGATTAGCGTTTGCACTACAAGCTGATGGATGGTATTTGCGAAGCGATATTGTTTGGAATAAACCCAATGCCATGCCTGAAAGCGTAAAAGATCGCCCCACAAGATCTCATGAGTATATTTTTATGCTGACCAAGAGTGAAAAATATTACTACAACAATTTGATAGTAAAAGAGAATGGTCGTAATAGAAGAAGCGTTTGGAGTGTAAATACGATACCGTTTCCACAGGCCCATTTTGCAACTTTTCCGACTAAACTAATTGAACCGTGTATTCTTTCAAGTTCGAAAGATGATGAATATGTTCTTGATCCTTTTTGGGGGTCTGGAACAGTTGGTGAAGTCGCTCAAAAGTATAATCGAAGATTTGTCGGTATAGAGTTGAACCCAGAGTATATTGCCATTTCTTTTGAAAGACTTGGAATACTACCGTCTCATATAATTAAACTTGAAGGTGCTTGAAAATGATAAGTTTGAATCCTCCTGAACTCCAAATCGATTTTGCATATGCTTTAGATGAGATCAGACAAAGAATGCTTATGAATTCTTTGCATAACTGCATCGAAGCTATTGACGTTGAGGATATTGACAATCAACTACATGAATTTGTTTCATCTCCAGATTTGCAAAGATTGGCAAAATTCGGGTTGCGTGGTGAAATACTCTTTGCTGTCCCATGCGTTTTAGAGTCGTGTCCACAACTTATAGGTTATTATCGCCTGCTTTTGGGCTACAGTCAAAAAGCTTTCTATACTAAAGAGTCTGGTGTAGGTCAGTTCAAGGCTATGGAAGAAAATAATAGTTTTTCGGAAAGACTTAAGCAGCTGTTGCCAGAGTTGTGCATAGAATTGTCAAGATGTGCATCTGCTTTACTAAATGGACTAACTGACAGAATGATTAGTAGAGACTTTTTTGATGATTTGACCTTGCTCACTTTGGGACCACAATTGCGTGGTGGTGCTAATGTCAAAATTGGAACTGCTTCCATTAGACAGGTTTTTGATATATTACACAACATTGTCAAGAATAATGTGGTTGCCTCATCTGTTCGTCACTTTGAAATTCGAAATTCCTCTGGAAGACGAGTTCTAATTGAATTTGCATCGGATCCCGATATTGTGATCAGGGAAGAAATCAGAGTAAACACGTATCGGCAACTAATAGCAATTGAGGTTAAGGGAGGACAGGATTATTCAAATATTCATAATAGAATTGGGGAAGCAGAAAAAAGCCATCAGAAAGCACATAGGGATGGATATATTGAGTGTTGGACTGTTGTTAATGTAGACAGAATAGATATGAAGATGGCTCACAGGGAGTCCCCAACTACTAATAGGTTTTATAGGATTTCGGACTTGTTGGATCCTAACAGTGAAGCCTTTGCTGATTTTAGGACATGTGTAATTTCAACGGTCGGCATAATGTAGAATTTGGGAGTCTCAAGCCACAACAGCACCACTTTATGTAATAATCGATTGCCCTCCTCAATTCTGAGCAAGGATGTCGTTCATATATTTATAAAAATACAATTCGTTGCTCATTATCAGCTAGATCTATTCGTGAAAAATGCGCATGGTAATTATTTTCATCGGAGAAAAAACAGGTAACGTAATTGGGTGATAAATACGCTGAGGAGATAAAGATTAAGAACCTTGAATAATATATGAAGATATTCTTAAACTTCCCTATGTAATATAATATTAATGTATATTCGAATTTGCACAGATTTGCATTATGGTGGGGATATGATTGATTCTTCTGCAGGAAAAACTACTCCAGTAACATCGGCAATAATTAATGAATTGATCATCGCCGGGAAAAATAGGTTTGGAAGATTTCATAAGTGTGTTTTTCATCTTCATACGCCTGCTTCTCACGACTATAAATATGACGAAAGCAATAATGATACTGCTAATTTTAAGGACGTCAAATTCGATGATTTACTGGACTTGGGGATAACGAATGGCTTGATAACCGATAGATTAATTGTCGATAAGATATCTGACATCTCTCCACTCTTCGAAACCAGGGAGGAGTATTTCGGTTACTGGCTTATAGGGAAGAAACTTGTAAAAGAAGAAATAGAACTCGTTGTGATCACAGATCACAACACAACGTCTGGATATAGAAAAATTGTTTCTGTTTTACAAGATATTAAGAAATCCTATGCGGCAAAAATCCCCAATCCAGTTTTGGGGATTGAAATCAGTTGTGCCGACAAAATGCATATTATTGGCATATTCGACGTGAACACAACAAACGAGAATATTATTGAAAACTGGATATATGAAAACCGCTTGTCTTTAATAGATGGTACTTTCTTAACAAGCTTAGAAGTACTTGCCAAGATACATGAATTAGGCGGAATAGGATACATAGCGCACATAAATTCTAGCTCGATATTTAATAAAGACTTTCTTTCCGCTGCTTATAAATCAAGATTGTTTTCGCTGGATTACATGAATTCTATTGGCTTTTCAAATTTCGAAAAAATGCAGGAAACATTAAATCGCATTAAACATTATAACAAACGAGAGTTTAGTGTTGTTGTTGACGAAGATTCTCACAGTGTAACCTCTATAGGGAAGAAATACTTCTGGATCAAAGGGAGCGGGTGCGGTTTTCATATGATAAAAAAGGCCCTTGTAGATTACTCGATTTCATTTGAACTGAAAGATCCCTGTCCTCCCGACGCATATGTTAGAGCGCTTTATGCGATGCCTGGTGATAATGGTTTTCTTCGCGGAGAAGATTGTGATAAGCCTTTTGGAATGTTTTTCTCACAATCCTTAAATTGTTGTATTGGAGGCAGAGGAACAGGTAAAAGCACAATTCTGAACATACTTGAATTTATGTTAACGCAGAACAACATGAACGATAGTATTCTCGAGCTTATGTGTAGCTATGAACATATAGCAGTAATATACTCATTATGCAAACAGGATTACTTAATAGAATTTTTTTCGCCGGAGAGAGATTTTATCGGACAATCCATTTCTGAATATATTGGGTCTTTTTCGCGAAGCGTATCTACGTATAATTATAATACTATACCAGATATATCTAAAGTAATACGCAATCAATTCATACATGTTTATACACTTAACTTAAACAAAGAATCTTTTCAAAGAGGTGTCGAAATTGCGAATCAAGAGAAACGAGCACTTTTGGAAAAATTTATGAATTCTAAATACTCGGTTAATGATCTTGTAAATAGAGCAAATAAAGAAAGGATTTCTGAATTTATAATTGTGAATATGTTCAGAAACAAGGTAATTTCCTCCCCGAGACAAGCAAGTAGAATATTTTCGACTGACACTTTTTTGTTGTATCTCGAATCAATTGGAACAGCAATGAAAAAAAGAGAAGCCGAAGTTATTTCTGAAATTGGATCGTTCAACAGACTAAATAAGGATGTGCTGCAGATCGTCTACAGTCAAAATTTCGAGTCGTATTTACCCGATTTTGTAAGAATTCTTAACATTGGAACGCACGAGAGGAAGCATCTATTTAGAAATTATAATATTTCTTATGAGAATGTAATTAGCTATCTTCACCGCATATATGATCGTATAGACGGCATAACATTATTAGCACATTTAGCAAAAAGAGAATATGATGAACTGAATAAATTTGAATCCATTGTGAATTTCTACGCTGATTCGAAAGCATATTCAGACAGTGTTCGAGCAGTAGAGATATCTGATAATAACTACAAGTATTTTTTTGAAGCACTGCGCGAGACTATACTTTCACAAGACAATATTAAATTTATCGCGAATGATCTTCGTAGAAACATTAATAAATTTGAGCATTTTGATATTGAGTTCAATATCAACAACAAAGAAGGGAACACAACATCGAAACCAATTTTTAAAAGCGTAGGCGAGTTGTCGTTAGGACAAACTGTTGTAGCGATGCTAACGTTCGTTCTCAGTTATGGTAAGTATGCAGACGATCTTACACCATTAATTATTGATCAACCAGAGGATAACCTCGATAATCGCTATATTTACAAAAATTTAGTAAGAAAGCTGAGGGAAATTAAATCAGAAAGACAGGTAATAATTGCTACACATAGTGCCACAATTGTAACTAATGCGCTTGCAGAGCAAGTGATAGTTATGAAGTCTGACAATATTCATGGGTGGATAGATGCGACAGGCTACCCGAGTGATAGAAAAATAATTGGTCATATACTTGATAATTTAGAGGGTGGAGTTGAATCATTTCGACATAAATCCTTTATATATGATGAACTAATAAAAAAGCAATAATAGACATGCAGAATATAGAACGTCGGATATCGAACGAATCTGAATATGCCGCCGCGAATCGGGCACGCTGACCGCACGAATAGTGCATGGTGACCGGAGTAAATGGTGCATCGTCGCCGCCCGGATGGTGCATGCATATTTTGACA
>JAEWUD010000049.1 GCA_023397475.1 Bacillota bacterium
GCGGATTCAGCCGCCACATCAGCTTCCTTCGTATTCAGGACAAAGAAGGTCGGCAACGTAACGTCCCCATCAACCGCTGCCGTGAATCCGATACTCGCAGTCCCACCCGCGGGAATATCCTGATTCCATCCCAGGTTCTTCACGGTGTACACCCCGTTCGCATGTTCGAGAATGGCCGCATTCCAGATATTTGTGATCTCATAGGGGAAGTCGAAGGAGTAGGCAAAATTATCTATCGTCTCTGTCCCAGTATTTGTAATTGAAATTGTTCCATTACAGAAACCCTGCCACTGACTGTCAATCGACATTACGGCCTTGAGTCCGTTCGAATCGACGATCGTTCCGGGTACTGCCTCTTGTGCGTTGACACGGCTCATTGTAACGAGCGGCAGGAGCATGAAAAAAGCTAGAAAACAAGAACATACTTTTTTTCTATAATGCATCTTCATCGGTCGACCTCGCTGAACGTCTGCTATTTAAAATATGCTTCAATGTCATCGATTAATAAATATTTACATAATATATTGTAAATATTTGCTTGTCAATCATTCGAATCTTCGTAAACACGAGCGTCTAGACATGCATTTCGTTGTGAAAAAATCACCGCGCGAGCCGCCGCACATACGAAAACCCGCAGAGTGATCAGTTTCGTATGTGCCTCAATGACAAATAACCGACGCCGGTCGGTTGCCGCGCATACGAAAACCCGTAAAGTGGTCATTTTCGTATGTGCCTCAATGACGAATAACCGCCGCCGGTCGGCCGCCGCACATACGAAATCCCGGGAATTGGCCAGTTTCGTATGTCCATTGGGTCACGCAAAGCCCGCCGGCGGAAAAGTATGGCAAAACTTTCTCGAGTCCGCGATGTACCAGCCGTCGAGAAGTCCTTGATCCGCCTCCACCCTCCCCCACGCACAAAAAAAGACCCGGCACGCCGGGTCTTTTCACATGCAAATACCTTCTTCAGAAATCAGACCGTGACCCTACAATTCGGCACAAAGAGTGTCCCGATGTCCGCGCCGTCGAGGATGTCCTCGAGGATCTGGGACTGGGAGCCCTCGGCGATGATGCCGGCGACATTGTTCGCGGTGGCGAGCATCATTGCGGTGATCTTGGTCTGCATGCCGCCGGTGCCGAGCTTGCTGCCGGCGCCGCCGGCGGAATCGACCATTGCCTGATCGATCTCACAGACGATCGGGATGCGTTTGGCCGTCTCATTCTCGCGGGGGTTGGCGTCGTAGAGGCCGTCGATATCGGAGAGGATGACCAAGAGGTCAGCGTGGATGATCGAGGCGACGTGGGCGGACAGGGTGTCGTTGTCGCCGAAGGTGCCGTTGTGGAGAATTTCGGCGGTCGAGACGGTGTCGTTCTCGTTGACGATCGGGACGATGCCCTTCTCGATCAGGGCCTCGAAGGTGTTGGAGATATTTTCGCGCGTGATCGGATCGTCGAGATCGTCCTTCGTCAGGAGGATCTGCGCGACGACGTGGCTGTATTCGGCGAAGCAACGGCTGTAGACGTTCATCAGTTCGCATTGCCCGACGGCGGCGATCGCCTGTTTGTCGCGCATGGCGGACGGCTTCTCTTTCAGGTCGAGGCAGCCGACGCCGACGCCGATTGCGCCTGAGGTGACGAGGATGACCTCGCGGCCCGCGTTCATGAGGCTCGCGATCGCCCGGGAGAGGCGCTCGATATTGCGAAGATTCATGCGGCCGTTGTCATACGTGATCGTCGATGTGCCGACCTTGATGACAATGCGGCGTGCATTGCTTACGGATTCTCTGGCATTCTTCTCTGTCTCGGACATTCGCGTAAACCCCTATCGTCGGTGTTCGACCGACTGTCAAAAAATGCGCCTCGCCATAGCTTTGCAAAGCGCCGCCGGACATTCCCGGACACTATTTTACAGAATAATACCGAAAGGCGAAAAAAGCAAGAAGCGGCCGGGGTTTGAAGGGAATCCGTCGTGTTTTTGTCTCCTGAGCCGCTGCGTGCGTGACGCAGGTTTTCCCGCCGCGAAAATCCCATAAGCGATTCTTGTCAAATTCATTGACACGGAACCGCGGGCGTCTATATAATGTGTAACGATAGTTGAGTAATAGTAAACTTCCGGTCGAGAACGCATCGTTTCGCGAGCCAGGGGTTGAAGTACCGGAAATGTCGCTCTCTGTAGGAGTTCGACGCACGTTTTCGAGAGATAAGGGAGGCCGGTTATGGTCATCGGAGAAAAGATCCGTTTTCTGCGACAACAGAATCGCCTGACGCAGGAGGAACTCGCCGATCGGTGCGAACTGTCGAAGAGTTTCATCTCCCTTCTGGAGCGCGATATGACGTCGCCCTCCATTCTCACGCTCAAAATTATTCTCGAGACGCTCGGCACCGATATCGCGGCCTTTTTCAGCGAGCCGGCGGAGGAGACGGTCGTCTTCTCGGCGGAGGACTACGCGGTGAAGCGCAGCGACGAGGAGAAGAGCGAGTTGTGCTGGCTGATTCCGAACGCGCAGAAGAACGCGATGGAGCCGGTCCTGCTGACGCTCGACGCCGATGGGCAGACCTATCCGGATAACCCGCACGAGGGCGAGGAGTTCGGCTATGTGCTCGAGGGGACGATCACGCTTTACGTTGGCAAGAAGAAGTACACGGTACGGCACGGCGAGAGCTTCCTGTTCACGCCGGACAAGCCGCATTATCTGGCGAATCGGGGGAAACGGCCGGCGAAGCTGCTCTGGGTCTCCTCCCCGCCAACATTCTAATCCTCTTTCTGATCTTCATTCTGATCTTCATTCTGATCCTCTCAAGGGAATCGCGAAAAGAACCGCACCGACATCGACTGATCAACCGACCCCAAATGAACCGGAGGACAATGCTATGGCAGACAACGTGCATCCTCAGAGCCCCGTCCAGCTTCTTCCCGACGCGACGGGCCGGGCGCACATCATTGAGATTCAGGGATTGAACAAGAGCTTCGGCGACTTGGCTGTCCTCAAGGATATTACCTTCTATATTCGCAACAACGAGTTTCTGACGCTTTTGGGGCCTTCCGGCTGCGGCAAGTCGACGATGCTCCGCATTCTGGCGGGCTTCGAGGAGGCCGGCTCCGGCACGGTACTTTTCGAGGGCAAAGACCTGCTCGGCGTTCCCGCGCACAAGCGCCAGTTGAATACGGTGTTCCAGCGGTACGCCCTGTTCCCGCACCTCAATGTCTTTGACAATGTCGCATTCGGCCTGCGCCTCAAGAAGGTGGCGAAGGCGGAGATCGAGTCGCGCGTCAAGGAGGCCTTGGCGACGGTCGGATTGTCCGGCTTTGAGAAGCGCTGGGTCGACCAGATCAGCGGCGGACAGATGCAACGCGTGGCGATTGCGCGCGCGATCATCAACCGGCCGCGCGTTCTTCTTCTCGACGAGCCGCTCGGCGCGCTCGACCTGAAGATGCGCAAGGAGATGCAGTTGGAGCTCAAGGAGATGCAGCGCGAACTCGGTATCACGTTCGTCTTCGTCACACATGACCAGGAAGAGGCGCTGACGATGTCCGACACGATTATCGTCATGAAGGACGGCGTCATCCAGCAGATCGGGACGCCTACCGATATCTATAACGAGCCCAAGAACGCTTACGTCGCCGATTTCATCGGCGAATCCAATATCATTTGCGGCAAGATGGAGAAGGATTTCGAGGTTGTTTTCGCGGGCAAGGCGTTTACCTGCGTGGACCCGCGGTTTCCCGAGGCCCCGGCGGGAGAAGACCCGATCGACGTCGTCATTCGCCCTGAGGATATTTACGTCAAGGAAGAGAATCCGGACCATATCAACGGCACGGTCACCTCAATCGTATTCAAGGGTGTGCATTACGAGATTCTTGTCGACGGCGACGACGGCTTCACCTGGATGATCCATGATGTCGATCCGGTCGTCATCGGTCAGCGCATCGGCATGACCTTCGACCCCGATGATATTCACATCATGCGCAAATCCGAGATGTCGCCGGATCGCAGATCCATCGACGCCACGGATGAACCGCTTCCCGCCATACTGGAAGACGTCTGAGAAAGGAGCCGGATGATGCAAGGTCTACGCGATCCGATTCGTGCCTATCTGCGACGCCTCGCCGAGGTGCCGCTTCACTTGCGCGCGCTCCTCGTGCCGGCGATTCTCCTGATCGTCTCCTTCTTCCTGCCCGGGATGTCGCTGGTCCTTTTCACGCGCGAAAAACTCCGCCTGTCTCTCTCTTCGATCTTGACGAGCGGCGCGATGCGGCTGACGATCCACGAGGCACCCTTTACCCTGTCCTTTGGCGACGCAACGCCGTTTCTCGTTCTGGCTCTGCTGATTCCCATCGTGATTGCCGCGCTGGTTCTCCTCTATCCGGTTATTACAGCGCGAGTTCCGGGCCGGGCGATCTCGGCGGTGACGCTGATCCTCTTCGTCGTCGGATTATTCACAAGACTCCTGGCCCTCTCGCGATTGGTGCCGGCAAGTTTTCTGACGCAGGCCGGCCTTAGCTCGGGGGATCTTCATTTCGCGGCGACGGCGATCGAGAACGTCGCGATTCTCCTCGCGATCATCGGAGCGATTCTCGCGTTCTTCGGCACGCTCGGGATTGTCGTGCGCGTCAAGATGCTATCCTATCCCTACTTCCTGTGGCTGATTGTTTTTACGATCCTACCTTTACTCTTGATCTTCTTCGCGGCGTTTTTCGAGAAAAATCCGGACGGGAGCCTAAGCTTCACGATCGACGGTTTCCGTCAACTTCTTGTCGACCGCGTCGTTGATACGGACTTCTACGGAATTCCCTTAAAGCTCCAGGAGTATTTCTCGGTCTTCCTGCACAGCCTCGACTATGCGGTGTCGACGACGATCGGGTGTCTTCTGATCGCCTACCCGCTCGCGTACGTTTTGGCCGCGCGGACGCGCCGCTTGCACAGCGACTCGAGCCTGATGCTGATGTTTTTCGTGTTGCCGATGTGGATCAATACCATGCTTCGCACGTACGCGTGGCGCGCATTTTTCGGGCAGACCGGCGTATTGAACAACCTCCTTCTGAGCCTTCATGTGATCAGCGATCCGATTCTGTTCCTGAAGCTCGACCTTCTCTCCGACTTCATCATCAAGCTCGTCCTCGTCAACGACTTCCTGCCGTTCATGTTGCTTCCGATCTACTCGGTCCTGGTGAAGCTCGACGACAACGTCAAACAGGCGGCGCACGATCTCGGAGCCAACGCGCGCCAGACCTTTTTTCGCGTCGTACTGCCGCTGTCGATGCCCGGTGTCATCTCCGGAATCCAGATGGTCTTCATGCCTTCCCTGACCTTCTACATGATTCCCGACATCATCAGCGAGGGTAGCGTGACCACCATCGGATCGACCGTACAGGCCTTCATCCTGAGCGAGAGCGCCACACAACAGCTCGCCGGCAACGTACTGTCCCTGCTCTTACTGATCTTCGTTCTCATCACGATGGGCATCCTTCGGAATTCCGATCGTGAATCCGGGGGAGGAGGTATGATCTTATGAGGAAACTGAAGCTCCTGTTCCCGAACATCTATATTGCGCTCGTCTTCGTATTCCTCTACCTGCCGATCGCGGTCCTGATCGTCTTCTCCTTCAACTCGGTGCCGAAGTCCTTCATCTGGGGCGGCTTCACGCTCGATAACTACGCGCGCCTCTTCAGCGGCAACGACGGCGGAGAATTGCTCGCCTCGCTCCTTACCACCCTGCGCGTCGCCGCGATTGCCTCGATCTCCGCGACCTTTCTGGCCGTTGTCTCCTGCCTCGGGCTCTCCTATTTCTCGAAAAAAGTCCAGACGCTGGTCCTCAACGTCACCTATGTGCCGAACATCATGCCCGAGCTCGTCACCGGCATTTCCTTCATGCTCCTTTTCGCCTTCATCGGCGTTCCCAAGGGCGAAGTTACGCTGGTACTCGCGCACATCGCGTTCTGCGTCCCGTTCGCGGTTCTGTCAATCAACCCGAAGCTCCGCCAGCTCGACAAGAACCTGTCCGAGGCGGCGCGCGATCTCGGCGCGACCCAACTGCAGGCGATCCTCAAGGTCATTATCCCCGAGATCATGCCCGGCATCGTCTCGAGTATTCTCTTGACCTTCACCCTCTCGGTCGACGATTACCTCGTCAGCAACTTCAACGTCGACAGCACGGTGCAGACCCTGCCGATGACCATCTACTCGATGGCCAAGCACGGCGTCAACCCGAAGATGAATGCGCTGACGACCATCATGTTCCTCGCCATCTTCCTGCTGCTCTTGGCAGCCAACATCAAGTCCATAGCCGAAACGCACGAAAAGAAGAAGAAAATCAAGGAGGTCCTCAAGAAATGAAGCAATTGTTCTCTGCCCACTCCGGTTCCATGGTTCACACCGGTCTTGCCCGTCGCATCGCTCGCGCAGGCCTTGTCCGTCGCCTCGCCCGCGCGGCACTTGCCGGAGTCATCCTCTCGTCCCTTCTCCTCGCGTCCGCGTGCAGCACAACGCCGATTACGGTTGACGACTCCCAGGCAAACGAGAAGACACAGATCGTCGTCTACAACTGGGGCGACTATATCGCAGAAGATACGATCGAGAAGTTCGAGAAGGCCTATCCGCAATACGAGGTCGTTTACCGGCTTTTCGAGACAAATGAGACGATGTATCCGAACCTTACCAACAGCTACGACGTCATCATCCCGTCGGACTATATGGTCTGCCGTCTGTTGCGTGAAGAGAAGCTGCAGAAGCTCGACATGACTCTTCTCCCGAACGTGACCAAAAACATGGACCCAATGTTCAATGACGTCACCTACGATCTGGATCCGGCAATCTCCGAGAGCGTCATGTCCTATGCGGTTCCGTACCTCTTCTGCACCGTCGGCCTCGTCTATGACGCGAACAAAGTTACATTGGACCCAACATCGACAGATCCGCAGGATATCTGGGGCGTACTTTTCGATACGCAGTATAAGAACATGGTCGGAATGTATGACAGCATGCGCGAATCCGTCGGCGTCGCGCTGAACTACTACGGCTACAGCCTGAATTCGCTCAATACATCGGAGCTCGATCAAGCCTCTGCTCTTCTTCTGGAACAGAAGAAGAATGTCGCGCCGACCTACGGCGTCGATAACCTGAAGGACAAACTCGCGGCCGGAGAACTTGTCGCGGCCGAAGCCTGGTCGGGAGATCACCTCGTCATCCTCGACCGTATCGAGGAACTCGGCAACTCCGACAAGATCGACCTGCAGTACGCGCTGCCGAGCGGTTCCAACTGGGCCGTCGACATGATGTGCGTTCCCGCAAACGCCAAGAACGTCGAGGGCGCACACGCCTTCATCAACTTCATGTACGATCCCGATGTCGCCTTCGCCAACTGCGATTACGTCGGCTACTCGACACCGAATGTCGCCGCACGCGAAATGCTCGACGACGAGATCAAGAACAACAAGAACTACTATCCGGATACAGAGACCTTCGCGACGCTCGAGCTCTTCTTCTCCAGCGCAGAGATTGAAGAGACCTACTCCGAGCTCTGGAACACCGTCAAGGCGTCGTCCTGACGCGGGACCTTCACATGCGTTTTGAACCAGACGAGAAATTATTGACACAGGAAGATCGGGAGATACCGTGCTTCCGGGTGGTGGTCTCCCATCACCCGGTCGTGCTGTATCTCTCTTTTTCCCTGCTCCTCAATTCCGCCTACTACTTCGGCCGGCCTCTGATCCTGCCGGTCGATCCCTACTCCATTCTACTGACTCTGTTCGTTGTCTTGTGGTCAGGGTTCGCGCTCGCGTCTCTCCATGCACTCGGATCCTTCTTCTTCGACCGCGTCTACGTGACGACAAGACGCATCCACGGCCGACATCTCTCGCTCAAGCGCAGGCACTTCAGCATTGAGCTTGCGGAAATCAAGAACGTGACGGTGACGGATGTATTTTTCGCGAGACCCTTCGGTTACGGTCGGTTGACGATAAAGACGTCGACCGGTGTTGTTCGATTGCATCACGTGCGAGAGCCGCGGCGGGTTCGTGAGGAAATACTGGCGTTGATGAAGCAGAAGAAGTAAGAGCGGCGGCCCCCGGCGCGATAGTATATAGTACCGCTCGTAAGTCGTCGGACTCCACGGCGGGACAACGTTCAACATATGAGTATGGGCGAAAAGCACCTTACCTATCGATTTCGCCCATACTCCTTATCTTCTGTTTATGGGCGAAATAAACCCCTTCCCCTGTTTTCGCCCATACTCTTCGCCGCCACCGCATCCTCGTAGTCTCGATTTTATGGGCGAAATGTGCCTTACCTATCGATTTCGCCCATACTCCTTATCTTCTGTTTATGGGCGAAATAAACCCCTTCCCCTCGTTTTCGCCCATACTCTTCGTCGCCACCGCATCCTCGTAGTCTCGATTTTATGGGCGAAAAGCGCCTCATTCATCGATTTCGCCCATAGGGTACATCACCTCCGCGCACCTCCGCGCTCCTCTGCCCACTTCCGCTTATCGGCGGCGGCCCCCGGCGCGATAGTATCATGTGCGCTAGTCGCAGCGTATTCGACTGAACACTAAAAAAGCCGCAACCCTCTGTGAAGAGGACTGCGGCTTATTCATGCGGTTAATCTTTCGAATCGATCGATTACTCGAGGATCGTGGAAACCGTACCGGAACCGACCGTGCGGCCACCCTCGCGGATAGCGAACTTGAGACCGGGCTCCATGGCGATGGTGGTGATGAGCTCAACCGTCATCGTGATGTGGTCGCCGGGCATGCACATCTCAATTCCCTCGGGAAGGTGTGCGACACCGGTAACGTCAGTCGTACGGAAGTAGAACTGCGGACGATAGCCGTTGAAGAAGGGCTTGTGACGGCCGCCTTCCTCGTGTGTCAGAACGTACACCTGACCGGTGAACTTCGTGTGAGGTGTGATGGAGTTCGGCTTCGCGATAACCTGTCCACGCTCGACCTGCTTGCGGTCGATACCACGGAGAAGGATACCGATGTTGTCGCCGGCCTCAGCCTGATCAAGGAGCTTGCGGAACATCTCAACGCCGGTAACAACCGTCGCCTTGGGCTCCTCGGCAAGACCGATGATCTGTGCCGGATCGCCAACCTTGATGATACCACGCTCGAGACGACCGGTAGCAACCGTACCACGACCTGTGATCGTGAAGACGTCTTCAACAGGCATAAGGAAAGGAAGGTCTGTCGGACGAGCCGGATCAGCGATGAAGGAGTCAACAGCATCCATGAGCTCTGTGATCGGCGTGTAAGCCGGATCATTGATGTCCTTGGATGTGCACTCGAGAGCGTTCAGAGCAGAACCTCTGATGATCGGTGTGTCATCGCCGGGGAACTCGTACTGGTTCAGAAGATCACGAATGTCCATCTCGACAAGCTCAAGGAGCTCTTCGTCATCAACCTGATCGCACTTGTTCATGAAAACTACGATGTAAGGAACACCAACCTGACGGGCGAGCAGGATGTGCTCGCGTGTCTGAGGCATCGGGCCGTCCGCAGCAGAAACGACGAGGATAGCGCCGTCCATCTGAGCCGCACCGGTGATCATGTTCTTGATGTAGTCGGCGTGACCGGGGCAGTCAACGTGAGCGTAGTGACGCTTGTTCGTCTCGTACTCAACGTGAGCTGTGTTGATCGTGATACCACGAGCTCTCTCCTCGGGTGCGCTGTCAATGGTGCCGTAATCCTTGAAGGTTGCCTTACCCTGGAAAGAGAGCACCTTGGTGATCGCGGCTGTCAGAGACGTCTTGCCGTGGTCAACGTGACCAATGGTTCCGATGTTGACGTGCGGCTTGTTTCTTTCAAATTTTGCCTTGCCCATTTGTTATTTCCTCCTTTAGTCAGCATAACTGCTGATAAATCAAATCTTTTCCGATTAGACGCCAGATGCATCTATTTTACTTGCGAATTTGCAAGTGCGCAAGATGTCCGGAGCCTAATAAACTCAGGGGTTTTACTTCTTAAGAATGGTCTCCATGATACCCTTCGGCATCTCGGCGAAGTGGCTGATCTGCATGACGAATGTTCCTCTGCCCTGCGTCGTGGAACGCAGTGCCGTAGCATATCCGAACATGTTCGAGAGCGGGACTTCGCATTCGATCGCCTGAGCACCGCTTCTGGCCTCGATGCCCTTGATGATACCGCGACGGGAGTTGATGCCTCCGATAACGTCGCCCATGTAATCATCCGGTACTTCGACATCGACACGCATGATCGGCTCGAGAAGGCAGGGATCCGCCTTCTTCATACCTTCCTTGAAGCCCATCGAACCGGCGATCTTGAAGGCCATTTCGGAGGAGTCGACATCGTGGTAGGATCCGTCAACGACGGTGACCTTGACATCGACGACCGGATAGCCGCCGAGAATACCGCTGCCCATTGCTTCCTGGATACCGGCATCGATCGGGTTGATGAACTCCTTGGGGATCGATCCGCCGACGGTCGCGTTGACGAACTCATAGCCCGTACCCGGTTCCTTCGGTTCCAGTTCAAGAATACAATGGCCGTACTGACCGTGACCGCCAGACTGACGGACAAACTTGCCCTCCGCGCGGACGGCCTTGCGAATGGTCTCCTTGTAAGCGACCTGCGGTGCGCCGACGTTCGCCTCGACCTTGAACTCACGGAAGAGTCGGTCGACGATGATGTCGAGGTGCAGCTCGCCCATTCCGGCAATGATGGTCTGACCTGTCTCCTGATCCGTATAGGTACGGAAGGTCGGGTCTTCTTCCGCCAGCTTCTGCAGAGCGGCGATCATCTTCTCCTGGGACGCACGGGATTTCGGCTCAATAGCTACATTGATTACCGGTTCCGGGAATTCCATAGATTCGAGAATGATCGGAGCCTTGTCGTCGCAGAGCGTGTCGCCGGTCGTCGTGTCCTTAAGACCGACAGCCGCCGCGATATCTCCGGAATACACCTTCTGAATCTCCTCGCGGTGATTCGCGTGCATCTGAAGAATACGTCCGATACGCTCCTTCTTGTTCTTCGTCGCGTTCATGACATACGAGCCTGCGTCGAGCGTACCGGAGTACACGCGGAAGAAGCAGAGCTTACCGACGAACGGGTCTGTCATGATCTTGAATGCAAGAGCAGAGAAGGGAAGAGAGTCATCCGAAGGACGCGGCTCTTCTTCTTCCGTATCCGGGTTAATACCCATGATGGCTGCAATGTCTGTAGGAGAGGGCATGTATTCGATAACTGCGTCAAGCAGCATCTGTACGCCCTTGTTCTTGTAAGCGGATCCGCAAAGCACAGGTGTGACCTTGCAGGCGATGACAGCTCTTCTGAGAGCGGCCTTCAGCTCAGAGACCGAAATCTCTTCGCCTTCGAGGAACTTGAGCGTAAGCTCTTCGTCCGTCTCCGCAATCAGCTCCAGCATCTGCTCGCGATGCATTTCTGCCTGTTCGCGAAGCTCTTCGGGAACTTCACGCTCCTCGAAATTCATGCCGTCGTCGCTGGTATATACTTCCGCCTTCATTGTGATCAGATCGATGATTCCCTTAAAGGTATCTTCGGATCCGATCGGCATCTGGATTGCGACAGCGTTTGTCTTCAAGCGGTCCTTCATCATGTTAACGGCGCGGAAGAAATCCGCACCCATGATGTCCATCTTGTTGACAAAGGCCATACGCGGAACGCCGTAACGGTCAGCCTGACGCCATACCGTCTCCGTCTGCGGCTCAACGCCACCCTTCGCGGAGAGCAATGTGACAGCACCGTCCAGAACGCGCAGAGAGCGCTCGACTTCTACTGTGAAATCGACGTGGCCGGGCGTATCGATGATGTTGATACGGTTACCCTTCCATTCTGCGGTGGTAGCGGCAGAGGTAATCGTGATACCACGCTCCTGCTCCTGCTCCATCCAGTCCATGGTAGCCGCACCCTCATGAACTTCACCGACCCTGCGGATCTTTCCGGTGAAGAACAGAATACGCTCTGTGCATGTCGTTTTACCGGCGTCAATATGAGCCATGATGCCTATGTTTCTGGTGTTTTCCAAAGAGAAGTCTCTGGCCATGGTTTCAATTGCTCCTTCTTGGTCTGCTTACCATCTGTAATGCGCGAAAGCTCTGTTGGCGTCCGCCATCTTATGCATGTCTTCCTTCTTCTTGAATGCGTTGCCTGTTCCGTTGGATGCGTCAAGCAGCTCACCGGCAAGACGCTCCATCATGGTGCGCTCGCTGCGTTTTCTGGCATAACTGACAATCCAGCGTAAAGCTAAGGTCTGGCGTCTCGCAGGACGAACCTCGATCGGAACCTGATAGTTGGCTCCGCCGACGCGTCTCGCCTTAACTTCGAGAACCGGCATAACATTCTCCAGCGCTTGAGTAAATACTTCAAGCGGCTCTTTGCCCGAACGCTCCTTGATCAGATCAAAAGCGTCGTAGCAGATCTTCTGTGCAACACCCTTCTTGCCGTCGAGCATGATGTTGTTGACCAGCTTGGTCACCTTCACATCATGGTACAGCGGATCGGGGAGCACTTCTCTGACTGGGACATTGCCTTTTCTTGGCACTTGTCTTCCCTCCTTCTCATGATTATCAGAATTCATCTGAAATCACAGGTACTCACGTAATTCTTGGACCGTGTCAGAGCCAGCAGCAATGTCCCGTCTTATCTCCCGTTGCCGGGTCTTTATCTTCGAGACAGTGTACTGATCACTTCTGTCCAACCGCAAATCTTACTTCTTGACCTTTGCGGCCTTTGGTCTCTTCGCGCCGTACTTGGAACGGCTCTGCAGACGATTGGCAACACCGGCTGTATCAAGGGTTCCTCTGATGATGTGATAACGCACACCGGGAAGATCCTTAACACGTCCGCCTCTGATCAGAACAACGGAGTGCTCCTGCAGATTGTGACCAATACCCGGGATATAGGAAGTAACTTCGAATCCGTTTGTCAGACGTACTCTGGCTACCTTACGAAGAGCTGAGTTCGGCTTCTTCGGGGTAACTGTCTTTACGACTGTGCAGACTCCGCGCTTCTGGGGAGAGGAAATATCCGTCTGCTTCTTGTGCAGGGTGTTCATTCCGCTCTGAAGGGCAGGGGCTGTGGACTTGTAAGTCTTATCCTGTCTTCCGGTCTTAACCAATTGGTTGAACGTAGGCATCAATACACCTCCTTTCATGAATACTATGCTCTGTTCGCCGCACCGCCCTCCCGAAGGAGAAAAGCGCAACGAAAAATCACCCCTTTGCGGGGTACAGGCAATTTAGTATATCACCGGGTTTCGGTTCTGTAAATCAAATTGTTTTTCGCATTTGGAATTCCGCGAAAAATACCGCGGATCGAAACATTCGAGAATCTAACGCTTCCCGTATAAGGTAATATACACCATCGTGGCATCCATCGATTGCTCTTCCTGCGCGATCGGAACATAATCGGCATTCTGATCCGTGAAATCGTACGGTGTCTCCTTCGTATATCGCACCAGCACGATATAGTCGACGATCCCGTCGCGGATATATCCGAGTTGCGCGTCGATCATCTCCGGATAGACTTCGTAGCTGATTACCGGAGCATAGAAGAAACGCACCTGTGGCGCCGCCCCCGCAAGCCCCATGATCCCGATATCCCCACTGTTGAAGAATAGGATATTCGGATCCCCTTCCCGGTCGCCGAAGTCCTCGCGAATCATCGATGCAATTCGCTCCGTCCCCCCCTGCGGCGTTCCGAACAGCTTCGACTCCGTCCACGTACCGTTACTCACCACCGTAATCACAAGAATCGCAACCGCGCAGGTCGCGAGGCGCGCCGGTGTGATTCGTGGTCCCGCAAGGACATCCGGCCGCCTCCGGAACAGGATCTCCGAAAGACGCGATATAAGAAGAACGATGCCAAATCCCGCAAAGGACACCAACGGCAGGAAAAGATAAGGATACGCGCGACCCGACGAGAAGACCAGTCCGACCAGAACGACGAACGATATACCGATCGAAATCCGGCCGGCGCGCAGAAATTTCCCGCGTGAAAGGATAAAGAAGATCACCCCGCAGGCCAGAAGCAACAGGGTCGGTATGTTCAGAAAGAGTGCCATCAGAACTGTATCTCCGATCGTCGAAGGTCCGGTTACATTGGCAGCCCGACCGGCATAGGTCAGATTGAACCGGATATATGCGTCGAAAAAGTCTGCGAAACTGTTCGTCGCGGCGAAGTACAGGATCGCGGGAACGCCCGCCGTCAAGGCGCCGGCACCAGTCAGAGCGACAGATCTTCCCAGCAGATCGTATCGGCCCAAGCGAAGGTTCGGAAACCACAAACAAACAAGAACGACGGCAAAGAACAGCGCCAGATTGATCTTCGTCAGCGCCGCGATGCCGAGATAGAGTCCGAGAAGAAAGAACGCCGAAGCGCGTGTCGCACTATCTTCCCCATCTCCCGCTAAGCGATCCGGCACCTTGGGGAAAGCGGCCGTCGCTTCTATCACAAATCGCGGGCCGAACCGGTCGACAAGGTAGTAAATGCCGCCGCAAAAAAATGGCAACAGAAGTTCTTCGACGGACCCCCCCTGACGGTATGCGACCGGCTGCAGAAGTACGGCGATGAAACAAACCCCGGCGAAAGCCGACGGTATCGGTTTGAGGAAGCGTCGCGCGGTGCGGTATACATAATGTAGTGATAAGGAAAGCGTGAAACATTGCAAGAGATATAATCCCGTCATGGAGGAGGAAAGCGGCGGGATCGCCGACAAGGCCGCAAGAACCAGATGAATCAAGGGTCCTTTGTGATCGAAAACATCGCGATAAAGAACCTGTCCGTTACGGATCGCCCGCCCGACATCCATATAAACGTTCGGGTCGATCCAATCCTGGTATGCGAAAAGCGGGGAATTTCGCGTGCAAAATAATAGCAGGACCGCAGCTGCGCCGTAGAGCAGAATCGGGAGAACCGTGTCCTGCCGGGAACGCGACGCCAAGGCGCGCGTTCGTATCCCGCCCCAAAACGCAAAGAATTTTCGCACATTTTTGTCCGTTCCCAAAGGCATACAAACCCTCCGCGGCAGACGCTTGCAAAACGCGTCAACCGTTTCGATTATACGGTATACGGAACAAAAAAGGGACGCGACCTTACGTATCGCCGCTCTCCGGACATTATTCCGGCAATCGGCCGAAGGTTTCCGTGAGAATTCGCAGCTTGCGCGCAGTCTTCTCCGCCGGCCAATCCGGGGGAAGGCGCCACAGCCAGTTGCCCGACGGCGTCGAGGGCGTATTCATGCGCGCTTGATTATCGAGACCAAGAATATCCTGCATCGTGATGATCGTCAGTTCCGATCCTGTCCCCAGCAGTGTGCGGATCGCCCCCCAGTTGAATCCCTCGGATTCGGTCAGATTCATATATCGCCGCGCGCGCCTTGTCGTATCAGAGACGGCGCTCTTCATAAATCCCATGAAGGTCTCGTTATCGTGCGTCCCGATATATGAGACACAATGTCCCGTGTGCTGAAAGGGCACATCGTCCCCGGAACCGGTCGCGTCGAATCCGAACATCATCACCTTCATGCCGGGAAAACCCGTATCCGCGAGGAGCTTGCGCACCTTGTCGTCCATGAAACCGAGATCCTCCGCGATGATGCGGAACCCCCTCGTCCGGGATCTGATTCCCCGGAACAGGTCCGTGCCGGGGCCGTCCGTCCAGGTCCCGTTCTTGGCGGTCGCATCCTCGTACGGCACGCTGTAGAACGAGGAGAAGCCGCGAAAATGATCGATGCGAACGACGTCATACATCGACAACGCCCACCCCAGTCGCGCGTGCCACCACTCATACTCTGTCTCGCGATGGATCTCCCAACGGTACAGCGGGTTGCCCCAGCGCTGCCCGTCGCAGGTGAAAGCGTCGGGCGGGCACCCGGCGACACGAACCGGCAGGCATTGATCGTCAAGAAGAAAGAGATGACGGTTCGACCACGTGTCACAGCTGTCCGCCGCGACATAGATCGGTATATCCCCGATGATCCGGATGCCCCGATCATTGGCATATCGCTTAAGGCTGCGCCACTGTTGAAAGAACAGGTACTGCACGAACTCGTGATACTCGATCTCTCCGTGAAGCTTCTCCGTATAGGTACGAATTGCCTCTTCCTCATGATCCCGAATTTCCTGCGGCCAGTTCGTATAAGGCACGAAGCCGAAGCGTTCTTTGAGGGACGCGAAAAGTGCAAAATCTCGAAGCCACCACGCGTTTTTTCGCGCAAAATCGGCAAAACGCCGCTTCTCGCGCCGAATCGCACGTTCGTACGCCTTGCGCAAAAGATGCCCGCGATTCAAGAAGAGCCGATAATAATCGACGCTTTCCGGGTTGTCACCAAAATCGATCTCCTCAATCTCCTGCCGCGTCAGATACCCGTCGTCGACCAGGAAATCCAAATCGACAAAATACGGATTGCCCGCGTAGGTCGAGAAGGACTGGTACGGGGAATCCGCATAGCCGGTCGTCAGCACGGGAAGCACCTGCCAGAAGCTCTGCCCCGCCGAAACGAGATAATCGACGAATTTGTAGGCTTCCCGGCCCAGTGTGCCGATTCCGTGCGGCGACGGTAAGGAGGAAATATGTAACAGGACGCCGCTGCTTCTCATGGCGTGCCACCTTCTTTCTCTATCAAAATCAGACCGTCCGGTCCGGAAGAGAATTCGACCGCGCCTTCTGTGACTGTCGCAACGGATCCGTCCGCAGCGTTCACCAGCCGCTC
Organism: Bacillota bacterium; assembly: GCA_023397475.1. Taxonomy (GTDB): domain Bacteria; phylum Bacillota; class Clostridia; order Saccharofermentanales; family Saccharofermentanaceae; genus Firm-13. The sequence goes on from JAEWUD010000049.1 coordinate 16,688, forward strand.
TCCTTCGGCAAAATAGACGCCGATCGGAATCGACACGATTTGATCCGGTTCGGTTATACCGACGATGACCGTATCCGTTGACTTACCGTCGGAAGCGGTCATCGTCCTCGCGAAAAGATACGGCTCCGCGGATATTTCCGCGTGTACGCCGGCACCGATCGCCGGGTGACGCTGGCGAAACTTCCCGAGGATTCCGACAAACGCCTGCAGTTCTTCGTCCGGATCCTCCCAGTTCATCGGGGATCGCATCGTCAGATCCATATAGGGGCACTCCGGCCAGGCACGCGGCCGACCGGTCTCATCTCCATAGAATATCTGCACGGCCCCCGGTGACAGGAGCAAAGCGATCATGCCCTTCTTCAACATACTCCGCGTGAAAAGTGCGGTATCATGCGACGAGATATAGCTTACAACACAAAAGTCGTCGGCATGCATCGTGTCGGACATATACGTATAAACTTTCGGGAGAAGCGACAGATTCATCGCGTTCTTTCGGAAACTGAAATTGATCAACGCATCGAACCCGGCCTCTGTGTAATACGCATCCTTGGTAACACCGTGATCCCATACTTCCCCGATCGTGAAGAAAGGTTCCTCATCGATCAACTTCATGGGGTTTGCGGTTCTCCAGTCTTCCAGAGCTTCTCCGGCGTACGTTTCAAGCATCGACCAGGCCGATAGTTCGACGTGCTTGGCTGTATCGCAACGAAACCCATCGACGCCATAGTCCCTGACCCAATCCGTCAACCATTTGATCTGGTAGTTCAGCACCGTGCGAGGTAATCCGGACGCCGCAAAGAAAGCGTCGAGTTCATCCTGTTCTTCCTGTAAACGACCTTCCTTCTCCCATTTCGCCGCGAGAAAAACCGGCAGTTCAACAAGCTCCGTGCTCTCGTTCTTGAAATCCGGCAGTCCCGACAGACACATCGTCGTGTCACCCGTCATCCCTGTATCATAGCCTTCGAGGGCATCATCCGAACGCACCCAATCTGATCCCCACCAGTTCTGCCATTCGGCGGAGTCCCGGTTCACGAAGGCGGCTTCGGCCTCGGGCGAGAGAGACTCGTCCGGTCCGTCGACATACGCTTCCCATCCATCTTCATACGAGCCGAAACCGAATTCCTCGGCATCTTCGGGCGTCGCGTAACCCGGATGATTCAGGACAACGTCGAGAATAATCCGGATATTCTTCGCATGGGCCGCGTCGACCATCGCTCGGAAGTCCTCCTGCGTCCCATATGCGGCATCCGGCACGGTAAAGTCGAGCGTCCAGTAGCCGTGATACGCATAGAAGGGAAATCCCGGACCGGATCGTGCGCCGTGGATCTGTTCGAACGGCGGTGTCACCCAAATCGCGTCAACCCCTAAGGAATCGAAGTATCCCTCGTTGATCTTCTCTGTGATTCCCTCGAAGTCTCCGCCGTGGAACCCGCCGGGTCCGTAGGTGGCCGCCTCGTCGACGGAGCCATCCGAAGCGAGGCCCCGGCCGTAGGCGTGGTCGTTCGTCGCGTCGCCGTTCGCGAAGCGGTCAGTCATCAGGAAATAGATGTTCGCGTTCTCGAGAATAAACGCGCGCGGAGCCCCGCGGCCCAATCCGCAAGAGGTCAGGAAGACGGAGAACACCAGAAATACGGGAAGGGTCCAGCGGGTTATAACGCGCATGTTCAATCGCATGCCTTTCTTTTCGCGAGATTCGAGGATGCGACTAGCTCTTGACGGCGCCACCGGTTACGCCCTCCACATACATCTTCTGCATCATAATGAACATGATGACCAGCGGGATGCCGATCAGAATGCATCCGGCATTGAATTGCCGGAAATAGTTATAGATATTCTCCTTGGCGATCATCTGGTACATGCCGATGGCCACGGTGTACTTCTCGTAATTATCGCCCATGATAATCCGGGCAAAAATGAAGTCCGCCCAGGGGGCCATAAACGACATGAGGGCTTGATAGACGACAATCGGACCCGAGGTCGGCAGAATGATCTTGAAGAAGATCTGGAAATTCGTCGCGCCGTCGAGCTTCGCTGCCTCGTCCAAAGCCCTCGGTACCGTATCAAAGAAACCCTTACAGATGTAGTAATTGATTCCGGCTCCCGCCGAATACACGAGCACGAGGGCGGCGAGACTCTGTGTCAGATTCACGGCCTTGAGTACATAGTACACGGCGATCATCGACATGAACGCCGGGAACATCCCCAGGATGAGGGCGACATTCATATAGGGTTTACGAAGACGGAAGCGCATGCGAGACAGCACATAGGAAATCATCAGTGTAATCGCCGTGCTGATCAGGCACGTTGCGACCGCGACGATGAAGGTGTTCAGGAACCACTGGCGGAACGGGTAGATCGGATTCTCCCACAAATCGATGAAGTTCTGAAAAGTAAAGGAATCAGGGATAAACTTCGCCGTGAAGGATCCGGGATCGGCGCGGAATGCGGAGAAGACGATCCACAGGATCGGAATCAGCCAGATGACGGAGAGAACCGTCAGGATGACATAAATAAAGGCATTCGTGGTATGTCTGCGAAGTTTGGCCGACTTGCTGGCCTTCTTGGAAACGACGGTTGTCATGAGAATTCCTCCTCTCGCTTATATGCCGCGGTGTTGCGGTAGGTGATCAGCGAGAACGTCGCCGACAGGATGAAGACAAGAATACCGATCGTCGACGCAAGGTTATAATCCCGTTGGTTGGCCGTCAGTTTATAGAGCCATGTGACCAGAAGGTCTGTCCGGCCGGCCTGGTAGTATTCGCTCGTCGCCGGACCTCCGTTCGTGAGAAGGTAGATTACATTGAAGTTATTGATATTGCCGATGAACTGTGTGATCAGATACGGCGTCGTCACGAAGATCATATACGGCAGTGTGATCTTGAAGAAAATCTTGAACGGCGATGCGCCGTCGATGCGGGCGGCCTCATACATATCGACGGGGATATTCATGAGAATGCCCGAGGTGATCAGCATGGTATAGGGGATGCCGACCCAAAGGTTCACGAGGATGACCGTAAGCCGCGCGAGCTCCGGACTCTGGAAGAACTGGATGCGCGATGTCGTGCCGATGACTCCGAGAGACACAAGCATCTCGTTGATCGGTCCGTAGTCGTTGAACATATTGCGCATGACAAGAAGCGTAATGAACTGCGGCAGAGCGATGGTGACGACAAAGACAGTTCTCCACATGGGTTTCAAGCGGATCCCGTTCTTATTGATCATCAATGCCAGAATAATGCCAAGCAAATAGTTGCTGACAGTTGCGACAATCGCCCAGGTCAGCGTCCACCCGAGCACGGGGAAGAACGTTCCGGCCAGAAGCTTGTTGCCGCCGAGGATATTGACGAAATTCGTCAAGCCTACCCAATCGAAAAGATTGCCGGGCGGTTGGTGATCTTTGTCATAGTTCGTAAACGCGATCAGAATCATAAAAATCAGCGGTAACACCGTGAACATCATGATGCCGATCACGGCGGGAGTCATCAGCGTTACGTGGAAGCGATCATCGGAAAGTCGCTTCAGGTCATATACGATTCCCGGTGCTTTCTTCTTATGATTCTTGTAATCGAGAACTTCACGGGCACTCTGGATATTGACGTAATACATGGCGATAAAAATCGCGATAATGACGATGGCCGCAACGCCGTATATCATCAGAATCATGGAGTTATCGCCCGGAGCCAGAATCGGAATCTTGCTGCCTTCCGGGGTAACCCAGCCCTGCTTCACCGTGCCGAGCGACAGCAACCCGTCGATCGCGGCGACGCCGGATTGAACCATGTACAGGATAAAGCCGACCTGGACACCGAGAAACAGCAGCCCCTTCACAATCTGTCCGTTGATCATATTCGCAAAGCCCATGATCAGAACAGAATAGAATTCGGGCTTGTCCGGGGTGAGCGGCGGCAGTTTACGTACGACGAAATCCTTCTTCTTCTCCGGCTTCTTCGCCGGATCCTTCCCTCCCATACGCGCCTCCCTCTTTTCGGAAAAGAAAAGCAGCCGGGCTCCGCGATTTACGCGGAACCCAAGCTACCCTCAAACTCAAGCCGTGTCGTTATGCGGCCACATCGGACGAGAGCAGTGCCTGCCAATCGGCGAGCGCCGTCTCGAAATCTGTGATCGTGCCCTCATAGATCTCCTTGGTCATCGCCATGCTGGACTCCGACCAGAAGTTGCTCATCTGAGGAATGGAAGGCATCGGGATCGAGAATTGTGCCTGAGCGACCTGCGCGGCGATTGTGGGATCCGCGGTCACGGCCGGGTCGGCAGCGGCGTTCAGGTTAACAGGAAGAAGTTTGCGGTCATTGAAGCGCTTCAGCTGATTCTCTTCGTTCGTCAGGAAAGCGGCAAGCTTCATCGCCTCTTCCGGATATGCGGTGTTGGACTTGACGACATAGAGCTTGATACCGGAGAACGATATCATCTGCTTGTCGGTTCCGCCGATCTTAACGGTCGGAAGCTGTGCTACGCCGTAGTCATCGCCGAGAGCTGTCACATAGGCGTCTGTCTTCCAGCTGCCCGTCACCTGGGCCGCGAGTGTCTTGTTGGCAAAGGCCTGCTCGGCATCGCCGTCGTTGATGTTCTGGAGACCCGCGTCCTTGAGCGTCGCGATGTATTCGGCGACGGCCACGCCCTCGGGGCTCGAGAAGGTCGAACCGGTTGCGTCAGAGCCGCTCTCTCCGAAGAGCTTGCAGCCGTTGGCAAACCACAGGGATGCTGTGAAATAGTTGTTGCCCATGTCGAATCCGACGGTCTTGCCGGCTTCCTTGGCTACGGCAAGCATCGTGTCGAGGGACTTGACGTCATCCTCGGTGAATACGCTCTTGTCATAGTAGAGGTAGTAGGTCTCCGCCGAACTCGGATAGCCGTAAACCATACCGTCGTATGTCGCGGCGGTCAGGGCGGCGGCTGAGTCATTGTTCGTAATGTCTTCAACATACATGGTGTTCGGATAGACGGCTCCCGCTTCGGCTAGTGCGCCAAGCTGGTCATGAGCAATCGCGAAAACGTCCGCTGCCGCATCAAGATCGGCCATCGCAGCGTCCTTTGCCTTGTCTTCACCGGTTACGCGAACCTCAACGGCTACGCCCGGATTCTCTGCGACAAAAGCTTCCGCCATCTCCTTAAGCATGGTCTGATCATCCTCGGCACCCCACAGAACAAGACTCGCTGTGCCGGCTGTCGAATCTGTTGTCTCCGGTGCTGCGGTGGTCGTCGTCTCGGGGGCTGCGGTGGTTTCCTTGGTCGTATCACTGGTCGTTGTCGAGCCGCCGCAGGACGCGAGGCCGAAAGCGAGCGATGAAACGATCAGGAAGGCGGATACCTTCGCCAGAATTGTCTTGCGTATTCTCATAGTCATTCCTCCATTTTCGTTCATGTTTCGAATCAATGCGGTTCATAATTTTCGAAAAACTTACGCTATCAACTTGAATCTAGCACGCGATTTTGTCATTGTCAATAAGCGTCGGCTCTTTTGGGGTAAATTATTTGTATATATTGTCATCTTATCGGCTCGAATCGTTCTTTGCTTTGAAAATCAAATTGATTTTATTTTCGTATTTTTCGTATATTTGCGAAAAAAACACCCGCCGCGAATCTTCTTCGCGACGGGTGCGGGTGAACTTGTTCTCTTGGAAAATCATAGCTTTACTTCGTGACCTTCGCCGTTGAGGAGCGAACCACCAACTCCGGCATCAGAAGAAGCCGACTGATCGAATTCCCCTCCATGATCTGTGACATTGCCATACAGACACTCTTGCCGATCATCAGTCGATCCTGTCGAATCGTCGTCAGAGGCGGGATCGTGTACCGCGCCAGCGGAAGATCATCAAAACCGGTAACACTCACGGCATCCGGACAGCGCAAACCGAGGCGGTTCAATTCAGCCAGAACTCCGTGCGCGATCATATCGCTCGCACATACAATGGCCGTGGCACCATTCTTGATGAAGCCTTCGACATATTGCGCGGCACATGAGGAAGTAAAGTCTCCGTGTGCGATCAGTTCCTTGTGCGTTGTAAGTCCGGCCTTACCCATGCCGATCTTGAAGCCCTGAAGTCGCTCCTGCGAGACGCGGCTGTGCGGCTCGCCGTTCATCATGGCGATGGATGTGTGTCCGAGAGAAGCCAGATGCTCGACGGCGCAGACAATGCCTTGCTGATTGTCGATACCGACACAGGCAACACTGCGATTATAGACAACATTATCAAGAAGAACGGTCGGGATGTTCGTCCGGGCCAGCTGCTTGAGGAAATCATTGTGGAGAGAGAAACCCAAGAGGAATCCGGCGGAGTAATTGTTGCGCGTCATGTAATCTTCATAGTCGTAATCGAAGTGCCGGTCCATCGCAATCGGTACGATATCGACGTTCCATTGCTTCTCCGTCGCCGCCAGACGAAAACCGACAATGATCTCGTAGCCGAACTGCTCAATGCGCTCGTAACCCATATTCTCGACAAAAACACACACCTTACACGCATTCGATTCCGCACGACTCCGGCGCGATACGTAACCGAGTTCCAGCGCAGTATTGAGAATCTGCTGCCGGGTCTCCTCGCTCACGTCACTGGCGCCGCTCAAACCCTTGGAGACAGAACTTACGGAAATACCAAGTTTCTTGGCTATGTCTTTAATTGTCGCCATACGCCCACTTCTTTTCTATATTTCTTAACGAAAAACGAGACAAGATCAGCGAAAGTTTCGAAAATTACACTCAGTCTAACACTCGCCAGACAGGCTGTCAATGAAGATTAAGATCTCCTCCCGGCTCGAAAACGGGCCGTCTCAATACCCCTGCTATCTAGAAAAATAATCCGGAAAATCGGCGTCGGAAAGGTGCAACAGCCCTTTGCTTTCGTGAAGCTGAAATGAACACAACCTGACGTGGTTCTGGGCGAAAAGGCAGCTTGCGGTCGTTTTCGCCCATACTTATTGCTCGCGGGTTATGGGCGAAAAGTAGGTTCGGTGTCGATTTCGCCCAGAAAACACGAGACTGGGACTCGACACTGGGATGAGAATTCTGGGCGAAAAGCCAGCTTGCGGTCGTTTTCGCCCATACCTATTGATCGCGGAGTATGGGCGAAATGTAGGTTCGGGGTCGTTTTCGCCCATAATCGGGATTGGATCACCGTCCCCCTCGGCGCTTTTATATACGCAAGGGGCTGTTGAAAATTGAACGTTACGTTTCAATTTGCAACAGCCCCTTCCAATTTGTGTTCTTGATGATATGGCCTGTCTTATCGAAGGAAGAATACGATCGCGAGGAAGTGACACAGCGCGCCGGCGTCGACGAGGAAATGCCAAACCATGTGTGCGAACGGAAATTTCATGAAGAAGCTGACGACACCCGACGTGTAGCAGATGCCGCCGGCGACGATGAGCCAGAACGAGGCTGTCGTGGCGCCCTGCATGAGGATAGGCATGCAAAGGATAACCATCCAGCCCATCAGAAGATAGATGGATATGGTGATAATGTAGGAGAGCGGTGTTTTGGAGAACATCAGCGATTTGAACAAGGCGCCGGCAACGACCAGAGCCCACTGCAAGGAACAGAGTACGATTCCGAGCGTCCCGCCGATAATGGACAGGCAGATCGGCGTGTAGGAAGCGGCAATCGCGACGAAGATCATAATGTGATCCAGACGATTCATTACGGACTTATGCTTGGTCCCCGGGGCCATCGCATGGTAGATCGTAGATGTTATGAACATCAGAAAAATACCGATACAGAATACCGAAACGCCCACAGAATCCAGGACTTCTTTGCCCTCCGGCGCCGACAGATAGGCACGTACCGCGGCAAACGGCAACATGCAGAGAACGAAGATAGCCATCACGCCATGCGTGATACTGTTGCCGATCTCTTCCCCGAAAGTCTCTTTTCTCCCACGTTTGAGCATTGTGGCAGACTTTGCAGACCCGAGCGGGGAGAGTCCCTCCAAGCCGGCTTCCAGCGGATCCACAGCAGTCTTCTCTGCCGCCTCGCGCGTGTCGCCTTTGTCCGTCTTGCCCTCGAGCCATGCTTTCCAGAAAGCTTTTTCGTTCGACATCATTATCACCTCTTGTCATGATTATAATAACCAGATGTTCCGGTTGCTGTCATTATATTACGAGAGGTTGTAAACCGCAAGATCTTATCTTACTGTGGGCCTACGGAAAATCGACGCGTCGCATCTTCTTCCGGATCATCTTTGTCCTCACCGCCTGCCGGGCTCGGCGGACCGAGAAGAATCACAGGCTCCTTACCGTCCGCCGCCGCGACAGATTCTGCCGGAGCCGCCACGCGGCGAATTGCGGCGAGATCAATGACATCGAAATCTTCTGCCGGCTCCGCAGGCTCGGCGGGTGGAACCACGGCCGGAGCGGGCATCGGCGCAAGTCCATCGTTTGCCGGAGGTGTCGACGTAGTCTTAGAAGGAGGCGCCGACGGCGATGGGAAGCCGGAAACTCGCGGTGTCGCAATCTCATGCGCCAGATCCGGATTCGGATAATACGCAGTCTCCTCCAGGTGCAGCTTGTCCGCGAGATAGGCGTTGCGATAATGCCGGAAAATCTGTGTACCCGCGTAGGAGATAAGAAGCACGGGCAGCAGCCACTTGCTCAATGAAACGGAGGTCTTCTCTGAGAATAAAATCGAGAATCCGACCATCGGCGCATTGACCAGCTCGTAGATTCTCTCGAAGATAAATCGAAAAATCGCCTTCACGACGGACGAGCTTCCACTGCCGCGAGACTCCAAAAGCGGCATTGCCCAGTCGGGGATATATGCCAGAACGGCAAACGCCGCGGCGCCCAACACGAGATGGATCTTCCTCTTCCACGAAGCATATACGCAGAGAGCGATCCACAGCATCACATACAGAAGGCTGAACAGTCGCTCCGAAATATCGACCACACGAAAATTCACCTGATCATACGCGAAATATATCGGATAGAAACTCACAAACAACAGTGCCGCGAGCACAAAGAATAGAAATAGATTAATCGCCCTGTCCCGCTGCATCACGTGCCTCCATTGCTTGTATTCGAGCCTTCATCGTCCCGTCCGGGTACGGGCGGCTGCATACGTTCAGCCACCCCGGGATCCAGAGCCGGCACAATAAGATTTTCGACGATATCGACGCTTACGTCAATATTGCTGTCCCCCCATTTGTCGAGAATTCCTCCGACCATGGAAAGGGCATTATAGATGTCCGCACTGTTCCCGATTGCCCCGAGAGTGATCTCTTCTCCATAATTGAAAACAATCCCGTTCACAGAAAAACCTGTGTACGTATCGCGAATCTCGGTCATCGCCACAACACGTTGATCATTGATCGCAACAGCGGTCGCGCCGGAGGCTTTGAGCTCATTCACAAACTGTATCAACATGTTCGACGTAATCGGTACGGATTGTGTCTGGTCGATCACGACCGTGATTCCCTCTCCCTCAACCGGAAGCAGACCGGCCATTCTCTGCGTGGCTTCGAGCTCGGCCTGCATCAGATCCTCTAACACCGCTTCGTTGTCGCGGGCGGAATAGAGTTCCGAGATGCTCAGCGTCAATTCGTCGTAGCGTTTGTGTAACTCCATGTTCTTCTCGTAAAGGATGATATAGTCCGACGCGAGCTCGGCGTTCGTCTTCCCTTCGACAAACACCTGCTCCTTGGTCTTCTGCAAAGATTTGTATTGCGTGATCGCGATAAGTCCCAGAAGCAAGCAGACCACCGACAACAGCAGGGTGGTTCTCCCTCTTGTATGTTTCTTGCTCCGGTCAACCTGCATCGTCTCTTGCCTCATACATCTTTCTGATTCGCTCATGACAGGTGAACAGTAGAATCTGCCGGTGTTCACCCAACGTCCGAAGAAGACGCATCGCTTCGAACGCTCTCGTATCATCATACTGCATAAACGGGTCATCGAGCAAAAGCGGCAAAGGTTCCGCGCCTTCGGCGAGAAGATCCGAGACCGCGAGACGCAGAGCGAAATAGAGCTGGTCGATCGTTCCGCCGCTGTATTGTGCAAGCGGATGGTATCGGGCTTCACCGTTGGATTTGAGCTCCACCTCCAGGGCGGAGTCGACGCGAAGCCGGTCATATGCGCCGCCGGTAAGCAGTGACATATACTTCGCGGCTGCCTCGTTCAATGCCGGCGCAAGTCGATGCTGCGTATCCTCACCGGCGGCTGCCAGATATTTCCTTGCCACTGACAGGTCCTCCAGGCGACGGCGCAGATCTTCACATCGAGCACGCAAGATGCCTTCGCGCTCTTCGAGCCACGCGACATCCGGTATCCTCGCAAGAGCGGACTCGGCGGATGCCCGGAGACGCCCCTCTTCGATGCGCAGTGCCGCTATGTCTCCCTCGGTCTTCTCCTGCGCTTCCCGCAATCGTTCGATCTCCTCCTTGTCCGCCGAAGCTTCTCTCTCGAGTTCGTCACGAAGCTTCCCCACATCTTCCGCCTCCCCCTCGATCGAGCCGGCTTGAGAAACCCTTCGACGATACTGATCTCTTCGCACGGCGATTGTCTCCAGGAGCTCCCTCTTGTGATCGATCTCACGTTTCCGCTCGTCGCGCATATCGCCGAGCAAACGGTCCGACTCCCTGTTCGATTGGATCTGCGTCTCCATTTGTTTCTGGTACGCGTAAAGCGATGCTGTCTCGTTCTCGAAAACCGTCATACGGGCAGCGTAGACACGATTCATCTCGGACAACTCGCGAAGCATACGCACACGGCGAACACGATATTCGATGAGAAGGTAAATCGGCACTGCCAGCACAAGCAGAGAAAACAGATGAACCGGTTCCCGCAGAACGACCGAACTAACGACACCGGCCAAAGCCGCCGCAACGAAAAGCGCGACATACCTTCCTCCGGGTCGATCGTGACCGAAAAGGCGAATGTGAAACTTCTGTAGGCGGTCGCAGATGCGCTGTTGTTCTGATATCTTTACGCCCAGGGTCAGCAGTTCCTTCTCCCTCGCGGCAATCTTCGCCTGTTTATCCTCGATCAATGCTTCCGTGTCGCGCAGCTCCTGTAAACTCGCATTCCTGTGACGGCGGAATTCGACAATACGCCGTCCGAATCGCGCGCGGTCCTCGACCCGTTCCGTCTCGATCTTGCGTTGCCTCTCCTCCAGATCGCGCAAAGCAAGTATAAGCTGTTCGGTTGATGCGGTCTGCGCCAGTCTCGTCGCGCGTGCCGTCTCGCGTTCATGCAACCAGGACAGTCTTCCGCGCAGACGCAACAGAGTCTGAGTATGCGCCTGAGTCCGGTCTCGGCATTCATCCGCCCGAAGTCGAAGCATCTCTGATTCCTCGCGCAATGTTCCCGCCTCGACGAGTCGATCACGGATCTCTGTCAGCTCCTCTTCTAACGCCGGTAGCGTTCCGGCACCCCTCGGCGACCGTATGCGGGAGGCTGCGGCAGAGAGGATTCCGTCAATCTCGGACACCGACACCGTCTCATTTCCACCCGAAGACAGATTCGCCAATCGGCCGGACAACTCGTCAAGATCCCGGCCGGTCGCGTTGATCCGCACGGCAGCCTGTCCGATATACACCGTCTGGATGAAGATGGACTCCTCAATATGCAGCAGATATTCACCCGGCGTTGTATCCGCCAGATCGATGCGATCGCCGGTCGATTCCCGAACCAGTGTTGTCTGATCCTCCGCCCTCGAAGATGCGAAGACTCGCTCGATGCGGTACCTTTCGCCTTCGGTCACGAGCGTTATAGAGCCGCCCGCCGCCCGGCCGTTCCACGGTGCGAACTGCTTGCGATCGAAGACTCGCCCGCGCGTCGTGCTCCGGGGTCCGAACCCATACAGCATGGCACGGATAAATGCCAACAGGGTGCTCTTGCCGTATTCGTTCTCGCCAACGATCAATGTAACGTTGTCCGTTGGTGTCAGCGTGAAGTTCTCGAGTTTGCCGAAGGCGTCAATGTGTATCTCACATATCCTCATCCGCGATCGCCTCCCCCTCAAACGCGCGCAGGCCGATATCCAGCGCACTTACAAGTCGGGCAGCTCGCTCCCGGTCTCCAACCGCCATCGCAATATCAACGTCGGATAAGATGAGGTCCGCAAACCGTCCGCGCAGAGAATTCTCGCGACGAAGATGCTCGGGATCAACGGCGACATGTGTCTCGTCACGAATCTTACAATCGAAAACAACCACCCCGATTCGGGCCTTAATCACGGAGACCGGCGGAGTGAAATCCGGACGCAATCGTCCGGTGAGTGTGATGCGATACGCGTGTCGGTCGAACGCTTCCCCATACGTATCCCGCAGGAACATCAGAATTCGCTCCACGATCTGATCCGTAGTCTCGCAACCGGAGATGTCCGCACGCGGACACCAGTACGTTCGGGTATTCGCGATCTCAAGCGCCAAGTCGACGCGCCCCCGGGAGATCGTGCCGGCAAGAAAGCCTCGCGGGCCCGGTTCATCGAACCCGCGCGCCTCGGGACAGCCGGAATACGCAACGTATGTAGAGCCCACTCTCGTCGGCGCGGTCGGTTCATGAACATGTCCGAGCGCCGCATAATCGGCGTCGCATGAAGTAAGGAAGGAACGCGGGATCGGGTGATACGCACTCTTCGCCTCGCCGTCGACAATCTCGCCGTGAAGGAGGATCAGATGCAGCGTGTCCTCCGGATAGCCGGCATCACGGACCGAGAAGTCCGGCGGGCAAAGGGTCCGGGATAATCGCGGCGCGGTAAAACCCGCGCCCCAAACGACAACGCCCAAGCGCGGAATGCGTCGAGCCGAGAATTCGCCGCCGAAGACGGAGACATTCGGCGGAAGCTGGGCGGTCCGATATACCGAGTCCTCCGTATAGGGATCGTGATTGCCGGGCGAGATGAATACTTCCGTGTCGGGAATGGAGGCAAACGCATCCGCGACGGCGCGAAACGCCTCTCCTTCGAATCGAACTTTGTCGATTACATCGCCCGCGAGAAGGAGAATGTCAGTCGAATGCTCCCGGCAATACGTGATCATGCGCAGGAAAGTATCCAGTTGTTCGTATCTTCGAATCCTCGCCTTCTCGAGAGGGAGCGACGAGAAAGGCGAGCCGAGATGGAAATCGGCCGCGTGAACGATACGAACTTCCCGATGCATGGTATTCTCCCTCCTTATCGCGCATTTGCGTTCCCGAATAAATGTTTTGTTTGATTGTAACACGCCCGCGAAAACGTCTCAAGCGAAGCCGTGTCTCCGGAGGAGTATATGGTTTATAATGAACACGAAAGCGAGGGTATATCGATGACGAAGCGCTCCCGGAGAAAACGAAGAGTCTTTATCAACGCCACGACAAGGCTCCTTATTCTCGCTTGTATCCTGCTGCTGCAAATCTCCATGGTCGCGCTGCTGGCGTATTTTCTTCAGAATCTTTCCATCATTGTCCTTGTCGTTCTCTATGCGATTTCCATCGTTGCCTGTGTCTTTATTTCCGCGCGGCATGACAATCCCGCGACTCGCGTTTTCTGGTTGTTGCTGATCGGCTTTTTCCCCGCCTTCGGACTCATTATGTATTTTATGTGGGGAATGCCGCGTCGCGGTACCGCCAAGTATCGAATTGAAGAGAAATGTGCCGCGAAGGCCGCGCAAGCCTTGACCGGATACGCCGCCAAGACCCGCGACGAGGCGAGGCGACAAGGGCGCGATTCGGTGTCCGAGGCTTCGCGAAGTCCGGCGGCTATGATCTCCCGCTCCTATCTGGACTCTTTCGGGTTTCCGGCTTTTCGCGACACGCGTGTCACCTACTTTTCGAGCGGTGAGACGCTTTTCGCCGATATGCGAAAAGCGCTTGCGAACGCCGAGCAATATATCTTCTTAAGCTTCTTTATCCTTCGCGAAGGGCAGCTGTGGAGCGAACTGCATCCGATTCTGCAGGCCAAAGCGGCGGCGGGCGTAGAGGTGCGCCTGTTGATCGACGATGCGGGTACCATGTTCAATATATCGGATGAATTTATTCTTGAGCTTCGGGATGAGGGCATTGTCGTCGAGCAGTTTAATCCGACGCATCGATTTCTTAACAATCTCTACCTCAATTACCGTAACCACCAGAAGATCATCGTGATCGACGGTAACGCGGGTTATACGGGCGGCGTGAACCTGGCAGACGAGTACGCGAACTACACCGCTCCCTTCGGATATTGGAAGGATACGGGAATCCGTCTTGACGGCCCGGGGGTTTACGGTTTGACCGCCGCCTTTCTCAAGATGTGGGAGCAGACAACGATGAGCCCCGCGGATGATTATGAGCGATTCCTGCCGAAGATTTCGCAGGATGAAGAGGGTTTGTGTCAGGTTTTTACCGATGGGCCGGGCAATAATCCCGCGAATCCCGCGGAGGGTCTTATCTATCGCATGATCGAATCGGCGCACAATTATGTGTACCTGACGACGCCGTATCTGGCTGTCTCCCAGGCCTTCATCGACGTGCTTTGCCGCGTTGCGAGAAGCGGCGTGCGCGTTGTTCTCGTTGTCCCGTATCAGTTGGATCATTGGTATGTTTTCGAGGTGACGCAGAGTCATTTCTCGCGGCTGATCGATGCCGGTGTCGAGGTGTACCGTTTCAAGCCGGGCATGCTGCACGCCAAGATGATCGTTGCGGACGATATTCACGCCCTGGTCGGTACAATTAATCTGGATAACCGAAGTTTCTACAGCCAATATGAGGACGGCGTCCTCTTCAGCGGGATGAAGGCAGTCGCCGACGTTCGGGAAGATATTGAGGATACGGTCCGTCAGAGTTTTCGCGTTACGCGTGAGGATTGTGAGAAGATCGGTTTATTGCGGTCGTCTTTTGGCATCTTTATGCGTATCTTCTCACCGCTGATGTAATCCAGGCGATTTGAACGATTTACACGGACGTGATCAGCACTTCCGCGGGCCCTCGCAGCGTATAATCGCCGGTATTCGCAGGCAGAAAAACCGAATCGCCCTTGTGAAGCATCCGGGTCGACGGTACCTGCGGGATCGAATTCGCGAGAATCATCTCGCAATTACCCTCCGTCACAACAACGGAGCGGAAGGATGCGGCATCACAAGTCAACGTGACTTCCTTCGTAATCTTCACACAATCGACTGAGAAGTATTGGCACGCCGAGAGCCGGCGCTTGGAATAATTCTCGAAAATCACCGTAGAATCCGGCAACGGGCCGTCTTTTGTGAAATCCATGCGGATCACGTCGAGAGCCTTCTCCACATGTAATTCGCGCGGCGTTCCGTCCGCTTCTCTGCGGTCGAAGTCATAGACTCGGAAGGTTGTGTTCGAGTTCTGCTGAATCTCTGCGAGAAGTATGCCTGCGCCGATGCCGTGGATGACGCCGGATTTGATCAGAAAGGCGTCGCCCTTCTTGACCGGTACACGCCGGATGATCTCTTCAACGGTATGACTGTCGATGTGCTCTCGAAGTTCTTCGGGGCTTACCGGCCGCGTGAATCCATAGTAGATAAACGCATCGGGCGCGGCGTCGAGTATATACCACAACTCCGTCTTGCCGCAGCCGAGGCCGTGATTACGGGCGTACGTGTCGTCCGGATGAACCTGTATGGAGAGGTCCTCATGGGCATCGATGAGCTTGATCAGAATCGGAAACTGGTCGGTTACCATCGCGTCTGTTCCTAAGACGGACTCGAGATCGCCATAGATTGCCTCGGACAATGTGTGACCGGCCAAAGGACCTTCGCTCAGAATCGACGGACCCGCTTCGTGGCAAGACAACAGCCACGCTTCGGCGATCTTTGCCGAGGCTGACTTCACGCCGAACTCCCGGGCTAAACGAGCACCGCCCCAGAGATAGTTCTTGGCAACAGGCTCCAATAAGGCAGGATACATTCTCATGTCCTCATTTTCTCAGATGCTTAATTATATCGATATATCCGGTGTTCTGTCGACCGACAAGGAGAGTCTGTTGATGAAATCAGCGAAAAATGCAGAATTGTGCGCTTGGACTCTTCAGTCCGTCCACTCCATCGCTTCCACTTCAACCTTGGTATACTTGAGAATCTCGTCCATGCGATCCGCCTCGAGATACGATACCAGGGTATATGCCGCGCCATCTTTCTGTGCGCGTCCCGTACGACCGATGCGGTGAAGGTAGTACTCATTCTCCTTGGGAACGTCGTAGTTGAAGACGCCGTCGATGTCCGCGACATCAATTCCCCGGGCTGCGACATCCGTCGCGATCAGAACGGGGAATTTGCCCTTGCGATAGCCGTCCATGATCCGATTTCTGGTGTTCTGGTTAATATCGCCGTGCAGACAATCCGCATCCATGCCGGCACGCTGCAGGCGTTCCGTTACGTGGCGAACCTTGGTCTTGGTATTGCAGAATACAATGATCTTCCTATGCTTCTTCGTCTTAATGATCTTGACAATCGCGTCGAGCTTATCCTTCTCGGCAACCGTTAATCGGAACTGACGTATCTTCGGCATGTCCTCCGCCTTGGGTGCGACGTCGATATTGACGGCTCCCTGCAGGTACTGCCAGTTGATATCCATAACCTCACGGGACATGGTCGCAGAGAACAGCGCGATCTGCCTGTCCGCCGGGGTCATATCCAGAATCCGTCGAATCTCTTTGAAGAAACCCATGCTGAGCATCTCGTCCGCCTCGTCAAGAACGACGGTGTACACACGGGAGATATCGACGTTTCTCCGCGATACGTGATCCAACAATCGCCCGGGTGTTGCTACGACAATCTGCGGTTTGCCTTGAAGTTCCTTGGCCTGTCGCTCGATATTCTGTCCTCCGATGATCGGGCAGATACGAAGGCCTTTGATAAACTGACCGATGCTTCGAAGCTCCGTGCAGATCTGGAGCGCGAGTTCGCGCGTCGGACAAAGGACCAGCGCCTGGACAAAGTCAAGATCCAACTGGAGGTACTCGAGAAGCGGGATGCCGTAGGCGAACGTCTTTCCGGTACCCGTCGGAGCCTTGGCTATGAGATTGTATCCCTCCATCATCGGGGGAATCGCTTGTCTTTGGACAGAAGTCGGAACGGTTAACTCGAGCTTTTCGCAGGCCCGGAGAACCTCTTCGGTGAGATTCAGATCTTGAAATGTTGATTGATTCATTATTTACCTTTCTTCCTGTGGGACCGTGCATTGATGTCAGATTATAAATACTTCCTGCGTTTGCAGAACCAGATGATACCGATCGTAACAAGAGCCGACACGATCGCAACCGCAGGATAGCCGTACTTCCATTCGAGCTCAGGCATGTCGCGGAAGTTCATGCCAAACCATCCGGTGATCACGGTGAGCGGGAGAAAGATTACCGAAACGACGGTAAAAAGCCGCATCATCAGATTCGCGTCGATGTCGACCTGTGCCTGATAGGCTTCACGAAGCTGGATAACACTCTCACGCAGTGCTGATGCCGCCCGCTCCAAGCGATCGAGTCGCGATCCGATCAGACGGAACATTCTCGCCGATTCCTGCCGGATCAACACACTCTGTTCCTCTTCGAGCAGATTCGACATATCCACCATCAAGGCGACATACTGGGTAAGCTGCAATGTCTTCTGGCGAAGGCGGAAAATCTCACGGGGATAATCCAACTTCTCGCCCGCGAGAAGGCGTTCCTCGAGAACCGTCTCCTCCTCGTCGAGTCTTCGGATCAGAGCGATGTCCGCCGCCGCGATCCTCTCCATCAGAAGAAAGAGGGCTCTCTCCGGGAGCGTCGCCTTACGCTTCTGCTCTGTTCGCTCCGCAAGAATGGTTCTTTTAACGGAATCAGTCAGCTCGGAGGTCTCTGAGATCACGACAATTCCCGCCGAGCAGAAGAAGAATGTCAGTTCTTCCTCGACAATCCCGTTCCTCGCGTCGTCGAGCCGGTTCAACACTCCGTAGATCAGGCCGTCGAGAAACTCGACCTTCGGATGCTGTAACACTCGGTTCACGGCTTCATTGACGGCATAATCAGGAAATCGCATGCGCTCGTTGTTCCGGATAAGTTCTTCCGGCGACATGAAAATAATGTAACGGTCTGACCATTCCTCCTCCGAGGCGGGTGCTTCGCGCAAGGAGAAACCATTCAGAACGTCATTCGGATCAGAGAAATCCTTGTCTGCTCGAGACGCGGAAAAAGCCTGCATAGAATACCTCAGGGTAACGGATAATCAGCGGGTACAACTCCGGCGACCGAAAAAGGATTGTCAATCGTCTCCTCGGGCGCGGGGTTCGCAATATTCGGCTCGCCGGCAAACATCACGATATTCGCTTGCGCCGATGGACAGGTACTATCAAAAATAGTAGCATCCCTACCGTTTTTGTCAAACAAATTATTATACGAGAGCATGGCATACCGCTTCAGCAGTTCCGGATCCCGTACCGCATCGGTGTTGCTGTACACAGTTCCCTCCGATGAAATCACCGCCATCGAGTTCACAACCGGATAGCTTCCGAACAGATCCGACAGGAAGACGTTGTAATCCGGAAGAGGAAGTCCGGTCATCTCGAGGACCAGCGTCGACAGATAGTTCAGGCTCATCTTCTCGATGTTCGTCTCGGGGATATCGTAGTTCGCCCATACGAGGAAAGGCGTCTGGTACATCGCGAGCATCTCCTCCGACGAGAGCGACGCGAGATCTTTTCCGAGAATATCACTGTAGAACGCATCTTTGAGCTTCGGAAGATGGTCGCCGAAAAACACGATGACCGTCGGTTCTTCCTGTGCCGCAAAATAGGAAACCAGCCCTGACAGCGCTTCGTCCGAGGCATGTGCCAACGAAAGATATTCTTCCGTCTCCGGATAGGAAACATCGAACCCGGACAGAGTAATCTCCGCCTCAAAATTATCGTTCTTCGGAACATATCCGCCATGATTCTGCATGGTTACATTAAAGAGGAATATCGGCTGTCCCTCGGGCTTCGCTTCATACAGCTCAATCAGTTTGTCGTACGATGCTTCGTCGCTCACATAACTGCGCATCATCAGCGGATCTGTAAAATCCGTAAAGGAAAGAAACTGGTCAAACCCAAGATTCTCATAGACACTCGGGCGATTCCAGCCGCTCGCGTCAAAGGGGTGAACAGCAATGGTCTGGTAGCCAAATTCCTTGAGGGTCCATGCGAGAGAACCCGTCTTCTGATCGATGAACTGCTGGTACGGGATGCTTCCCGTCGGAAGGAACGCCATCGAGTTGCCCGTAAGAAACTCAAACTCGGAGTTCGCTGTGCCTCCGCCGTAGGTAGAGACATAGGCCGTTCCCTTGATTACGTCCGTTGCCATCGAATCGATAAAAGGCGTCACCGGCATATTCGTCGCAAAGTCTCCGACTGCCTGCAAATCGGCAAAGGACTCGCACATGATCGCAATGACATTGGGGCGAACAGGTGTCTTTGTCGCCGGCACTTCGTCAACGGTTACGGTCGATGCGGTCTCTGTCGCGGCGGTCGTCTCGGAAGACAGAATCTCTGTCGGTGCCGTCCCGTTCGTATCGGTCACATCCGTTGTCGCTCCGGATATCCCGGTCTCCGCCGTCGTCTCGCCGAACGGAGTCGTTCCGGACGATGTCGGCACGGAGATCTCTGTCTCGGACACCGGGGCAAGTTCAATCAGCGACTTAATACGTGCGATTTCTTCCGGAGAATATCCGTCGGGCGTATCCACATTCATGTATTGCGCATTCATTGTCAACGCAACGACCAGGCCGTTCTTGGCATAATTGGACGGCTGATTCCAGACATTATTCACGATGCCGATCCGCTGCATGAAGCTGAATGCCGCGATCGCGTAGCGATCTGTCCCGAACAGCGCAAAAACCATCAAAGCCGACAACGCGGCTGACAGCGCACCCGTCAGAACACGGGTACGAATTCTCTTCATTGAAAGATCCACATGTGTCAACGCGATGGTCAGCAGGAGAAAAGCGCATATGGTGACCAGAAGAATCGCCGACAGACTGAAGGTATAATTCCCTGCGACATTCATCGCGGTTCCCGCGGCAAAGAAATCCCACGGCTGGATCGGCTCTCCGCGGAACTGCAACTTGAAATAGTTGATCAGCGCGAGCACATACAGAACCGTATTCGCGGCAATCATGCTGATGCGGATACGATTTGTCACCGCGAAAAGCACCAGATAAATCAAGATGTACGCCATGTAATTAAGGATGTATGCCGGCGTGATCTTCTTAAAGGCGGAATTGTCATTCAGTGCCTCGACGATAAAAAACATCGCGACGGGCGACAAGACAACCGCGATTCTACCGGCCATCGCCTTCTGCTTCTCCGAGAAACGAAACGGTATTGCGATCAGAATACCTCCGGCAACAAGAAGAGCGACACACAAAGCGAATGCGCGATAATCCGTAATCGTGTATGCATATTGGGCATGGGACTGGTACAGAGAACTTGTCGGCTTGTCCGGAATCGACAGGCGCAGCTCTTCCGTGCCGGAAACCGCAGAAACCCAAACCGTCGGAGATTTCTCATAGGCGTTGCCGACAGGGCGCAACGTGAAGGAGTAGTTCTTTTCTGTGTCCAGCGTCATGTTCACGGGGAAGCGACAGAACTCATCATCTTTCAAATCGGCAATATTGACCGTCGACGTCGTTAACTTCGAACCGGTCTGATCCAACAGGCTGAAAACCAGCTGGCCATTCGCCGTCTCATCCGTATAGGTCGCCAGACGCACTTCGACATACGCAAGATCCGGGGAGGCCGGACGAAAATACTGGCGATAATCCTCTTCGGGCGTAAGAAAACCGTTCGTTCTCGCATTGGCTCCGACGCATGCATTGACAACGTTCACCTGGAATGCGGCAAAATTAAGCACAAGAACCGTTACAAGTGTCGCTACGAACACCGCCGCGATCAATATGCGTGACTTCTTCCAACCTGTTTTTTCCATAATCTCCATCTCTTGATCCGAATGTCCTGTTAACACTTTTCAAACACATATTTTACAAGCAGTCTACATTATACTTCTCCGAACCCCTGTGACCAAGGCGTTCCGACCTCGTCAGTTGCACATATTTTCGGGGATCGTCAGAAAAATTTGTGTTGATTTTGATTCCACTTATCCTCTCGGTTTATTAAAATGATATGATAAGTTAAACAAAAATAAGTGAGGTGCCGACCATGGATCTGCCAGCATCCCTGACAAAGTTGCAAAACGTTTCGACCAACATGCGCCAACTCATGGTCGGTAAGGACGCCGCGGTACGACTGCTGATCATCGCTCTGCTTTCCGACGGCCACGCCTTGCTTGAAGATGTGCCGGGTATCGGCAAGACCACGATGGTCTATGCACTCGCACGCTCTCTCGATTGCTCTTTCTCGCGTATCCAATTCACTCCGGACGTTATGCCAACAGATATAACGGGCTTTTCCATGTTCAACGTTAAGACGCAGGAGTTCATCTTCCGTCCGGGTCCGGTCATGCATCAGATTATTCTGGCGGATGAGATCAATCGTACGTCTCCGAAGACCCAGTCGAGTCTTCTGGAGATCATGCAGGAGCATCAGGTAACCGTCGACGGAACCACCTATCGGATGCCGGAGCCTTTCATGGTTCTCGCGACACAGAATCCGATTGAACATGCCGGTACCTTCCCTCTTCCCGACGCGCAGCTTGACCGCTTCTGCCTATCCATTCATATGGGTTACCCGACCGTCGAACAGGAGATGACCATTCTCTCCCGCGTAGAAGAGCATCCGGACAGTTCGTCATTGTCCTCCGTGATCGACGCGGCCGAGATCATCGAGCTTCGCACGGCCGCGCGCAAGATCCATTGTTCCGAGGCTGTGAAGCAATACATCGCTCGCATCTCCGCCGCGACGCGACGGCATTCAGATCTGAAGCTCGGTGTCAGTCCCCGCGCGTCGATCCACCTGATGCAGACGTCGAAGTCCCTTGCGCTTCTCGAGGGCAGAGATTATGTTACACCGCAGGACGTGCGCCAGATGTGCGTACCGGTCCTGTCCCATCGTCTTTCGATCCGCTCCGAGTCGATCGCCTCCGGAAAGACCGTCGAGAGTGTTCTTACGGACATGCTTCAGACGATCGCCGTTCCGAAATAATATGCGGCTCCGACGTATCGTATTCTTTGTTCTTTGGGCTGCCGCCTTGTGGGCTTTGCTGTATACCGGTAAGCCCCTGTATTTCTACGTGTTCGCGTTGATGGCGATCACCCTGATTCTCGCGCTTCTCCAGTTGCTCTTAAGTGTTTTCTCTTTCCGCCTGCGGACAAATCTCAATCCGCGAACGGCGGAGAAGAACCGGCCGATCGGATGGAAGCTTCTGCCGAAAGGCACCTTCTTCCCGATCGCTCATGTCAATTTATCTGTACGCTTTCCGGATCTTGGCGATCCGGACAAGACACAGGCGAAATATTACGCTTCGCCGCCATTTCGCCGCGCCGAACCGGTCGAGGTCAGCATCTCCTCTCCCTACTCCGGAAGTTTCAATCTCGAGATTTCGACGGTAGAATTCACGGATATTTTCGGGCTTTTTCGCGTGCGCATCGCGGCAAAGCGCTATCTCTCCCGCACTTCGGATCTCGTCTATGTGCTGCCGGATACCGCTCTGATGATGCGAGAGGCCATGATGTACGACGAGATCATTCAGCCGATCCGCCGGACGAGAGAGCGCGCCGAGGCCGTCGGCGTTCGCGAGTATCGCCAGGACGATGATTTCCGCAGTATTCACTGGAAGTACTCGGCGCGGACCGGGAAGCTTCATGTCAAAGAGTTCGAGAAGGGCGCGAAGGACCTGCATATCATCTATATCGATCTCGTGGAATCACCGCTTGCGAATGAGGCGGGTTTTGCTGCCCGGGACTATCTGCTGTGCGCCGTCGCCGGCTTTTGTCGCGAGCTCTTGCTGGAGCAGATTCCGATCATGCTTCTGGCGTATTCCGGCAACGGAAACTCCGAGTACCCGCTCACGCATGCCGGTCGGATGCACGCCGCGCGCATTTTTCTGGCGCGACAGATTTTTGTCAAAGAGGTTCCTTCGGATTTCCAGACATCTGTGGCCAACTTTGCCCTGCGCGAGAAGGCTACCATGACGATCTTCAGCATGGCCGTCACGGCGACATCTCTTTCCTTTCTCATGTTGAAGTCCGCTGATTTCACCTCCGTCGCTTTATGCTTGGTCCCGCAGCAGGGTTACGAGAATGAGCAGCGCGTTCTGGCGCATCGTTTCTCTGATCGCGGCGTCTATTCTCTTCTTCTTCCGGAAGTACCGCCGGCTCAGCGGGTCGGGGAGGCGAAACAAGATGCTTAAGCGCGAAGCACGTCATGTCATGCCGGAGTTCATTCTCTGCCTGGTGAGTTCCTATCTCTGCGCCCTGGGACTTACGATGTTCATCGTCGATCTCACGGGCCTGACCCGGCGATTCTCACCTTCCATGTCGATCATCTTCTGTTTTCTCGCGACGTTTGCCGCATTGGGAGTTTATCTCAAACCCAAGCTGGTGTTACAAGTGCTGGCCACCCTGATAATTCCATTGGCTCTCCTTCTTGTCTTCACGGATCTTTTCGCGTTTCTCTCGAAAACGATCGGGAAATTTCTCACTTGGTTGCCGCCGTTTCTCGGCAATAATGCGACGAAGCGTCCGGAATTCGAGATCGCCCTGATCGTTCTTGTCATCATTGCGTCATCGGTTCTTTGTTTCATTAGCTTCTGTGTGCTGCGAAGCACACTCGCGGGTTCTATCTGTACGGTTTTGCCGATTCTTCTTCTGACACTCTTCACGCGCGTCAACTTACCGCTTGTATTCATGATTCCCGCGGTTTTGGGATTATTTCTGATGATGATGATCACGGCAAAAGATGTCCTGATCCCAACGTCGGCACAGAAGGATCGAGCGGGCTTTCTTCAGTCTCTTCCCTATCTGATGTCACTGTCTGTGATCGGCCTTGCCTGCGTCATCACCTTCTCGGTTCTGATACCTTCCTCGCAACTGCGCCGCAAGGAAGTCGCGAATGCGACGGACGATACCTTATCCTTCCTCAATATCCCTCTGCCGGATTCTGCGAACCACAGAACCTTTAATCTCGGTTCCCTCGGTTTCTACCCGATGGGAAATCAGTTGGGCGGACCGCCGATGATCAACGAGAGGGACGTTCTTCGCGTCACGTCCTCCAACGATGTGTTGTTGCGGGCGATCTCCTATAATATGTACCTTGGCAGCTACTGGAGCAGCAATAACTACATCTTCTCGACCCGGTTGGATTCGGAGCCGTTAAAGGAGCGCCGGATTGATTTCTTTGATGCCGAGCGTCCGAATCTCCCGATGATTCCGCCGGAGCTCTATGCGGCGCTTTTCGAGAAATACACGATCGGTGTGACAAATCTTACCGACAAGGTCGGCGGCACACTGTTCGTTCCCGGGCATCTCCAATCGTTAACCGTTCGGAATCAGACGCCGTACTTCAACCAGTCAGGCGAGGTTTATCTGCGCGAAGGTGTGGAGATCGGCCAATTCTACGAGGCGACCTTCACCCGACTAAAGACGAACAGCGAGACCTACGAGGAGGATCTTCTCCTTCTGGAGGCCTTTCTTGCGGAGCACCCCGAGGCAAGGGATTCCGAGGAGAAGATTCAGGATATTTCCGAGAACAACCTGACGGTGGAGGTGCCGACATCTGTTACAGACTACGCGTTACACGTCACGGAGGGTGCAACGACACCCCTGGAGAAGGTTTTCGCGATTCGTCAGGACTTGCTTACGAACTTCACGTATTCGATTGACGTGCCGGAACCGCCGCCCGGCGTCGATTTCGTCGAGCACTTCCTGACGACCAAAGAAGGCTACTGTACGTATTTCGCCACGACAATGGCTGTCATGGCGCGTATCAACGGCATTCCGGCGCGATATATCGAAGGATTCATCGCCGATGTCCCCGAACGAACGATCATTTATGTGGAGGGTGCGACGCCGGCGCCTAACGGTTCTGAGGTTACTCGTGTCTCATTGAACGGTGTTGTCACAACGCCGGAGAATATTTTCTCGACGTTCGGCGGGAACTACAATGATTCGGGATCCGTTGTCTCCACGCCGACCGGCAAGACGACCGTCGTCGTTACGGGACGCGAGGCACACGCCTGGTGTGAGGTCTATATCGACGGCATCGGCTGGATTCCCGTCGACGCGACAGCCGGGCCGAACGGCGGAGGATACTCCTTTACGGATGAGCGAGCCCAATCCGTGTACGTCGATACGACCGGGCAGCTGGAGCAGGATACGGAAGAACATCTTCCCTATCGTGACATTACAGAAAAGCCGATACAGAATGAAGTAATTACAGAGGAGGAGACCGCGAAGTCTTCGGCGACCGGTGTGATTTTGCTCGTCTTCTTCCTCGCCGTCCTCATGGTCGTCGTCGCAATCATCGTCTCGCGTTATCATCGACTCGCTTCCCTGACCGCCGTAGGCAGCCGCATCCATACGCTTCCGGAGGATGAGGCTATTCGTCTGTTGTATCGCCGCTCGATCGATCTGTTTCATCTTCTTCGTGTACATCCCGAGCCGCGAGAGACACCGGGCGAGTTCGCACAACGTGCGCATTATCTCCCCGTCTACATCGCGGGGGTTCGCAAGGATACCTACACCTTCCATATCGATGCGATCACAGAAGTTTACGAGCGATTCCTTTACGGAGGAAAGACGCCTACGCCGGAGGAGATTGACCAGGCGTACGACGCTTGGTCACAACTCGTCAAGCAGGTACGAGGCGCACACCGTCTCCCGATCCTGTTCCTTTTGCGCCTTCTGATCACACCGGATACCAAACCCACCTAAAAAAAGATTGCCTTGCTCTTTTCTCTTTGTACTCGCAATATTATAGATGGCAGAAAATGCCCGGAGATCTTGATTATGCACGCCCGGCGAACAGCCGACAAAGGAGATATCATGTCACCCGCAACCCAACCCGGACCCAAAATCAACGTCCAACTCTCGTTCGTTCAGTCCGCGTACTGGCTCTCCTTCGTCGCCGTCGGCGGATTCTCGGCCGTCCTTCTTCAGTCCAAAAACTTCACGCCGTCCGAGATCGGCATCCTTCTGGCGCTCCAATCCCTGGCCTCCATCATCGCCCAACCGCTTCTGTCCGGTTTTGCCGACCGTCACAAAAAGATTCCGCTCAAATTCTTCGTCATCGGCATGATGGTTCTTGCTATTCTAGCTTTCGGCAGCCTGTACTTCCTTCCGCATATCTTGTTGCCGGCCGTGTTGATCTTCCTCGTCATGGGCGTGTCATATACCTGTGTTCCCGCATTCGTAAATGCGATCGCAATGCAACTTACCGCCGCGGGATTCCGCGTGAATTACGGATTGACTCGCGGCTTGGGTTCTCTCGCCTTCGCGGCGACCGGTTCAGGTTTGGGATTCCTGATCGACAGCGTCGGCACCGGTGTCATCGTTCCTTTCTTCGTCATCGCCGGATCTCTCTGCGTGATAGCGATCGCATTCCTCACCCGCCCCTTTCCCTCCTCGAAAAGCGCTTCCGCGCGACGCAAGAAGGACGCCGGCACGGACAGTTTCGGCGAACTCTCCGATCATGAGGTTGTCATCGCGGAATCCCTCGAGAAAACCGTTTCCAAACCGGACAAGCTCTTGCATTTTCTCCGCACTAACAAGACATTCACGGGATTCTGTATCTCGTCGGCCCTGATTTTCACAAGCCACGCCTGCATCAATAACTTCCTGCCGAATATCGTTGACGGCCTCGACGGATCGTTCACTGATCAAGGAAATATCCGGTCCATCGCGGCTCTGGTCGAATTTCCGATCATGTTCCTGTACTTCGCGTTGTCGCGCCGCGTCACCGGAAACAAGCTCCTGATATTCTCCGCCTTCTCCTTCTTCCTGAAGGCCGTGACCACGATGATTGCTCCCGGCGTCGGTTGGCTGTATCTGATCCAACTCCTCCAGATGCCCGCCTTCGGCCTTTACACACCGTCGGCTGTCGTCTTTTCCGACTCGTCCGTCTCGGAGAAGAATCGCGTACGCGCACAGGCCCTGGCCATGGCTTCGACCTTCGGTATCGGCAACGTTATTGGAAGTCTGGGCGGTGGCTTCGTGATCGACGCATTCGGTCTCAACACCATGCTGATTCTCTCCTCCGTCTTCGGATTTGCCGGCTTCCTGATCATGTTCTTTGTACTCCGCAAAAAACGCGAGCCCAAAGTAGCGGAGGTGTAAGATCCTCCGCGAGTCGGCTACAGCGAGAAACGCGAGCCCAAAGTAGCGGCCGCGTAAGAAAGAATGATTCCGAGCGAGACAGACGAAGCGACATTCCTAAACAATAGATGCTGTTGCAAAATGAACGTAAAAATTCAGGATGCAGCAGTCTATTTTTCTTGCAAGAAGCTGAAATGAGCCTCACCTGCTGGGCTTATGGGCGAAAAGATCCACTTCCCTTATTCTCGCCTTTAATCGGGATTGACGGAGTCTATTCCTTATTGTTTGTCAATGATAACCACAAAAATTCGATGGGACTCGCAAATTTATACTTCCTCATTGAGTAATAAGCACGTTATACTTCCTCAATGAGAGAAAATGCGATTTCTTATCAATGATACTGCCTTGAGAAGTTTGAAGGAGATTTCTTGTCAATGATAACCACCAAAATCGGAAGGTAGGCGGATTTTTATACTACATCGAGGTGTCGGAGACGAGCATTACCCTTTACATAGGAGCGTCGCGTCGCGACTTATAATCCGCGTCGGCCCCGCTGGCGCTCCTTTACTTTTGCAACAGCCTCTTTTAAGCTCCATTTTCATCTATGATAGAAGTGTTATTAAAATACTTAAGCCGCGAGGCGATTACGCATCTTCCTCGAAAGCAAGGTTCATGGCGATTTGCAAAGCATCTCCACCTATGATTACCATCATATATTTGCCAACTATTTACCAGCCTTCCCATAAGCCCGATCATAGATAAGTGCACGTGCACGAATATAATTCTCGATGTTCGATGCCTTCGTACAAAACCATGCGATG
Organism: Bacillota bacterium; assembly: GCA_023397475.1. GTDB lineage: Bacteria > Bacillota > Clostridia > Saccharofermentanales > Saccharofermentanaceae > Firm-13. The sequence goes on from JAEWUD010000049.1 coordinate 44,643, forward strand.
CCCCCAAGTTTCTTTTCTATAATATATATTTCATCGCACATGTTTAGAAAATCAAAAACCAGGAAGTAATAACTCACTAAAAATGAACTCTCACCTAGAGTCCCACCTCCCCAATCAGAATCTTTTTGCGAACAAAAACGAGAGTGCACCCAACCACCAGACTCTCTGTCTGATTTAGGGGTGCACTCTGAAAAATCCTGCTTCATAAGTGGTTACAGCGTCAGATTCTCCGGTCCGAAGCTCTCGGGAAGCAACTCTTCGAGGGTATATTCGCGTACATTGCCCTCCGATCCGTCAAGGAGAATTCGAAAGGTCTTGGGGTCGACAAATTCGCGGAGTACTTGTCGGCATACGCCGCACGGCGGACAGAATGATCCGTCCTGTCCCTCCGGCCCGCCCGTGACCGCGATCATGCGGAAGGCGCGTTTGCCTTCGCTGACGGCTTTGAAAACGGCCGTCCTCTCCGCGCAATTGGTCGGTGCATATGCGGCTGATTCGATGTTACATCCGCCGACGATCTCTCCCTCTTCCGTGAGCAACGCCGCGCCGACGCGAAAGTGCGAGTATGGTGTATATGCCAGTTCTCTGGCCTTGTGAGCGGCGGCCAGCAGGTCTTTCTCGATTCCCTGCGCTCTGTATTCACGCATAATGTCTCCTCCCGCGGGCTCCTCAGTAGGTTCCCGGCTCCGTCTTCTGCTGCTTTATGATCGTGATCATGCGACTCGTGCCCAGGCGATCCGCCCCGGCCGCCAGCAAGGCAAGCGCATCCTCGAGCGTCGAGATTCCTCCCGCCGCCTTGACGCGCACATTCGGTCCGACGTTTGCCTTCATTAATTGAACATCCGCAACCGTTGCTCCCCCTTTCGAGAAACCGGTCGATGTCTTGATAAAATCCGCCCCCGCTTCGGTGACAAGGCGACACATCGCCACCTTCTCCATCTCCTGCAAGAGGCACGTCTCAATGATCACCTTGAGGATCGCCCCGTCACATGCCGTACGCATCGCTTTGAGCTCTTGAAAAATCGCGGTCTCGTCTCTTTCCCGCAGAGCGCCGATATGAATAACCATATCGATCTCGCGGGCTCCTTCCGCGATCGCTTGTTGCGCTTCATAGATCTTAACCTTCGTTGTCGAGTAGCCGTTCGGAAACCCGATTACCGTGCAAACCGGTATCTGTCCGGCAAGATGTTCCGCAGCTTTGCTGACAAATACCGGCGGAATGCATACGCTGGCCGTCCCGAACATAAGTCCCTCGTCGCAGATTCTCCGGATCTCCTCCCATGTAGCCGCCTGTCCGAGTAGCGTATGGTCGACACGCGAAAGAATCGCGGCTTCTTCCGGAGTCATGATTTTCTCATTCATCGGATTTGTACCTCCTTTATTCCCGCGGTCACGAGAACATCGTCCCGCATGACCTTTGCGATTCATCCAAATCTCTCTATCCCCGCAGTTGAGGCCAGAAGGATGTTCCTTCGACCCGGGCGGAATCTTCCTGTTCGACACCCAGATATTCCAGAATCGTCGCGGCGATATCCGCGAACGTTTCTCCGGTGCCGAGATTCACGCCGGACCGGATCTTCGGCCCGTAGCACAGCACCGGCACGGTCTCCCGGGAATGATCCGTCGACGCGGTCGAAGGATCACATCCGTGGTCGGCCGTGATGATCAACAGATCCTCCGGTCCTAGCAGATTGATCATCGGCCCAAGCTCGCGGTCAAACGCGGTAAGCGCCGCCGCATATCCGTCGACATCATTCCGATGCCCATAAAGCATGTCGAAATCAACCAGATTCACAAAGCACAGTCCGGCAAAGGTCTCCCCGAGAATTTCCTTTGTCTTCGCAATTCCGTCGGCGTTGCCGGACGTGCGCACAAACCGCGTCAGCCCCTGCGCCGCGAAAATATCCCGAATCTTCCCGACCCCGATCACATCCAGCTTCGCCCCGGAAATCTTATCGAGCATCGTCTGTCGCGGCGGCGGTAACGAATAGTCATGACGCCGGCTCGTCCGGCGAAAATCCGGTGCCGTACCTTCAAACGGCCTTGCGATCACACGCCCCACCGCATGCGGCGGCACGAGAACCTCGCGCGCAATCTCACAGTACCGGTAGAGTTCCTCGATCGGAACGACCGACTCATGTGCGGCGATCTGAAAAACGCTGTCCGCCGAGGTGTAAACGATCAACTCCCCCGTCTCCATGTGCCGCGGTCCGAAGTCCCGAATAACATCCGTACCGGAGTACGGCAGATTACAAATCGTCTTGCGTCCGACGCGCTCCTCGAGGGCTTGAATGACCTCCACCGGAAAACCGTTCGGATATACCGGCAAAGGCTTCTCCGAGACAATCCCCGCAATCTCCCAATGCCCGATTGTCGTATCCTTGCCCATCGACATCTCGCGAAGTCGACCGTAAGAGCCCTTCGGAACGAAGCCCTCCTCCGGCATCGCGAAAAGCCGATCCCGCACAACCGGATCGACGGATGCCCTCTTCGCCCGGCAATCCTCCGCCGCCCCGTCGATCGACAAAAGACCGAGGTCACGCATCACCGGCACATCGAAAAGCGCCGACGTGGCGACGGCAGCCAGGGTATTGCTGCCCAAATCCCCGAAAGCTTCGGCATCCGGTTGGCGACCGATCCCGAAACTATCGAGAACAATCAGAAATACGCGTCCGGGATGAATAATATCTTCTCCGAATCCGGAATATCCTTCCTGCATTCAAGTTCCCCCTCTCACGCGCGAAAAACGTGTTCAAACCGTTCCTTGTTATAATCTCATCATAACACCATCCGCCGGCGTTTGCGTTATAATGGAATATGAAACTATGCCTCTTCGACACGTCTTGTACTTATATAAGCCTCCATTAGAAAGGCGAAGATACGGTATGACAAAACGACTTCTGATGATCTCCTTCGATGCGGTCGCCGATCGGGATATTCCGATTCTGATGACCCTCCCGAATTTTTCGCGTCTGCTTCGTCGCGGCACACTCGTTCGCGAAGTCGAATCGGTGTTCGTGACAAACACGTACCCTACACATACGACAATTCAGACCGGGGTTTATCCCTGCTCCCACAAGATCATGGATAACACGAAGCACATACCGGGCGCTGTCGGCGAGTCGTGGAATTTCCTCGCAGACCAGATCCGCGTCCCTTCTCTGATCAGTGAATCTCTGCGGGCCGGGAAGAAGATCTGCTCCGTCCTTTATCCCGTCACCGGCGGCGCACCCATTCGGTGGCATTTCCCGGAGATTGCGGGCGAGCTGCCGACCTTAACCCGCGCTTTACGCACGATTCGATACGGTCGACCGGGCTTTGTCCTCTTGTCGCTGTTACGTTTCGGGAAATATATCCGGAACGTCACCCCCGAATCCCTTGATCGTTTCACGGCCGGAATTGCCGCACGTGCAATTGCCCGTCATAATCCGGATCTGACGATGGTCCATCTTCTCGACGCCGACGGCACGAAGCATATTCACGGGCCGGATTCGAAGGAGGCCGAGGCGGCAATCCGCCGCTTGGACGATCGCCTCGGAGAACTGCTCGACGCCGTCGAACGCACGGGCAACGCCGGGGAATACTCAATTCTTGTTTTCAGCGATCACGGTTGTCTTTCGGTTCATACCACCATTGAGCCCACGAAGGAGCTTCTCGCGGCGGAGATATCTCCCGCCGAGGCGTCCTGTCATGATGCGGGCGGAACCTGTTTCTTCCGGATCGACGCGAAGCCTGATACGGATGCTGGCAGGAAGATCGAGCGATTTCTTCGGGATTTCGCTCAAAGGCCCGAGATTGAACGCGAAGTTACCGCGGAAGAGATGCGGTCGAGCGGCGCCTCCGAGCTTTTCACGACGGGCTTTGTCGCCAAGGAAGGCTTCTCGTTCGGCGAAGTTTTTCGCGGCCAACACGGGTATTCGACGGATCGACCCGGCTATCACACCTTCTATCTTGCCGTCGGCAACGGAGTCCCGGAAGGCCGGGTAATCCAGGGCGGACGCCTGATTGACATCTGCCCGCTGGCGATTGATCTGCTCGGCTTGCCGTCGTGGCGAACCGACGGACGCAACGCGATTCTCTAGACAGCGTTTTCGCCCGCTACCGCAGTTGTCTTGATCTGCCGGCGCGGAGTGAATTTAGCACGGCAAGTAAGGTAACGCCGACATCGGCAAAGACCGCAAGCCACAGATTTGAGTACCCGAGCGCGGCCGCAACCAGAATGACTCCTTTGACGACAAGGGATAGAACGATGCTCTGGCGAATGATTATCTGCGTGCGTTTGGCGATACGAATCGCCAGTGGCAGGGCTCGAATATCTTCTTTCATCACCACAAGATCCGCCGCCTCGACTGCGGCACCGGACGCTTTGAGACCGATTGCGGCGCCGACGTCCGCACGGGCGAGCACCGCAGCATCGTTGATGCCGTCCCCCGCGAAAAGTACCGTTTCACCTTTTCGCGCTCCGGATAACACTTCTTCCAGCTTCTCGAGCTTCTCCGCGGGCAGCAGTTCGGCGTGAACCACGTCGATGCCGAGTTCACGCGCGGTCGCCGAGGCCGGAGCCGATCGATCACCCGTCAACATAATGAGGCGATTCACACCCAGGCTATGCATCTCGGCGAGGGCTTCTCGAGCGCCTGTCTTCGGAAGATCCGTCAGAAGGAGGCTGCCGACAAATCGACCGGCCTGCGCGATATAGAGGAGCGTCCCTCCCTCTGCCTGATCCTTCGGGATCTCTACGCCCTGCTCTTCCAGAAGACGCGCATTCCCGGCAAGGATCATTCCCTCGGGTGCGTCGACGCGTATCCCTCGACCGGCAATCTCTTTGTAGAGTGACGGCTCAATCTCGAGATGCTTCACTTCACGCTTCTGACCTTCCGCCAGAACGGAGACAGCAATCGGATGATCGGAGAACCGTTCTGCGGTTACAGCTGTGCGAAGAAGATCCTCTTCCGAAATACCCGGCACCGGAGAAACGTTTGTCACCGAAAAAGTCCCGTCGGTCAGCGTGCCCGTCTTATCGAGAACCACCGTACGAATGGTGGAGAGCGCATCAAAAACACCTCCGCCTTTGACAAAGATTCCGCTTCTCCCCGCCGCCCCGATCCCGGCAAAGTAGCCGAGAGGAACCGAAAGTACAAGGGCGCAGGGGCAGGAGATGACCAGGAAGGAGAGCGCACGGTACATCCATTCGCGAGGATCTCCGGCGAAGAAGATCACGGGAACAAGGAAAAGAAGCAACGCGGAGATAACAACGACCGGAGTATAAATACGGGCAAATCGCGTAATCACCGTCTCGGTCTTCGATTTGCGCGCCGCAGCCTCGGTGACCAGCGCCACCATTTTGGAAGCGGTCGACTCTCCGAAGCTTGACGTAACGCGAATCTCCAGGACGCCGTCCATATTCACCGTGCCGGAATTGACCGAATCGCCGATCTGTACGTCGCGCGGCAGCGATTCACCCGTCAGCGCGGAAGTATCCAGCATAGCCTCGCCCGCGACAATTTGACCGTCCAACGGGACGCGTTCACCGGGGCGGACGATGATGATCTCTCCCGGAATAATTACGTCAGGGTGAACAACTTCGATTCCGTCCGCGGTTTTCCGGTTCGCGTAGTCTGGTCGCAACGCCAGAAGCTCGCGAACGGATTTCTGCGAGCGGTGAAGTGCAGACATCTGGAAGGCCTCTCCGACCTGATAGAACAACATGACGGCAAACGCCTCCTCGGGACTGCCGATGAAGAAGGCACCGACCGTTGCCAGCGACATCAGGAAATTCTCGTCGAAAACTTTGCCTCGAAGGATATTCTTACCCGCCTTCAGAAGGACCGGTGTACCAAGAATTGCATACGCGACGATGAAGATAGCGGTTACCCAGGCAAACGGCAGGCGCAAGAGTCGCTGCGCCAATTCCGCCAAGACAAAAATGACCGCTCCGGCATAAATTTGACGGCGCAATGTCTTCAAGCCTCCGTCTTCCGCGACAGGCGTTGTCACTTGTTGTGTCATGGTCGGCGCAACCGCAGCGGTCACTTGAGGTACTTCATGAATCCGTGTACCGGGCTCGATTCGATCGGCCAGATCACGAAGCTGTCGGAGAGTTGTCTCTTCGGAAGACTCCGGCAGCGTCTTTATGCGGACACTCTCGGTAAGAAGCGAGATATCACACGCACTGACACCCGGAATTCCCGTGGCCCCCCGCTCGATCTTCGCCGCGCACTCGGCACAATTCAATCCTTCGATCCGATAGTTTCTCTCTACACTATCCATTCTTCGTCTCCCCTTAAGTCTCCGTACTACGAACCGGCCGAATGATTTCGTAAGATGACGCTGTCTCTCGACTCTGACTCTTGCTTCGATTTCCTGGCCCCGTCGCGTGACTCCGTTATTTGACGGGGCATGTGACCACGTCATGTGAATACATGAGCAATTGTTCATATATATTTTATCGCGTGACGAGGGTTCGCGTCAATACGGCAGACGTGATAAAATACGAGAAAAGCTATGGAGGCTGCGCGTTGTGGAACACTTAAGTATCGCGATGCAGAAATATCTCGAAACGGTGTTTGATCTCTCCGAGCGATCGGGAAATGCTTCTCCCGCCGGTGTGCGGGTCAGCGACATTGCCATGCGCCTCGGTGTCTCGAAAGCGAGCGTCAATAACGCAATCAATGTCCTTGCTCGAGACGGATATGTCAGCAGCGAGAGATACCAGGAGATCTTTCTTACCGCACAAGGACGAACGACCGCGATTCTGCTTGAGAGCAAGCACCGCATCATACGGGCGCTTTTCGCGGATGTCGTCGGCATTCCCGAGGAGACGGCCAATGAGGATGCCTGCGCGATCGAACACATCATCAGTCCTGAGTCTGTTCAGAAGATTAACGAATTTCTTCTCGGGCGCGGAATCCGCATTCTCGATTCCGATTTGTAAATCCCTTCGTCCCTTGCGGGGACAATTCGATCCATACTTCTTCCGGTTCGATTGACTTTCTTTTTGCGCGGTCGTACACTCTAGATGCAAACGCGAATCATTCGCATCTGGAGGTGTACCTGTCATGAAACATTCCCTTCGCATCAAGATCTCCCTTCTCCTCACCTTGACGGTTGCAGCCATCTCACTCTCGGCCTGTGCACCGGCCGCCTCCGGATCTGACGGCGCGACGAGCGAACTTACGATTGTCACCAGTTTCTACCCCATGTATGATTTCGCGCGGAAGGTCGCCGGCGATCGCGCGACGATACATAACCTTGTCCCTCCGGGTTCGGAACCGCACGACTGGGAGCCGACACCCTCCGATATGGTGTTAATCTCTGAAGCGGATATTCTGATCTACAACGGCGCCGGCATGGAGCTGTGGGTCGACGACGTTCTCTCGGCGACCGATTCGTCGAAACTCCTGGTCGTCAATGCGTCGGAGAAGATCACTCTTCGACCGGCTGAACATCATGACGAGGAAGATGCCGATCATGAGGGGGAAGAGTCCGATGATCACGGAGCGTATGACCCGCACGTGTGGCTCAACCCGATGTATGCCAAGGAACAGATGCGTGCCATTTACGAGGCTCTCGTGAAGACCGACCCGGCAAATGAAGCCTATTATGAAGAGAATTTCAATACGTACTCCGCCGAGTTTGATCTTCTGGATCAGGAGTTCTCGGAGGCCCTGGAGAAGATTTCCCAGCGAAATATCGTCGTCGCACATGAGGCGTTTGGTTATTTATGTGATCAATACGATCTCACACAAGTCGGCATCGAGGGTATCGCCGCCGATTCGGAGCCGGATGCGGCAAGGATGGCGGAGATTATCGATTTCGTTCAGGAGAATGATGTTCGGGTGATTTTTTTCGAGGAACTCGTCAGTCCCACGGTCGCCGAGGCAATCGCTGCGGATACGGGCGTTACAACCGATGTTCTCAATCCGATCGGCGGATTGACACAAGCACAGCTCGACGCAGGAGAAGATTATTTCTCAATTCAACGGCAGAACCTGGCCGCGCTAGTTCGCGCTACCGCCTAGGTACCCGACCGATACATCCACCTGTCCCGCGAGAATCGGAGGTTTCTATGGAAGATACACATGCGATAACCGTGACAAATTTGTCTTTCGGATATGGGGATTCCCTACTCCTCGATCAGGTTAGCTTTGCCGTTCGTGACGGTGATTTTGCCGCGGTGATCGGGTCGAACGGAACGGGCAAAAGTACGATGATCAAACTCCTCTTGGGTCTTCTCACACCGATTTCCGGAGAGATTCGCATTCTGGGGAAGGCCGTCGGTCAGATACGTGACTTTTCGCGAATCGGTTACGTCCCGCAGAACAGCGGCCACGACGCGTCCTCCTTTCCCGCGACGGTCGAAGAGATCGTGCTTTCCGGCTTGTATCGCGAAATCGGTTTTCTCCGGCCGGTCCGCAAGAAACATAAATTGCGCGTTGCCGAAGCGCTCACCTCGGTCGGCATGCAGGATCACGCTTCCGACCTGATGGGGAAACTCTCTGGTGGGCAGCAGCAGCGAGTTATGCTCGCGCGTGTCCTTGTGAACCGTCCGCAGATCCTCCTCCTGGACGAACCGACCGTCGGTATTGATGCCGCCGCCGTCAAGTCCCTTCTGACGATTCTTCACCGGCTGAATATCGAGAACAAGGTCACGATCGTCATGGTGACACATGATCTGGATGTATGCGCACCGTACTTGAGCCGTGTCTTCTGCCTTACCGGCCACAATTTCGCAGAGAACCGGATTCCGGAGAGCGTCATTATTCATGCGCACCCTCCCATTGAAACAGAAGAACTGCCGCATATTCATTGCGCCGCTTGCGAGGGTGGACCGCATAACAGCGACGAATGCGCGGCGTGTGTTGCCGCACACACGGAGAACGGAGGGCCGGATCATGTTTGACATCCTGCAACATGCATTTATGCAGCGGGCGTTCCTCGTGGGAATTCTGCTTGCGGTCATCATCCCCTGTATCGGCACGATCGTCGTCTTCAAACGCTTGAGCATGATGGGTGACGCGCTCTCCCATACCTCCCTCGCCGGTGTCGCGATCGGACTTCTTCTTGGATTCGATCCCGTTCTCGGCGCCATTGCCGCCTGTCTCTTCGCCGCTTTCGGTATCGAGGCCATACGAAGACGAATTCCCAAATACTCCGAATTGTCGATCGCGGTGATTCTGTCCGTCGGGGTCGGTCTCGCGGGACTTCTCTCCGGTTTTGTGAAGAATGCCTCCAGCTTCTCAAGCTTCCTGTTCGGCAGCATCGTCGCGATCAGTGATTTCGAGACTCTTCTCGTCATTATCGTATCCGTTCTTGTCTTCGGACTCTTTGTTCTTCTGTATAAGGAACTCTTCTATATTGCCTTTGATGAGCAGGCGGCCGCGCTCAGCGGTGTCCCCGTCAAGCTCGTCAACACCTTGTTCACGATCCTCACCGCGGCAACGGTTTCCATAGCGGCCCAGACCATCGGAGCCTTGATCGTCTCCTCGATGATGGTCGTTCCCGTCGCTACCGGAATGCTGCTGGCCAGAAGCTACCGCCAGAATCTCATGATCGCCGTCTCCGGCGCCGTCTTCTCCACAATATCCGGTATCATTCTCTCGTATCAGTTTGGAACCAAACCCGGCGCCAGTATTGTGTTATCGAACGTCGTCATTTTTCTTCTGGCTCTCGCGCTGCGAGGGATTCGCAAGTGGAAGACCCGAAGGATCGTATCGACATTATCCGCGCGAAAAGAACCGCCCGCGCCGAAAGGAGCCGCTGATGCATGAGTCTTCCTGCACTATCGCCAACGCCGCGGCCGCCGTCCCGACCTGGCCGCAGGGAATGAAGCGAACACGAACACGTGAATCCGTATGGGCCGCGCTGCAATCGACGGATAAGCCGGTTACCGCTCTCGCGCTTTTCGAGGACATTCGACGAGCAGACACATCTGCCTGGCTGTCGACCGTATACCGCGCTCTCGAAGCCTTTGTCGCTTCGGGCTCCGTGGCGCGCAGCATTCCGACCGACAGCACGCAGGCGGTGTATGAACTCAAGCGCCACATCCACCGTCACTACGCCGTATGCCTGACTTGTCACGCACTGATTCCGATCGACGTCTGCCCTCTTGAGAATATGTTGAGCACCGTCACCCCGCCAGGTTTCTGCGTAGAAGGGCATTCCCTCGAACTCTACGGCCTCTGTTCCGATTGTCATCGAGAGACTTGACGAGTCGCAGGGTCAGTGTCCCATCGTTGTATTCGCGAAAAAACCTGCGGTTTCGCCGGCACCTGCCGACTTCACTTGACTTTCCCTTCTCCCGGGCGTATGCTGAATTTGTAAATTGTAATGATTACAATTTAATTGTATTCGACCAATCGAGCTTTTCTTCGCATATATGGGAGGTTTATTATTATGAAAGCACCGGTACTTATCACCAGAATTCACGGCCGCGAGATTTTAGACTCACGTGGCAATCCGACCGTCGAGGCAGATGTCACATTAAGTGACGGCAGTTTCGGCAGAGCCAGCGTCCCGTCGGGAGCATCAACCGGAGCCTTTGAGGCTGTCGAGTTGAGAGACGGCGACAAGACAAGATATCTGGGTCTCGGCGTTCTCAAAGCCGTTGACAACATCAACGGTCCGATCTTGACCGCACTTCTTGGCATGAATGCTCTTGACCAGAGAGCGATCGATGACGCCATGATCCAGGGCGACGGTACCAATAACAAAGCGGCATGGGGCGCCAATGCCATTCTTGCCGTCTCACTTGCGGCAGCCAGAGCAGCGGCCGAATCACTGGATGTGCCTCTATACAGATACATCGGTGGAATCACGGCGACAACTCTGCCGGTTCCGATGATGAACATTCTCAATGGCGGTAAGCATGCCGACTCGAGCCTCAACGTCCAGGAATTCATGATCATTCCGGCGGGAGCATCTACCTTCTCGGAAGGTCTTGCGAACAGTGTGACGGTATTCCATACGCTAAAGAAACTTCTGAAAGCGGACGGATATCTCACGGCCGTCGGCGATGAAGGCGGCTTTGCCCCGAATTTCTCGAGTGATGAGATGGCCCTTGAGTACATCGTCAAAGCCATCAACGCAGCGGGATTCAAGCCCGGTGAGGACTTTTATATTGCCATCGACGCGGCTGCGACCGAAATGTATGATGAGGCAAAGAAGGCCGGTCGCCCCGGTGATTATCTTTTCTGGAAATCGGGCGTTTTCAAGACCCGCGAAGAAATGGTTGCTTTCTGGACCGATCTGTCGAACCGCTATCCCGTTCTCTCCCTCGAGGACGGAATGAGCGAAGAAGACTGGGATGGATGGAAGCTGCTGACCGACGCCCTGGGCGACAGACTCCAGCTCGTCGGCGATGATCTCTTCGTTACGAACACGGAGCGAATCAAGAGAGGCATCGAGAAGAAAGTCTCAAACTCGGTTCTGATCAAATTGAATCAGATCGGCACACTCTCGGAAACATTGGACGCAATCGACATGACGAAGTCGAACGCATGGACGGCCATTGTCTCCCATCGTTCCGGCGAGACCGAGGATGTAACTCTGGCGGATGTTGCCGTGGCTACAAATGCCGGACAGATCAAGACCGGCGCTCCCTCGAGAACCGATCGTACAGCGAAGTACAACCGTCTGTTGCGCATCGAAGAAGAGCTGGGAAGTGCCGCGGTCTATCCCGGACGCTCCGCATTTGGGGTGTAAGGCGCGCCGCGAAAATGGTTTCGAATGTTTTGCTTGTTTTTTCGCATTGCTCGTGTTATTCTATCTACAGGTCATGGAACGGTTTAAGGTGTTTTGAATTTGTACTTCTTCGTTATGATTAGGTAGAATTTTTAAATCCTGGTTTGAACCCCGTCACCTACCTAATCTGTCACAAGGAGGTACCTTAATATGGCTGACAAGACACTTAATTGTAAGGATTGCGGCGCTGAGTTTGTTTTCACCGAGGGTGAGCAGGCTTTCTACGCTGAGAAGGGTTTCACAAATGAGCCCGTCCGTTGCCCTGATTGCCGTCGTGCAAGAAAGCAGCAGCGCAACAACGACCGTTCATACGGCGACAACAGATGGTAATCATCTGATCTCGTCTTTGGCTAACCAGAGATTATGAGATAGGTACCCCGGGCTTTCGAGTCCGGGGTATTTTTTTGCCGCATTTTTGCCGTTGAATTTCTGATTCGCAAGGAGTATATTTTGTTAGCAGGCTATTAATTAGCCTGCTTACTTTTACAAGAAACTCGCGGACTGACATTTTCTCACGATAGGCATGAACAAGAAACTCGCGGACTTTCATTTTTCGCGATAGGTATGGAAAGGATATCGAGATGCATATGCAATGTCACGGGCAAGATGACGCAACTTGCAGCCCGGATTCTTCGATCGATCACGGCAGGCGTTGTTCTGCGCAGGAGTTTTCTGCGGGAGATGCGCCTCTTGTCATCTTCTCCCATCCCGATACGAAGCCTTCGGACTCGGCACTCTTCGGTTCGATGCTGATGTTTCACGCGGCGCAGGGCAAGGCCTTTTCGCGCCTTCTTCGCGAGGCCGCTCTTCACCCCGGACAGGTGATGCTGTGCCGCATCCTTGCGGAGTCGCCGAACTTGAGTCAGCGGGAGCTGGCGGAACGCGTCCGCATCACTCCGGCCACCGTTACGATTATGATTCAGAAGATGGAGAAAGCCGGTCTGATTGAGCGACGGGTCGACGGAAGCGATCAGCGCGTCACGAGAATCTCTCTGACGGAGCAAGGCCATCGTGCGGACGAGGATGCTTCCCGACTGATCGGCGGTTTTTTGAACGAAACCATCGGGCAATTGAGCCCTGAAGATAGCGAGGCATTTTCACGAATCCTCGCACAGCTTCATATACTGACCAAACAATACCAGACTCTGCATTGGGAGGATTCGGACTCATGAAAAATCTCCTCAAGTACTTCAAACCCTATATCGGACTTCTGCTCGTTCTGCTGCTTCTGCTCGTGATTCAGTCCATCACAGACCTCTATTTGCCTGAGCTCAACGCCGACATTATCAATGAGGGCATCGTCAAGATGGATACCGATTATATCTGGCGTACCGGAGGGATCATGCTCGGCATCACTCTGCTTCTGGGTTTTGCGAATATCGCCGTCGGATTTATCTCCGCGCGTGCTTCAATGGCCTTCGGCAAAGATCTTCGTGACGCTTTGTTCTCGAAGGTGGAGACCTTCTCCCTGCAGGAGCTCAATCAGTTCGGAACGCCGTCTCTGATCACAAGAACCAACAACGACGTTCAGCAGGTCGCGCAAGCCACGCTGATGTTCTTCCGGATGATGGTCGCCGCACCGATTATGTGCGTCGGAGGTATCATCATGGCGGTACGGCAGGATGCGGAGCTCTCCCTTCTGATGGTCGTCATCGTCCCCGTGATCCTGCTGGTTCTTTTCGTGTTGATGCGTATGGCTCTGCCGCTCTTCAAGACGCTGCAGAAGAAGACGGACCGCTTGAATCTTGTCGGTCGCGAGAAGCTCTCGGGCATTCGCGTCATTCGCGCTTTTCGCAAGGCAAAGTATGAGGAGGGACGGTTCGAAGAGGCGAATCAGGATCTGACGAACACCTCGCTACGGGTCCACCGAATGATGGCGATCCTGATGCCGGTCCTGATGCTCGTGATGAACTTCTCGACGCTCGCGATCTACTGGTTTGGGGCCAAGCGCATCGACACCGGCGAGATGCCGATCGGAAATCTGTCCGCTTTCCTGATGTATATCATGCTCATCCTGTTCTCGATCATGATGGCGGCGATCATGTTCGTCATGATTCCCCGCGCCTCCGCTTCGGCCGATCGTATCAACGAAGTTCTCTCCGTTCAGCCGGCGATTCACGATCCGGAGAATCCGGTAAGCGACGAGTCACTCGGCGCTTTTCGCGAACTCTGCTTCGACGATGTCACCTTCGCGTATCCCGGAGCAGAAGAACCTGTGTTGTCGCATATCTCCTTCACAACGAAGCCGGGAGAGACGACGGCGATTCTCGGCAGCACCGGTTCGGGTAAATCGACTCTCATCAACCTGATCCCGCGGTTCTACGATATCACGTCGGGCCGGATTCTTCTGAACGGCACCGATATCCGGGAGTTGTCGCAGGAGACCTTGCGCAATCGCGTCGGGTTCATCCCGCAGAAGGCATTCCTGTTCCAGGGGACTGTCGCATCCAATCTCCGTTATGGTAAGGAAGACGCGACCACCGAGGAAATGTGGCACGCGCTTCGCATTGCCCAGGCCGAGGAATTTGTAAACGAGATGCCGGACAAGCTCGAAGCCCCGATCGCACAGGGCGGCGGCAATGTCTCCGGCGGCCAGAAACAGCGACTCGCAATCGCCCGCGCCTTGATCATGCGTCCGGACATCTATGTCTTCGACGACAGCTTCTCGGCTCTCGACTTCAAGACGGATGCGGATCTTCGAGAGGCCCTGCGACACGAGACGACCGACGCTGCCGTCCTAATCGTCGCGCAACGTGTCAGCACCGTCTTATCCGCCGACCGTATCCTCGTTCTCGACAACGGTACCGTCGTCGGTGACGGAACACACAAGGAACTGATGGCCTCCTGCGAGGTATATCGCGAGATCGTCTATTCGCAGCTGTCTGAGGAGGAAATCGCATGAGCACAGAACATGAGAATAAAGCAAATCAGCCCACGCAGCGCAGAAGACCCGGCATGATGGGCCCTCCCGGCCACGGCGCGATGATGCCGGCGGAGAAGGCGAAGGATGCCAAGGGTACCCTCAAAAAGTTGGCGTCACGCATCCGCCCACAGGCCGCCGGAATTATCCTTGTCCTCGTCATGGCAATCTTAAGCACGATCTTCTCGATCGCGGCTCCCAAGATTCTGGCCCAGGTCATGGACATCCTGATTGAAGGTTTCAAACAGAAGTTTTTCAATCCGGCCGCGACCTTTGACTATCAGGCGATCGGCAACATCGCCCTGCAACTCTCCGTCATTTACCTGATCTCCTCCGGATTTAACTGGGTGACGCAATATACGATGGCCGGTATCTCGCAGCGAATTGTCTACGGACTTCGTCGCGATGTCGATCAGAAACTGTCGCGCTTACCGCTGAAGTTTTTCGACAATACGCCGCGCGGCGATATCTTAAGTCGTCTGACAAACGATATGGACAATATTGCGATGACCCTGCAGCAGAGCCTGACACAGTTGATCACCTCCGTCACGACCATCGTCGGCATCTTGATCATGATGCTCACGATCAATCCCTTCCTCACACTCGTCTGCCTGATCACGCTACCGATCGCCGCCGTCACAACGATGCTGATCGCCAAGGTCTCACAGAAGAATTTCAAGGAGCAGTGGGACTCGACGGGGCGTCTCAACGGGCACATCGAAGAGATGTATTCCGGCCACAATATTGTGAAGCTTTTCAATCATCAGGACGATGCGCGAAAAACCTTTGACGAGGAGAATGAGAAACTCTTTGTCTCAAGCTACAAAGCGCAGGCTGTCTCCGGAATTATCATGCCAGCGATGAACTTCATCAACAATTGCAACTATGTCCTGATCTGCGTGCTCGGTGGTGTCCGCGTAATCAGCGGCGAGATGACCCTGGGCGATGTCACCGCCTTTATCGCCTACTCCAAACAGTTCACGCAGCCGATCGCCCAGACGGCGAGTATCATGAACACCCTGCAGTCGACAATCGCCTCTGCGGAACGCGTATTCAGTCTGCTTGAGGAATCTGAGGAAGTCTCCGAGAGCGCCGATGCGAAAACACCTGCATCCTATGAAGGACACATCTCGTTCGACCATATCCGCTTCCGTTATCGTCCGGAAACCGAACTGATCGAGGACATGAGCCTTGATGTATTACCCGGCCAAACGGTTGCCATCGTCGGCCCGACCGGCGCGGGAAAGACGACGCTGGTCAATCTCCTGATGCGCTTCTACGAACTTGACGGAGGAACCATTCGACTCGACGGGACCGATATTAAGGATCTTACGCGCGACGGTCTCCGTGCCGGCTTCGGCATGGTTCTGCAAGATACCTGGTTGTTCAACGGAACCATTCGCGACAATATCGCGTACGGTATAACCGCGACGTACGAGGGCCAAGGGGCAGCCCCTGCCGTCCGTGAGGAGGATATCCTCCGGGCTTCCCGCGCCGCGTATGTCGATCACTTCGTCAAGACACTTCCCGATGGGTACGACACAGTCCTGAACGATGATGCCTCCAATATTTCGCAAGGACAGAAGCAGCTCCTGACCATCGCTCGCGCCTTCCTGGCGGATCCCAACATTCTTATTCTCGATGAGGCGACCTCTTCGGTCGACACCCGAACCGAGAGTCTGATCCAGAAAGCGATGGCCAAGTTGATGACGGGCCGCACGAGCTTCGTCATCGCACACCGCCTTTCCACCATCCGCGACGCCGACATCATCCTCGTGATGAAGCACGGCAACATCGTCGAGACAGGAAACCATGTCGAATTGCTCGCGAAGGGCGGCTTCTATGCGGAGCTTTACAACAGCCAGTTCAATTCGGGACTTTCTGAAGCGATCTGATGTGTCAAAATTCCTTGCTTTCTGGCCCCAAACGTTTATAATGGTTTTTAGTATGGGGATTTCGGAGGAGGACGTATGGCTAAGGATTATCTCAATAACAGTAGCACAGTAACGATCAGCGAGTGGATCATCGCGTATCTTATCATGATGGTGCCGATTCTGAATATCATTGTTCTTCTGAAATGGAGTCTCAGCGATCAGATCAAGCCTTCGAAGTCCAGCTGGGCGAAGATGCAGTTGATTCTTATGGTGATCGGACTTCTGCTCGGAGGCACCTATCTTCTCTTCTATACCATCTCCGCCGGAGCGATCAGTCAACTCCAATAATCCATGTACAAGTAGTGTGCAAATAAGGACGTCCGATTTTCTTCGGACGTCTTTTTTCTCGCGAAAAGTATCCCTCTCAAGATATCTCGAGGAAAGCAACATGCTTTCCTCGATTTCGCGAACGTGTTTCCTTGCATATGTCATTTGATTTTTGTATAGTTACAGCATAGGATATCGTGTATTAACACGAAAATGAGGGGGTAGGAATATGTCAGATATCTCAAACTCGCAGAACGATCAGATTGTTACTATGGGCGACTGGATCATCACCTTTATCTTGAGTGGAATTCCGGTTGTCGGATTCATCATGATTCTTGTATGGGCCTTCGGTGGCGGAGCAAAGCTTTCGAAGAGAAATTACGCTCGTGCCGCTCTGATCTTCGGTCTTATCGTCGGATTCATCTCCGTCATCTTCAGCCTCATCTTCTCTACGGCATTCGCAGCGATCCTTTCTCAGATTCCCACAAGCTATTAATATCCAGGCTATCCGCCAGTAAGATTGATCATCAAAACCGTTAACGATCTGAACGTAAGAACCCTAATGCGACATTCTCTCATCACCTGTTGCTTACCAGGCAACCGATGGGTTAAAGAGGATCATGCATCGGGGTTCTTATTTTCATTACGATCATTATCGGCTTTCTTACTCGGGCATTTCAAAATCCTTGTCCGTAAGATTCGGATAGATGTCATGGATCGGTGCAAAATCCGTGACCTTGCTTCCATCCAGATGGAGACCTGTAAGTTTGAGATCGGATATCGGAGATAAATCCGCAACGAGTGTATTGTCTATGTACAACGTAGTAAGGTCCTTCAATTCTGCCAGCACTGTCAAATCCTCGAATGTTGACCAGGATATGAAGAGCGTCTGCAGGTTTGTTAACTTGCTCAGCGGACGATAATCCGTCGCCTGACAGTTAAAAATGCTCAAAAACCGCAAATTCACCAACGCATTGAGAGTCGAAATATCCGTGATATTGTTGCCGCCCAAGGCGAGACTATGTAGTTTTGTAAGCCCCGCTAGAGGGCTGATATCCGTGATCGCATGAAATTGCAGTTCCAGACGTTCCAGATTCACAAAATACGTAAGACAGGAGATGTCTTGAATCTTCGTCTCGACCGGTGCCTCAGGATCCCATTCGGCATCCAATAATAGCTCCGTGACTGTAGCGGCTTCTTCCGTCGTGATGTCTCCGGTAGGTTTGTCCATCGCCTCGCGAATCCCTTCTTCGAGAATCGGATCGGAGAAAATAACAATATCCGTCTTTGATGACGTCGATACTTCTGTTGCTGTCGTTTGATTTGCGGATAAACTCGTTTGGTCTGAACCTGATTCGGGCTGAATAGATGAAGTCATCGATTCTCCGGTATCCGTTGTACCGCACGCGCTCATCGACAATAGAATAACGATCATGAATGCGAAAAAAACGACTCTTCTCATACAGGCCCTCCTAACTGACAGCCAGAAAAACACCTCTTCCTAATCGAATTATATCACAGAGCCATATGTCGATTTTTGACTTGACACGAAGCCTCTTCCCTAGGATAATAAGTCTTGTTGATTTGGGGCATTAGCTCAGTTGGGAGAGCGCTTGCTTCGCATGTAAGAGGTCGTGGGTTCGACTCCCATATGCTCCACCAGATCGAAAACCCCTTTCTCGGCGTTCAGACAGTCCTCGGATCGTAACCGATCCTGCGGAACTCCGGCGAGAAAGGGGTTTCTCTCTTTTATTAGTGCATACCGCAACATTAATATACTTGATCACAGTATATTTAATATTACATGTATTATCCAATTTAAACACATAATGTATGAAGTCTGACAAATAGATAATCAAGAATTGTGATACATATCTGATTTTTATCATATAATCCAATTGCAAATCAATAAATGTTTCCATATATTATACTTATGGATCGTGATGCCGAGTATTTCGGAGTTGATTCACAAGGGGTTGCGCTCTGGCGGACATGGTGGTAACATTATTTTGCAACGTAATGTTGCCTTCAGTAACCTCTTGTCGAAAAAGCTCTTCCGATTGTCTGGAAGCAGCCAACAACAAGAGGTTTTTTGCTGAGGAGGATTTATGAGAATCGCAATAATGATTGATGGTGCGTTTTTTCTTAAGAGAGCACATCATTATTGGGGAGATTTGCCACCTAAAAGAATGTCTGTTATGCTTTTTAAGTATTGTCAGTCGCATGTCAGGCACTCAAGCGAGCGCGGAGACAAGTGTGACTTGTATCGAATTTTTTTCTATGATTGCCCTCCGCCTAATATTAAAATTCATCACCCTGTCACCAAGAAAATAATAATGTTTGGCAATAGCGAGTCAGCAAATTGGCGAAGGGAATTACATCAAGAACTTAGAGGTCTCAGAAAGTTTGCTTTACGACTCGGGCAAATCGATGAGAGCAATCCAACATGGAAAATCTCCGGTCAAACGGTGAAAGATATTTGTTCAGCTAAGAAAAAAGCAGAGGATCTCACCGAAGCTGACGTCAAACTCGATATAAGGCAGAAGGGTGTCGATATGCGCATCGGTCTTGATATCGCATCTGTTACGTTTAAAAAGCAAGCAGACCAAATTATACTAATATCTGGAGATAGTGATTTTGTCCCCGCAGCAAAACTATCTCGTCGAGAGGGCATAGATTTCATTCTTGATTCTATGAATCAGAAGGTCAAGCCAGAGTTACACGAGCACATCGATGGTTTATTCTCTGTTGTCGGAAATGATGGTAAACTTAAATTTCCACAACCAGATGAGCAAAGACGGAAACACTATTCACCTTGTACATCGAAGACTCCAGTTCTTCCCAAGACAGCGGTCGTTACTCCTGATTAGTCTGCATGCCTGAACTCCAGTCTCATCACTTTTCACAAGGTGGTGCCTATGCGAGAATATCCTTGAAATAATCCACCAGCTGCGCGAGCTTTCTCATTTTCTCTTCGCACGAATTTTTTCGAGAAATCTTGTCGTGTATCGCAGATTTTCTGTCGGACAGATGTCGACGCAGTGTCCGCATCCGACGCAGCGGGAATCACGTACGGGTTTCTTCTCTACGGCCTTTGTCATGATATCGATGGACATCGGGCAGGCGGCGTTGCATTTGGAGCATTTGATGCAGCGCGTTTCGCCGGTGGTGATTTGCTGCCCGGCGGCGCGCGAGAGGAAGCTGAGCGTGGTTCCGAGCGGGCAGACATAGCAGTAACCGCGGCCGATGAAGGCGATCCAGAAGAACATCATGAGCAGGAGTTCTCCCGCGAGGTATTTATAGGTCTCGGCCTTGGCCAGAAGGTAGACGGGATCGGCAAGGAGTATGCCGGCGAGCGAGAGGGTCCATAGGAGAACGAAGAAGACGGCGATCGCCAGATAGACTCGGCGAAGGACCCGAAGCACCTTAAGAAGACCCGGTTTGAGCGGTTTGCGCGTCCCGACGAGGGGGATGACCGGGTCGAAGACCTCGGCGGCAAACCCATTGAACAGGCAGAGTGTCGAACACTGGAACCTGCGTCCGAGCAGCAGGGTACCGCCGTAGACGACGATGCTGACGCCAATAAAGATGACGAGCGAAGAGGATATTCCTCCGATTCCCCACGCATTTGATATCGTGTGATAGAAGGGTGTGCTGCTGTCGAGGAGCTGCAGGCCGGTAGTGGTCCAAGGAAGCGGCATGGTGAAGAAGTACAGTTCGAAGTTCGAGACCAAAAGCGGTGTGACGACGTGAACGAGAAGCGCCGCGACGATGAGTCCGATCAGATTCTGCTTGCGAAGCCGGGTTCGTCGGGAGGTGCCGACAATCGCAAGGGTAAGGAACGCCCCGATGATAATAAAGATCGTCTTAACCCAGTTCTCGTAAATTAGCCAGACCCACGAGATGACCTGTTTGGTCTCTTCCGGCGCTCGCGGGGCATAGCCGTAGTTAACTCCGGCGATAATGACGCACAGGATGATGTAGATCCATAGAATAATTTTAAGAGCTCGAGTGTATGTTTCCTTCTTTGCCATGATGTCATCCTTGTTTGTTCGGAATTTTTGCGTCACGAATTTTTCGCGAGAAACATGCGAGAAGGTGTTGCAATGCTACTTCTTCGCACGTTCCGTATGTATCGATATGTTCTTGCGTCGTTTGTCGGTATACATCAATTGATCCAAGTGGTCGATGAAATGATCGGCTTCCTTATACTTATCCGAGTCATAGATATCGTAACCGAGCGAGAAGTCCAACTGATAGGGACGGTGATTCTGTTCATTGAAGATACGCGCCTTTTCTTTCAATCGTTCAAGCGCGCTCTCGAGTATTTCCAGGGTCGGAACGTCAAGTACAATGAGAAATTCATCTCCGCCATAACGCGAGATGAAGTCGTCTCTTCGCAAGGCGGATCGAAAAATCTGGACGGCGTCTTTCAAAGCTTCGTCTCCGACTGTGTGTCCGAAGTCGTCGTTGATCTTCTTAAAATGATCAATATCAATCATCACAGCACCGAACGTTTTCTTATCGGAAGAGTGCTTGATCTTCTCACGGATGTATTCCTGAAAGTGCATGCGATTATTAACTCCGGTCAGAAAATCCGTGTTGAGATTTCTCGATTGCAGGTAGAAATAGATGATCAGAAGGGATAATGTAACGCCGGCCCAGTTATATGATACTCCGTAGTCCAGCGATTGGATAACCATGCCGATCATGGGCGCGAGGAAAAAGACCAGTATCGAGTAGAACTGGCGCGGGTGGAAGAGGTTTCTTTTCGAAAGCATATAGAAGAGAGAGTAGACCAGCAGAACCTCGCAGTAGATGACGTGACCGAGGAAGAACGGCCCCCGTTGATACAGGTTTGACGAATCAATGGAGAAGAACCAGCCAGTGGAAAGACTTGCCATTGTGATGAGGGCATTCACACTCAGGAGGGCCAGAAGAACGATGCTAATCCGACGAATGGTCTTCTCCGGGCGATTGGTCAGGTAATACACATAGAGAACCCACGCGGACGGAACCAGCGGTGCGGCTACGTAGAGAATTACATTGAATCCGGCGTTGAGAACATAATTCTGAATGCCGGGCAATCCATTGAAGACCCAACCAAGAATATCCACGACGATCATCCCCATATTGAGCAGAACCATCGAGTTAAACATCTTATGTTGCGCGAAAACCTTCTCATGATGATTGTAGGAGTGAACATAGATCAGGAGAAGAATGATAAACGAAACTACACTGATATCGAATGTCTTCAGTCCATTCATCCGGCTTACCTGCTTCTTGCGCAATTTCTGCGGCATGGATCGAATGTGGTTCTTACTCCATTCTATATTGAGCGACGCTGATCTTAAATACCTAATTGGGATTTTTCGTTATAAATAGTTGTTCTCGCCAAGTAGTTGTATGTGATTAATTCGGGTTAATCGATTTTCTCGAATGCTCCCATCGGACAATACCTCATACATTTCCCGCAGACGATACATGTCCCGGCGTCGATCTCAGGGAGTGAGAATGGACTTTGCTGTGAGATTGCCTTTGTCGGACATACGGCGATCGCTGGGCAACGATGATTCTGTGGGCATTTGTTCTTATTCACGATAATCTTCATATTCTTATTCTCCTTCGTTGATCTGGCAGTAATTCCTCTTCAGGACTATGATAATCTCTTCGACGCGCCGATCTTCAATCGAATACGTGACGGTCTGACCGGACTTCCTTGCGTCCAGAAGACCGTGCGCCTTCATTAGTGATAAGTTCTGTGACATTGCCGATTGCGAGATATCTGGAATTCTCGCGCATAGGGCGGTAACTGATTTGGGACCGTCAATCAGTTCGCAAAGAACAAGAAGCCGGTGTTCATTCGCAAGAACTCGTAGTATATCGGAAATTCGGGCAGCATCACTTCTCATCGATAACCTCCTTAGCATGGCGGATCTGGCATATTCCCTGCGTCATCGTCCCCATCGGACAGTAGACACACCAGGATCGGGGCTTATAAAGCAGCATGGTTCCAAGGCCCAGGATTGTCGACGTCAGCATTACTCCATAGAATCCAAAGGCAAACTGCGCTATCCACGCGGGAGCTATGGAGGTATCCGTCCATTCCCACGGAAGACGAAATGCCCATAACAACGTGATCTGCTCAACCAAAGGTTTTCCTTCGAAGACTGCATAGGTTCCCGATAGCATCGACGCGAACATCATCAGGAAGAACAGAAGGAACCCATATCGAAATGCTTTCGATCGGAGAAATCGCGGGGGATTCACCTTCCGTGACATCCCGATGCGCCCGCCGAGCAACTCGAAAAGTTGGCCGCGACCGCAGTACGAATTACAATACGCTTTCCCATGGCCGAAAAGTGCAACCAAGGGCGGAATGAAGAAGCAGAGAAGCCCAAGCCAGGCAAACAGAATATTGAAGAACCCCAGCACGAGATACACGGCAGAAGCAATAAACAGATAATCCTTCCAAGACTTCTTCATGCAATCCCCTCCGATCGCATCGATATAATGCCCGCCGGGCAGGATGCCTCACAACGTGCGCATCCGACACATTTCTCCTGATCCACACGCGCGTGGATCCCATACCGGATAAAGATCGCGCGAACCTTACATGCCTTGACGCAGGATCCGCACGCGACGCATTCCTTGTGTTGGAGCACCGCTTTTTTCCGCAACTTCATGACAACCTCCTATATAAGTAATTTATAATATACTTATTTTCGGGAGATTGGTCAAGAACGAACGAGAACATTATCCATCGAGCCCATCAAATCCGCGGCGCATCGCCGTTCGTTGGATTGTCCAGGAACCGTCTCACACGCGGGAGGACCCCGAAGATCACATGTCCACGATTCTCGATCAGTGTGACCTCTGCATGAGGCAGAATTCGCGAGAGCCGCTTCGCACTCCCTTTCGCGTTCGTCAATTTGTCCTCTGCCCCCGCGACATAGAGGATCGGCATCGCAAGTCGCCGCAATTCTCTCTCGGCAAAGACCGGCATGGCTCCTGTATACGGATTGTAATTCTGCGATATGACACGCATAAACTCCAGAACCTCCGGCGGCATTGTGTCGTTCCCATAGATCATGGCCGCGATCTTCTCCGCCCCGCGTCCGCTCATGCCGAACGCGATCAGACGGAGGACGAAGGTGAATTGGATCGGTGCGAGCCCGGACGCAGCCAGCAGAACAAGTTTCTCCACCCGCTCCGGGTACCGGCTCGCGAAACGAAGCGCCATCCAGCCTCCGAGAGAGTTGCCCATTACTGAGGCCTTCGAAATGCCCGCCTTGTCGAAAACCTCCCGGAGCCACTCGGCGTAGGCCGGACTCGTCATCTCATGTCGGATCGGCTCACTGTGACCTGCATCGCCGAGCAATTCGATCGAGATCACTCTGTACGCAGGCCATAGCTCCCGGATATCGGAGAACCATGCCGCACTGTTGGATGTCGAGCCGTGAAGCAGCACCAGCGCGGGGGACATAGGATCACCGGCCTCCAGAAGATATGTCTTCCCATAGGAGGTGTCAACATATTTCTCTTGATAGGGAAAGTCGTTCTGCACAAGAAGTTTGTGATAGTAGCGTAAGATCTCCTGTCTTCCCTCATCCGTCTTGAAAATACTTTGTTGTCGGCCGCTCGTTGTCTTTTCGCGTCCCATAGGTACGCCTCCTTCTTCCTGGAGACAAAGGTCCCCTAACCCATCGCGATCCCGTCGTGATAGGCCTGTTTCCCTTGATACAGAAGTAACTTATTGCAAGCTCAGCGACGCAAGAACCGCGCCAACAAAACCGATACCGCCCCAGAGATTCACGCGGAGGACGCCGGTCTCGGCGATATACTGCGCGGTCATCGATTGATCGGTATGTGTTGATCGATCCGAATGTACCGTCGCAGTCAGCCAATTCATAATGAGAGAAGCCTCTTCCTGATTCCGTACGGGTATGTCCGTCACGGCCGAGACCCGCATAGTCTCCATTGCCCGCTCCAGTACGTCCTGCACTCCGGTGGCTCGATCCATCTGCGGCGCGTCGGTCTGCTTCGAACCTTCAATAAAGACACTCAAGTCATGTCCGCTGACGCGCCACGCCTTTCCGAATTTCTGTGCTCGAATATGGCCCTCACGGATGTAACGGGCGATCGTTTTCGGATGCATGTCGAGCATCTGTGCGATCTCTTCAACAGAATAGAATTTCTCCTGCATTTTGATCTCCTTTTCTGCGACACTGGCTGCAATTTCCATTCATTTGTATCTTTATGTTCTCTATTGTTTCTTTTTGTTCCTTTATTGTAATAATAAGGAATTATTCGGAATCTGTCAATCATTTTCTTTGAAGGTAGTTTCCTCCGCGCAAATAAAGTCGCCGGAGGTATTCTTCTCCGACGACTTCGCTAATTGGACTAAGAGACATCTCCGGCTGCATTAACCTTTCCATAATCTATTTTGGGCGGATGGATTCATTAATCCGAAGAGCTACTGCGTTATAATAAGAGAATTGAAAGACAAGGAAGTAGAAATCATGTACAGCATTCGCCCCGCCAAATTAGCCGACGCACTTCCAATCGCGATCGTTACGGTGTATACCTGGAAAACATCCTACTCCGGACTCATCCCGGATTCGTTCATTGATGATAGAATTGCCGGGATTCGAGAAGTATCCTCGACCATCCGAAGCAGAATCGAAGATAAGAACACATATTGGGTTGCCGAGGCGGATGGCTGCGTCGTCGGATTCTGCTGCTCGGGACCTTCTCGCGATCCTATCTATGCAGATGCCGGCGAAATCTATGCGCTTTACGTACTATCGGGATATCAGGGACTCGGGATCGGTGCGGCACTTTTTGCCGCCGCCCGTGATGAACTATCCGCCAAGGGATATAATGAATTCATCGTCAACTGTCTTGCCGGAAATTCTTCGGCAGAATTCTATCGGAAACAAGGAGGCGTATTTTGTCATGTCCGTACAGACCGCTACGCCGACACGGATGTTGACGAGAATGTCTTCGCCTTTCGTATTCAGTAAATAATTCTGGGCCTCTTTCCAACGGACCAGATTGAAATGATTGTATTTGCTTTTCGAACAATATATTCCGGCTGCTTCTCAGCGGGGCTTGGGAACAAACCCTTTTCGCCTAATTATTTAAGGTTAGTTCCCGATACAACTTCACAGATATTTCACATTTAGGCTTCTCTCTTGTTTTTCTAATTTCTATGTCGAAACGTTTTGCTTTGTTTGACATGCACAAACGCACTCGCTTCTTTTGTTCATCTTGCCTGTTTGTGCACAGTGTACAAACACTTCGTTCAATGTTTGTTTACATTTTGTTCAGATTTCATCGAAATTGCTATTGTGCTTTATACAGTTCCTGTTAGAATGAAATCATCGACAGTTCTTTATCGTTTTGGGAGGACAGTCTTATGAAGAAGACATTGAAGAGCAAGAAGGCGTTTACCCTTATCGAGATGATTCTGGTCATCGCGATCATCGTGATCCTCGCAGCTGTCATGCTCACCGGCATAGGCACCTATATCAATGATACGCGTTCAGCCGCCGCATTTGTCGACTCTCACAACAGTGTTATTTACGATATTTCCAGATCCTACATGAGTTGATTCTCCCCTTCGCTTTTTATGCATGACAGAATATCGACCGCCCGCTGACTGTAGACCGGGGCGGTCTTTTCATGTCAATCGTTGTATAATTACTTACATCAATCAATCCGGGTATTATTTCGCGCCCCCGACAGATCCTCCCATCGTTGTCGAGCGCCTACAACCCGTTCCGGAGGACGTAACGTGCATAAATTATCGAAGATATTTCTCTTGCCGGCCTGTATCGCGTTGATCGTAGGACTTGCTTCCTGTGGCCTATTCCCTTCCGCCAGTCCGGACCATTCGCAAATTGATTCTCTTTCTTCCGGCAGTAACTCGAGCTTCGAAACAGATGTGTCGTCAAGCCTCGCTTCTGTACCAGCCGTCACCGAAGAGACCTTTGCCGTCGAAACGACAGCCGGTTCCTTCGCGGAGACTTCGGATTCCGCTCATGTATCGGAAAACAGAATTAATGTCACAGCTCCCGACGGATGGGAAGAGAACAGCAGTCCTACGTTTATCGCCCGATATACAAAGGGAGACGCGTTCTTTCTTGTTGCGGAGGAGACCTTCTTCTCCTCCAACGACCTGGACACCGTCGCCGAGGAAGCAACGACAACTCTCCTCGCAGTTTTCGAGAACGCAGCGCTTGACGGAGATGTTGAGGATATTTCGATCGACGGATACGATGGCCGCCGTTTCATCCTGACATCAACGATTAACGGTGTGCCTACAACCTCTTCCTACACCTATATTGTATTGGGCGACAGAGTCTTCTCCCTCGTCTTCTCTCAGACCTCAGATCTCTGGCCTTCCTTCACAGACGACGAGGAAACATTCCTTTCCGGCATTCGAATCTCATGATTCGCAGACGCGCCATCTGGTTATCGTCATGTATAATGAGAGTATTCCTTCGGCAAGATGAGGCACCATATGATTAACAGTAAGTTCGGCATCTTCCTTTCCTCTATACGACGCGAGAAAGGCATCACTGCCAGGCAGCTCGCTGCGGAACTATTGATCTCCGAGAAAACGCTTGAGTTATGGGAGAGCGGACGACGCTATCCAGAACTTACTGTCCTGCCACCCATCGCGGAGATTCTCGGCGTGACGCCCGTCGAACTGATTAATGGCGAGCGCAACCCCAAAGGCTATGTATCGTCGCCGGAGGAGGAGGCCCTTGTTCGCGATATGATTTCGTATGCCGAGCGGGTCACAACCTATAAGACCTCCGGAATGACGTTTGTCGCTATCTCCGTTCTTCTTATCGTCGGCGTGCTTACCTGCTTTCTCGTGAATTTTCTGATCGAGCGAAGCCTCTCCTGGGCTCTTTTTCCGTTCGGAGGAGCACTCGTTGTCTGGCTGACAGCCGCGCCTCTTTTCCTCGCAAAAAAACACCGCGTCCCCCTGGCGGTCAGCGGCTTTACCTTGAGTTCAATCGCATATCTTTTCCTGATCGAACAATTAAGTCCCACGAAGGGATGGGTCTTGCCTTTGGCACTCCCGCTCTTTGGGGTTCTGTTCGTATCGGCACTCGCCGTCGCTTGGTTCTTTCACCGAGGGAAAGGATACCGTTCTCGCGCGGCCGCGGTCTCGTTGTTCTTGTTTGGTCTTCCGGTTAATCTGGCTTCCCACGCCCTCGTCGAGTATTATATGGGCTACCGTATATTGTCTGCGTCAGCAATTGTCGTCGGCGCACTCTTCCTCTTCGCCGGCTCTGTCACGCTGGTTGCGGGCGAAATTCATCGCCGCCGCTTACGTCGGAATCAGGAATAAGTCCGTTCGCTCGTCCCGAAACCGGGTTTAACACTCGGTCGTCGTATCGTATTTCTGCAAAAGAGCCGCGATCGCAAAAACTTTATCATTGCTGATCCAGTTCATCATATCGTCCATTTTGAACAAACGTCGCAGAAACTCATCAAGTTCACGCACCTTCAACGACGCCTCTCCGCGAACTTCGCCATAGACATATCCGCCGCCGTCGGAGAAGGCCCCTTCCTGTTCGGGAAATACCTTCTGCTCCATCTCATCCGGCAATACCGTCGCCGGCCAAATCATAGAGAGCTCCTTCTTGCCGAGCATCTTCTCTTCTCGCAGCAACCCGGTAAGTATATGCGCCGCATGCTCGGACAGGGACAGGCGTCTGCGCCCGCCCGGAGACGCCGTCGCCCGCATCTCTTCCGGCGTGGGTTCATCCGTGAGCGGCGGACAGAACAGTGTAAGCACGAAGCGGTTAGAGATAACAACAAAATCGATGATCGAGGAGCCGAGTGGCGTCAGCAGGTGAACGTCGTATAAAACGACAACCGGCAGGTCACTTTTCTCCAGTACTTCGGAAACATTGCGATGTGCGCGAATCTTCTCGCGCAAGGACGCTACCGCATCACGAAACATCGGCTTTGCATCCTCCGGCGCCGTCTCCATTCGTCCGACAAGCTCGAGTAAATCATCCGTCTTATCCGCAAAAGGTTTTGCAAAAACCGGTTTCTCCAACTCGTTGGTTTTCCCTCCAAATGCACGTATAAGACTCTTGAAAATATCCATCGGTTCGCCTCCTTGCCCGCAGCTTCAAGCCCTCACGTACGAGAGGAACAAATTGCTACCTTGTTCTTCTCATTATACGCTGCCGGACACTGTCACTATTACAAATTTGTGGACGAAACCGATCAATCGGGGCACTTTCGTTCACAAGACGAATCGCCTCGAGACTCTATCTTCCCGCCAAATAGGTGCGCAGATCGCTTTTCGCGCAGTTCAGGACAGGGCCTCGAACATCTTCTTGCCCGCGGTCTTAAGAAACAGCATCGAAGCGACCAGAAAAATTCCGTAAATAACGACCTGCGCCGCGTAAAATCCTGCGATTCCGACCGTCGGCAGAAGAACAACCATAAGCGGAAAGGGCAGACCTGTCAGAATTAGGGCGAAAAGCATATTCATGACAACGCTCATTCCCTGCTTCACAACTTGCGCTTCGCTGTCCCATTTGAGTTTGGGAAAAAGAAGATTCGCGATAAGTCCTACGCACGACAGCATGATTCCAAGAACGGTCAATGCGAGACTGTGGAAAAGAATCTCCGGAAATCCTTGGCCGATGCGAAGTCCGATCGCGATGACAGATACAATTCCGATCGGAACAATCAAAACGACGTTGAGCAGGCACTTGCCGAAGAAGATATCATCCGTGGTAACCGGGCTGACGCGAAGGATCCAAAGGTTCTTCCCTTCGAGCGAGATGGAGGCCGCTGTTGTGGACGTCATCGAACAGATAAAGGCTAGAACGACGGATGTCAGAACCGGGACGACCCATTGAGGCATCAAATTCATCTCCGCGGAAGTCATCCCCATGGAAGCGAAAACCTTCTCCGGACCGAGAACGGTGATGAATCCCGCAAATACAACAAGAAGAACGGGACCAAACGCCGTGTTGAAGATATAGAGCGGCATACTGAGATATCTCTTCACTTCTTTATCAAACAACGCCATACGCGGCGACTTCACGCCAAATATGACCTTCTTCTCCTTGGATCGGTAAGCACCGCCCTGTCGTCCGAAAAATACCGCGTAGACCTGTATTGCCAGGTAGAATGGCAAGAGAAGAATCGCCAGCGTCAGCACCACCGGAAGAAGAGTTCCTTCGGTAACGAAGTCCGTCAGCCATCCGAGAGGCGCAATCGCATGAATCAACGAGAGCCCCTGCTCGCGGGTTAGATTCTCAAACGTCCTGTACATCGCAGAGGACGAAAAATTGATAAACATGTATCCGACCAGAAGAAGCATCAAAAGTCCCGTCGCGACAAGTTTGGCGCCGCGGAACCTCTCACTCAGCGCGGCAATTGCCGATCCGAGAAAATATGACAGTGTTACCGGGATGAGCGGCAGAAGGAAAGTTAACAGAAGCCCGCGAAGGAACGAACTCAGGTCGCCGCCGAAAAATCGATAGGCGATAACTGATGATCCGAAAATCATGATGATGAACGGTGCATCAAAAATATACTGGGTCACAATCTTGCTCGCGATGACCGTCGTTCGCGGAATCGGCACCGACAGAAGAAGGTCCGCGTCGTTGCTCCTCGGCATCGTCGCCGCACGCATAAGTCCGATCAGCGTGGACAAGGAGAGAGCGGTGACGAGCGCGACGGTAATTCCCAGTTCCGGAATCCCGCTCTCACGCAGCAACATCTGCTGTATGAAGGATTGGCTTCCGAACGAGAGTGTAATCATGACAAACGCAAAGGCCAGAAGCAAACCTGAAAGTACATAACGGCCCGGAGTACGGTTCTTCCGCATCGTTCCGAGAAGGACCAGAACATTGGTCCGTACCAATAAGAAAAACTTACTCATTGTCTGTCAACTCCAAAAATACATTCTCCAGCGTCTGGGTACCGCGAACCGTGTCTGTGTCACCGCTCGCGATCAGCGATCCGTTCTTGATAATCGCGATCTTGGTGCAAAGCTTCTCGGCAACTTCAAGAATATGCGTCGAGAAGAAAATCGCGTTACCTTCCGCACAGAACTCCTTCATGATCGACTTCATCGTAAACGAGGCCTTTGGATCGAGACCGATAAATGGTTCGTCCAGGACCAGAAGTCGAGGCTCGTGGACAAAAGCCGAAATCAAGGCGATCTTCTGCTTCATTCCGTGTGAATACGACGAGATCGGAGAATTGAGGTTGGCCTCGATCTCGAACATCTCCGCATATTTTTGCGTGCGACGCTTGCGGTCATCCTTCGAGATACTGTAAAGATCCGCAATAAAATTGATGTATTGAATTCCCGTCAGAGCCTCATAAAGCTGCGGATCATCGGGAAGATATGCCAGTATCTTCTTACAGGCTACCGGTTCCTTCTTGATCGAGTGTCCGTCGATCGTGATCTCGCCGTTTTCGAATGGCAGAATTCCGACGGCGGAACGAATCGTCGTCGTCTTGCCGGCGCCGTTATGGCCGATGAATCCGTACAGGTCACCGGCTTCCACGTGAAGCGTAAGGTTGTCGACCGCCTTGGTGCCGCCGGGGTATATCTTCGTAAAATTCTCGATGTGTAGCATAGTTCTCTCCTGCTTCGTTATCGCACGAAACGTATCGTGCCAAATATTTATATTATACGCCGATTTTTCGGGGAAACCTTAGTCAAATCTTAAAAATCCCGGATTCTCTGCGGTCTCCTGTTCATCGGAATGACTTCCGTTACGATTCATCTCGCAATGATGGCTTTTCACATTCACATCAACAGATTCCTTGCTCTTTTCGCGGCGAAACGGTTGTCTCGGAAGAAGAGAGAAGGTAAAGTATAGATAGCAAAGAATGATGGGAGGAAAGCCGATGGTCATATTAATCCCTGCCTACAATCCGGATGATCGCCTGACGCAGTTGACAGCGGATATCCGCGGGATCTGCGACTACTCGATTGTCGTCGTTGATGATGGCAGCGATCCGATTTGCGCACCGGTTTTCTCGGCCGCCGAAGCTCTCGGCGCAACGGTGCTTCACAGCGATCGCAATTATGGCAAGGGACATGCGTTGAAGACCGGCTTCTCCTACATCAATACCATCGGCGAGACACAGGGTATCGTTTGCGCAGACTGTGACGGCCAACATAAACCGGCGGATATTCTGGCGGTTGCCAAGGCCATCGATCCGGACGACGAGGATATTGTTCTCGGCACGCGCCAGTTCAAGCGCGGTGTTCCGCTGAAGAGTCACATCTGGAATCGCTTGTCGTGCATCACCTTCTTTCTTGCGACCGGCCAACTTGTACCGGATACCCAGACGGGTCTTCGCGGATATCCTCCTGAGCTCCTGCCGTGGCTTCTCGAGATCGAGGGAGAGCGGTTTGACTATGAACTCAATGTTCTGCTCGGAGCGATCGGCGCCGAGTACGATATCATTCAGATTCATATCGACACCATCTACCACGAGAAGAATCGCGATTCACACTTCCGGCCGATGATTGACTCAGCCCGCTTCGTGTGGCCCCTAGCGAGTTTCGGCTCCGGATCGCTCGCCGCCTCAATTATTGACTTCATCGCACTCATTCTGATCGAGTATTTTACAGGAAATCTAATTTTCTCGATTATCATCGCTCGCATTTGCAGTTCGACGACAAAGATCTCCGCGAATCGCAAGATCGTCTTCGATAAATTCCCCAGCAAGAGCCGCCTGCGATCCGCAATCCGCTATTTCTCGGTTCTCGCTCTTCTTCTTCTGGCTAACATCCTGCTGATGCTCGTTTTCAAGCATCTTTTCGGGCTTTATCTGGTGCCGGCCAAGCTTCTCACGGAGTTGATTCTGCTGGCCGCGACATTTTTCGCGCAGAAGATCGTAATCCGGCTGCGCAACCGGAACGCTTCGACAGGCACGATAAAGTAAACGGCAGGAGTGTCTCCTGCCGCATCCCTTAGGAAATTGACTCAACACGCTGTCTTCAGGTATGGTCAAATTCCGGAAGTCGCAGACCGGACAGGTCGATTGGCGCGCGACGTTCGCGTGCGGGATCATGCGGCATCAGCCGTTTGTTGCCCGGCACGAGGATCGGCTCAGACGATCGGACGAAAAATCCGTCCTCATGAGGATTGACGAGACCTGACGCGACGTTCGGAACGGACGCGTCGATCGTGAACTCGCACTCGACCTCGCGAATTCCGTCAAGGGGGAGCGTCGACAGGAATCGATCCGCATACGAAGTGAAACTCTCCGTCGCGGGAGATATGCGCGGAAACAATCCGTGAATGATCAAACGATCCTCTTCGACGCGCATACACACAACAGCGTCAAGGGACGCGGAGTAATAGAGCGTGCCCTCGAAGTCTTCGGACGACAGCATGATCGTCCGCGGCGAGACTGCGCCAAGCAGGGCAAACTGATCCGAGACTGGAACGCGATTGCCCGCGACGGCGAGGAGCAGCGAACGGTCCTCGTCCTTACTCCACGATACCGGAGTGAGGTCACAGGCTCCGGTGACGATATCCTCTGTCCGATAAACGAAACGCTTCTGCGCGACGCTTGTGAAGCCGAAACGCGGATAGAAATCTATGACGCCCGAATTCGCGAAAAGAAAGATAAACGCAGATTCTTTCTCGTAAAGAGATATAACATAACGCATCAGTCGTCCGGACAGACCGCGGCCTCTGGCTGTCGGTGATGTCATCACCGTTCCGATCTGGACCACTGGATACTCGTGACCGCCTACGCGAATATGATAGAGATTCGCAGAAACATTCGCGAGAATCTTGCCGTCGGACACATAGGAGTACGGTATATAGTTATCGCCAAGGAGACCTGCCTCTTTCCACTGCATCAATTCGATTCCAAAGGTCTCTCTCGCCAGATGGTCGAGCATCGAAAACATTCTTCGATTGTTTATATAATTCGAAACAAGAATGACATCCATAACACCCTCTCCTCAAGCACCTTTGCAATTCATTCCTAATGCAGGGATTCTTAACCCCCTCCAATTGAACTCAATCTGAAACAACTCACACGTCGCAGCGCGTAAGTCCCGCCTGATCGGCGATCATCTGAACGACTTCCTCAATCCTCTGTCGACCGGTACGGGCAACAATGTCCGCGTATTCCTCATACAAAGGTCTGCGTTCGTTCGCGAGATCTTCTATCGTCTGTCCGGGCTTCATCACAATCCCCCGTGTCTTCAGATTCCAAAGTCTCTTCGTGAGAATATGCGCCGGCACATCCAGATACACAATGGTACCCAGAGACTTCAAATGAAGCATCGCCGCACGGCTTAGGACGACACTTCCCCCTGTGGCGATTACCTGGCCTCGCTGCCGGATCGACAGGACAGCCGCCTCTTCGCACGCGGAAAAAGCATCCGTTCCCCGCTCACGAATAATCCTCTGCAACGGCATCTTCTCCCTGCGCTGAATCATGATGTCCGTGTCAAGAAACTGCATGCAACAAGCCTTGGCCAGAAGCAGCCCGACAGAGCTCTTCCCGGATCCGGGCATACCAATCAGGATTACACTGCGCTTCTTAATCATCTGACTCTCCGGGTTGTCTCTGGGAGCTGCCGTGACCCGACAGCTTGCCATGTATAATTGCTCATAAGTATATCATATCAGGAAATTCCGAGAAATTCCCTCTTCATATAATCGTAGTTGCGTCATCACCCGTCCCCGAAAACTCTCGTCTGTTCGGGGATTCTCACGCAGTCCTACTCGTCTCCGAGAAACTCCGTCATCTCGTCCCAGTATCTCTTGGGCATATGATTCATCTGACACCGCGCATTTCTTCGCTCCTCGATCGCGATGGTCGTCTGGAAACACCGCCAGAGTGCGCGATAGGCCTTCTCGGCATCCTCGATCACCGGGAGTTCCAATTTCTCCAGGGAGGTCAGAAGCATCCCCTCCGGCTTGTGAACCAACGCCATCTTGTGTGTCCGATCATAGATGAGGAACGTCTCGTCCGGGTATCGATCGGAGAAGTGTTCGCCGAGAAGCGGCAAAACGCGATTCTGCGGCGCAATGCAGGACACGAGAACCCGGTCGTACTGGGTGAATCGGACAAAACCCATATAGTTGTGTGCCTCGCGTTCGAGGTAACGAACGGCCTTGTTGAGCCGATGAACCGTATCATCCGTCAAGCGGTCAAAGACCTTGCGTCCGAAATGATATCCGAGACGGATAAACCGGTACATCAGGATCTCCTTCTGTGGATCACACGTCAGAAAAGCCTTGCGAATATAGTCCTGCGTCTCGAGGCAAATTCTCCGGTCAAGAGAAACGTACACCTTCTGCGCATGATCAAGATCCGTCGTAATCCAGGTTGTCTCCTCGAAAAGCATCGTTTGGGAGACACCGCTCGTCCGGATATCCGTCGGTTCCTCCCGCCGCGCGTAACTCTCATATACACAGCAAAGAAAGCCCTCAAGAGTTCCGTCATACAGGTAAACCAAATTCGAATCGCGGCCCATATGTCTCTGTCCTTTCCGCCGGCAGCGAGGCAATCACAGGCATTGCCGCCGGGATCTTTGGTCTGTCCTCGAAGTCGACAAAGCTCATCTGTTCGCCGCTGGCCGAAGGCAGCATGCGAAGATCGTTCTTCGAGAGAAGTCCGCGAAGCACCGCCTCGGGCGAGAACACAACGCCTTCCGCCAGTCGCCCGCCGCACGTAAGGAAGAAACGCGCCCGCTTGAGCACGATCCCCAACTTCCTTAACCCCTCGAAATCCAGGCTTCCGGCGCGACGAGCCTGAATGATCCTCCTCGCACTCTGGACCCCGATGCCGGGGACGCGCAGAAGCTTCTCATACGTCGCGCGATTGACCTCGACGGGAAATTCCTCGAGATGACGTATCGCCCAGTTGCACTTGGGATCGATTGCCAGATTCATGTTCGGGCTGCCCGGGTCAAGAATCTCCGACGCGGCAAAACCATAGAAGCGCATCAGCCAATCGGCCTGATAGAGCCGATGTTCCCGCAAAAGCGGTGGAGCCGACAACAACGACGGCAGATGAGGATCATCGACAATCGGTGTGTATGCGGAGAAAAAAACCCTCTTCAGCTTGTATGTCTTGTAGAGACCCTCGCTCAGCATAAGAATCGAACGGTCCGTGTCCGGGGTCGCTCCGATGATCAACTGTGTGCTCTGACCGGCCGGAACGAACTTCGGTGCGTTGCGGTACAGGACAAGATCGGAGGAGTTCTCCTCAATTCCCGAGCGGATCATCGCCATCGGCTTGAGAATCGCATCGGGCTTCTTCTGCGGAGCCAGCTCCGAGAGGCCGGACTCCGAAGGTAACTCGATATTGACACTCATGCGGTCGGCCAGAAGGCCAAGACGACGCAGAAGTTCCGCATCCGCACCGGGAATCGCCTTCACGTGAATGTAGCCGTTGAAGCGGTACTCTTCGCGGAGAATCGTGAGAATATCAATCATGCGCTCCGTCGTCTGGTCGGGAGTTCCGAGAACGCCCGAACTCAGGAAGAGGCCCTCGATATAGTTGCGCCGGTAGAAATTGATCGTCAATTCCGCCAGCTCCCTCGGCTGGAAGGTCGCCCGCGGCGTATCGCGCGAGACACGGTTGACACAATATTTGCAGTCGTACACGCAGGCGTTGCTCATCAGAACCTTGAGAAGGGAGATACATCGTCCGTCCGCCGCGAAACTATGGCAGATCCCGGCCGCCGAAGCGCTCCCGATCATGCCGGACTTGCCTGCACGGTCAACTCCGCTCGATGTACACGCAACATCGTACTTCGCCGCGTCTGTCAAAATCGACAGCTTCTCCAGAACATCCATGATCCCTCTCCTTATCGCAGTGCTTGTAGCAAACGCGAAAAACGAACATATTTTCTTTTATAAGAGCATTTTATCATGGAACATATGTTCGAGTAAAGAGGAGGGATCGCGTTTTTCTCGCTCACGGGTCCTCGGCTACGCCTGCGGAGGTGAGCTCGAAAAAATGCGACCCCTCCTCGGCACGAAGATTTGGGGTGTTGTGGGTTTCTCCCTAAGTGGTTGCTGAGCTCGAGAAAATGCGACCCCTCCTCGGCACGAAGATTTGGGTTGTTGTGGGTTTCTCCCTAAGTGGCTGCTGAGCTCGAGAAAATGCGCCCCCTCCTCGGCACGAAGATTTGGGGTGTTGTGGATTTCTTCCTAAGTGGTAGGTGAGCTCGAGAAAATGCGAGTCCGGCGTCCCGATTCATCCTCACCAACCAACACCTACCGCACACCCTCCCTCTGTCATCTACACTACCAGTTACCGTTGCCGAGGGCTCGTGCTTCTATCGCATGGGTTCTCCGCAGGCGGCGTAGCCAACGAGGACCGAATCCCGTGCGAAGAAGCGCGAGCCCGCTAGCCCTTCATGGAGAGCGAGATTCTCTTCTTCGCCGCATCCACCGAAAGGACGCGCACGCGGACCGTCTGACCGACGCGAACGACTGTGAATGGGTCTTTGACGAAGTTGTCCGACATCTCGGAAATGTGAACGAGTCCGTCCTGATGTACACCGATGTCGACAAATGCGCCGAAGGCGGAGACATTTCTCACAACCCCCGTCATGGTCATCCCTTCTCGAAGATCTGAGATTTCGGTCACGTCGGATCGGAGTTCTGGCTGGGCAATTTCGGCCCGAGGGTCGAAGCCCGGATTCGCGAGGGCTGCCAGGATGTCTTGCAGTGTCGGAAGCCCGACCCCCAGGGTTTCGGCGACAAGCTCGGGTTGGATCGGCTTGGGCATTTTCGCGACGGCGCGGGCGACTATGTAGGATTCCGGGTGTATCCGGGTGTTGTCGAGCGGCTCATCGGAATCGGCGACGCGAAGGAAACCGGCGCACTGCGTATAGACCTTCGGTCCGAGACGGGGCACTTTGAGCAACTCGGCGCGGGAGCGGAAGGCACCGTTCTTGCTGCGATACTCGACGATGTTTTTCGCGACGGTTGTATTGACGCCGGCGATATAGGACAGGAGGGATTCGGATGCTGTGTTGAGATCGGCGCCGACATCGTTGACGCAGGACTCGACGACACCGCCGAGCGTATGGGATAGTCGTTTCGTATCGATATCGTGCTGGTATTGTCCGACGCCGATCGATTGCGGGTCGATTTTAACGAGTTCCGCAAGGGGGTCCTGCAGTCGGCGACCGATCGAGATCGCGCTTCTTTTCGTGAGGTCGAGGTCCGGAAATTCCGCGGCGGCCAGCGGAGAGGCGGAGTATACCGAGGCGCCGGCCTCATTAACCATCAGACATTTGACGCTCATTTTGCGATCCCGCAGGTAATCCGAGAGGAATCGTTCGGTCTCGCGAGATGCCGTGCCGTTTCCGAAGGCGATCAGCGTCACGCTGAAGCGCTGAATCAATCGATCCAGCTCGGCACTCGATTCCTCGACTCGGCTCTGCGGCGGCGTGGGAAAAATGACGCCGGTGTGGAGGGATCGCCCCGTCGGGTCGATGATCGCGAGTTTGCAGCCGGTGCGAAATGCGGGGTCGAGTGCAAGGACGGTATGTCCGCGCATCGGGGGAATCATCAGAAGGCTCTTGAGATTTTGCGCGAAAATTCGCATCGCTTCCTCTTCGGCGCGTTCGGTCAGCGCGGAGCGAATTTCCGTCGTAAGGGACGGGTGCAAAAGTCGCTTCCATGCGTCTTCGGAAGATTGGCGAAGATAGGGTGAGATAACCGGGTTATCCGACGGGAGGGTCGAGAGTATGTGGGAGAGAACAAGATCCTCCTCTGCGGCAACGGTGACGGAAAGCAACTCCTCTTTCTCGCCGCGGTTGATCGCGAGTATCCGGTGTCCCGGAATGCGCGAGACAGCCTCCGAGAAATCCGCGAATGCTTCATATACCAGAAGTTCTTTCGTATCTTTCTTACGGGATCGGGAGACGAGGCGGCCGGTATTTGTGAGTATTCCGCGAAGGCGTCCGCGCAGAGCCGGATCATCGGAGAGTCTTTCGGCGACGATATCCTCGGCGCCCGCGATCGCTTCGTCCTTACCGGAGACGCCTTTATCGGGGCGAATTGCCGCTGCGACAGCGCGGTCGAGGTCGGCTTGGGTCGTGCGTCTCGACATGAGAATGTCGGCCAACGGTTCGAGACCTTTCTCGCGAGCGACCGAAGCACGGGTTTTACGTTTCGGGCGGTAAGGTCGATATAGATCCTCAAGGGCAGCCAGCGTTGTTGAAGCGGCAATCTTGGCTTCCAATTCCGGTGTCAACTTGTCCTGCTCCGTGATGAGACGGAGGATGTCGTCACGGCGTGCCTCGAGAGCACGAAGAGCCTGAAGACGATCGGCCAGTTGACGCAGAACCTGATCGTCGATGCCGCCGGTTACTTCTTTCCGGTATCGCGCGATGAAAGGGATGGTATTGCCGTCGTCAATCAGGGCGATGGTCTTCTCTGTTTGTTCCACGCCGAGCGACAGCTCAGCGGCGATTACTTTTGCATAATTCATGGGTTCCTCCATTGGTACAAGGTTCTGCCGGGCTTCATAAGTCTATCATCTATGTTGCTGTATCGTGAAGTTCATCCTCGAAATTTGCGTCATATTGATGTTCCGGGCTTCCGGAATAAGGTGATTTCAACATTTCCCCACAACTTTTTCGTTGCATCGGGGCTTGTTCTTACGTAAAATGGAACTGTTCGATTTTCAATATTTTCGCGAAGGACCTTCAGGAGGACCTATGGATTCCATTGACAGACAGATCATCAGCCTTTTGCAGAAGAATGCCCGCTCATCGATTTCCGAGATCAGTTCGCAGGTGAATCTCTCGATCCCGGCAACGAGCGACAGGATTCGCAAGATCGAGGCCGCCGGGATTATCACGCAATATACGGCGATCGTTGATCCCGTCGCGTTGGGAATGAAGCTCACCGCGCTGATGTTCATCAGTCTGGAGAAGCCCAGATTCTCGGACAACTTCGTCTCCTTTGTCAACACGCAGGACGAGATCCTGGAATGTCATTACCTGGCCGGAGACTTCGATTATCTGATTAAGATCGTCACGGAGAGCACAGAGACGCTCGAGCATTTGCTGCGAAGCATCAAGAGTGTCCCGGGAATTCAGAAGACGCAAACGATCGTTACCCTGTGCACGGTGAAGAATAATCATTCCGTACTTCCTCTCGAAGAGAAATAATCAATTTTGTGTGATTTTACATCCTAAAATCTTGTGGTTACGAGCCTCTCTTCTATGTTAAAATAGAAGCAGTTACTCGTTTTTCTCTGTGCTCTCTGATCCGTCGGCAAGTTGGTGGCTCGATTCGATCCAACGGGGGCATGTAATATATCGCGGGTTCACGATATGAAGAAGCTGCGCATCGGGTTCTTATCTGTCCTTGGCGACGAAGACAATCATACACAGATGATGAACGGCATTTTCGAGGCGGCCGACAAGCACGGTGTGTCGATTTTACGTTATGCCGTCTCCGTTCACCCGGAGGACTACGAGGGTGAGCATCTCGAACTCCAGCACATGCTGAAGGTTATCGAAGCCCAGAAAACGGACGGTCTGATGTTCCTCGGATGGATGCCCGGCATTGCGGGGAAGAATTTCCAGAGTTTTATCGACCGCTTCAGTGACATCCCGCTCGTCAGCGTCGGGGTCAACCACCCTATGATTCCCAGTGTCCATGCGACATCGGAGACGCCGATTCGCAACCTCATCCGCCACCTGATCGAGCATCACGGGTATCGGAACATCGTATTCGTTCCCCCCAT
Source organism: Bacillota bacterium (assembly GCA_023397475.1). Lineage (GTDB taxonomy): Bacteria > Bacillota > Clostridia > Saccharofermentanales > Saccharofermentanaceae > Firm-13. Next base: position 85,275 of record JAEWUD010000049.1, read on the forward strand.
GTTTCCGGATATGCGTCAAGGTTTCTATATTGAGGAAATGCGTGAACACGGTTTGTATCGCGACGAGCTGATGGTATACGATAAGGATCTTAAGTCCACACCGATGAATGACCGGATACGGCACGTCGCGCATATGATCCTTGACCAGCGCAAGATCAAGGTAGATGCTTTCTTCTGCGTTTTCGATACGGACACACAAGATCTCTACATTGAGTTGGCCCGGCGTGGACTTTCCATCCCGAAGGATGTTGCCGTCGTCAGCAATGAGGATTCAGAATTTGCACGTTTCTCAATTCCGCCGGTCAGCGTAGTAACTTTTCCGTGGCGTGAGATCGGATATCTCGGATGCGATAAGATGGTGCGAGTTCTGCGGAATGAACTCTTCTCGAATGCCCGAGGGGTCAGCGGCAAGCTCGTCCTTCGCAGTTCTTGCGGATGTCGTTCCGAGGAGGAGAAGCTTTCCCGCGTCCTGGAGCGCAAGCCGGATATCTTCCTTCCCGGTACCGGATACGGACGTTTGAGGGATCATTTGTCCGATTTTTCCGATGCGTATTCCGCTACTTCCCTTGATCTCGAGCGACTGGCCGATCAGCTGGTCGAGACCTTCGAGACACATCAGCGTGGGCATTTTTTCGATGAATTCCAGAAACAGCTCGACGCGATTGTTCGTAAGTTTCCCGAGCACGCCGTTATTGATCGTATCGAGGACTATTTATATGAGTTGCGTTCTACGATTCTCTCTTATTTGGGGGAGAACAACTCCGATGTGGTACTTTTCGAGGATCTCTTCCTGATGTGCAATGTTCTTCTGCAGGAGAACCGTGTCGTCGTCGCCGGTTATGAGAATACCGTTATCCGCAAAGCGCGCCGCGAGGTGATCTCCCTATGCCAGGAGATCGGCAGCACATTCAACCTAGAGATTCTCGGATCGACGATCGAGAAGGGATTATCGCGTGTCAGCATTCCCAGTTGTTACGTCTACCTGGCGACAGATGACAGTTTCTCGGACTTTTCTCTGCTTACCGCATACGCGAACGGACGACGCCTTGATCCCGACCGCGAAGACGTGCGCGCGAAATTGAGTTTTGCCGCGCTCGTTCGCCGGCATACTCACCTGATGTGTCAGACACTGCAGGTCGACGAAGAGTTTTTTGGACTGATTTTCTTCGAACCGGGCATTCTGGATATGCGAATTTATGAGATGCTGGCACGACAGATCGCCAGCGCTCTCAAGGGTGCGTTATTACATGATGACCTCAAGGTCGAGATGGAACTTCGCAAGTTCAACGAGATGCTGATCCTTCATAACGCGAATTTCGACGCACTGACCGATCTTTACAATCGCCGCTCCTTTGACCGGACCATGTCCTACCTTTGCGGTCACGACAATACGTCCTCGGACAAGGAGTTCTACCTGATGTACTTCGATTTTGATGATTTCAAGAAGGTTAACGATACGTACGGACATGACGCCGGCGATGAGTTGATCCGCGAGATCTCACAACGGATCTTCAACGCCGTCCGGCGAGATGCTCTCATGGTACCTGCTTCGGTCAAGTCCGACGATCCGATGGCGGCGGATGAGGCGGTTTTCCGTGTCGGCGGAGATGAGTTCACCGCATTGATTCGCCACATGCCGCGACGCGAGATGCGCCGTCTGGCCACGCGCGTGATCTCCTCGGTTCGTGTCCCGTACCGAATCTCGGGAGAAGAAATCAGCGTGTCCCTGAGTATCGGCATCAGCATCTTCCCCGCCGATACCAATGAAGCGAGTGCTCTCATCAAGCAGGCCGACACCGCAATGTACCGCGCGAAGAGGAAGAAGGGCATGTTCTGCTTCCACGACGAGCGTTGAGGATCGCTTTCTATTCGATCTTCTTCAGAAATTCCGAATACGACATGCCCGTATATTTCTTGAAGCATCGCCCGAAATAATTCGGGTCCGGAATGCCAACGCGTTCCGCCGCCTGATACATGAGCATTTTCTGTTCGGCGAGCTCGACAGCCATTTCCATTCGTCGCGCGAAAAGATAATCGCTGAAGCTCACGCCGACCTCGGCTTTGAACATCCGGCTCAAGTAATTCGGATTGAACTCGAAAAGCAGCGCCGTCGACGTCAGATTGATGTCCGGACTGGTAAAATTCGCGCGCACGTACTCCTTGATCTTCTCCGCCGTATTACTGATCTTCGGCTCTGTCGGTTCATCAATGAAGTCGAACTTCTTCACATCGAGTTCATCCTTGATTCGCGCGAGAGCCGTCTCGATCTCGTGCTTGTCAATCGGCTTTACCAGGAAGTCGCTGATCCCGATACCGATGCATTGACGCGCGTATTCGAACTCATTAAATGCCGTGAGAACAATGATCTTCAGCTTGGGATATCGCTTAATCGCAATGCGCGAGAACTCGATTCCATCCATAAACGGCATCTTTATATCGACAAACACAATATGCGGCCGGATGTCATCGATCGTATTAATCGCCTCGATTCCGCTCTCAGCCTCTCCCGCCACATACATTCCGAACGACGCGAAATCCACGGAGTTCTTCAGAATTCCGCGAATCGCTTTCTCGTCATCTATCAGCATCACTCGGTACATGACAACCTCCTCAAGCGCCTGTGTCCGGCAGCTTCAAACGAACTCTCGTGTATTCACCGACCTGACTCTCGATCTCGATTACATCATCTCTGCCGGAGAAGTATCGTAGGCGCTCGATGGTCCCGATCAGGCCGAACCGCTCATTAACTCCGGGATGCAAAATCTGCGCGATCTTCTCCTTCGACATTCCCACACCGCTGTCATATACCTCGATGATGATATCCGCACCCTCCCGGGCAACGCGCACGCGGATCACGCACTTCTCGCCCTTGACACGCACCCCGTGATACAGCGCGTTCTCGACGATCGGCTGCAGTATCAGCTTCGGCACCTGCGTCGCCAGAAGCGACACATCCACCTCATATTCATCGTCAAAAATATCCCCGTATCGATACTTCTGCAGCTTCAGATAGTCCTTCACGATCTGAATCTCCGTCCGGATCGGAACCTCCGTGTTACCGCTGCTTAAGAAGTTCTTGAAAAAACTCGCCAGAGTAAAGACCGCCGTCTGCACATCCTGATCCCCCGCCTCGCCGGCCATATACGCGATTGTATCGAGCGTATTATAGAGAAAATGCGGTTTGATCTGCTCATGAAGCACCGAAATCTCGGCGCTTCGAATCTTGTTCTCCTTGGCGATCAGCTCTTTGAAGAGACGATCAATCTCGTCGAGCATCATGTTATACCGATTCTTCAGGTTGCCGATCTCATCGTCCGGCAATGAAAGGCTCGCCTTATGAAGACCTCCCGTCTGGGCTACAGAGTCCATCGACTGCACAAGGCTCTTGATCGGCTTGGTGATGTAGAATGATATGAACGTACTGACCAGGACAACCGAAGCGAGAGTAACCGCGAGCATCGACACGACGAGAACCGTCAGCTCCGCCGACATATTCTCCCCCGCGTAGAAGCTCTCCTTGCTGACAATCGTGAGTCCCGTTCCCTCGATCCGATAGAACGACAGAATTCTCTCATCGCCGAGATTCCCGGCGACGCGCCGCCCGTACGGTCCCGTTTGCGAAGAAATCACAGCGTAGTCCGACGTGATATTATCACCGCACAGGTACTTGTCCTGAAACAGATATCCGAATCGGCTGTTCTCCGAGCGCAAACCTTCGTATGTCGCATCCAGATACGAAACCGGCAGGTTGATCGCCAGATATCCGAGAGTCTGATCGGATCCCTCATCGCGCACGACGCGAACGAAGCTCAGAAGGTTCGCATGATCCTTTTGCTCGAAAAGCCCCTCACCGTTCATCGTCAATAGGTAATCGTCACTTCTCTCGTCAATCGTATCCCGCCACTCCTGCGACGCGAAAACAATCAGATTGGTGTCCGTCGCATTGCGCGTAGCACTTACATAATTCCCGTCCGGTGCGAAAACAAAAACCGAATCAATTCCCTCGAACGCATCCGCAATTCGCTCGAGGCTCTCCACCGCTTCGGTCGACTCCGCTCCGTTCATCCCCGGTCGCTTGAGAAACGAGGCAACCGCCTCATCCGTCACGATCAGGTTGCTGATATCGCTCACCCGATCCGTCTCCGCCTCGAGCTTGCCCGCGATGGCGAACATCGTATCGCGGTTCTTCTGCGCCGCGTAGTCGCTCAGATTATTACGAATCAATAGTAGGTAGATCAACACGAACAGAATCAGATACACCGCGAAAATCAGCATGAAGAGAAACATCGTCTTCCTGCCGATCTGCATCGAAGAAAACCGCGCAAAAAGACTCTGCTTCTTCCCCGTCTCTGGCTTACCTGACATGCATCCTCCCGTTGACCTCAGAAATCTATCTTTGACTCATGTTCATTGTAAAGGTGCGCGTCGCGAAAAACAAGAAACCGGGAGATGTAGCCCGGTTTCGGTGGTTGAGGGTTATATCGATGAGAACTATTTCACCATCCAACCGATCTGGCAGTGTGGCAAAAGCTCTTCAAGTAATTGACGATCTTCCTCAGTATACGTAGCATCGTCCAGATTGACTTGTTCAAGTTCAGGAAGATCCTGAAGAACAGAAAATTCCTGATCAAGCGGGATTCCGATAAGTTGCAGACATCGAAGATCCTGGAATCTATCTTTGAAGTAATAGAAAGACAGATTGTGTGTACCGGTCAACGTAAGACTGGAGAGATCATCGTAAAGAGTTCCGTTAATTTCATCCTCGTTTGAAAAGCATGCGATTACGAGCGGCCCGCCGAAAAGTGCAACCCGGATCAAATAGTTATCGTTAAGAAAATAATCCGGGTTATCCTTCAGAAAAGATTGAAACAGTACACGAATCTGATCGATCTGAGTGATTGAGCCAGGTCCATCATATGCACATACGAATGATGCCTCATTCTCGATGAGACACTCTCTGAGAACCAGTGTGCCATCGTAATTCTGGTCGACATAATCGATGAGTTCTATGACACGTCCCTTGTCGCGTATCCCGGCATTAGACGCCCTCATGTAAAAAAAGCACCCAAAGATTATTGTTAGTACAAGAATCATAAATATGCTAGCAAATGCAATTTTTTCAATTTTTGAATAATTCCTTTTTCGCATATATTCCCCCTAGGATCTGATAAGGCCACATTATCAGCTGAAATCAGCAACATATACCATGCTACTTGTTATCTTATCGCCGTATTTCTCGACATAGTTTCTATATTCATCGTACTTTACATAATATTTTGTTCCCCACGATGATATCTCTAACATCGTCTTATTGCTTATTTTATCTATGAAAATACCTGTTGCAGCAATGTAGTGATTCGAGGTTTCATGTTTATTCGGATCGGAAAAGGACCCAACAGGTGCCACATTCCACATGTAAGGGTTTGATGTTCCATTTTGCATATCCAAGGAATAAAACGGTATACCCACTGTTGCGTTAAATGGATCAAGTTGACTGTTGGGTCCAATCGAGAAGATTATCGGTCGATTATTCTCAATCATTTCTTGCATCTTATTAAGCATGTTTTCACTTGTCAACGAGATTTCCCACCTCGTTAGAAAGAGATAACTTTCCGGAGATTTTTTTATCTGGTCATTAATTGTTTGTGTGATATATGTGCCAGTCACTCCTATCCCAGGATTAATGGGTAAGATTGTGTTTTCAACGTCTCTAATATTCTCCATGTAGTCATATTGCAAGTATATACTGTTATGATTTATGTAGCTCATAAAATCATAATACGCAATTATTCCACATCCTGAGTGATGTATCTCATAATCTTGACTATCAACACTATTAGTTGATTTAGCGAACCACATCTGCGATCCCCCATATGAAGGATAGCCATTATCTTGATTAATGCCATCAGGAACCTGAATATAGCTCTGGTTTTTCAACCTAATAATCTCAACATCACTCGTCCTCGGACGAGGATCTAAACTGTCGACATACATGTCTCCATCTGTATCCTTAACCTTCGGATTACTGGAATACTTGAAGCAGTACGTATAGTTTGTGTCTGCCTGCCAACCGGCCTGACTTAGGAGAATCTTCTCGGACTGCTGTAAAGACGACACGGAAACAGGACTCCCAATCTCCGCTCCGTCGCTTAGGCCATCATCATCTGAATCCGCAACCAACGGGTCCGTATATACGACTCGTCCGTTGCTAAGTAGAATTCCACAGATCTCGATGATGTCTGAGACTCCATCATTATCTGTGTCCTTCGTGTTCTCTTGCTCATACAGTTTTGTCTTTGCAGCCTCGTAAAATAGTGCGAAGACGTCCTGTTCATTATCCGATATAAGAAGTTCGCCTCCGCGATCTTGGGCAAATTTCTGCAGGATTGAATCCGAGGACGAATTCGATCCCAGGCGTACGGTGTATACCGTTGGCCAGAAATTTTCCTGTGTCCACGGTGCCTCTCCCCCAGTTAGTGAAATGTTGTTTCCATCTCCAAACACGATCAGAATCTTCTGGTTGTTAAGATTGTCCGGTGCGTTCTGCGAACTCCAATAAATATAATTGGCACCATAAATCGCCTGATTGTAGTGTGGCGACTCGTACTTCTGTTCCCCTAGATAAAAGCTCAAATACTCTGCGTCCGACATGTTGCTTAGCATGCCCTTAAGTTTATAAAAAGTCTCACTCCTATGCAATGTGACAAGACTTACCTGTTCGCCGAAAAAGAGAAACGCGCACCGATCGAGTGGCTTGGCTGTATCAATAAACTTCGTCGAAATCGCGAAGGACTGATTCATATTCTGCTGTGACATGTTGCTTTGGTAGGCGAATACAAAATCATAATTCGGCAACGGTATTGTGTCATATATATTCGACCTCGCCTTCGCCATCGCGTCTAGGCTCTCCCGCCACGTCTTAAACCAAAGAGTTCGATCAACGAGGAGGTATGTTGAGAAGTGCGTTGTCGTATAACTCACGGTGTTGTTCACGGCATCGACAATAGCCTCGTCCAGAATGATGTACTCATCATTCGCTTCGTCGTACCACATCATCGCGAGATCTTCTTCTAACGTATCCCCAACTGCGGCTTCATCGTATGAGAAGGTAATTACGGCTTCATCGAATTCAGCGGAGCACTCGATGTTTACTGGAGCGCCAATTCGTCCGACGACATCACTCGTACTTGCATCCTTTCCGAAAGTGTTCTCAATGTTAATAGCTGTATCAATATTCCCCGTGATCGTCGCGGATACTGTTACTGCGAGAATTTCAGGCGCGGCTTCTTCTGAAATTTCCTGATTCTTAACTTGCGATAACTTGTCCAGTCCGTCCGCGATGCCATCTCCATCAGAATCTGCCACTACAGGGTCGAGATTCATTTGAATTTCATCACCATCGCTTAACCCATCACTGTCGGTATCCGTTATCTTGGGATTCGTTGCGTACAGATTCACCTCGTCACCGTCAGAGAGCCCATCGCCATCGGTATCCCACATATAGTAATCGGTGCCGATTTCTGTCTCTTCGCGAGAACCCAGTCCATCCTGGTCAATATCTTCATTAAAATCCGA
>JAEWUD010000048.1 GCA_023397475.1 Bacillota bacterium
AGATATTGTTTATGTATTTGATAAGAACAAATAGGGGTTTAGCCTCTTAAACGGAAAAAATGAGCCAAGCATAAACTGTTTGGTTCATTTTTATGAAATATCAACTATTAATTGTGACACAGCCAAAGATTTTTACATGATGCTGCGGTATTGCCGCATGTTTTTCGTAATCATTCTGGTGTTCTTGGGGGCATCCTACGTATTTCCCGGTTCAGAGACCACCGCATATTTCCCGGTTGTTCTCGCGGGGATTATTCCGGTGACCCTTATTTCCTATGACGAGAGAGAAAAGTGGCACATTTATAGTGCAACGCTACCGTTCACACGTGCACAGATCGTTTCTGCGAAGTATTTGCTTGGAATCATTACTACATCATTAACGCTGTTTCTTGCATGTATCGTCCAGAAAGGTAGAATTTTCGATTTAACTCATAGAAATCCTGACATTCTTCTTCCGGCACTTGCAACCTTTGCTAGCTCTCTTGTCGGGACGGCGATCATTCTGACACTCATCTTCAAGTTCGGAGCGGAGAAGGGCAGAATTGCCTTCTATGTCGTCATTGGTATGATTTTTATCATGAGTATGATCATACAGAACGTCGCGTTCTCCTGGCCGATGGAATGGAATGCGATTTGGTTTATCCCTGTAACTTTGTTTGGAAGTTTACTCTTTTTCGGCGGTGCCTGGCTCCTATCCATTCGCTTCTATGAGAAGAGAGCTCTATAAATGCGCCCGATTCACTTTTCGAGACAATGAGTTTTTCAGTTGACCACGGCATTACACCTGTGGTAACCTTTCCCATAGACCTGACATCGCCGGTGCCAAATCGGAGAATAGGGAAAGCGGTGTGAATCCGCTGCAGCCCCCGCTGCCGTAACGCTGACTTGCCGTACACATGCCACCGGATCCCGGGAAGGCGTACGTCGAGGATGAAGCGAAGCCGGAAGACCTGCCGCGATGTATTTCATCAAGCAAACTTCGGAGGGAGGTTTGGTATGAGACAAGTGCGTCCTTCGCTTCTCATCTGTGACGGGTGAAGCGGATCGATGGGAATTTGTTTTGTATGCCTCCGAATTATCAATTCGGAGGTATTTTTTATGAAACGAGTTCTATCCCTGATCACGGTAATGATCCTTGCGGTGACCCTGCTTTCCGGCTGCACAGCTCCGGTAGAATCGGTGTCGCAGTCTGATACAACGGTCGATACATCTACAGCGATGACATCGACCCTTCCGGATGCGTCAAATGCGCCTGTCGAGACAACGACATCCGATCCGATGCGCGTTATCTCGACCGTGCCGAGCGCGACGGAGATTCTTTTCGCGATGGGAGCCGGAGATCTGATCGTCGGAGTCGATGTGAGCTCCACTTTCCCTGAAGAGGCAAATGCGATCGAGAAGGTGGGAGATTATAATGGCTTTGATGTCGAGAAGATCATCTCGCTGGAGCCGGACGTCGTATTTGTCGGACAGACGATCCAGGATGATCAGATTGCCCAGCTCGAGAATGCGGGGATCCGTACCGTCGAGGTCGAGGCCAGAGCGTTTGCCGATATGACAGATTCGATCCGGTTGATCGGCGAGGAGATCGATCATCAGGTTGAGGCCGAAGCAATGGTCGTCCTCTTGGAAGAGAAGGTCGCTGCGGTAGAGGATGCTGCGGCAACGCTTGCGGCGTCTCCGACGGTGTATTATGTAATGGGAATCGGTGAGTACGGCAATTGGACCTCGGGAGAGGGAAGCTTTATTAATGATATGATCGAGATCTCCGGCGGAACCTGCGTGACGGCGGATGCCAAGAACGCCTGGATCGAGTATCCACTCGAGGATCTGCTTCTTGCGGATCCGGATATCCTCATCGTGTCGTCGTATGTATCGCTTGAGGAGCTCTATGCCGATCCGACCTATGCGGAACTCAGCGCGGTGAAGGCCGGCAATGTCTTCGCAATTGACGCTGATCTCGTCGAGCGTCCCGGCCCCCGGATTTTGGATGGACTGCAGCTGATTTCAGAAATTATTCTCAATTATCAAACCGCATAAAGGATGATCGAAATGAATAAGCGAGGGATAAACTGGAAGATCGTCATGGCGATTCTTGTGATCGCGGGAATCTTAGCGTTCTCCTTCGCTTTTCTGTTCGGAAGTTCGGGACTGGGATTCTCGGATCTGGTCGATGTGCTAACCGGGAAGGCGCGTGAGAGCGTCTCAACCGTTTTCTTCAAGATACGCCTGCCGCGGGCAATCCTGTGCTTCTTCTCGGGCGCCGCGCTCGCCGTCTCCGGTGCGGTTTTGCAGGGATTGTTCCGTAATCCTATGGCCGACTCCTATGTGATCGGAGTCAGCTCCGGAGCGGCTCTGGGCGCCGCATGTGCGATGGCCTTCGCTCTGGAGGCAACGATCCTCGGCTTCGGAGCCGTTGAGCTTCTCGCATTTGCCGGTGCACTCGCGGCTGTCTTCATCGTTTATCGACTCGCCCGCGTCCGCGGCCGCGTGTCGATATTCACACTGCTCTTGTCCGGTATCGCGATCAGCACACTTTCCTCGGCGCTCGTTTATTGCCTGATGATTCTTTTTCACGAAAAGATGGAAAATATCGTCATGTGGACGCTCGGAAGCTTCTCATCATCTTCATTTGAAAAGGTCGCGTTTGCCGTTCCGCTTCTTCTGGCCGGTAGTTTTGTCTGTATGCTCTTCGGTCGGGATTTGAATATTCTGTTGCAAGGCGATGAGTCGGCGCGACATCTCGGCGTGGAAGCATCAAAACTGCGGCGAATCCTTCTTGTGGTCACGACGCTGCTGGTCTCCGTCGTCGTCTCGATCTCCGGCATCATCGGATTTGTCGGGCTTATCGTCCCGCATATGGTGCGACTTCTCATCGGACCCGATCATAAGAAACTCCTGCCGTTATCCTTTCTGGGCGGCGGTGTGTTTCTTCTTCTGGCGGATACGGTCGCGAGAACCGTCTCGGAGAACCAAGAGATTCCGATCGGCGTCGTAACGGCAATCATTGGGGTTCCGTTCTTCCTCTTTCTGATGCGATCGTCGAGAGGAGGGAAACTATGAGCATAATCCGAGCACAGAATGTAGCATTCCGTTATGGCAAGACCGATCCGCTCGTGCTTCGGGATGTCTCCTTTACCGCGCCGGCAGGGAAGATCATGGGAATCATCGGCCCGAACGGATCGGGAAAAACAACGCTTCTTCGCATGGTCTCTGGTTACTTGAAGCCGCAAACGGGTCTCGTGACGCTTGACGACGCGAATGTAGCCAGCCTTCGCGCCCGTGAGCTCTCCCGCAAAATGGCTCTGGTGGCACAGCGCGTCGAGGCGGATTATGATTTCTCGGCATTTGAGATTGTACTCGCGGGACGCAATCCCTACATCCGAAGATTCTTGGGCGAGAGTCCCGCGGATCGTGAGAAAGCGGCGGACAGTCTTGCGATGGTGGGTGTCGATCATCTTCGCGATCGCCTCGTTTCCGAATTGTCCGGCGGTGAACTTCGTCTTGTCATGCTGGCTCGCGCTCTGTGTCAGGAGGCGCCGGTCCTGCTCTTGGATGAACCGGTCACCGGGCTGGATATCCGTCACCAGATGCAATTCATGTCCGTGCTTACCAAGATGGCTCAGCTTCATGGGATCACGGTGCTCCATATCCTTCACGATCTCAATCTCTGCCTCTCCCATTGCGACGAGGTTCTTCTCCTCAAGAACGGCGGGGTTTTCGCACAAGGTGAACCGCGCGCTGTCTTGACCAAAGAGGTGGTAGAAGAGGTCTATGAGACTCCCGTCCTTGTAACCGAGCAGGGAGGAGTGCCCTACATACTTCCTCTTCGGGTGTGAGTACATCGGAGATTTGTTCTCGATCGGTAACGTAGAATATCTAGCCGCGAAAAAGACCGCCACGCCTTCGCGTTGCGGTCTTCATTAACAAAAATGATCATCTATCTCCACTTATGTTCGCCTTATTACGGAAACTTGTCTATAATAGAAGCGAAACGGAAATTGTTACTCAAACAGCATGTCCGCCATGCGTAGCACTTCGCGACGTCGTTTCTCGGTAATCGAGAAATCGACATGGAAAAGTCTCGTTCTCGAATCTTCCTCCAAGAAATCCCCGACACGCGCGATTGTAGGAATCCGCTTGCGGCTGATCTTGACGAAGGTGCGGTCGCATTGCTCCAGGATGGCGGCTCCGTCCTCAAATCGTGTAATGAACCCGCATGTCATGAAAATCCCTCCCTTCTGAACTTTATATGCCAATTATATTTTAGAAATCTTTCAAAATTGAACACGAACTGTGAATAAAAAGTAAAATATAAAAAAAATAAGAGAATATCCGTCGAGTAAAGATATTCAGGGAGATAAAAATGAGAATTATCATTACTGCACTGTTTGGTTTGGAATCTCTTGTCGCGGAGGATCTTCTGGCTATTGGGATTCTTCGAGAAGATATTCTCGTGTCGGACGGTGTCATATCGATCCGAGTCACTCCCGAGAACCTGGCGCTAACCGTCGCGCGCGTAAATCTTTGGGTGCGCACGGGAGAGAGAGTATTTGTCGAACTTTTGAATTTCCCCGCCAGAACTTTCGATGAACTTTTCGCTCATATCCGTGCGTTTGCTTGGGAGGACTTCATTCCCAAGGGTTTTGCTTTTGTCGTCAACGGTTATTCCCGCAAGTCCGAACTCTTCGGAATTTCCGCGGCACAATCGATATGCAAGAAGGCAATCGTCGCACGACTTCTTTCCGCACAGGGGCTTTCACCTGATGCCACACTTGCCGAGGACGAGAGGAAGGGACTTCTGAAGATACAGTTCGGTATCGTGGACAATCAGGTCGGCATTATGGTCGACACGTCCGGTGACGGCCTGCATAAGAGAGGTTATCGACCGTTATTGCATCAGGCTCCGATTAAAGAGACACTCGCATCCGGCCTCGTTCGCCTGTCCCGTTATCGCCCGTTCGGGGAAGAAGCACTCGTCGATCCGTTCTGCGGATCCGGAACGATACTGATTGAGGCAGCATTGATCGCATTTAACATCGCTCCGGGGATCAACCGACCGTTTGCCGCGGAGAACTGGCCGCTGATCGGGAAAGCCGCCTTCGTTACGGCGCGCGAGGAGGCCTTATCTCTTCGTGACAACGACATTCCGGAGGATATCTACTTTTTTGGATCTGACATCGACGAGAAAGCCATCGCGACATGCGCCCGCAATGCAGCCGCGGCTGGCGTCGACAAAGTCATTCGCTGGAAACGCGCAGATGCATTCTCGCAAACACCGGCTGAGCTTCATACTTGGACCGGTCTCAACCGCCAGCTTGTATTGACGAATCCGCCCTACGGTGAGCGTCTGATGAGCCAGCAGGAAGCCGAAGAAATCTATCGCGGCATCGCGAGAACATACTTGGATGACAAGGGATTCTGCAGGAAAGGCATCCGACTTTCCGTCATTTCACCGGATGACACCTTCGAACGTGCGGTTGGACGACCGGCTGATAAGCGCAGAAAACTCTATAACGGAAATATCAAGTGTCAGATGTACCATTACTATAAGCTAGAAAAGCACGATAAATAGAAGCAGACCATAATTGCATTCATTGCAAAAGTGTCCGCCGTATACGCACACGAAAACGAACAAATATTTCATGAAATGCCGCAAACATCGACGAATCAATGAAGTATCGTTTTTTTACAAACTTCATGCGTTTTTTACAAAAAGATTACAGCGATCGAACATCCCCAGATTTCAGGCATTCCAAGCGCGAAAATCGCGAAAAGCATTGTCTCGTAGTTATGCACAGACTTATCCACAGTATCCACAGCTAAAAACAGTGGAAAAGATTTGCAGAATGTGGATAATGGAAGAAAGAAAATCAATAAAGCACGATAAATTAATGAGGTGAAACCTATGTCCAGTGTCGAAACCTATGCCCGCTCAGCGAGGGACGCATCCCTTGGTTTGTCCGTTTGCGACTGTGCGGTGAAGAATAACGCGCTTCGTGCGATCGCGAGAGCTCTTGATGATAACAAGGACCGCATTGCCGCGGAGAATGAGAAAGACCTTACAAAGGCGCAAGAGTCCGGCTTGGCAATGCCGCTCATGAAACGCCTGCAGTTCTCCGTATCCAAGATCGACGGTGTGATCGAGGGGATTCATCAACTGATCGGACTCGAAGATCCGGTCGGCAAGCGTTTGCTTTCCACCGAACTCGATGAGGGTCTTGATCTCTATCGGGTATCTTGCCCGATCGGCGTCATCGGAGTTATTTTCGAATCCCGGCCGGATGCGCTCGTTCAGATCGCGACCCTCTGCCTCAAGGCCGGAAATGCGGTTCTTCTCAAGGGCGGTTCGGAAGCCTCCTTCACGAACCGTATTCTCACGGATATTATCGCGGAGGCGACGCTTTCCTCCGGAATTCCTGCGGGATGGATCAGTCTTCTGGAGACACGGAGCGATGTCAAAGAGATGCTGAGCTTCGATGAGTGGATTGACCTCGTTATCCCTCGCGGATCCAATGAGTTCGTCCAATATATCATGCAAAACACAGCAATACCGGTTCTTGGTCACGCGGACGGCGTATGCCATGTATACCTGCACGAGAATGCGGATCTATCGAAAGCGGGCCGCATTATCGTCGACAGCAAGACGCAGTACGTCGCCGTCTGCAATGCGGCGGAAACGCTTCTGGTCGATGAGTCCATCGCGGCTCAGGTCCTTCCCGACCTTTGCGCGAAGCTTGCCGCCAAGAATGTACAGCTGAATGGATGTGAGAGAGCCAGATCGATCTGTCCGATGGGAGAAGTCACCACATGGCATCACGAGTATCTGGATTACGAGATGTCCGTGCGAGTCGTCAAAAACCTTGACGAAGCCATCGAACACATTAACACCTATGGATCGGGACATACCGACGCAATTATCACCGAAAGTCGGGAGATCGCGGAAACCTTTATGAATCGTGTTGATTCCGGCAATGTTTTCTGGAATTGCTCGACAAGATTCTCCGACGGTTTCAAGTACGGTTTCGGCGCGGAGGTGGGAATCTCGACATCGAAGATTCATGCCAGAGGCCCGGTCGGCCTTGAGGGTCTTGTCACGTATAAATACAAACTGTACGGCCACGGACAGATTGTCGAGGAGTATGCTTCCGGAGAGAAGAAATTCACTCATCGGCCGATTTCACAAAACGGCTGATCCGTGGTATGATATCCGACGAAAATAATGAGCGGAGGATTCACATGCATATAGCGGTTTCATCGGATCACGCAGGTTTTTCGCTGCGTCAGAAGATTGTCGAACACCTGATTCAACAGGGTCATAAGATTACGGAACTCGGCGCGGAGAACGCTGAGATTCCCTTCAGCTATGTCGGAGCCGGTGCAAACGCCGCCGAGGTCGTATCCCGAGGCGAAGCGGATCGCGGCATTGTCGTGTGCGGTACGGGAATCGGAATATCCATCGTCGCCAACAAGACACGCGGGATCCGTTGCGCACTCTGCACGGACGAGTATATGGCGAGGATGTCGCGTCAACACAATGACGCGAATGTTCTGGCTCTCGGCGCGCGTGTGGTCGGGCAGGGACTTGCATTGTCGATCGTCGACGCATTTCTCTCGGAGGGATTTGAGACAGGCGGCCGGCATCAGGCGCGTGTCAATGAGATCTGCGGACGGGAAGACGAATATTTTCAGTGAGATCAAGTGAATTTTGCCATTCAGTCGGCCTTTATGTTACTCTATACTCAATCAAATAGCGGGAGGCTATCACCATGGATTCCAACGTTTTCATCTTTGACCACCCTCTGATTCAGCACAAGATTTCTCTTCTTCGGGACAAGAATACAACGACAAAGGAGTTTCGCGAACTCGTCGGTGAACTTGCGATGTTGATGGCTTACGAAGTTACACGCGATCTCCCGCTTAAGGAAGTCGAGATCGAGACACCGATCGCGATGGCGAAGACCCGGGTTCTTGCGGGTAAGAAGATGGCGATTGTTCCGATTCTTCGTGCCGGACTGGGCATGGTTGACGGAATGCTGAATCTTCTGCCGATGGCGAAGGTTGGTCATATCGGACTCTATCGTGATCCGAAGACATTGGAGCCGGTTGAGTACTATTGCAAGCTGCCCGATGACGCGACCGAGAGAGAGATTGTCATTCTCGATCCGATGCTCGCAACCGGAGGCTCTGCCTCGGCTGCAGTCACCTTCCTCAAGAACCGCGGCATCAGTCAGATCAAGTTCATGTGTCTCATCGCGGCCCCCGAGGGCATCGCACGTCTTCAGAAGGATCATCCGGATGTTCCGATCTTCTGCGCGGCAAAGGATCCGCGTTTGAATGAGCACGCGTACATCGTTCCGGGCTTAGGAGATGCCGGAGACCGTCTTTTCGGAACAAAGTAATGAGAAACTGCGTGGGACCCTCCGAAAGTTTGTGTGAAATGGTCCTTAGTGACGATTTGCGCAAATCAATGGAGAAGCGTAGAATGATATGAGCTTCACTCAACGATGAGTCCGGCACCACCGGGCTTTATCTATTTACGTCCTATGAAAGTGAGATCCTATGGAAACCGTTATTTTTGCGGAAGCCACCAACTGGTTCATCGAGTTTCTGATCTCTTTTCGAGATCAGTTCATCGAATCGATCGGAATCTCGGATATTGGTGAAGAGATTAGCTTGGCGATACTCCAGCAGAAGCTATCTATGCAGGTAGGACCGGTAAATTTCCTTCTGACAGATGCCGTGATTATTACATGGATAGCGGTTGGCATTGCTTGTATTCTCTTGATCTGGCTTGCGGCTAAGCGCGAACGCTTACCCAAAGGGCGACAGCTTGTTATAGAATCTCTCGTCAGCATGTTACTAAACCTGTGTAAGACGAACGGGATGAATCAGAAGCAGGCGGAGGAGGTTGTCCCATTTGTTGGTACGGTCGGCGTTTTTCTTGTAGCTTGCAATCTGGCATCTGCCTTCAAGATATCTCCGCCAGCCAAGAATCCGGCCTTCCCGATCGCCTTAGCGCTCCTCACGATCGTATATGTCATTTTTACGGGAATTCGCTTCGTCGGATTGCGGGGGTTCTGGGATTCGCTTCTCGAACCTATGCCTGCGATGCTTCCCTTCAAGATTCTCGATTACATGATTAAGCCGCTGTCCCTAGCGCTCCGACTTTTCGGCAATGTCTTCGGCGCATTCATTCTGATGGAGTTCATTTACATTGTTATTCCGTTGGCTTTGCCTGGAGTTCTGGGTTTGTGGTTTGATATCGCAGACGGCATTCTTCAGGCTGTTATATTCACATATCTTACGGTCACGTATATCGGTGAGATCATTGAAGGATCTCATATCGCCAAGGAGAGCCGAAAGGCAAAAGAGAAGAAGAGACTTGCTGTCTAGTGTTTTCAACGCACTGAGATCTGAAGAGCATGAAGCGCTCAAGCGCTCAATTAGGAGGGTATTATGATTTCGCTTCTTTCATTCGCAATAGCTGCCGGTGAGGCCGCGGCAAATGTTTCAACGATTGATCCCAAGGGCCTGGCCGGTATTGGAGCCGGCGTGGCGATCGGACTCGGCGCTTGCGGAGCCGCGATCGGCATCGGTATCGCCGCCGGTAAAGCTCTTGAATCGGCAGCTCGTCAACCGGAGATGTTCGGCAAGTTACAGACCATGCTTCTGACATCCATCGTATTTATGGAGTCTGTTGCGATCTACGCGCTCGTCGTCAGCCTTCTTCTGATCTTTACGTTCTGATACCGATAAGATCATAGTAGAAGGTCGAAGATTGGGAAGTGCCGTCGTCGGCGGCTCGATTCCCTGCGAGGTGAGGAAAATGATATTACTTTCGATGAGTCAAATGGTCTCAAGTGTTTCCGGACATTTTATACGATGGATAACAGAGACGAATACGGGTGGGCAGGAACTGGTTGAGACGGGTCTTCTGACGCCGGATCAATTGGCGGGCTATGCCGTTACTGCGGTATGGACGATTATCAATCTCCTGGTCGCATACCTTATTCTGCGACATTTTGTCTTCCGCCCGATTATTCGTCTGTTGGAGAAGCGAAGAGAAGAAGTTGAGAATGAACTGAGCGACGCGAATGAGAAACAGAAGCAGGCGCATCAGTTGTTATCGGACGCGCAGGACCGAGTTGAAGATGCCAAGAGTGAAGCAGCATCGGTTATTTCCGAAGCACGCGTTCAGGCTGATCGGCAGGGATTGACCATTGTTAACGCCGCGCATAAAGAAGCGAATACGATTGTTGAAAGAGCGTCGGAAGATGCGAAACGCATGCACAACGCCATGCTGGATCAAATGCGTGATGAGGTAGCAGATCTGGCCGTTTCCATTGCCTCAAAGGTCGTTGGTTCGATTATCGACGAGGCACATGAACAGGAATTGAGCCGACGGATCATGGAAGAAACCCTTAAAGCCGAGGTGAAGAAGTTTGATTGACGGTAAAGCATTTCGTGTCATTCGAATCGTAACTGCTTCGGAGATGTCGACGGAGAAGGTAAATCTCATCGCGTCGAGGTTTTCCGATCATTTTCATATCACCGATTATTCCGTCGTTCAGGAGACGGACAAGGAACTCATCGGGGGCTTCATTATTTATGCCGCTGGATATCGCTATGACTACAGCGTGAAGGGTCAATTGGCGCGTATCGGCCGTCAATTGAAGAATACACGCGGGTCTTTCGCTCAGGGAGAGAACGAACCAACGGAGAATGAGTCTTTGTTGATCAAGAAGTCGATTGACGAGGCACTTCATGCATTTGATGAACAACCGATGGCTCTGCAGGGTCAGGATCTTTTATGGGATGCCGAGGGAGAGAGTTTTGTCTCTCCGGAGACAGATACACCGCGACGTCTTGTCGACCGTCTTCGCGAGCAAATGGCGAATACATTCACCGAGACTACGGCCGTAGAAGAGATCGGCCGCGTTGTCAGCGTCAGTGACGGGGTTGCGATCGTCAAGGGCATCGAACACTGCGTGATGAGCGAATTGATCGCTTTCTCTGCAGACTCGTACGGAATCGCGATGAATCTTGAACCGGAGAGCGTAGGTATTGTTCTTCTTGGAACCTGCGAGGATGTCGTCGAGGGGACGATATGCAAGCGGACCGGCCGAACGGCAAATGTGTCAACCGGCACAGGACTTCTCGGTCGTGTCGTTGATCCTCTTGGATATCCAATTGATGGACGCGGAGTGATACATGCAACAACCTGTCGGCCGATCGAGTCGCCCGCACCCTCCATTGTCGAGCGGTCTCCCGTTAACGCACCGTTGCAGACGGGAATCACCGCGATTGACGCGATGACACCTATCGGCAAGGGTCAGAGAGAATTGATTATCGGTGATCGACAGACGGGAAAAACCGCGATTGCGATCGATGCCATTCTGAATCAGAAGGGCAAGAATGTCCTTTGCGTTTACGTAGCGATCGGGCAGAAGATGTCGACGATCGTTCAGACCGTTAATCTTTTCGAGAAATTCGGCGCGTTGAATTATACGGTCATCGTCGCCGCCGGGGCATCGGATCCGGCTTCGTTACAGTATATTGCGCCCTATGCGGGATGCGCGATTGCCGAAGGATTCATGCATGAAGACCATTCGGATGTGCTTATTGTGTATGACGATCTGACAAAGCATGCGCAGGCCTATCGTGCGCTCTCGCTCCTTTTGCGCCGGCCTCCCGGACGCGAAGCCTATCCCGGAGACGTGTTCTATCTTCATTCGAGACTGCTCGAGAGAGCCGCAAAGCTTGATGCGGCTCACGGGGGCGGTTCGATCACGGCACTTCCGATTATCGAAACACAAGGAGGAGATATCTCCGCATATATCCCGACCAACGTAATATCCATCACCGATGGGCAGATTTTCCTCGAATCCGAGCTGTTTTTCGCGGGACAGCGTCCGGCGATCAATGTCGGTCTGTCGGTATCTCGAGTCGGTGGTGCCGCTCAGCGAAAAGCGATGAAGAAGGTAGCGGGTCCCTTGCGTATCAATTTGGCGCAGGCCAGAGAAATGGCTGCGTTTGCACAGTTTGGTTCTGACCTGGATGAGAATACCCAGTTGCAGCTGAAAAGAGGCGTCATTCTGAATGAGGTTCTCAAGCAACCGCAGTATTCACCGCTTCCCGTCGAAGAGCAGGTTATCATGCTGTTCCTGGCGAATGCGGATCTCCTAACCTTTCTCGATGCCGATGATGTCGGAGAATTCTTAACCAACTTTTTGCAGAAACTTCGCATCATGCATGCGGATATTCTTGAAGCCATTGCCGAGTCCGGAGAGTTCTCTCCGGATACTGAAGACCGTGTTCGAGAACTTGCAGCTGCTCACAGTGACGCCTTCCGGATCGAGCACCCGGAGTACACACGCTCGGAGTAAAGCATGGAACAACTGAATGAGATTAAAAAGAGAATTCGAAGTGTCTCGGATATACGTCAGATGACTCGTGCCATGCAGCTTGTCAGCGCAGCCAAAATGCGAAAATCCAAAGCGCAACTCGATCGTGTGTTTCCGTTCTTTTCGCTCTGCGCCGAGAGTATGATCGAGATTCAACACAGTAATACGGAGATAGACAATCCCTATTTCACCCTTCGGCAGAAAAAGCCGGGGGAGACGTGGAAGATCGGCTATTTCATTTTGACCGGAGACCAGGGGCTCGCGGGCGCCTACAATCATAATGTCGTAAAGATCGCGGAGGAACATCTGCGAGCGAAGGTTCTGGACAATATCAACAAAGGCTTGAAGACGGAGACGACACTGTATGTATTCGGCAATATCGGGCGTGATAAACTGACTCGCGACAGCTTTCCGGTCGACCAAGAGTTCTCCTTCCCGATTGCGGAGCCAACCTATTACGAAGCAAGATCCGTCGCCGATAAGATTCGTACGAAGTTCATGGAGCATGAACTCGATCTTGTGTATCTCGTCTACACCAAAATGGACTCCGCGATCAACATGACACCGATTATACAGCGTGTCGTACCGGTTAATACCGAAGCACTTCGATCGATTCTGCCTGTCGGACAGGGAGATGCCGGTATGGCTCTTGAGAATGGAGCACAGATCTCCTATCATCCGAATGCCGATGCGGTCTTCTCCTTCCTGATTGACACGTATCTGAATGCGATGATGTACGGTGCTCTCGTCGAAGCCTACGCCAGTGAACAGACAGCTCGAATGACAGCGATGGATAATGCGACAAACAATGCGGATGACATGTTGGCGGAATTAACTAAGAAGAGCAATCAGGCACGACAGGCACGAATTACCAATGAGCTTATTGAAATTGTGAACGGGGCCAACCAGGTCCAGTAAGGCCTGGATGGCATCCTTGCTCGATAAGGATGAATGAATTGAACACTACGGAAGGCGGCAAATATGGCACTCGGATATGTAATACAAGTCATAGGACCGGTTATCGATTGCAGATTCCCGGAAAACGAGGTACCGCGAATCAATACGGCACTGCGGATCAAGCTCGGGGCGGAATGGATTATTGCCGAGGTATTGCAGCAACGCGGTTCCGGTACAGTTCGTTGCGTTTCTTTCGAGGCGGTCGAAGGACTGGCCAGGGGAGCCCAGGTCGAATCGACTGATTCTCCGGTTCAGGTCCCGGTCGGCGACCGTATTACCGGACGTCTGTTCAATGTTCTGGGCGAACCGATCGACGGCAAAGGTCCCGCGGATGCTGATGATCGCTGGCCGATCCATCGTCCGGCGCCTTCCTTCACGGACCAATATCCTTCAGAAACCATGCTCGAAACCGGTATCAAGGTTATCGATCTTCTGGTTCCTTTCAGTCGCGGCGGCAAGATCGGTTTATTCGGCGGCGCCGGTGTAGGAAAGACGGTTCTCATTCTCGAATTAATTCGAAATATCGCGTCGGAACACGGCGGTTATTCGGTTTTCACCGGAGTCGGAGAACGTTCACGCGAAGGCAACGACCTGTGGAACGAGATGAAAGAATCCGGTGTTATCGATAAAACCGTTCTTGTTTTCGGGCAGATGAATGAGACCTCCGGTGCCCGTATGCGCGCGCCGCTCACGGGCCTGACCATGGCCGAATACTTCCGTGATGTCATGCATAAGGACGTTCTCTTGTTTATTGACAACATCTACCGATTCGTACAGGCCGGTGCCGAAGTATCTGCGCTTCTCGGTCGAATTCCCTCCGCTGTCGGATATCAGCCTACGCTGGCGAATGAGGTAGGAGCCTTACAGGAAAGAATTACCTCCACCAAAAACGGTTCCATAACATCCATTCAGGCCGTCTATGTTCCTGCGGACGATCTGACAGATCCCGCTCCCGCGACAACTTTCGGGCACCTTGATGCCATCACGGTTCTTTCACGCTCTGTTGTTGAACTCGGTATCTATCCGGCAGTCGATCCGCTTGAATCCTCCTCGCGAATTCTCTCAGAGAATGTTGTGGGAAAAGAGCACTATCATGTTGCTCGTATGGTTCAGGCGACACTGCAAAGATACAAAGAACTTCAGGATATCATTGCCATCCTTGGCATGGAAGAATTGAGCGAACAAGACCGTCTGACGGTGAACCGTGCTCGTAAGATTCAGAAATTCCTCTCCCAACCCTTCTTTGTCACAGCGGGTTCCACAGGTTATGAGCCTCGCTATGTCAGCATAGAGAAGACGGTTCAAGGTTTTGGAGAGATCATTTCCGGAACACTTGACCATATTCCGGAACAGTACTTCTTCATGAAAGGTGACATTCATGATGTTTATCAGGCTTTCAAGGATTCCGGTAAATCTTAATCCCGAAGTGACAAATCGACGAAGTGCCTCGTGAACAAAATGTCCATCATGTGGAGACTGTAACGAAAGTCAGAGTTTCTCGATGCGAAGGAAAGTAACGAATGAGTGATCAAAAGAGTATTCAGAAAGCTAAAACCATCATGCTTGAGGTGGTTACTCCTTACCATCATTTTTTTGAGGGTAAAGTGGAGAGCGTCGTACTTTCCGCCCTTGACGGTGAATATGGGGTGTTGCCGGGTCATGAACCTGTGGTTTTGGCACTGACACCCGGAATTGCGCATGTTACGGTTAAGGGCGTTCTGCGTCACGCCGTCATGACAGAGGGGTATGCGGAAATTGGTCCCTATATGGTTCTTGTGGTATGTAATGCGGCGGAGTGGGCGGATGAGATCGATGTCAAACGGGCTTATTCTGCATTAAATCGCGCAACAAAACGATTCCATGACGCGAGCCAGTCCAAACAAGAACACATTTTTGCCAGACACTCAATACGCCGCGCTAAGATGCGATTGAAGGCGATCTCGTTATACGGAACAACGGAACAGAAGAAAACCCTCGAGAATTTGTCGAAGGAAGAGGTGAACCGGCCATAATATCGGCATCAATGATTGTGTCCTGTCTCACGGCATAAGGCACTCTCAATTGTGTGAATTGCTTCTTTATGAAGCTTAAATAGTCCGGCCGGAGATCTTCCTGTCATCCGCTGAATCTCGCTCCAAGATAATTTGTCCACGTATCGATGTGTCATAATATTGCGTTTCAGTTCCGGAAGAGAACTGATCTGTTCTTCAATCGAATGAAGTATGGACCTCTCTGTTCGAATTTTTCGGAGGAGCGAAATGCGCTCCTTTTCTAGTTCCGACTTATCCCGGAAGCATTGTTCTCTTAGGTGCATGTGGTAGCAGTCACCCTCTCGATCCGCAACCGATGTGTGGATCTCATTTGTTCTAACTTGTAGGGCATTTCCTTCAATTCTGTCTTCATCACTCTCAAATAAACGGCGAAGAAGAGAAATTCTTCGCAATATGTTTGTATGACACTCATTCAAGTGTGATAAATAGTAATAAAATTCTTTCTCTTCCATGATTCAAAGACCTCCTTCATTTTGATAGGTGTGAAAAACGAAATGGACATTTCCTATGGAGAATCGATCCTGATCCGTCAGTGGATTCTCTTCGTACGAATAGAGTTTACGGTCCTCAAGAATCGTTCCGCTGATGGAGCCTGTGTCCATCAGAAAATAGGTGCCGGAACGCTTCAAAATTCGGGCGTGGCGGTCGGATACACTGGGGTCATCGAGAAAAATATCGCAAAGTATCGAATCCCTGCCAATCAAACAATCCTGCAACAGCATGGGATACCTTTGCCAGTTCGACTTCTTATTCGCAGAATCTTCATTCTCATCAATCCGTACAATGAAAGCATCAGGATACACAGAGATATCTGCAATTCTTGTAAGTACGCTTCCGGCGATATCTTCCACCACAGTTTCTTCCGTATTCTGTTCGTGCGATGCATTCATCGACGGTTTTTTTCGCAGAGTCATGAGCAAGAGA
Source organism: Bacillota bacterium (assembly GCA_023397475.1). Classification (GTDB taxonomy): domain Bacteria; phylum Bacillota; class Clostridia; order Saccharofermentanales; family Saccharofermentanaceae; genus Firm-13. The sequence continues at coordinate 16,340 of JAEWUD010000048.1, forward strand.
AGCAATAGCGTTGCACTCACAGAAAATGCAACGATCGGAAGACCGTGCCGGACGGGGACAGAAATACGATCAATTGCGAGTACAAACCAAAATAAGAGGACCGAAAGGCCCGCAATGACAAACAATTGCCATTGGACGAAGGGCAACCGCATGGTTTTCTGTGGGTTCGTCAGTTCTGGATTCGGCTCGGTTATTGAGAACATCCGCTCTGTTGAAGAAAGATAGAGTTCCTCCTCCAAAAGATCGATATGCGCGAGCCATTCGGCAACATTCTTCCCAAGGAAGAAATCTCCAAAAAACGGACTGGATAGGATCTTCTGTATTCTTACAGATAAATTCTCGCCGTCAGAGAAGAGTATGCCGCGAGTGGGTTCTACAGGAATTGCCAGCCAGTACATTGATTTTGCCTGCGCATCCCAAAAGATAAAACGAGGATCCGTCAGCAGAAAATCCGCGGAAAGAAAGTAATCTTCCATCAAAACGGGCACAGCAAAGAAGTTCTTCATATGGTCAAGAAGAACCGCATCCTTACGGATGTTTTCCGCAGGTAGGTCAATAAGAGGGCAAAGTCCTGTTACATCGGCACAGATTTGTCGTTCTCCAAACACATCGCGAAGATAAATAGGAAGTACAAACGGTACGCCATCGCTCCGCATACGATCAAACGCATGCGGAACGATGGTCATATCCGGCTGTAATACGAATACAAAAGTAATTCCTGATGGTCCCCGTTCAAGATGCATGATGTACTCCGTATTCTCAGCTGAGGCTTCCGGTCACAGCTCCGTCGTTAAAAACGAAATCCATGATATTCTCTGCATAACCCATAAGTGCGGTGCGAAAAATCAAAGCAAGCGCAACCAATACAGCGATGATGATAACAATTTCCACAGTTCCCATGCCTCGCCGCTGTTCAATTGTACGAAGGGATTTTCTCGTTCTCTTTGACATAAAGATCTCCTTTCAAAAAGTTTGTAGGGACAGTAATGCCGGTGTGATCGCTACCAGTAGAACCGAAACAAGATCGAGCATCATGGGGAAAACCATTGCCAGAGCCTCCCGTTCTTTCTTCTTGCGAGAGGCGTTTCTGCATAACGACCAACATGCGCTCGCCTGAAGAGACAGAAGTTCTAAAACTTCAGATCCTCCGGTGATCTCATATCTTGCCGCCAGAAGAAGCGCCGCCTGCGCCTCGGGCAGCGGAGTACGTTCGGAGAAACACTCGATGGAACGTCCCGCTGAACTGCCGGACAACATCTGCGATTTCATGATACGTATTTCGTTGCCGAGACAACTGTTTTCCGGGAAGGCCTTAGAGCATGTATCGATAGCTTTGGGAAGCAATACACCTGAGTTCAACAGGGTGACGAGCATCGATAGAAACAACGGCATTTCTTCCATCAATATCTCGCGTCTCTCGACGGCGCGATTCCGAAGATCGATCTGTGTTAATAGAACCACCGCAAGCTCGAGAGGAAGGATCAAAAACAAGGGAAAACCGGAAAGAGAGAGTAAGAGTAGAAACAGTGGCGCAGTGATGAGAATCTTATGACAGCTATCGTGGATCGAGAAGAGAAACAGCTCTTCCGGATGGGGTGATAGCTCCGAGTAAACCGAGAACTGCAAAGTCAATGTATTCTGCGGCAAAACTCGATAGAGGACGTCACGAATAGTACGCGCCCATACATCTGGGAGAAGGGTTCGCATGGCCTTCTCGGAAGTGCCGAAAGGCTTCTTCCTTCGTCCGCTTACCAATGTCAGGAGAAATCCGGAGGAAATTACGGCGATACAAAAAGCAACGAGCATCAGCCCGATTCCAAGCGGTGACGCGTGGGCACTGTCCATGTACCCTTCCGAAAAACCGAACAATGCGTACGTAATCGCGAAAGGCATGACACAAAGTACGAAGGCTTCCGCATTCCTTCCGGCGTTATTCGCTTCAACCTCTCCGTTCACTGCGATCAATTCGGACATCATCTGGCAGCTGTTGCGCAAAATTGCTATGACTTTGCTCCCGACAATTCGGCTGATCGATAGAGCGTGAAATATCGGAAGAATCTCAAGAAAATCGATATGAAGACAGAAAGCCTCCAAAGCGTCGTGAAGTGACATCCTGGCTTGAAGTGCCTTCTCAAGACGCTCCAGCTCATGTGCGACGGAACATTTCTTGCCAAAAGCTTTCTCCAGCGCCGGACGGGATAACAAGAAGGCACTTTCCAAGGAATACCCGCCGGAGACATATGTACACAAGGCCTGAAAAAGAACCTTCGTCTGGGCTCTGAGTGCCGCGGTTCGTTTCTCATACATCAGGCTCGCAATCGAAAGAAAGGGAAAAAACGAGAGGAAAGCCGATAACAGAATTCGCACCTGAAGAATTGGAATGAATGCCTCCGAAAGCACAAAAACAATCGCGGTACAAATCGGATAGATCCACAGTCTGCGAAGAATAAAGGCGCGTCGAACGGTTGTCGAGGTAGACGTAGATACCTTCTTGTTAACCTCCGCGTAATCGGACACATTCAGTCGAGAGCTTCTACTGACCTTCGAAAACAAGGCCATCACCTTCCTTCCAGCGGAACAGTGTCCGCACTGTGAATTCACCGTTCCGGATCGGACCGGTCTCGACAATCTCGTCAAGTCTTCGGGTTCCGTCTGCGGAACGTGTAATATGGACCAATAGATCAACCCCCATGACAATCTGTCGAACGATTGCCTCGTAAGGGAGAGAAGATCCGGAAAGAACCATCGTGGAAAGCCGAGTCAACATCTCCAAACAGGAATTCGCATGTCCCGTACAAAGGGAACCCGGATGGCCTGTGTGCAAGGCATTGAGCATGTCCGCCGCTTCGCCGCCACGAACCTCTCCGACGATGATGCGATTCGGACGCATACGCAATGCGGTTCGAATTAATTGGCCGATGGTGATCTCCCCCTGGCCGTCCGGTCCGGGAAGTCTTGCTTCGAGTCTGACGAGATTCTTCAATCCTTGCAGCGTGAGTTCGGCAGAATCTTCAATGGTAACGATGCGCTCATCTTCCGGAATAAAGGAGGAGAGGGTATTTAGGAATGTGGTTTTCCCTGAGCCTGTTCCTCCGCAAAGAAATATCGTTCGCTTATTACGAACGGCATCACAAAGAAAATCTGCCGCCTCACGAGACAAGAATCCCTGCCGTATCATTTCCTCAATATCGGGGCGAACTCCTGTGAATTTGCGTATTGTAAAGATAGGACCATCCGGCGCAACCGGTGGAAGCACAGCATTTGCTCTCGAACCGTCAGGAAGTCGAAGGTCTGCAATCGGAGAAGCTTCATTAAGAGGCCGGTTGGCTCGCGAGAAGAAGTTTGTGATCAATTCCTCGAGTGCCTTGGCATCGCGAAAAACGACGGGAGAACGGTACAGTCGACCATGCTTCTCATAAAAAACACGATCCGGACCGTTCACCATGATTTCCGTGATCTGGGGATCTTCCATCATCGGTTGCAACACGCCGAGACGCCTCATCCTATTAAAAATCTGAACGGCCAGATCACGCTTCTCCTCGAGAGGCATGCGCATACTTTGTGTCTCGCTGCTGATGATCTCCGCAATGATCCGACGAAATGTCTCATCATCAATCTCGCTCTGTGCTTGTAATCGCAACAGAATCCCTTGCGAGAGAACGCGCGACATATTATCCGCCGACTCTGACGTATCGTCCGGACGTCGCAAAACATTGACTCTGACGCGCTCTTCCGACTTCTCGACAAATGTATCCTTCATATCGTCTCTCTCACGGGTTCACATACAAATTTGGTAACGGCCGGACCGATGCTTGAGAAAAGGGAATGGATCTCAAAATCAGCCAGATCACGATCCCCAACGCTCTCTTTCGGCAACAGAACATGTAACTCACTGAATAACGGGGCGATGGCGCGAAGTGTATGAAAAGGAAGCGCTTCCGCGACACAGATGACACTGATATTCTTCTCGGGACTATCGGCAAGCCGGCGCAATAATTTCAGTAGCTTCAGCAGAGTGTCGATGCGGCTGTCCAGAATGTCATCTGACCGATCCGGCAGACCGAAAACGTAAGCGCCGTCTGTGCCGACCTGAACGTAACGAAGCAGATCCTCAGGAGCTACGGTGCTACTCTCCAGCTTCAATAGCACTTCTGTGATTCCCGTTGTACGAATATTGTTGCGTTCGCGAAACTCCGATCGCTTACGCAAAGCATTGCGCATGACAATTCCCGGCATAAGATCGACACGAATTACCCGCCGGTTATCCTTCATCAGGGTACGGAGACATCCGGCGACGTAAGCTTCACGGCTTTCCGGATCCGTGAGCGAGAATACCGTGGTTGCTCTAACCTCCTTCGTCTGTACATGTCCCGCATCGGGAGTGAAAAGAGGGGTAAGAGGTAAGGGCTGTGAGGCGAGTGCGGACGATGTCGGAGGAGCATCTTGAAAGAATGCCGCGATCTCGTTGGAAATCTCGTTAGCATTCTTCATTCTTCTCGGATACTCTCTGACACAGAGATCAATACACCGATCAGAGGAACCCTGAACAAGTCTCGAACATATCGATGGATCGACAAGACGATCGTCAAATAACACAACGTCTCTCACCAATCCGCCATCCGGCAGCGACTGCAATTCTTCCGGAGAATAACGCTGAAACATTATGTCTTTGAAGCGTCTTTGCAAACGATGCAGTAGGCAATCGGAGAACTGCGGGTTGGTATCGATGATCACTACTCTGTCTTGCATGGTGGGTTCCTCCCTTCGTGGTGTCGCTATTGTACACTCGGATTCTTGTCGTTTTTTCATCGATTATTCGACAATTGACTACATATCCGACAAAAAGAGCAGGGGCTAAACCTTATCGATCTGTGCCGCCGTACAAATCAGAAATGATTGGCGGGGACACCACTTGCAATTCTCGGTTTACACATGGTATGATTGACTGCAATTAAATAGTTTCATTTCTTATCAAGAGTGACGGAGGGATCTGGCCCTTTGAAGTCCGGCAACCGCGGTAATGCGGCGGTGCTAATTCCAGCAGGTGTTACACCTGAAAGATGAGGCGGTGTTTTTTCGACGCGATCAGCCTTTCCTTTCAGAGGAGAGGCTTTTTTCGTATATGGGAAGCATCCCTGCGACGAGAAGGAGGATGATTTTATGAGTTTAGCGAAGAAGGGCAAGTGGCTTTTCACATCAGAGTCGGTGACAGAGGGCCATCCTGACAAGGTTTGTGACCAGATTTCCGATGCGGTTCTTGACGCGATTCTTTCCCAGGATCCGATGGCGCGTGTAGCCTGCGAGACAGCCTGCACGACGGGAATGGTCATTGTCATGGGTGAGGTCAGCACATCGGCATATGTTGACATTTCGAGTATCGTAAGGGATACCGTTCGTGATATCGGATATGACGGAACGGATTATGGCTTTGACTATAAGACCTGTGCGGTGTTGACAACGCTGGATGAGCAGTCGCCGGATATCGCGCAGGGAGTGAACCGATCTCTTGAATCCAGAACCGGTACGGATACGGATGATCTTGATACGGGAGCCGGCGATCAGGGAATGATGTTCGGCTACGCCAACAACGAGACCGAAGAACTTATGCCCCTTCCGATCTCACTCGCACATCGACTGACCCAGCGTTTGTCCCAGGTCCGGAAGAGCGGCGAGGTTCATTTTCTGCGACCGGATGGTAAGAGCCAGGTCACGATCGAGTATGAGGACAATACGCCGAAGCGAATTGAGGCGGTCGTCATCTCAACGCAACACAGTCCCGAGGTTAGCGAGGAAGAGATCTATCAGAACATTATGACATCCGTCATTCTTCCGATTCTCCCGGCGAATCTCATTGATGATAAGACCAAGTACTTTGTGAATCCCACAGGACGATTCGTCGTCGGAGGACCGCAGGGAGACAGCGGACTTACAGGACGCAAGATTATCGTCGACACATACGGCGGTTATGCCAGACATGGTGGCGGTGCATTTTCCGGCAAGGATCCGACAAAGGTAGACCGTTCGGCGGCTTATGCGGCCCGATACATCGCGAAGAACATCGTTGCTGCCGGTATTGCGGATTCCTGTGAGGTTCAGTTTGCCTATGCGATCGGTGTCGCGCATCCGGTATCGATTATGGTTGATACCTTCGAGACGGGAAAGATTTCGGACGAGAAGATCACAGAGCTGATCCGATCACATTTCGATCTTCGTCCGGCGGCGATTATTCGCGATCTTGACCTTCGCCGTCCGATTTATAAGAGAACAGCTTCGTATGGCCATTTCGGCCGCTCAGAAGAAGGCTTTCCTTGGGAGCGTACGGACAAAGCGGATCTCTTGCGTAAAGATGCGGGTATTTGAGTAAACCGGAAAGAGGTCTGTCGTGATACCGGGAAGAGAACGAGGGTCCCAAGAACAACCGTCCGATGTAGCTTCCTCCTCTCGTGAGGATAGTTTTTCGACGCGAAAAGGATCCGGAATTTCTCTTCAGGCGACGTGCAGCGGAATCATATTCAGAAATGACGAGAATGGTTATACGGTTGCATCTTTCGAGACGGACAGGAAGAATTTATCGACGGAACCCAGTGAACAGCGTCTGGAGGATTTAATCTACGATGGTTTGCATCCTCGGAAATCTTCCGAGAAGATGACTTCGATCACCGCAACGGGATATTTCCCTTATATTGAAGAAGGTGATCGGGCGCTTCTTACGGGACACTTCAATGTTCATCCGTCCTTCGGGAAGCAGTTGGTTACGGAATCGGTTCTTCCGTTGACACCTCATTCCGAGGAGGAGATCTATCAGTATCTTTCTTCCGGCGTAATCGCGGGTATCGGACCGAAGACGGCGGAGAAGATTGTCTCGCGTTTCGGAGAGGATACCTTGCGTGTTTTGCGGGATGAACCGGATCTGGTCAAGGGAATACGTGGATTCTCGACGCAGAAGGCACACGAGGTATCGCTTCGCCTTCGCGAGAAGGAAGACTTCCGGGAATTAACTCTTCTTTTGATGCCGATTGGCATCGGATTACAGCGAATTCACGAGATTGATCAACGTTTCGGCTCCCGGGCGATTCTTCGTATTCGAGAGAATCCCTATCTTTTGGCGGAAGAAGTCTCCGGCATCGGATTTCGGACCGCGGATCAGATCGCGGTCCGGCTTGGACTGCGTCCGGATTCCGAATTTCGTTATGCGAGCGCCGCTCTTCATTGCTTACGGACCGCGGAGAACGATGGACATACCTATGTCGACCGCGATTCTCTCTTTGACCTCGTCGACAAACTGTTGCGAATCGGTGATGATCCGGAAGATCCGCTCCGCTTGGAGCAGGGTGCATTACCCATCCGTGAGGAGAGCGGAGATCCGCGCGCAAGGTTCTTGTCGGGTCTTAAGCAGATTTCCTCTTCGCGACGCATCGTGGTGTATTCCTTCTCCGATTCGGAAGGAATACGTTTTGAGGATGTCATGAATCCGGAGGTAAATCCTCGCATCGCTTTGCCCGCTTTGCTAGCCGCCGAAATTTCCGCTGCCGGCAAGATTGCACGCCGGGCAAAGGCCGGAAAGGTTTTCTCCGACCCTTCCGTGCCGCTGTCTTTCGTAACCAAGGCGAGTTCGCGATCTGGGATTGATTTATCGGAGGACCAGAAAGCCGCGGTTCTTCTGGCAACGGATTCGTATGTTTCTGTAATAACGGGCGGACCCGGCACGGGCAAGACAACTATTATCCGCGTCCTGATTGATTGCTTTGAAGAGGCCGGCAAGAGAGCGGTTCTCTGCGCTCCGACAGGGCGTGCGGCAAAGCGAATGTCAGAAGCCTCCGGTAAGAAGGCCGGCACGATTCATCGCCTTCTGGAGCCGGATCCATCAGCCGGTGATGGGGGGCGACCCGGATTCCGAAGAAATGATGAACATCCGATCGAAGCGGATGTCGTGATTGTCGATGAGTCGAGCATGCTCGACATCCTGCTTTTCGACAGTCTTCTTCAGGCGGTTCGAGAGGATACGCAGATTGTATTTGTCGGGGATGTAAATCAGCTTCCTTCGGTCGGAGCCGGCAATGTTCTTGCTGATCTGATAACATCGAAGATAGTACCGGTGGCCGAGTTGACGCAGATATATCGACAATCCAAGGAGAGTGCGATTGTCGCGAATGCATACCGCATTCTCTCCGGCCAGTCGATCTCTTTTGATCAGTCTATAGACAGTGAGTGCATGCTGATTCAGAAGGATTCGCCGGACGCGTTGGCGCAGGCGGCCGTATCGTTATATTCGCGCGTTCTTCCGCAGACGTATGGTATTGACGTGCTGAAGGATGCCGCCGTTCTCTGTCCTTCTCGAAAAGGACCGGCCGGTGTCCAGGAGCTGAACGAGAAGTTACAGAAGTCCGTCGGCGGAGGTAAGGGCCAGGGAATCAGCGTTCATGGCACGACCTTTTACCTGCGTGACAAAGTGATGCAGACAAGGAATAACTATGAGTTGGCTTATGAGAATCCGGATCGATCGACGGGTATGGGCGTTTTTAACGGTGAACTTGGTGTGGTTTGCGAGATCGACACGGCATCGTATTTGTTAACGGTGCTGTTTGATGATGGAAGAATTGTCCGATATGATCGCAAGTCCATAGAAGATCTGGACATGGCCTATGCGATTACCGTCCATAAAAGTCAGGGAAGTGAATATCCGGTTGTTATTCTCGTCGTCCCACCGGGGTATTATGCCTTGAATCACCGAAACCTTCTTTACACGGCAGTGACGCGAGCCAAGTCTCGACTTTTTATTGTGTCTTCGCGATCTGTACTCGAACGGACCATACGTACGACGTACACATCACAGAGGAGAACCTCCCTTACATCTTTCCTGACGATTTATTTCCAAGAGAGATCTTGATATGGATGAGGAACGAACTGTATCGAACGTCCTATCAGATTATGTCAGCAAACTACAGGGCTTGTTGCAGCTTCTGTTCCCGCCCGTCTGCGTTTTTTGCGGCCGCGTTCTCGAAGCCGGGAAGAGAAGCGAGGTTTCAAGGGATCTTCCGATTTGTCACAAGTGCTTGGCAAATCTTCCCTTGTATACACCGGAAGAGACTTTGCGACCTTGCCTGTCCAACAGGGAGGAGGATGATCCGATTCCGGATTTTCAGACGGTGGTCGCCTTTCATTACACAGGTTTCATACGTGACGCGATCCGGGGCATGAAGTTTCATGATGCGATTATTCCGGCGGAGTCAATGTCGCAGTTTCTTGTTTCCGCTATTTTGCTTCAACATTACTCGTTTGATGTTGTAATTCCGATCCCTCTTTCTGTGAAAAGACGATCGCGCCGAGGGTATAATCAGGCCGAATTGATTGCCCGTCCGGTCGCGAAGGCTCTGGGAATTCCGTGTGTCGCTTCGTTTCTTGTTCGTGTAATGCATACGAGGCAGCAGAGTCGATTTGTCGATCCGAGAATGCGAAAAGCCAATGTCTCCGGCGCGTTTTCCGTCGGATCAGATTGCGATGTTACGGGCCTTTCCGTGCTCGTTGTCGATGATGTGACGACGACAGGGGCAACATTACATGAAGCCGCTGTAGCCTTGTACAAGGCCGGAGCACGATTCGTCGTCGGAGCTTCACTGGCGGCCGGACGATCCTGAACCGGGTTATTTTTCCGAATCTTGGATTCTTGGTTGAGTGGGGCTTCCTTAATTGTTATAATGTAGTTGCCTGGTATGTCCGAGACTCACGTTTTTGAACCTTCATGACATAAAAGGGAACCCGGTGTCGGAGCAGAGCGGATCAGGCCTTTATGTGATCCTCGTGATCACCCTAGAGGAAGATCCTAGACTGCCGCAGGGTACCCACCTGGCGATCGCTGGGTGTCAAAAAGTGGGAATCGGCATTTCAGGTTTATTTTTGCCTATAAAGGACGCGTTGCATGGGATTTCTACATGATGCGAGACAGATAGCGAGAAGGGACCCAGCTGCGAGAGGGGTTCTTGGTGTTGTTTTGCTATATCCGGGCTTTCACGCGCTGGTTTACCATCGGGTAAGCCATTTTTTGTATAAACATCGCCTCTTTTCTTTGGCGAGATGGAATTCCCAGATCGCTCGATTCTGGACGGGAATCGAGATTCATCCCGGTGCCGTCATCGGTTCGGGTCTTTTTATCGATCACGGTATGGGTATCGTGATCGGCGAGACGGCAGTCATCGGAGATAACTGTACGATTTATCACGGTGTTACTTTGGGAGGAACCGGCAAAGGCAAGGGCAAGCGTCACCCGACCATCGGGAATAACGTATTAATCGGTGCCGGAGCGAAGCTTCTGGGGCCTTTTCGCGTTGGCGATAATGTAATGGTTGGATCGAATGCGGTTGTGCTTTCCGAAGTGCCGAATAACGCAACCGTTGTAGGAATTCCGGCGAAGATCGTTCGGATCGAGGGTAAACCGGTTAGCCATGCAGACAATCTTGATCATGCTTCGACGTCGGATCCGACGGAGCAGGAGCTTTGTCGACTCTTACATCGAATCCTTGCCTTAGAGAAGCGTTTTGACATTATTCCCGATGAGAAGCATCTACTGAAGCGTTGTGAGATTGTGCCGGCTGACACTGTGACCCATTCGGACGGACAATCGGGATCGGACGCGAATGACAAAGTGAATACTTGCCCGTAAGGGTTTTCGAACATAAGGAGGCATCATGCGAATCTATAATACAATGACAAGATCAAAGGAAGAGTTCGTCCCGCTCGAACCGGGGCGTGTGAAGCTCTATGCCTGCGGTCCTACTGTTTATAATTACTTTCATCTCGGCAACGCCCGACCTTTCATCACCTATGATACATTGCGCCGGTATCTGGAATACCGCGGCTATGCGGTTGAGTTCTGCCAGAACTTCACGGATATCGACGATCGTATGATTGCCATGTCCAATGAGGCAAACATGACGGTTCGCGATTATGCGGATAAATATATCGCCGAATATTACATTGACGCGGACAAACTCAGGATTTTGCGCCCGACATACCAGCCTCGTGCAACCGATACGATTGACGAGATTATCCGCATGATCTCGTCCTTGGTGGAGAAGGGATTCGCTTACGAGATCGAGGATGGCGTATATTACAGTGTTGAGAGTTTCCCGACCTACGGGCGGCTTTCCCGGTACAACCTTGATGATCTCAAGGAGGGGGCGGGAGACCGCACTTTGCAAGCCGAGGGCAAGAGAAATCCGACGGATTTTGTCCTCTGGAAGAAGAAGAAACCCGGCGAACCCTCCTGGCCGTCGCCTTGGGGTGAAGGTCGTCCCGGCTGGCATATTGAGTGCTCGGCGATGGTTCGCAAGTTCCTCGGAGAGACGATCGATATTCACGGTGGAGGACAGGACTTGATTTTCCCTCATCATGAGAACGAGATCGCGCAAAGTGAGGCGGTTACAGGTGCTCCGTATGTTCGATACTGGATGCATAATGCCTTTATCAATGTCGACAATGAGAAGATGAGCAAGTCTGCGGGCAATTTCTTTATGATCCGCGATATCGTCAAGCAATATGACTACGACGTGATTCGGTTCTTCATTCTTTCGGGACACTATCGGATGCCCGTAAATTTCTCGGCGGAACTTCTTCTGTCGGCGGAGAATGGCTTGGATCGCATTGCCAACGCGTACGCGAATCTTCGTTTTGTCTCGTCCGATGCCAATCGTGTTGTGGAAGAGGACCCCGAAGAGGTTTCGTCTCTCGCAACCGCTGTTGAGGAAGCCAAAACAGAATTTATTCGTGTGATGGATGACGATCTGAATACAGCAGACGCCATCACCGCAATCTTTACCTTAGTTCGCGCCGCAAATACGGCTCTCGCCTCCGGCAAAGTAAGTAATACTCATCTCGTTGCGGCCGCAGATCGAATTCTGGAGCTTTCCGATGTTTTGGGGATTGCCGCGGATCGAATTCTGAAGCGCGAATCCGGTATTCCTGAAGCGGTTGTGAAGCTGGTTGATGCTAGAGCAGAGGCGAAGAAGGGCAGAGATTTTGCCTTGGCTGATCGTATTCGTGACGAGATCCTCGCGCTCGGATATATTGTCAAGGATACACCGCAGGGACCGCAGGTGACACGCGCATGATTTTCATACCGCCCGACAAGGACTTGCGGGAGGTTCCCGCGTCGGTTCTGGCCTATGTCGGAGACGCGGTTTTCGAACTTCATGTCAGACAAGTCATTGCCGCCAGGCACTTCTCTAAATCCGGTGCTTTACATAAGCGTGTGATTGCCCATGTTCGCGCAAAGGCTCAGGCGGACGCCGCGCGCGTACTTTTAGCGGAGTTTACGGAAGCGGAGAGCGATTATTTTCGCAGAGGGAAGAACAGTAATCCAGGAAGCATGGCGAAGAACTGCAGTCCTGTAGATTATAAGTACGCGACGGGACTTGAAGCGGTCATCGGTTACTTGTATCTCTCGGGCGATCACGAGAGACTTGATGAGATTCTTCAGAAGATTCTGGAGGTTCAGACGTTGATCGACAAAGGAGATTTACATGTACACGGATCCTAAGAAACGCAGAGAGTTCAAAACAGGAGACAAACGGACGGGGGAGAAACATACCGTGAACCACGGTTCACGTGATCGGAACCCCGAGACGAGGCGATCGGAGCGAGAGAAGCCGCGTGACGAGGATTCTGTATCGCGTCCGGATGGCGAGACACGCGTAGTTCAAGAGCCATCGACGGATCGATTGGAAGGTCGTAATCCGGTCATGGAAGCTTTGCGGGCGGGACGGACGATCAACAAGATCTGGGTCGTAAAGCGCGATGAATCGAGGCCGGATCCCACGCTGTCTCGTATCATCAACTTGGCGAAGGATCGGCGGATTATCGTCTCTGAGGTTCCTCGAATTTCGCTTGATCAGATGTCACAAACCGGCAATCATCAGGGAATCATCGCATACACCGCAAGTCATGAATATGTTGAAGTCGAGGATATTCTTGCCTTTGCGGGTGAGAAGGGTGAGCCGCCCTTTATTGTTCTTCTCGACGAACTTAAGGATGCATACAACCTGGGATCTATCCTTCGAATCGCCGATGCGGCGGGTGTACATGGAATCATTATTCCGAAGCACCGGTCCATCGGTCTTGATTCTCTGGTTGCCAAGGCCTCAGCCGGTGCGATTGAGCATGTGAAGGTCGCAAGAGTTACGAACTTGTCACAGACGATTCTGCGTCTCAAAGACATGGGACTCTGGGTTGCCGGAACCGATGCTTCCGCGCAAACCACTTATGATAAGGCAGATTTCAAGGGGCCGTTATTGGTGGTCATCGGTAGTGAGGGAGAAGGAATGTCCGCAAATATCGCCGATAAATGTGATTTTCTTGTTACAATACCGATGAGTGGTTCTGTAAACAGCCTGAATGCTGCCGTTGCCGCCGGCATTGTTTTATTCGAGGCGGCGAAACAGAGGAGAAAGGACTAGGTGCATGCCGAATTCGGCTCTTCCCACGTTGAAGAACGCCCGCCGCGTCGCTCGCCCGATGCGGTTAGTGAAGTTGTGTGCTCTTATCGTCGCCATGGTACTCCTGAGCGGGTGTGCCTGGACCGGTCTTTTCGATCCGCAGGCAATTGAATCAAGGATCGAAGCGATAACGGACGCCGCATTACCGCCGATTGACACGCATCAAATGATTCAGGCAGTAATAAGTTGTATCTCGGACCCCAAAGATACGGAGTCGATTTTCGAGAGCATCCCTTCTTTACAGCGAAAAGATCTGACGTTGCAGGAATTTGATGCATACGTGAGAGCTTTGTCGAGACTTACGAGCAATCGAGGATCGATTTCTTCCTATCGAGTTTTGGACAATCTGGAACGTTCGGACAGAATCGATGCGATTCTTCTCAATACGAAGGGATTTGAAGAGGTTCTGGCAGATACATTGCCGGTTGAACTTCTTTTCAATAATGAGGAAGACATCCGTCAGCCGGTTTATATTTATCTTCAGAAGGACAAGTCCGGAGTACCGTATTTGAGCGGTGAGTGGATCCGCTCATGTCTTGAGATTTATGATCTTGCAACGCTGTATTTCACCGCGTTGGAGAATCAGAATCGCGATGTGGTCGAGACCTTGATACGGTCCGGTTACACACAGGACGAAGCTGAGATTTCGGATCGCGTGCTGGCAAATAAAGCGGGGAAGTTGGTCACATATTATCACGTGAATGTAAAGACAGCTTTCATTGAGTACCGTCTGGAAAGTCTTGATATCTCGAGAGCGGATTTTTTTCAAGAGGAAGTCCTCGACAACGAGTCGCTGACCTATCGGTCACAAACGGTTACGTTTCGGCGAAATGACTCGATGGGGATCGAGATCAATGACAGTATCGAGAATAAACTCAATACGAAACATTTCTATCTCTATGTCGACGGCGTAAGGACAATACGAATCGGGGATCGAGCCGATTCGAACCAGTTTGAAGATTTGTTCGGCACCCCGATCTACGTCGGACGCGGTTTTGTCGGAGAGGAGAGTGCCGCCGAAGCGAAGCAGTTGTTTGTCGCCTCGTATAACGGGATGTCCGTAACGCTTAAGGGGAATCTGTATGAGGATGGATCCTGGGATGGTCAGATCATTCGGATCCGGCTCCGGGGAACGCAAGGGATCTATTCGATCGGAACCGACATACAGACGGAAATTATGCGCGACGATCTGCTGATGCTCTATCCGTTTGCCGATGAAGCGGGTTTCACACTCGAGACCAGTATTGATGAGAATGCCTACCGCCTATCGTTCGTCTTCGGTTCGAACCAGGAGAAGCTGGTTACCGGAGTCATTCTGGATCTCGTGCCCTAGACGAATGAATCGATGTCGTCGTCACGGTCGAGGAGTTGGCATCGCAGTGTCGCGATCTCTTGTGAAGACAGCCCGATATGTTCAAAATACGAGTTGGCTTTCCCGTCGTAGTTTCTGTCGATATGTGAGAGCATAATCTCCATATTCTCGCGATCGGACCTGAGAATATGTTGCATGTGTTCGGGTAGCTTCTCCATCTTCGGGTCGACAATCGGCCGAATGAAGTCGTACGTTGCGGAGTAGTTCTCCAGTATGCTCGATCGCTCAACATCGGCCAGCAAGAGAAGCAGCGCCGCAATAATGCCCGTTCGATCTTTGCCGTGAGTACAGTGGAAGAGGACCGCCCCCGGCGGTGCAGCTAGCATCTCGCGAAAAATTTCCGCGAGAAAATCGCGCCGGTTCTCCAGAACATACACATACAAATTCCCCAAGCCTTGTGATATCGCGATCTTTACGACTTCACTCTCAACATCATCGGCGTCGGAACCAAAAAGGGGAATATTGCGATACAGAATATCTTTGTGACGGATGAACGGTGTCGATCGCCGCTGAACTTCGAGATCATCACGCAGATCAATCACCATCGTGACCGGATATTGAAGGAGCGAAGTAATATCCTCGTGATCCAAGAGGGAAGGTTCATCCGAACGGATGAAGCGCCCATAGCGCGTTCGTTGTCCGCCTTGCGTGCGAAGTCCGCCGAGATCTCGCGCATTCAATAAATTCTTCAATGGAAGTCGATTTCTGCTATGATTCATCCCTTTTCCTTCTCGTTTTCTCAATTCTCCTACAGCGTATCATATGATACGGGTAGAATTCATCACGGTTTTGTGAAAAAAGAAAATCCGTGCCTTCAGAAAATTTCGTCTTTTTCGCATTGACAAGGTGACGGTGGTAGTCTAAAATACAACATGCTGTACGAAATAAGGTCAGCAATACGCGCCCGTAGCTCAACTGGATAGAGCGTCTGACTACGGATCAGAAGGTTGTGGATTCGATCTCTGCCGGGCGCGCCAAAGAATCTCCTCAGGAACATAAAGTTCTTCGGGGAGATTCTTTTTTTATCCATTCATATATTGCAAAGAGCAATTCGTCACAGATTATTCATAATATCGCGTGACCGGTGACGCGGAATCTATAATAGAATAAAAGAAAAGGGCCAAAAATCATGAATGAATTGTTCCCTTTCTTTCTTCCTCGTTTTCCGCGAATCACGCTTCGTCGAACGATCGGAGCAGTGATTCTTTTTGCCACCGCTTTTTTTATCGCAATTCTTTCCAGCTCTGCGGGCTCTTCGGACGTCTCGGCATATGAGCAGGCGACCAATACTGACAATTCCGTATCCGTTGTCGATTTTCTCGACGTCGGTCAAGGCAGTTCTACCTTGATCCGTTTCTCAGACGGGAAGACCCTGCTGATCGATACCGGGCCGAAATCTGCGCGCGCGAATCTTCTGGGATATCTCGAGTCACGGGACATACAGTTTGTTGATTGCATGGTTCTGACGCATCAGCACGGTGACCATACCGATAATGCACTCGCGGTTCTCGACCAATATGAGGTTGGGGATATATGGATGCCGGATGCCCCGAAGTCCCTCTTTCTCAGTGTTTCCAAGTATGAAGAATTGTATCGGGAGATCGCGGACAGGGGGTATGCACTACGCAACCCCATACAGGGAGAAGTCATTCTACAGGGTCCCGATTATCGCGTGACTGTACTATCGGAGGACGCGGGTGATTATATTCAGTTGAACGATTACTCCATCGTGCTCCGTGTTGAGATCGGTGATGTAGTTTTTCTTCTTATGGCGGACGGAGAATCGTTTGTTGAGAAGCAGCTTCTGGAGAAAGGCGCCGCGATCTCAGCCGACGTTATATCCGTCGGGCATCACGGGAACTATGCCGGAACGACAGAGGAATTTCTCGCCGCGGTGAAGCCGAGAATCGCTGTGATCAGCGTCGGCGTCAATACTTTCGGGCAACCTAACGAAGGTGTGATTGACCGACTTGATCGATCCGGCTGCTCTGTTTTTCGCACGGATGTCTTCGGGACGGTCACTGTGACGACCGATGGAGACCGCCTTTTCCTTGATTACGGGGAAGACGAATTCGTAAGGTAACGGTCGATCATATCTTCGGTCAATCCGTGATTCGTGATTATGTCCCTGTACAATCGCGCACTATTGCGTTCGCTGACCTCATCCTTGTCAAAATCATACGCGAAAAGTCCGAAGGGCGCGCTCTCGCCCTCCGCCCACTCGAAATTATCCGTGAGTGTCCAATGATAGTATCTTTCGACCGGAACGTTGGACTCGGCAATCTGTTTCAGGTGATCACAGATAAACAAAGGGCGAAAGTGGTCCTTGGCGTCGCATGTTCCGTTTTCGGTAATATAAACCGGAGCCCGATAACGTTTGTATTGCCGACGAAGAAGAATTCCCAGTCCTTCGGGATAGATTTCCCAGCCTAAATCGCTTGTAGGGCGTCCGGGCAGAACTCCGTCCGCGAAACGGGATATGGCGCTTCGGGAGTAATAATTGATTCCGATAAAATCAAAATATCTCCCCCGGCGGATCGCTTTGTTTCTCGGGAGCGGCGGCAATCTTCGCCCGAATGCCATAACATCCGTAACAATATCCTGAAAACAATACTCCATCACCTTCGCCGCAAGATGATTGGCCGGATTGATACCTGCGCCGGTAAATATCCGCAGGTGATTGGCAAAACCTACGCGAACAGCCCGGTCGGAGTATCGATCATGTATCATCTGATAGGTGAGAATATGGCTGGCGGCAAGATTCGATATCGCATGAAAATACTCGGATACTTTCCTTCGCCCCGGCGGCCACATGCCGAAGACATAGCCATTGACCGCGTAAACATTCGGTTCGTTGATCGTGACGTACTCATCTACGAGATCCTGAAGCGAAGACACGACGAACGCCGCATAACGCAGGAAAATCTCGGGCGCGTCATCGCTAAGAAACGCGCCCTTCTCTTCAAACCACAACGGATTTGAGAAATGATGCAACGTAACAAGCGGACGTATACCCAAAGCACGCATCTGCTCGATCTCGTCGTGGTAATGTCGGAGGGCATCCGGATCGAAGACTCCCTCACGGGGTTCAATGCGGCTCCACTCGATACTGAAACGATATTCAGAGATGCCAAGGGACTTCATCAACAGAAGGTCTCTTGAGGTCTTATCCCAATGTCGGCAAGCCCGAAGTGTTGTTGATTCATCCTTGATGTGATCTTCGACAATCGACCACGCATACCAGGAGTGATTCTTATCACCGCCCTCGATTTGCGCGGAAGCGGTGGCGCAACCAAGGGTCAGTTGATCCGGAAGAGAAAATGGTTCTATCTTCATCTTCGACACCTCATTTCACTTGCGTTGAATTCATCATAGCACGTTAAATCTTGTATGTTCTTCGCGCGCAATGTCTTTTTGTATGTACTTGGACGAAAAACGTTTCGCGATGACCTTGACAATATCTCAAAAATCCATGAAAATCATCTTGGTGTTTATGAAGATTTTTGGAGGAAGATGTATGAGAAAAGTTAAAGTCATAGCGGCACTTCTCGCAACGGTTCTGCTGGTCGGAGCGCTGAGCGGATGTAACGCCGGAAATTTGTCTGACCTGATCGACAGTGTCGCTTCGCAGTCAACAGCGAAGGATGGAACGGACTATATCGATTACGCGAATGAGAAGCGTGACGAAGTTATCGCGGAGTATGTCGGAGATAAGCTGGATCGTACGGCATCCGATGCTCTTCTGGATAACGTTGAGTTGACGTATTATGAAGCAGAGGACGAGGAAGGTGTTTTCGAGGTTTATATCGACAACAGCAACCAGAATTATTTCTTCGACGGAATTGTACGTCTTGAGAGCGACAGCAAGGAATACAAGATCAATGTATATATGCTGGCTCCGGACAATTATGAATACTTTACTCTTGAGGTTGAGGGACACCCGGATGATTACCTCTACTATGTCGAGGGAGATATGTACGAGTTTAAGGATACTCTCGAGGAGCCTATGACGCTGGAGTACTATGAGACCGGCGTGCCCAACGAGGTTTTCTGCGTTATTGACGAACTTGACATCAGTGAGCTTGATGCCAAGAAGCTCGGTGAGTTCTTCTATAAGTATGACACGCTCTATAACACGGACGGACAGATGACGTACTATTTGGCAACCGAAGAACTGTATAACTCGACGGATGAATTCGTTTATGACTTCTTTCTGAATGTTGATTCGGAGAAGCGCGAGGTCACAATTTTTGATGCCGACGACAATGAGGTAACAAGCGATACGTACTGATTTATATCATTCGGTATCCTGAGAAGAGAGCGATGGTCATTCGTCGCTCTCTTTGTATATTCGAGCGAACGTCATACTAAACTCATGATGTAGCGCATAAGGAGGCAATATGAAGAGAATTCTCATCGTCGTCGATTATCAGAATGATTTTGTCGATGGCGCCTTGGGTTTTCCGGGCGCCGAGCTTCTGGACGAAGGGATCAGTCGTAAGATCTGCGAATATCAGGATCGTGGGGATCATGTCGTGTATACACTGGATACGCATCAGGAGAATTATCTCGCGACCGAGGAGGGTCACAATCTTCCCGTAGAACATTGTCTTTTCGGTTCGAACGGTCATGCGATCTACGGAAAGACAGGACTTCTGTCTAAGGGAGGACGGTTCTTTCTTAAAGATACTTTCGGGTCCCGGGAACTTCTTTCCTTTCTTGCGGAGGGTGCATACGACGAAGTCGAACTCGTCGGCCTTGTCAGCAATATCTGTGTTCTGTCGAACGCGGTGATCGCGAAGACCGCGTTGCCGAACGCGAAGATTATCGTTGACGCGGCCTGCACAAGCAGCTTCGACCCGGTACTGCACGAGAAGGCAATGGACGTGCTTGCTGGAATTCAAGTCTCGGTGATTCATCGATAGGATGGATTCTCGAATGTATATTTTGCCACATACACCGCTCATCGCAAACAGCGGGGAAACCCGCTGTTCGTTTGCCGGCTCCGGATCACGGAGAAATCGATTCGATCGAAGGAATGTGGTTGCGTTTTGCTTTGCGTGTATGATACAATCGTTATTCGGTAAAAACATGGAAAAAATGATGCGGAGGATTGCATATGGCATCTTTACTCGAGAAAAAAGACAATAACGTGGTCGTTCTGACCCTTGAAGTCTCCCCGGAGGAGTTTTCCCAGGCGGTGGAGAAGTCTTTCCAAAAGAATAAGAATCGCTTCCAGATTCCCGGTTTCCGTAAGGGCAAGGCTCCCTTTCAGATGGTGAAGAAGTACTACGGCGAAGGTGCCCTGTATGACGACGCGATCGATTTTGTTGTGAGCCCGGCTTATGCGGCCGCTGTGAAGGAGCACGATCTCAAGGTCGTTTCGAAGCCGGACATGGATATCCTGGAGATCGGTGCCGAGAAGGGCCTGAAGTTCACGGTCACCGTTACAACGAAGCCGGAGGTTACTCTCGGCCAGTACAAGGGTGTCGAAGCTCCGTATCATTATCATCCCGCAACCGAAGAGGATGTCGATCAGGAACTGGCTCGTATTCAGGACCGCAATTCCCGTATGATCCCGGTTTCGGATCGTGCGATTGAATCCGGTGATACGGCAACGATCGATTATGAAGGATTTGTTGACGGCGTGGCTTTTGCCGGCGGTAAGGGTGACGGATATGATTTGAAGATCGGATCCAACAGCTTCATTCCCGGATTTGAAGAGCAGCTGATCGGACATATGGAGGGTGAAGAATTCCCCATTACCGTCAATTTTCCGGAAGAATATCATTCCGAGGAGCTTAAGGGTAAGGAAGCGACATTCCAGATCAAGATCCATGCGGTGAAGACAAAGGAACTCCCTGCGCTCGACGACGAATTCGCCAAGGATGTCAGCGAGTTTGACACATTGGCCGAGTATAAAGCGGATATTCTGAGCAAGAAGGAAGAGCAGGCGAAGGCTCACGCGGAGGCGGATTTCCAGAACGCTGTTGTCAAGGTTGTCTGTGAGAATGCTGCGGTAGAGATTCCGGATTGCATGATCGAGACCGAGATCGACCAGCTGGTTGACGAGCAGTCGATGCGCATGCGTTACCAGGGAATCGAGCTCGAGCAGTACCTTCAGTACATGAATCAGACGATGGAGGATTTCCGTGCCGGTATGTCTTCTGTTGCCAAGAATCGTGTCATGAGCAATCTTGTTGTGGAAGCCGTTGTTCAGGCAGAGAAGATCGAGGTCACAGACGAGGATGTCGATAAGGAAGCAGATCGCATGGCGACTCAGTACAACATGAAGAAGGAAGAACTTCTGGCCAGACTCGGCGGCAACGATACGTTTATTCGTGACTCTCTGGCGGCGCAGAAGGCTGTCGATCTGATGACAGCGTCCGCGATCAAGACAGAATTCCACGCACATGACCATGGTGACCATGATCACGAGGCGTAAGTTGCAACCAACTCTTAACAATATCTTATTTGAAATTGATTGAACCATATGTTTACTATCTGTTACCATGATAACAGCAGGTAATCTGCGAGGCTTCGTACGAGGCCTCGCTTCTTATTTCAAACAAAGGAGCTATCTATGGCTGATGATGACATCAACAACAAGGACAAACGTTTGAAGGGTTCAGACGGAAAACCGCCCGTCGTGCGTTGTTCATTCTGCGGGAAGACAGAACATGAGGTATCCAGACTCTTTGCCGGCCCGTCGGTATATATTTGCAATGAGTGTATCACACTGTGTGACTCGCTTCTGGCGGAAGATGATGATTATGTGGCGATGCCCAAGGGCTCGGTTAAGATGGATCATGTTCCGACTCCGATGGAGCTTAAGGATTCTCTCGATCAGTACGTTATCGGGCAGGATATGGCGAAGAAGGCTCTGTCTGTAGCCGTCTACAATCATTACAAACGAGTTTTCACGAAGAAGGCGAAGAATGATGATATCGAGCTCTCGAAGAGTAATATTCTTCTCGTCGGCCCTACGGGTTGCGGTAAGACATTGCTGGCACAGACGCTCGCCAAGGTTCTTCATGTACCTTTTGCCGTCGCGGACGCGACAGCGTTGACAGAAGCCGGATATGTCGGCGAGGATGTGGAGAATATTCTGCTGAAGCTTTTGCAGAATGCGGATTTCGACATAGAGCAGGCGCAACGAGGCATCATTTACATTGATGAGATCGACAAGATCACGAGAAAATCCGACAACCCTTCGATTACAAGGGATGTCAGCGGAGAAGGCGTTCAGCAAGCTCTGCTCAAAATTCTTGAGAGCACCGTTGCGAATGTCCCGCCGCAAGGTGGTCGCAAGCACCCGCATCAGGAGTTCATTCAGATTGATACGACGAATATTCTCTTCATCTGCGGAGGCGCTTTCGACGGGATTGAGAAGATTATCGAATCGAGAATCGGACAGAAGTCCTTTGGCTTCGGCGCGGAATCCGTCAAGAAGAAGAATATGGAGACAGGGGAGCTTCTGCGCAATCTGATGCCGCAGGATCTTCTGAAGTTCGGCTTAATTCCCGAATTTATCGGACGAGTTCCGGTTACCGTTACCCTCGATGGTTTGGATAAGGAATCGATGATGCGTGTTTTACGGGAGCCGAAAAACGCTCTCCTGAAGCAGTATTGGAAGATTCTCAACATGGATGGCGTCGAGTTGGTTTTCGAGGATGACGCTGTCGAAGAGATCGCCGCTTTAGCGATCGAGCGCAATACGGGCGCTCGCGGTTTGCGCGCTATTCTCGAGGAGATCATGCTCGACATCATGTACGAAGTTCCCTCGCGGAAGGATGTCGAAAAGTGTGTCATCACAGGCGCTACCGTGCGAGATCGCAAGAAACCGGAGCTTGTTCTCGGCGCGAAGACACGTAAGCGTTCGCGCGGGAATTCGGAGGATATCGCGTAAATCAGGTAAGATCTCTGGCATACGTTGAGAGAAGGTGAGATTCGTGTCTGATCGACTGGTACAGAAGACGAAGCGAGCCCGCGAACTACTCGATCAGATTCGGTCGGAGGAGCCGCTTTCGGAGTCCGTGTTGGAGAAGGAAGTCATCTTGCTTTTCGAATGGATTGGATTCTTCCAGCACGAACGATTGATTCATTTGATCGTGACGGTTCTCTTTGCTCTGGTGACGATCATCTGCTTTGCTGTTTTTCTGGTGGCACCATCGATCCCGGTAATCGTCCTTCTGGTTCTGTTCCTTGCGATGTTAGTTCCCTATATTTTTCACTATTACCGGCTCGAGAACGGTGTGCAGAAGCTTTATGATTTGTATGACCAACTGAAGGAAGCCGGGGAGAAGAAGAATGGATAAATATTCGATTTGTCTGGATATTGGCGGAACGAAGGTTCTCGGTGCTATTTTTGATCAGAAGGGACAGATTGTCCATCGACTGAAGAAGAAGACGAAAGCCAAAGAAGGCATGCAGAATGTTGAGGACACGATTGTCAGTGTCGTCAATGAAATGACAGTGTCCTTCGGTATCACGCTGTCAGATGTCGAGGCGATCGCTGCCGGAGCCCCCGGCGTCATAAATCAGGAGACGGGAGTTGTTCTCTTCTCGCCGAATCTTCCCTGGCAGAATTATGCGATTGAGGAGATTCTTGAGGAGCGATTCAAGACACCCTTCTATATCGGAAATGACGTGAATGTCGGCGTCTATGGCGAATGGAAGCATGGCGCGGCCCGCGGACTCAGAAATGTTGTCGGACTTTTTATCGGAACCGGCATCGGCGGCGGTCTCATTCTCGACGGTAAGTTGTACACCGGCTTTGACTGTAAGGGTGCCGAGTACGGGCATATGGTTCTTAATATCGAAGGCCCGCGCTGTAATTGTGGACAACGCGGCTGTCTCGAAGCATTCTCGAGCAAGATCGGAATGACAGATTATATACGTCAGCAGATCGCCCGCGGCAGATCGACGATGATGGAGGAAGCCATTACCGAGAGTGTTTTCAAGAGTAAGGCGATGAAGGCCGCGTATGATGCCGGTGATCCGGTCATGATCGAAGCGATCGATCGTGCGTGCCTGTATCTGGCGGTCGGAAGCGGAAACCTCGTCAATACGTTCAGCCCGGAGATGATTGTCTACGGAGGTGGTGTCATGGAGGCGATGGGGGATGTTTTCCTTGAGAGGATTCTTTCGAAGGTAGACGCGTATTGTCTTCCTTCGATCAAGAGCACCGTGCGATTCGCCAAGGCGGAACTTAATGATGATTCGATTCTTTACGGAGCTCTCGCTTTGATCGAAGATCATAAATCCTAAGTCGGAATGCGAATATTTTTCTGAACACAGAACATATAAATTGACAGGAGGAAGACAAATGATCGAACATGTCGTTATGTGGAAACTTTTAGAGGAGGCGGAAGGCTATTCCGCGGAAGAGAATTTCGAGCGTGCGAAGAAAGCCTTGCTGGCTCTTCCCGAGAAGATCTCTGTGATTCGCAGTCTTGACGTGAAGCGCAATTTCAATCCCGATGCGAAGAATGCGGACATGATATTACTGTCTTCCTTTGACACTCTGGAGGATCTTGCCTATTACGCGGGTCATCCGGAACATCTTCTGGTCGGAGCTTTGATCGGGAAGATTACGACCGGCCGTGCGGCGATCGATTACGTCGTGTAAGTCTTGCGTACTGCGATTTATTTTCCATACCGGATCTCATCATAGCTGTTAGTTAGCTCGGAAATGTCATTTCCGAGCTTATCTTTTAATTCCCGCGACAACTCGCCGCTGGTAGATGACGGGTGATACGATATGCCGGAACGAATCCCTTTACGGACGGTATCGTAATATAACTTACGAATACGGCGTTCATCGCCGGTTCCGAAATCGTGTTTCTTGCGTCGTTTGTTCGAACGGTCGACCTTGAGGGCAAAAATTTCATCCGTTACATTCTCATTCGGGGAAAAGGATACAGTGCTGTGTTTTAAGATGTATCGATCACGAAGAAAAATCAGGAGCATTTTTAAAAGTTTGCCGAGAAGGAACAAGACCAACATCACGATGAGAATCGCGAAAAGAACTTGTAGAATGGTGGAGATCAGCGTAACGATCTCCGAAGTCTCGTTGGGAACAACTTCGTTATTAACGACATCCTCATCATAGGAAGTCGTTGTGTTTTGAGGAATCAAGGATAAAAGATAGAAAAGAAATGCCGTGAAGATCGTGGCGAGTCTCTCGAGGACCTGCAAAATCGCGTCGTAAGGAATGATAAGAACAACAGGAATAATGATACACAAGGCCAGTAACAGGAAAAAGATTATTCGTTGGTTGTTTGCCTTGATCTGTTTTCCCGGCTGTGTCGGCGAGACAAGAAAATGCTCGAAGGAATTCTCAAAATTGATCATCTGGTTCGCGGCCAGATACAGACAGATGCTGATTAGGCAGGAAGAAAATACATAGGGCATCAGACTGTACTCTCGATAGATGAGCAAAACGAGAAGGAACAGGAAGTTTACGCAGATCGTTATGATGATCTGGAGCTGCGAGGCGACAACAAAGGTACTCCGGTACTTCTTAGCGAGGGAATTATAAAGTAGAAATCCGGTTAGTACCATAAAGCAAATACTTAACTGGATATCTACCTTCGAGAGGAAGATAAGCGGCAGGAGAGCGATGATAATATGTCCGATTATCATTGGAAGCACAGGAAGAATGAAGCGTCGCATGATAAGAAATAACAACATTGGCACGAGTAGCCAGAACATGAAGAGATAATTATGCATAAGCCCCGGTGCGTTTGCGGCAAGCGTTGTTCCGAGAGGTTGCAACATCAGAACGTAGACCAGACTTATCAGAAGATCCGGTAATAACAGCGAGGAATTCCATTCCGGCATTCGCATGCGCATAGGTTTACTTGTCATATCCCACCTCCATAAACGTGGTGAAGGAAGTAAGTCCCGGCTCAAGCTCAGGAGGAGTCTGGTCGTGGAGTAAGATCCAGTAGATGGCGTATCCGTCGTGGTGTCGGCTGACCAAATACTCCTGGAGGCGACGGTCTGCGTTTGCGGAAAGGACAACATACGTGTTCTCAATCCCGCCGGTTTCTATGGCCCGATCGAGCGTCGGAAGAAAGACATCGACGCGCTGCGATAAGTCAATTCTTGCCAAGGAGATTCCGAGATTTCTCACATGCTCTTCACCGGAACCGAGTTCAGTATCAATCTCTTCACCGGTCAGAATGTCCTTGCTGTTCGACAAGAGTCGCACCGGTATCTCCTGCTCGGCGGCATCGGCGAACCAGGTCATCGCCAGACTGATACATTTCTCCAAGAGGAAGTAATCCTTAGAGAGCGTATAAGGCATAATGTTCAGAAGGATCGTCAATTCTCTTCGATTGGTGCGGTTATGCACGTTCACCATCAGATGATCGTTCTTGGCGGACGCCTTCCAGTTGATATCGCGATACGGGTCGCGAGGGCTGTACTCGCGTATGCCGGCAAATGTGAAAGGGTCAGGTACCTGACTTCTGGGGTTGACGGTCTCGCCGAGAAAACGTTGAAACAACTGATCAATTTCCGGAGCGCGTATTCGATCCGGCGTGACGATCAGCGAGGACTCACAAGGGAAGTTTCCTGTGATCCGGGACATCAGTAACAGATCCCTCGTTGAAACGACGAGTCGAACGAAACGGAAGTACCCTCTCCGCGAGCAAAGAACGCGAATATGGCGATCATGGCGTTGCCAGATACCGAGCGATAAGAGATCCTCCCGGTAGTAATGGTCGCTGCGAAACGTGTTTGTCATATCGAGGAAATCCAGTCCCCTCGATGCCTCGAATTTGAGAGTAACCCAAGGGAGAGGAAGCATCTTCCGATTAGCAATCGATTCGGTGATGACAATGATATCTCCCTTGGAGGCAATAGACGTCGAAAAATACACATCCGTATCCAGATGTTTCAGCGCAGTTTTCCGATAGATTAAAGATTGGGCGACGAGAATCGCAACAAGGATTGCAAGGAAGATTACGACGGGCATAAGAAATCCTCCACAAGGAACACGAAGACAACGGATCGGAACTGCAGTTTGTCAGATCGAGAAATCTTCGGTCGGACAAGAGATCTCACCGAGGATTTTTTTCAGAAGTTCGGATGCGCGTCCGTATTGCTTGCCGTACTGGCCGTCCAAGGAAACCGAGGAGTTCGAGCGCAGAATCAATCGATGGGCGAGCACGGGAATGACAAGGGCCTTCACATCATCCGGCGTGACAAACATACGCCCGTGAATCGCCGCATGCGCCTGTGATGCCTTCATCAGTGCGAGGGAGGCGCGTGGACTCGCGCCGAGAAGGACCGCATCCGAGGAACGTGTCGCTTCGATAATATCGACGATGTAGGCAAGAACGGAATTGCACAAACGGACCTTCTCAACCTGCTCCTGGATGAGAATCAACTCATCCGCATGGCATACGGGAACCAGCGTCTGCAGAGGATCCTCTGTGCGAAAACGCGACAAAATCTTGACGGCATCTTCCTTCTCGGGATATCCAAGCCGAAGTCGCATAAGAAATCGGTCAAGCTGCGCTTCCGGCAGAGGAAACGTTCCTTGCGTCTCGACGGGATTCTCGGTCGCCACAACGAAGAACGGGTGATTGAGAAGCATCGAATCTCCGTCTACGGTGACCTGCCGCTCTTCCATACATTCCAGAAGACTGGATTGTGTGCGTGCTGTCGCCCGGTTGATCTCATCCGCGAGCAAGATATTTGTGAATAACGGCCCTGCGCGAAAAATAAATTCGCCGAGCTTCTGATTGTAATAATGAATACCCGTAAGATCTGAGGGCAGAAGATCCGCCGTGAACTGAACGCGGGTAAAGGTAGAGTCCACCGATCGTGCCAGGGCTCGTGCGAGCTTGGTCTTTCCCGTGCCGGGCACATCCTCCAGAAGCACATGTCCCTTCGCGAATAAGGCGGTTAAGAAGAGATCGACAATATCGCTTTTGCCGACAATCACGCGTCCGATATTGGTTCGGATTCTCGATGCCAATTCCTCGATTTTGTGAGCCGTCTCTCGCTCTTGTGTCGTTTCTGGCGTCATCTTATCACCCTCTTCAATCTGCTCCTTGAACGAGCGTTTTTTATTCTTGATAATTATACTACAAACTGTAGTTTTCGTGGATGAAACAAAAGCAACAAAATTTGTAGAATATGCAATGCCTTGTTCCCAAACCTCGAAAAGATGGGCTTTTTGTTGACATGCTTGGCTCGCTTACCTATTATTAAGTTTATGCAAAAATGACTGTGCAGAGCCAGGATGAAGATATAGCGGGAGGTAAAATATGACGGATCAACTCCAGGAAATGGGTAGAAGAATCAAGGCCCTGCGAGAGATCGAAGACATCTCGCCGGAGACAATGGCAAAGAAATGTGAAGTATCTCTGGAAGAGTACGCCTTATATGAAGAAGGAAAGAAGGACTTCTCTTTCTCATTTCTCTATAATGCAGCGAATGCCCTGGGGGTCGATGTCGTCGATCTGATGAGCGGAGACTCGCCGAAGCTTTCCACCTGCAGCATGGTCAAGAAGGGCGGCGGGTTCGAGATTAAGCGCCGGGAAGCTTATAATTACAAACACCTCGCGTTTACCTTCCGCAACAAGATGGCCGAGCCTTTTATGGTCACGGTCGAGCCGAAGGACGATAAGCCGGTTACCCTGCACTCCCATGACGGACAGGAGTTTAATTATGTCGTCGAAGGTCAGATGACCTTTTTCATCGGAGACATATCGTATGATCTCGGTGAGGGAGACAGCGTATATTTTGACTCAGGAATACCGCATGCGATGAAGGCTGAGAACGGTTTGCCGTGTAAGTTTCTGGCTGTTGTGATGAAGAAGGAGAAGTAATATGCCGATCTACGAAGAATTTATCGGAAGACATAGAGACGACTATGCCACGCTGGAGGATCTTTCGCGGAATTATCGTGTAACCTACAGCGATTCATTCAATTTCGCATATGATGTTCTGGATGTTCTGGCGATGCGTTCGCCGGACAAACTCGCGATGCAGTGGGTATCCAATGAAGGCGCCGAGCGTCAATTCACTTTCGGAGAGATGTCCAAGCTTTCCAACAAGGCCGCGAATTTTTTCGTGAATGCCGGTATACGCAAGGGCGACTTTGTCATGCTGGTCCTGAAGCGCGGATATGAGTTCTGGTATTGTATGATGGGTCTACACAAGATCGGCGCGATCGCCGTGCAGGCGACGCATCTTCTTACGGCAAAAGATTACATCTACCGCATGAATGCCGGCGGCATCAAGATGATTGTCATGACAGGCGACGGGGACTCTACGAGTCATGTCGACGAAGCTCTCGACAAGTATGAGACGCTACAGATCCGCGCGGTTACAAGAGGCAAGAAGGCTGAAGGCTGGATCGATTTTGACGCGGAATTCGAGAAGCAGAGCGATATCTTCCTCCGGCCGACCGGCGAGGCGGATACGAAGGTTACCGATTCGATGATCATGTCTTTCTCGTCCGGAACCACCGGTTATCCGAAGATGGTTGTCCATGATTTCTCCTATCCGCTGGGTCATCTGATGACCGGAGTATTCTGGCACCGTGTTGAAGACGGCGGACTTCATTTCACCATTTCCGACACGGGTTGGCTCAAATCCCTCTGGGGCAAGATGTACGGCCAGTGGCTCGGTGAATCCGCGATATTCACGTATGATTTCGAGAAGTTTTCAGCCGCTGATATTCTGGAAAAACTCGCGAAATATAAGATCACGACCTTCTGTGCGCCGCCGACGATGTACAGATTTATGATCAAGGAGGATTTCTCTCCTTATGATTTGTCCTCGCTACGGCATTGTTGCACCGCCGGAGAAGCGTTAAATCCCGAAGTCTATAACCAGTGGCTTTGCAACACGGGGCTGAAGATTTTCGAGGGTTTCGGACAAACGGAATCTACCCTTGTCTGCGCGACGTTGTTCCCGTGGATGCAGCCGCGTCTGGGATCGATGGGACTCGGGGCACCGGGGTATCAGGTTATCATCTCCGACGAGAATGATCAGGAAGTATCGAGTGGTGTAACCGGCGAGATTTGCATTCGTACCGATGCTTCTGTCGGAGGGAAACCGCTCGGCTTGTATCGGGAATATTTTCGCGATGAAGAGGCGACAACGCGCGCATGGCACGACGGCCTTTATCACACGGGAGACACAGCGTATCGCGATGAGATGGGATTCCTCTGGTATGTCGGACGCGTCGATGACGTCATCAAGAGTTCCGGATACCGTATCGGACCTTTTGAAGTCGAGAGCGCACTGATGGAACATCCGGCGGTCACCGAGTGTGCCGTCACCGGAGTTCCTGATCCGGAACGCGGTTTTGCCGTCAAAGCAACGATCGTGCTTTCGAAGGGATATACGGGTTCCGATGCACTGACAAAGGAACTGCAGAATCACGTGAAGAAGGTCACTGCGCCGTATAAGTACCCGCGTATTATCGAGTACGTCACGGAGCTGCCTAAGACGATCAGCGGTAAGATTCGCCGCGTGGAAATCCGGGAGCGCGACAAAGCAAAAAACGATTGAGCGAAACGACGAAACAGATGAGAGGAAGATGAGAAGATGGCACGTGTCGACAAGGTAAACAAGGCGTTTGAGCCGGCTGAGGCAGAGGAGAGGATCTACAAAGACTGGATGGCGCGAGGGTATTTTCACGCCGTCGTAGATCGTGAGAAGGAGCCCTTCTGCATCGTTATGCCGCCGCCGAACATTACCGGGCAGTTGCATATGGGGCATGCGCTCGATAACACTTTGCAGGATATTCTCACCCGCTTCAAGCGTATGAACGGATATTCTGCCCTGTGGCTTCCGGGGACGGACCATGCGGCGATCGCGACCGAAGCTAAGATTGTTGAGGCGATGAAGAAGGACGGCGTCACAAAGGATGATCTCGGGCGTGACGGATTTCTCGAGAGAGCCTGGCAATGGCGCAACGAATACGGTAGCCGAATTGTTGAGCAGTTAAAGCGGCTGGGTTCCTCGTGTGATTGGGACCGCGAACGCTTCACCATGGACGAGGGCCTTTCCGATGCCGTGACTCAGGTTTTCATTAAGTATTATGAGGAAGGTTTGATCTACCGCGGCGAGCGAATCGTCAACTGGTGCCCGCACTGTCTCACTTCGATCTCAGAGGCAGAAGTTGAGTATGAGGAGAAGGACGGACATTTCTGGCACATCCGTTACCCACTGTCGGACGGTTCGGGATTTCTGGTGCTTGCTACCACCCGTCCGGAGACACTGCTTGGAGACACGGCTGTCGCCGTACATCCCGAAGATGAGCGTTATCAGGCGCTGATCGGCAAGACAGTCATCCTGCCGTTGGTCGGTCGGGAGATTCCGATCGTCGCGGATACGTATGTGGAGAAGGAGTTCGGAACCGGTGTCGTGAAGATTACACCGGCTCATGATCCGAATGACTTCGAAGTTGGACTTCGTCACCAGCTTCCGGTTGTCAACGTGATGACCGAAGATGCCCATATGAACGAGAATGCCGGTAAGTTCGAAGGCCTCGATCGCTATGAAGCGCGGAAGAGAGTTGTGGAAGAACTGACCGAGCAGGGTCTTCTTCTGGAGACCAAGCCGCACCGTCACAATGTCGGGACCTGCTATCGCTGTAAAACGGTTGTCGAACCGCGCGTGTCGTTCCAGTGGTTTGTGAAGATGAAGCCGTTGGCCGAGCCGGCGATTAAGGCTGTGCGTGACGGCGACACGAAGTTCGTACCGGAGCGTTTTGACAAGATCTACTTCAACTGGATGGAGAATATTCGTGATTGGTGTATCTCGCGACAGCTCTGGTGGGGTCATCGTATCCCTGCGTATTATTGCGGGGATTGCGGCGAGATCACGGTAAGCGCGACAGTCCCGGAAATCTGTCCGAAGTGCGGATCGAAGCATCTCACGCAGGATCAGGATACGCTCGACACTTGGTTCTCATCCGCGCTGTGGCCGTTCTCTACCCTCGGCTGGCCGGAGAATACCGAGGAGCTTTCCTATTTCTATCCCACGAATGTTCTTGTGACGGCCTACGACATTATTTTCTTCTGGGTCGCCCGTATGATCTTCTCGGGTATGGCTTGTATGAAGAAGGCTCCGTTTGACTACGTTCTAATTCACGGAATTATTCGTGACGCGCAGGGCAAGAAGATGAGTAAGTCTTTAGGCAACGGGATTGATCCGCTCGTTCTCATCGATAAGTACGGTGCGGATGCACTGCGCTATGCTCTGGTTACGGGCAATGCCCCCGGAAACGATCAGAGATTTCAGGAGGATAAGATCGAGGCCGGTCGAAATTTCTCGAACAAGATCTGGAACGCGATGCGCTTTGTTCTGATGAATGTAGGCGATGACGAGCCATTTGATGATGTCTCCGCCGCAGATTTCGAGACCGAGGACAAGTGGATACTCTCGCGTCTCAATACCGTTTCGGCAGAGGTAACGGCAAATCTTGATCGTTTCGAATTCGGTGTCGCACTCGCCAAGATCTACAGTTTCCTGTGGGAAGAGTACTGCGACTGGTATATCGAGATCGTGAAGGCACGCCTTTTCGACGGCGAGCCGAAAACGTCTTCCGCGGCGAAGTATGTTCTTAACGAGACCTTATCCCGTGCTATGCAGCTTCTCCATCCCTTCATGCCTTTTCTTACCGAAGAAGTCTACCATCAGCTCGTGATCCGGAAGAGAGCATCTTCCATCATGGTGTCCGATTGGCCGAAGCCGCAAGAGGAATGGAATTTTCCGGAAGAAGAGAAGAGCATGGCGGTCTTGATGGACGCGATTCGAGCGATTCGCAACGTGCGTGTCAACATGGGTGTTGCGCCTTCGAAGAAGACCTCCGCAATTCTTGTGACATCGGATACTTCGATTCAGACTGTCTTCGCCGGCGGGATGCGTTTCCTTGAGCGGCTTGCGGGAGTCTCGGAACTCTCGACGGATGTTCGGAAACAGGACATTCCTTCCACGGCGATCGCCGTGGTTTTCGGCGGCGGAGAGATTTATATTCCGCTCGGCGAGCTGATCGACATAGAGAAAGAGAAGGAACGCCTCGAAAAGGAAAGAGCCAATCTCGAGAAGGAGATCGCTCGCGTCGATGGGAAGCTCTCCAATGAGGAATTCGTCGGCAAGGCGCCGGAAAAGGTGATCGCAGCCGAACGGGAGAAGAGTGCCAAATACAAGGAGATGTACGAGAATATTCTGTCGCGGATCGCGTCGCTTGTGTAACGCGCCAAGGGCAAAGGAGGGTTTATGGAAGAAGAGAAACAGCAGAATGACATCGATCCGCAGGTCGCGGATCATGAGGAGAACACAGAGGTAATCGATACCGAGCCGGAAGTTTCAGAAGAGCGCCGACGGACGGATCCTTCAACCCTGCCGCAGGATACGGTACACTGTTACCCCGCGGATCCCGGATTGATCAATCGCAGACGGATGATCACGGCGATTCTTATTGCGGTTTCGCTGATCGGAGGCGTGTACTACGCGCTTCCCGCATCACAGAACTTCGTCCTTCTTGCCATCTTTGCCGTCATAACGATAATCAGTGCGATCGTTTTTGCGCAGACGTTCCTGATCGCAAAGTATCGCGTCGCGGTCGATTACGGGAAGAAAGAGTTTGTCCTTCGGTACCAGTTTCAGAAGATTCGCATTCCGTTCGAGAATTTCGAGACAAGAGAAGGAAAACCGGAGAAATCGGATGAATTGATCAATCTTACGAGCAAAGGCGGGAAGGCGACCCTTTATCTGATTCTCGATGATGTTCGAGCATCTGCCTGCTACCAGACATCGACGAGAGATCTTGCCGGAATCGAGGATTTTCGCCGCATGCAGAAGGATGCCACGGAGATTCAAAGCGCGTATCGAGGAGTTCTTGTATCGGATGACAAACCGGATTCAGAAGACGAAATGGACAAAATCATTAAAAATGCCATGTCATGATCCCGAAAATAGGCGTAAAATGATTGACGGATACAGCTTTGGAATCTTACAATAGTACGGGCGCGACGAAGCTATGTTGCGCAAACGTAAAGAAGGAGTGATCAATATGCCATTAGTAACAACGACAGATATGTTCAAGAAGGCCTATGAAGGCGGATATGCAATCGGTGCGTTCAATGTCAACAACATGGAGATTATCCAGGGAATTACCGAGGCCGGCAAGGAGCTCAACGCGCCCCTTATTCTTCAGGTTTCCGCAGGTGCTCGCAAGTACGCCAATCACACCTATCTTGTTAAGCTCGTCGAGGCTGCTCTCATTGAGACCAATCTCCCGATCGCGCTTCACCTGGATCACGGCGATACGTTCGAACTTTGCAAGAGCTGCATTGACGGTGGATTCACTTCCGTTATGATCGACGGATCCCATCATGATTATGAGGGCAATGTCGCAGTAACAAAGCTGGTCGTAGAGTATGCTCACGCGCACGGCGTTGTTGTAGAGGCTGAGCTCGGCCGTCTTGCCGGAATCGAAGATGATGTCAATGTTTCCGCTGAGAACGCTTCTTACACGGATCCGGCACAGGTGCAGGATTTCGTCGAGCGCACCGGATGTGATTCCCTTGCGATCGCGATCGGAACCTCCCACGGTGCTTTCAAGTTCAAGCCCGGCCAGAAGCCGCAGCTTCGTTTTGATATCCTTGCGGATGTTGCGAAGCGTCTTCCCGGATTCCCCATCGTTCTTCACGGTGCTTCTTCGGTTATTCCGGAGTACGTCAAGATGGTCAACGAGAATGGCGGCAAGATGCCGGATGCTATCGGCATTCCGGAGGATATGCTTCGTGAAGCGGCTAGAATGTCTGTTTGCAAGATCAATATCGATTCCGACATTCGTCTTGCTATGACCGGAACCATTCGCAAGTATTTCAACGAGAATCCGTCTCACTTTGATCCTCGCCAGTATCTTGCTCCGGCACGTAATGCTGTCAAGGGCATGGTCGCACACAAGATCACAAACGTTCTTGGCTGTGACAACAAGGCGTAATCGCAATCGCATACCCAATAACCGCCTGTTGCGAGCAAAGCAATGGGCGGTTTTTTTTCGCCGCGAAATCATCTCAATGGATTTTGTGCTGTGAGTGGCTTCTATGCTATAATATTTGCACCACGAAAAGCGCTGAATGGACTTGCTCGATCGGACAGATCGTAATCAATAGCGCCAAGGGTATGGAGAACGTATGAAAAAAAGAGGTAATCAGGATTTTCCGTTTAATGACGTGTCACCGTCAGAGGACCGATTCAACACAGAGCTTGTGAAGCCTTCTGATAAAGGTAGCGGATCTTCACCGGTTTCCTTTTCGGGCGCATCGCAAGATGCGAGAAACACAGCTTCGCGAGCTTTTGAGGCTCCTTCACAGAAGCCGCAGGCGAATATATCGAAGGCAGCCCCCGCGGCAGCGCGCCCCGCCTTCGATGCCTCCTTCTTTGATGATTCTTCCCATGGGTCCGGAAGTAAAGAGAAGGAACACTACCAGTCGTCGTCCAGGCAAAGATTCGAGGATTCTTCTTCGCATCCGCAACGAGCGGAAACGCGCGATCCCTATGAAGATCGTTTGCCGAAGATTCAGAAAGCGCCGGCGGGTCGACGCACACTGGATTTGCAGATTCAGATACTCTCGGTTATTGCCGGAGTTATGCTCATCGTCGTTCTGATTCTTCTGTATCTGGCGATCTTCGGAGGCCGTAAGGATTCCGCGACCGCGGCTGCGACGAATACGTCTGCTACGCAGGTGAGTGCAGGCATAACCGAGTTCGGATCATTGACTCCCATAGCTACGACTCTGGGTGTCAGTATTACGCCGGATCCTCTGGCCACGACGACTCCTTCGGAAACAACCGCGGATACTGATCCGTCTTCGCTCGCGAATATGCCTCCGTCCGCCGAGCACCCTGTGATTGCACTGACGTTTGACGACGGGCCGTCAGCGACGTATACGCCTCAGCTTCTCGACGTTCTCAAAGAAAAGGGCGTGCCTGTGACCTTTTTTCTTCTCGGTGTGAAGGTAGCCGATGCCGACCCGGCACTGCTTCAGCGAATGGTTGCGGAAGGACATGAGATCGGTAATCATTCATACGATCATTCGGTCTACACCAAGATTACTGAGGAAGAGATCCGCGAGCAGTTACAGAAGACGAACGATCTGATCCTCGCCGCGACGGGTATAACTCCGACGGTTATGCGCCCGCCCCAAGGTGGAACCAATGATACAGTTCTGGCGCTGTCGAAGGAATTTAACATGGCTTGTGTCAACTGGTCCTGGGAGAGTTGTCCGGAGGACTGGGAAGCTGATCATCAGACACCTGAATTCATCTCGAACCATGTCATTGAGAATGCGGCGAACGGCCATATCGTGCTTCTCCACGACATTCATCAGGCCACTGTGGAGTCTGTGGCGGCGATGATTGACGGCTTGATCGCGAAGGGCTATCGTTTCGCTACGGTATCCGATCTTCTTGCTACTTTACCGGAAGGCGAACAGTCCGGCGTTATGTATTATTACGGCAGAGTATAAGTACACTTGTTTCCATAGCGGTTACATCGACCCTATCAAGAACAGCTGTCCTCATCGGAAAGAACGACGAATTCGTCATAGAAGGCTGTGATCTGTTCGCAAAGCTCGGCGTACCGGGCGTATTCTTCCGGCTTAGTGTCCTTTGAGAAGCCGGCTTCCAATGTGATTTTGAGAGATTCATTCTCCTCGATCGCTTTCTCGAGAAACCGCAGACGTTCCTTGCGTCGCGCGGTTTCTTTGCGTTCCGCGGCGCGGTCTTTCTCGCGCGGTGCTCTTCGATCCCTGCTCTTATCCATAGCATCTGTGCTCACGGATCGATCGGGGCGCTTGTCGGCGGCATCGGATACTTCCTTTAGGCGAAGCTGCACAGATTTTACCTTGTCGCGATACGTAGAGTAATCGGTGAACATCGTGACATCTTTATCCATAAAGCCAAGAATTCCGCTTGCGCACTTCTCAATGAAGTAACGGTCATGGCTGACGGCGAGGATTGCACCGGGATAGTCGGCAAGAGCATTCTCGAGAATCTCTCTTGATTGGATATCCAGGTGATTTGTCGGTTCGTCGAGAAAAAGAATATCGGGTTTCTGCCGCAAGAGACAACATAAGTAGAGGCGAGAACGCTCTCCGCCGGACAGGACGTGTATCTTCTTATATACGTCGATATCACGGAATCCGAAGCGTGCCAGTAAATTTCTTGCCTCTGTTTCGGTGAGCGGAGCATAGGAATACAGCTCATCAAGAAGTTCGCGTTCCTCATCTTCGAAGGGGATGAATTGACCCATGTACCCGAACTGCGCCGACGAGGAGACATAAACGTCGCCGTCGAAATCCGTTTGCCGTCCGAGAAGCAAGGTCAGAAGAGTTGTCTTGCCGCAACCGTTCGGGCCGACAAGGAACAGCTTGTCCGTAGCCTTCAATTCAAAGGAGACATTCTCGAAAAGCGGGGCGGAGGCATCGAATCTTTTCGCGAGCTTACTGGCTCGAAGAAGGATCCGGTTCGGATCTCCTTCCTTCTTCTCCGGGACGAAAGTAAAGCTCATACGCATCGGTCCTCCGGAGAGCTTCGCTTTCTCGTCTAGAAGCTTGTCCGACAGTTTGGCGACAACCTTCTCGCGGGAGTGGTAGAGCGTCATCTTGCGATGGGAGAGCATGGTCTGCGTTACCTGTGCCTGCCGCTTCACCTCGCGTTCCAACTCCTGAACCAGCTGCCGCTGATCCATGAGAAACTGCTCCTTTTGGTGGACATATGCGCTGTAATTCCCCCGGTACTCCTTGACATTACCGTTCTCCAATTCGAAAACACGCGTGGCGATGCGGTCGATGAAGTAACGGTCATGCGAGATCAGGATCAATGCTGCGCTCTGTTTCTTCAAATATTCCTCGAGCCATTCCATCGTCTCCGTATCGAGGTGATTCGTTGGCTCGTCCAGGAGCATGAGATCGGGCTTCTGGACGATCAAACGCGCCAGGGCGACACGCATACGCTCTCCGCCGGAAAGGGAATCGAGCGGACGCGCCAGATCGTCGGCTGCGAGGCCGAGTCCGGTTAGCACCTCAATCATCCGTTGTTCGAAATCATAGCCTCCGCAGGCCTCGAAACGCGCTTGTGCGCGAGCATATCGATCCAGGCGATCCCGTGTCGCATTCTCCGGACTTTGGGAGAGTTCGTACTCGATTTGCGATAACTCTTCCTCAAGCTCGATAATTTCTTTACTCTTCAACGCAGACCCGCCGGTCTTCTGATCATCGGCGCTTTGAGCGAGATAGCCGAGAATCGCGTGATTCTGCAGAATAATGTGTCCCTCATCCGGTGCGGTCTGGCCTTCGATGATGCGAAAAAGCGTCGTCTTACCGGCGCCGTTATTGCCGATTAACGCAATTCTGTCTCCGGCGTCGACCTGAAAGGATACACGATTCAAAAGAATCCGGCTGTGGTACGATTTTGATATGGCTGCGACGCGTAAAACTGACACTTCAGACCTCCATAGGGATAAATCGTAGTCATTATAGCAGAAAACAGTAAGTTTTTTGCCAGATCGTGCCCTTGTGGCTTTTCGCGTATACAAGTATTCTGAATTCATGATTTCTTACGATGGCAACATGTTACAAGAATGATCGGTAAGATGTTCCAAGTTCAAGAAGAGGTGAGAGGCCAAGAGCGGCTTCTTGCGTTAGGGAGGTATCTATATGGGAATGACTATGACACAGAAGATCCTTGCGGCCCATGCGGGACTTGATTATGTAGAGCCGGGACAGCTGATTGAAGCCAAACTGGATCTGGTGCTCGGCAACGACGTGACCACGCCGCCGGCGATCGAAGTCTTTCAGAAGACATGCGCCTGCGGAGTTTTCGACAAGAATCGCGTTGCCCTGGTTCCGGATCACTTCACGCCGAATAAAGACATTAAGTCTGCGGACAACTGCAAGATGATTCGCGAGTTTGCCAAGGCACAGGGTATTGAGAATTATTACGAGATCGGCGATCCGCTGATGGGCGTCGAGCATGTTATTCTTCCGGAGAACGGACTTGTCGCTCCCGGTGACGCGATCATCGGTGCCGACTCGCACACATGTACCTATGGAGCTCTCGGAGCATTTGCCACCGGTGTAGGATCTACGGATCTTGCCTGCGCAATGGCGACGGGGCAGACTTGGTTTCGGGTACCCGAGGCAATCAACTTCCGTCTCACGGGGGAGTTCCCGGCGAATATCTCCGGTAAGGATCTGATCCTTCATATCATAGGAATGATCGGCGTCGACGGAGCTCTCTATGAATCCATGGAGTTCACGGGGCCCGGTGTCGCGAACCTGACGATGGCGGATCGTCTTACGATCTGCAATATGGCGATCGAAGCCGGCGGAAAGAATGGAATTTTCCCCGTCGACGAACAGACCATGGCGTATCTCGAGAAGTTCGCTCCGGAGAGACTTGCGAACAAGACCTACAAGGTCTTTGCGGCCGATGAGGACGCCGTCTATCGAAAGACAATTGAGATCGATCTTGCTAAAGTTCCGATGACGGTCGCGTTTCCCCATCTTCCGGAGAATACAAAGGTTGTCGGAACCTTTGACGAAGTGGTCATCGATCAGGTTGTCATCGGTTCCTGCACGAACGGCAGATTGGAAGATCTTCGCGTCGCCGCCTCGATCCTCAAGGGTCGCAAGGTGAAGAAGGGCATCCGCTGCATCATCCTTCCCGGCTCCCAGCGCGTCTGGAAGGAAGCTCTTGCGGAGGGCTTGCTGTCGGTGTTTGCGGAAGCGAACTGTGTCATCTCCGCCGCGACCTGCGGCCCGTGTCTCGGCGGACATATGGGGATCCTGGCCAAGGGGGAGCGGTGTGTTTCGACGACCAACCGCAACTTCGTCGGCCGTATGGGGCACCCCGAATCAGAAGTTTATCTTGCGGGTGTACCCGTGGCCGCAGCCTCAGCCGTGCTCGGAAGAATCGCAAGTCCCGTAGATCTTGATCAGCTGTAATCGAGGAGGAAGAATTATGAACGCTCAGGGTAAAGTTTTTAAATACGGTGCCAACGTCGATACCGACGTTATCATCCCGGCCCGCTATCTCAATACATCTGTTCCGTCCGAATTGGCGAAGCATTGCATGGAGGATATCGATACGACCTTCGTCGATCGCGTCAAGCAGGGTGACATTATCGTAGCCGGCCCGAACTTCGGTTGCGGATCATCCCGTGAGCATGCGCCGATCGCGATCAAGGCCAGCGGAATCTCTTGTGTCATCGCCCCGTCTTTTGCGAGAATCTTCTATCGCAATGCCATCAATATGGGACTTGCGATTATGGAATGTGCCGATGCGAGCGAGCAGATTGAAGACGGCGATGAGATCACGATCGACTTCACGACCGGTAAGATCACCGATCTTACGAACGGCAAGGATTTTACCGCGAAGCCTTTCCCGGATTTCATTCGAAAGATTATCGAAGCGGACGGTCTGGTCGGCTATATTGCCAAGAAGTAATGATTCAATTATTATCAGTACAAGCTCTCGGGCTTGAAAAGGAGTAGAACATGGGATCCTACACGATAGCTGTCATACCCGGCGACGGAATCGGTCCGGAGGTCATCAACGGAACCTGTGAGGTTCTTCGCGAAATCGGTCGCAAGTTCAACCACACGTTCGCATTTGAAGAATTACTGGCGGGCGGAAGCGCGATCGACGCGACTGGCGAACCTCTGCCTCCGTCCACTCTGGCTGCCGCGCGCAAGAGCGACGCCGTTCTGCTCGGAGCGGTCGGAGGACCCAAATGGGATGATTTGCCCGGCAAGAGCCGCCCGGAACAGGCGCTTCTTGGGCTTCGCGCGGGTCTGGGTCTCTATGCGAATCTTCGCCCGGCAATCCTGCACCGACAACTATCGCAAGCCTGCCCTTTGAAAGACGAGATTGTCTCCTCCGGAATTGATATCATGATTGTCCGTGAACTTACGGGCGGAATCTACTTCGGAGATAAGGGCAGAAGAGTGGGCGGTGTTTCTGCGGACGGAATCGACTGCGGAATCGAAGCCTATGACACTGAAGCCTATAGCGAGATGGAGATCGAGCGTATTATCCGTGTCGGATTTACGCTGGCCATGGGACGTAAGAAGCGCGTTGTCGTCGTGGACAAGGCGAACATTCTGGAGAGTTCGCGGCTGTGGCGTGAAGTGACAGAACGTGTTCGCGCGGATTTTGCGGAAGTTTCTGTCGAGTATATGTACGTCGACAATGCTTCGATGCAGCTTGTGAAGCGCCCGGGAGATTTCGACGTCGTTATCACATCCAATATGTTCGGAGATATTTTGTCCGATGAGGCCGGCATGATAACCGGATCGATCGGCATGCTTCCGTCTGCTTCCCTCGGCAAACCCGGCACACCCGGAATGTACGAGCCTGTGCACGGATCGGCCCCCGATATAACGGGGATGGATCTTGCGAATCCTCTCGCTACGATTCTTTCGGCCGCGATGATGCTGCGCTGGTCCTTCGGTCTTGTCAAGGAAGCGGATGCGATCGAAGCCGCTGTTGATCAAGTTCTCTCCGCGGGGTATCGCACGAAGGATATCTCTTACGGACAGGCGGATCAAGTGATCGGAACCAGAGAAATGACTCGTTTGGTGATCTCGTCGATTGTATGACGGCCCTTAGAAAGGGCCAATAACAGCTAACATAACGGGGAAGGGATATTTATACCCTTCCCCTGATTCGAATCATCCAATGAAGAAGAATAGGGGTGAATGTATGTATAACGAACGAAGTGGACAAATGACAAAGAGCCCGACGCGCGCGCCGCACCGCTCTTTATTTTACGCTCTCGGTCTGACTCCGGAGGAGTTGAAGAGACCCTTGATTGGCGTCGTGAATTCCTTCACCGAACTTGTTCCCGGACATATCCACCTTCGCGATCTCGCTCAGGCTGTGAAGGATGGGATCCGGATGGCCGGCGGAGTTCCTCTCGAATTCCCCGCGATTGCCGTCTGTGACGGCACATCAATGAATCATCTCGGGATGAAGTACTCGCTTGTCAGTCGCGATATTGTGGCGGACTCTTGCGAACTGGTTCTTACCGCCCAGCCGCTCGACGCTGTTGTCTTTATACCCAGTTGCGATAAGGTCGTTCCCGGTATGTTGATGGCGGCGGCTCGTCTGGATATCCCCTCCATCTTCGTGGCCGGAGGGCCGATGCTTCCCGGTAATTACCACGGCAAGCGGATCGGCTTGTCAGAGCTTTTCGAGGCAACGGGTAGCTATGCTGTCGGGAAGATCACCAAGGAAGAACTGGAAGAGATGGAAATGGTCTGCTGTCCGTCCTGCGGAAGCTGCTCGGGGATGTACACCGCCAATACGATGAATTGCCTCACCGAGGCTCTCGGTATGTCTTTGCCGGGAAGCGGGACGATTCCCGCTGTCATGTCGGCGAGAAGACGCCTTGCCAAGGAGACCGGCATGAAGGTTATGGAGCTTCTCAGCGAAGGGAAGACCGCTCGTCAGATCATGAACAAAGCTTCGGTCCGGAATGCGATGCGCGTCGATATGGCGCTCGGCGGATCGACGAACAGCGTTCTTCACATGCTGGCCATCGCACGCGAGGCCGGATATGAGATGAGTCTTACAGATATCGATGAGATCTCAAAATCAACGCCGCAACTCTGCAAGCTGAATCCCGCCAGTTCTGTCTTCATCAATGATCTCAACGAATCCGGCGGAATTACCGAAGTCATGGCTGAACTCGCGAAAAAAGATCTGCTTGACCTTTCGAACCCATCGGTCGACGGTACGATCGCCGATCGTATAGCGAGACACCGTGGCGCGGATGATATCGTCATCGCCTCCGTAAACACTCCGGTTGCGGTCGACGGCGGTCTTGCCGTATTGCGCGGCAATCTTGCTCCCGAGGGCGCTATTGTCAAGAAAGGCGCGGTTTTGCCCGAGATGCTTGTACATGAGGGGCCTGCCCGTGTTTTCGAGTCAGAAGAAGAGGCGACCGAAGCGATCTTCGGCGGCAAGATCCTGTCGGGCGATGTCATCGTCATCCGCTTCGAAGGGCCGCGCGGCGGTCCGGGTATGCGAGAGATGCTGACTCCGACATCAGCGGTTGCCGGGATCGGTCTTGATTCCTCCGTAGCCTTGATCACAGACGGTCGATTCTCGGGTGCAACCCGGGGAGCCTCCATCGGTCATGTCTGCCCGGAAGCAGCGGTCGGCGGACCGATCGCATATGTCCGGGAGGGAGACCGTATTCGCATTAATATACCCGAACGTGAGATTACGCTTCTTGTCGACGAGAAGGAGCTTGCCCAAAGAGAACCGAAAAGAATTCCGGATCGCAAGATCAAAGGTGTTCTGTCACGATATGAGAACCTGGCCGACTCCGCCGCAAACGGAGCGAGTATGAACCGGCCGCTCTTGTAAAGCAAGAGAGCATGTCGCGAATAACCACACAGGATACGAGGAGGTAATCCGCTATGAACGGTGCACAAACGATCATACAGTTTCTGAAAAATAAGGGAGTGGATCCGGCGTTCGGATATCCGGGCGGGCCGATTCTCGTTCTCTACGACGCGATCTATCAGGCTGAGTTCCCCCATGTTTTGACACGACACGAGCAGGGTGCCGCGCATGCGGCCGAAGGCTTTGCCAAAGTCACCGGTAAGCCCGGTGTCGTCATCGCTACATCCGGTCCTGGAGCGACCAATCTGGTTACCGGAATCGCGGACGCTTTTCTCGACTCCGTTCCGCTTCTGGCGATTACCGGTGCGGTTGCCCGCAATTGTACAGGAAAGGATGCTTTTCAAGAGGCGGATATCACAGGAATCACTCAACCGATTACCAAGTATAATTACCTTGTTATGGATCCCAAGGATCTTCTGCCGACCTTGGAGGAAGCGTGGAACCTAACGACACAGGGAAGACCGGGACCGGTTCTTGTCAATGTTCCCAAGGATATTCTCGCGATTGAGATTCCGGAGAGCGATAAAGTTGGATCAGGCGTGATCCTGCATCGTCCTCCGAGAAAGAAGACGGAGTCCCAGGCCGAGGCTGTTTACGAAGCTTTGCGCAAGTCGAAGAAGCCGCTTCTTCTCGCGGGTGGAGGCGTGATCATTTCAGAGGGAGCGTCCGCCGCATTGACCGAGTTTGTCGAGAGGACGGGAATCCCCTTGTCGACGACAATGATGGCAAAGGGCGTTATCGCAGAGGATCATCCACAGTATATGGGAATGGTCGGGATGCATGGGACACCGCAATCGAACGCAGCGATCGGTAATTGCGATCTTCTGTTGGCGGTCGGATGTCGTTTCTCTGATCGAATTATCGGGGACCCCGATAAGTACAACGAGCGTAACCCGGACCGCGTGGTTATTCACGTTGATATTGATCCGGCCGAAATCGGCAAGAACATTCGTCCGACGATTGAGATAGAGGATAATGCGTGTGATTTCTTCAAGCATGTTCTAGCGAAAATGCCTGAGCTGGACTATCGCGCCTTGTGGGCGGATTGGATCGGCAAGATGGAAGCGAAGCGGGAGCGTTATGTCGAAGTCAAGAAGACGCTTACGAGTCTCGATGACCGGCTTCTCCCTGAGGCGGTCGTTCATGCGATCTCCGAAGCCTACAAAGGTCAGAATCCGATTCTTGTGACGGATGTCGGCCAGCATCAGGTTTTTGCGGCACAGCACTTCTCCGTGGAGTCGCCGCGCTCTTTCCTGACATCAGGTGGTCTGGGAACGATGGGTTTCGGTCTTCCGGCAGCGATCGGAGCGTCGATTGCCGCACCTGAACGACCGGTTATTCTCTTTGTCGGCGACGGTGGCATCCAGATGACGATACAGGAATTCGGAACTCTGATGAATCTGGATCTCAATGTCAAGGTTATCATCATGGATAATCAACAGCTCGGCATGGTGCG
Organism: Bacillota bacterium; assembly: GCA_023397475.1. Classification (GTDB taxonomy): domain Bacteria; phylum Bacillota; class Clostridia; order Saccharofermentanales; family Saccharofermentanaceae; genus Firm-13. Next base: position 61,122 of record JAEWUD010000048.1, read on the forward strand.
ACAGTGGCAGGAGCTCTTCTATGGGAAGAGATATAGTCACTCGATCCTCGACAATAATCCGAACTTCATCCAGATTGTCAACGCATACGGAATGCGCGGCTTGCGCGCAGCCGATCAAGCGACCTTTATGACGGGGATCGAGAATATGCTTTCTGACAACAAACCGTATGTCTTGCATGTTATGCTCGACAATCAAGAACTTGTGTACCCGATGATTCCGCCGGGAAAAAATCCGGAAGAGATGATCATGCCAGGCATGTAACAGGTAAAAACTAACAAAAGAATCGCCGGATGGTTTATAAATCATCCGGCGATTCGTATATCTGACGATAGATCGATCTTGTGACTAATTCTCTTGCTCCGTCAATCGCGGTACACAGATCGGTCGATTAAACTTATCGATGGCAACAAAGGTGAGGTTCGCTACGTTGATCTCTTCTCTCGAACCGTTTAAATTCTCAACATACGTACTGACGCGAACCTTCATGGATGTTCGACCGACGCTCATGACTTCCGATACAAGAAGCAGCGTCGAATTGATCGACGCCGGCGCCTTGAACGAGAGATTGTCGATTGCGACCGTCGTGACCTCAGATCCGGCATGACGCCTCGCGCAGATTGCGCCGACCGTGTCAATCATTTGCAAAAGCGCCCCGCCGAAGAGGCGACCGGAACCGTTCGTATGACGGTACATGACAATCTGGACATGCTCAGTGTGGGAGTCGGCTCGCGAACGAATCCGGGAACAGCGTGCGATGTCCTGATCAGATAATTCGTTGACAAATTCCGTAATACGGCCTTCAATCGCCTCGCGGGAGGCTTTAAGATCCGAAAATCCGGCGGATTCACTCGCCGGAGCGGGAGAAGTATTCATCGTAGTCACGTCCTTTCCGAATAATGTAGGGTTGTATTTATTATAACAGAGGAAACAGGATAACGGTTCCGACGCTTCGCTTGCACGGAAAAGCTGCGGGATTTTACAGGAAGGAACGTTTCGCGATTTGCTTTCCGATGTATAATAAATAGCGTGGCGACTCAATCGATTTTCTAAGGAGAATGACGATGTCTTCGAAAAGAACCGTAGCTGTTATCGATATGGGCTCTTTGTCCGTACGCCTGAAGATTTACCAACTCGTCCGCAAGGAAATCCCGTGTGAGATCGAATCGCTCCGAAGATTTTTCGCGATCGGTGCGGAGACGTACCGGTATGGGGAAATATCCGAAGATCGCGTGATCGAATTATGTGAGATCCTATCCGGGTTTGTCATAAAGATGAAGGAATACAAGATTCAGGAATCAATCTGCGTCGCAACAAGTGCGTACAGAGAGGCGAAGAATCGGGATTTTGTCATGGAGCAGATCCGTTTGAAGACGGGGCTTGAAGTGGTTATTCTCGACAACTCACAGGAGCGTTACTGTCATACGCTTGCCGTGAAAGAAATGATGGAGTCTTTTGAACAGATTATTAAGACGGGAACGATGATTCTTGACATCGGAGCCGGAAGTATTCAGACGACGGTCTATGATAAATCGGAGTTTGTTTTCTCGCAGAACATGCTTCTCGGCTCTCTTCGCGTCAGTGAGCTTTTATCCGATCTCGAGAAGCAGACGCCGCATTATCGCGAGGTGCTCGAAGAGTTCATCACCCATGATCTTGACGATTATCACGCGGTCGAGCCCAAAGGAATCGATTACAAGAGCATGATCGCTTTCGGAAGCGATATCGGATTTATTAAGGTACTGGCAGGTTTCTCCCCGAGAGAATACTGTTTTATGACTGCCAGGAAGTTTTATGAAGTTTTTGACTACCTTACGAAGACGCAACCGTCAGAACTTGTTATGAAGAGGAATATCTCCGCATCCACGGCAACTCTTCTGTACCCGACGGCGCTGATAATCAAGAAGATGATCGAATCTACCGGGCTTGACGGCATTCATATGCCGGCAGCATCTCTCTGCGATGGCCTAATATTTCAATATGCGTACGATCATTTCGGGTATCTACCGAAATCGGATCCTTTTCGCGACTCGATCAGCGCGGCGAGACATATCGGACGTCGGTATCGCTATGACAGGAAGCACACGGAGCAGGTGGAGAGATTTGCTCTTGCGATCTTCGACGCGACGCGTAAGATTCATTCTCTTGGCGAACGCGAGCGACTTCTTCTGCAACTGACAGTGATTCTCCATGAGATTGGAAAATATATCAGCGTTTCCAATCACAACACACGAACGTATCACATTATTCAGACATCAGAGATCATAGGGATTGATGCCAGAGAACGTGAACTGATTGCGTGCGCAGCGAGGTTCTATACAGAATCTGACATTCAGGCGGATAAGTATTTCCAATATCTGTCGAAGGAACAACGACTTATTGTGTCCAAACTTTCCGCGATCTTACGCGTGGCGGATTCTCTCGACGCATCTCATAAACAGAAGATCAAGACAATCTCGGTACTGCCCCAGAAGGATGCGCTCGTCGTGATCTGCGACGCGCTTCATGACCTTACCTATGAGAAATGGGCCTTTGACACAAAGACCGGATTATTCCGACAGGTATTCGGGATGGAACCTGTCTTGAAACCCAGGAGGCAAACGTCATGACGACAAAGAAACGCAAGATCAAGAAAAGCCCGAAGCAGACGAAACAGCAATCATTACATATGCTTTCGGATAATGCAGGTATTTCGGCGGATGCGGACCGGTTTATCAATCGCGAGCTCAGCTGGCTCGAATTCAATGATCGGATTCTTGCGGAGGCGCGCGACACGAAGAATCCGTTGTTGGAGAGGGCGAAGTTTCTGGCGATTACCGCATCGAATCTGGACGAATTTTATGTTGTCCGCGTCGCCTCCTTAAAGGAACTTGTTAACGCTCAATATTCAATACCGGACTTCTCCGGCAGGACTCCGGAAGAACAATTGGATCAGATCTCGGATAAGGTTCGCAAGACCTTGGCACTACAGTGTTCCACGTATACGCGCTCGTTACTTCCGGCGTTGCGTACCAACGGTATCGAGATTATGGACTATGAAGAATTGTCCGATGAAGGTCGTGCGCAGGCGGACAGTTATTTTCGATCGACATTATTTCCGATCATTACACCGATGGCGGTCGACGCTTCCCGCCCGTTTCCACTGATCTATGCCAAACGGCTGAATATTGCCGTTCTGATCAGGGAACAGGGAGAAGAAGAGGCAGAGGATGTTTCGGACGAGGCCTATTATCGCTACGCGACTTTGCAGGTGCCCTCGGTGGTTCCGCGTCTGTATCGTGTGCCGACAGACAACGGAATTGCTTTTCTGCCGATCGAACAGATCATCACCGCCAATCTCAGCACATTTTTCACGGGTCTCTCCGTAGTTTCATCAACGGTTTACCGCATTATGCGTAATGCTGATCTTGATATAGATGAGGATGAAGCAGAAGATCTGTTGAAGGAGATCGAAGAACAAGTTCGTCGCCGACAGTGGGGCGAGATGATCCGCTTGGAGGTTGAAGAACACGCGGATGAACGATTGCGCGAATGGCTCGTGGAGTCACTTCAGATTCAGGAGAACGATATTTTCCCCGTTCCCTGTTCGTTGGATCTTACCTTTCTTATGAAACTCTACAATCAGGCTTCCTCCGCGTGTCCGGATCTATGTTATCCTCCGTTCAAAGCGACGGAGGCCGCGATGATTGATGAGGAGAATATTTTTGATCAGATCCGCCGGAAGGACAGGCTTGTGCATCATCCGTATGAGTCTTTTGACCCGGTCGTCGAGTTTGTACGGGCCGCTTCCGTCGATCCGGCCGTCCTTGCAATCAAACAGACACTGTATCGCGTCAGCAGCAGTTCGCCGATAATAGCACACCTGGCCGCGGCGGCTATGGGCGGCAAACAAGTTATGGTGCTCGTTGAGCTCAAGGCCAGGTTTGATGAAGAGAACAATATCAATTGGGCAAAGATGCTGGAGAAAGCCGGCTGTCACGTGATTTATGGACTTGTCGGGTTGAAGACACACAGCAAAATCACCCTCGTGGTCAGAAACGAGGAAGACGGGATTCGGAGATATCTTCATCTGGGCACGGGAAACTATAATGACATCACCGCCCAAATCTACACGGATATCGGACTGTTCACGTGCTCCGAACCATTCGGAGTGGACGCATCGGAGTTTTTCAACATGCTGTCGGGTTATGCCGAACCGCCGGAGTGGCGAAGGCTCATCCCGGCTCCGTTATGGCTGCGCGGGTTCTTCGAGAATTGCGTTCGGAGGGAGATCAGAAATGCCAGGGAGGGGAAGAAAGCTTCGATTATTGCGAAGGTGAACTCTCTTGCGGACGGAGCGATGATCGAGCTTCTCTACGAGGCATCGCGCGCCGGTGTACGGGTTGATCTGATCGTCCGAGGGATCTGCTGCCTTCGACCCGGAGTCCCGGGTCTGTCAGAGAACATCACTGTTCGATCGATAACCGGACGTTTTCTGGAACATTCCCGAATATTCTTTTTCGAGAATGAGGGAACGGAAGAGATCTATCTCGCATCGGCAGATTGGATGCCACGCAATCTGGATCGCCGTGTTGAACTGTTGTTCCCGATCGAGGATATCGAATGCCGTCGTCGCGTAAGGGAGATTCTCGAGGTCGAATTGGAGGATACGGTTCGCGCGCATATCATGCACAGCGACGGAACATATCACAAGCAGGATATGAGAGGAAAGCAGCGGATCGACAGCCAGGCGGAGTTGTGTCGGCTGGCGATCAATGCGGTCGCGGAGAAACAGATCCGTGATGACCTGCGTGCCTTTATCCCCCTCGAATCTACCGATCTCTGATACAATCCATCGACTGATTTACCCTCGTAACGTTTTGTGATATGATGACGGGCGATAAATCAGCTGGCGGAGGACGTTCATGGACATATTCGAGTTTGACAAGATCGGGACGGATCGGGAGAAATTCAGGCTGTTTCGTAAAGATCACAGTTCCGGGGCAAGTTTCACTGTATCGGAATATGCCGCGGCGATCACCGAACTGTGGATTCCGGATGCCAAAGGCGAGCGTCGGGATATAGTTCTAGGTTTTTCCGACCATACTTCCTATCTGGAGAGCGGCAGCTGTCATGGTTCCGTGGTCGGCCGCGTTGCCAACCGGACCAAGGGCGCTGCGTTTCACCTGAATGGAGAGAACATCTCCATGCCCCGGAATGACGGCGAGAACAATTTGCACGGCGGACCCGGGTCTTTTCAGACTGTGTACTGGAACGGCAGGGTCCTCTCCGAGTTGGAAGCCTGTGAGTATCTTAGCGCGACGGGTATTGATCACTCGTTTGAGGTTGAAGGTGAGGCTGTACTCTTCACTCATGTGTCACCCGCAGGAACTTCCGGACTTCCGGGCAATCTCAGGGCTGAGGTGGTATACGCTTGGTCGACGGATGCCACGCTTCTCATTGTTTATCGCGGCACGAGTGATGCCGACACTCTTTTTGCTCCGACGAACCATTCCTATTTTAATCTTTTGGGACATGACGGAGGGTCTGTGAAAGACCATCGGCTGCAGCTTGCATCGACGGTAATGACCGTAAAAGGACCCGATAATGTTCCGGACGGAGCGTTTTTCGAGACGAAGGGATCGGTATTTGATTTCGCGCAAGAGAAGAATCTTTCCGAAACGATGCGGCAGGATGATCCGCAGTTGATTTCTTCGCGCGGGCTCGACCAGAACTACTGCCTTACGGGCTCGGGAGACCGGGTGAGCCTTGCGGCGCTTCTTTGCGAGCCGATTTCCGGTCGCCGGATGGAGGTGCTCACCAATTTCCCGGGCATCCAAGTGTATACCGGAAATCATACGGAGAATACGGTCGGCAAGGGCGGGCATGTTTATGATCAATTTGCCGGCGTTTGTCTGGAAGCCCAGCTCTATCCCGACGCGATTCATCACGAACATTTCCCGAGCCCGATCCTGCGGGCGGGAGAGACGAAGTGTTATATCACGGGTTATCGATTCTCTTCGGCATTGTGCAATACATAATATTGATAATATTCATATGTTGTCAGATAATTCTTGATCTCCGGCGGTAGATTTGCGTCTCCGCCGCTGAATAAGGTTCCGTCAGATGTGATCAGATAATTCTCGGTTAACACGGGAATCGCATCGTGCATCTCCATCTCGAATTGCAGGAACGGCGTCCTTTCGATACCGAGAATGTCGGTAAGGTAGGGAAGAACGTAGTTATTGCTGATCATTTCTTCTTCCATCGATGCAAGTTCGCTCGCAGAAATATCATAGTTTGCCCAGACCATCAGTTGTGTCCGATATCGCGAAAGAGGCGCGTACGGGTCCTCTCCGGCATCACTTGCCATGGTCTTCAGATCGTCCTGAAATCCATCGGCGAGATTCGGCTGATGATCTCCGTATAGGATGATAACGGTTGGCCGGGTGACCTCTTCAAAATATGAAATGAGCATGGACAAAGCCTCGTCCGACATACGCAGTAAAGATAAATATTGCGTTGCCTGCGGATAATCTTTATCGAGCGTAGGTGCTACCGTAAAGGGAAGTGTTTCCTTCGAGGCATACCCGCCGTGATTCTGAATCGTAATCAGATACTCGAAAATCGGCTGATCCGGATTCGCGGCACGCTTCGTCTCATATTCGGATATCAACTGAGAGAAAGCGGAATAATCGCTGATATAGGTCCGATATCGTTTCGGGAGATCGAATACGTCCTCTCCGACAAAGGACGGAAACCCGAGATGCGGCATGACATTGTTGCGATTCCATCCTGTCAGATCAAAGGGATGGTAGGCGGATATCTGATACCCGTTATCCCCGAGAAGAGAAGCGATCGAAGTTACATCGTTACGAATGTAATGCTTGTACGGATACGTACCGGGAGAGAAGAACCGGATCGACATTCCCGTCAGGACCTCGAACTCGGAATTTGCCGTGTTTCCGCCGAAAGCCGACGTAATCAAGGTCTTCTTGATACAGTTCGGATCATCGGAGAGAGAATCGTAGAACGGCATCACCGGTTCCGACGTCGGGAAGTCAGAGATCGAACGCAAATCACTAAAGGCTTCACTCATAATCATGATGACATCCGGCTTGACCTGGTCGGGAACAATGCTCTCGTTCGTCGGAGAATAGGAGGAGAGATTGACCTCGACAGCTTCCCGGTTATAGCCCTCAGGCTCCGCATGGACAAGAAACTGCAGATGGTAACAGAAATTTAAGAGGACACCGTTCTCGAAGTTATAGTTAACAAGCGTGTAATAGAAGCCGATACCGGACTTCACTTGATTCGAGCGGTTCATGACAAAGAACTGAAAGTAAAACGAGCCGGCGACAAGAACAACCAGCACCGCCACCGTTCTTATGAACCAATGTAGTTTGGGATCCTTACCGACAAATGACAGGCCTATCATGATCAAGAAGAGAAACAGTGCGAGAAATACCTCGGTCGTCGGGGCAAAGTCATAGGTTCCGCTGACGTTTGCTGCGAGACCGATGCTGTCCAGGTCCCACGGATAAATGATCATATTGCGAAATAGAACGACATAATGCTCCGCTAGACCAAAGAGAAATACGACGAGGCTCATCGCGATCGAAGATACGCGAAAAAAGGGAAGGAAGTAGAGAATCGCATAAACCAAAAGAAGGATGAGGTAATTATAGAAAAATCTCTCCTCAAGCGCCGTGAACCAATGGCCGTTGAAGTACACCGATTCGTCAAAACGCTGCTGGTAGGGTGCGAGGCACTGTAAAACGATGATGCCAATACAAGGCAAAAGGAGAAGACGGAGAACGGAGAGCACGACAGGAAGTCGGCTCCGCTTCATCTCCGGAGTCTGTTCGGTCATATTTGTATCCATCCTAATAAAATGATCAGCCCTTGAAGCTGTCCTTCAGTGACACGGAGCGGTTAAATACCGGCCGGTTCGGCAAGGAGTCCTTGCTGTCCGCACAGAAATATCCCAAGCGAAGGAACTGGAATCCTTCGGAAGGCCGAGCCGTCTGAAGCGACGCTTCGAGTTTGGCGTTCGGCATCACGGTTAACGAGTTGGGATTCACATAGGAGAGATAATCGCAATCCGCAAGGTCGGGCTCCGGAGTCGTAAAGAGACTGTCGTAGAGACGGACCTCCGCGTCAACGGCCGTAACCGCGTCGACCCAATGAATCGTCGCCTTGATTCTTCGGCCGTCCGACGTATTCCCGCCCCGACTCTCCGGATCATAGGTCGCATGAACTTCCTCGATATTGCCCTCGCCATCGCGGACACAACCGGTACAGCGAATCACGTAAGCGGATTTGAGACGAACCTCATTGCCGGGGAACATTCGGAAGAACTTGCCGACGGGAGCCTCCTGAAAGTCGTCCGCCTCAATGTAAAGATTTCTCGAAAAGGACACGCTGCGCATGCCTTCCGCCGGATTCTCCGGATTGTTCTCCACCTCGAAAATCTCGGTCTGATTCTCCGGATAATTCGTAATAACAAGCTTCACGGGTTGAACAACCGCCATCACGCGCTTCGCGGTCCGGTTCAGTTCATCCCGAAGACAATGCTCGAGAAAGGCGAAATCGACGACGCTGTTCACCTTGGACACACCGTTGCGCTCGTGGAAATTGCGAATGGCCGCCGCCGTATAACCTCTGCGTCGAAGGCCGCAGAGCGTAGGCATGCGAGGATCATCCCACCCGGTCACGCGCCCGGTCTCGATCAAATTCCGCAGCTTGCGCTTCGATAGAACCGTGTAGTTGATGCCGAGACGCGCGAACTCGATCTGTCGGGGCTTCGCCGGAACAGAGCAATTCTGGATGACCCAGTCATACAGCGGGCGGTGTGACTCAAACTCCAGCGAACAGAGAGAGTGTGTGATTCCCTCCATCGCATCTTCGATCGGATGTGCAAAATCATACATCGGATAGATGCACCATTTATCTCCCGTCTGGTGATGAGAGACATGATTGATACGATAGATCACCGGATCGCGCATGTTGAAGTTGCCCGATGCCAGATCAATCTTCGCACGCAGCGTCATTCTGCCGTCCTCATAAACACCTGCGCGCATCTGCTCGAAAAGTGTCCGGCTCTCTTCGATCGGACGATCGCGAAACGGGCTGGTCGCCGGCTTCGTTAAATCGCCGCGCATTTCGCGCATCTGTTCCGCTGTCAGTTCACAGACGTAAGCGAGTCCCTTGTCGATCAGCTCGCGAGCAAAATCGTACATCTGCTCAAAATATCCGGACGCATAATAGAACCGATCGCCCCAATCATATCCGAGCCAATGGATGTCTTCCTTGATCGCGTCGACATACTCTTCGTCTTCCTTCGTCGGATTCGTATCATCCATGCGAAGATTACAAAGTCCGCCGTATCGCTGTGCCGTATAAAAATCGATATATAAAGCCTTCGCATGACCGATGTGCAGGTAGCCGTTCGGCTCCGGAGGAAACCTCGTATGAACGGTCATCCCCTCAAACTGGCCGCCGGGCGCGATATCCGTATCGATCATATCAAAAATGAAATTACTTGTCTGTTCTGCCATATATACCACCTTCTCCTGATGAATCAATTTACCGGTGTTGATGAGAGTCGGGCGATTCCGTCATCGATACGTCGCAAAGATTCCTCGCGACCCAGGATCAGAAGAATCTCCGTCGCTCCGCCGGGCGTTACAAGGGTTCCGGAAACAGCGATGCGAACCGGCCAGAGGATCTGAGCGTTCTTCACGCCTTCACTCTCGGCAAGCGCGGTGAGATCTGTTGTAATCGTATCCCTGTCCCATGCTTCTACCTGATGAAGGACTTCCTTGGCCTGCTGCAACGCCCGGAGGGAATTCTCCCGGGTCGTCTTACTCTTCTTGTGAACATAAATTTCCGGATCATAATCCGGGAGATCTCTCACGAAGGCAAGCTTCTCAACAATCTGCGAAAACCTTGTAATTCGCGGCTTCAGAATCTCCGTCATCGTCGAGTACGCTTCCGGCCTGTCGGGAAGTATGGATACATACGCGTCTCTCGCGTGCCGGAGGAACTCTTCCTCAGACATCTTGCGAATGTACTCACCGTTAAACCACTCGAGCTTATCATAGTCAAAAATGGCGGGAGATTTACTGATCCCGTCGATCGAGAAAACCTGTGTGAGTTCCTCAAGCGAAAAAATCTCCCGGTTGTCATCCTTCGGACACCAGCCGAGCAAAGCGATGTAATTGATGACGGCTTCGGATAAGAAGCCCTGCGCGATAAGATCCTCAAATCCCGTCGCACCGTGTCTCTTCGACAGCTTCGAAACGACGCCGTCCGCCCCGCGTCCTTGAATGAGAGGGAGATGTACATAAACAGGAACGTCCCAACCGAAAGCCTCGTAGAGAAGATTGTACTTCGGCGCCGAAGAGAGATACTCACTGCCGCGGACCACATGGGTGATCTGCATCAAATGGTCGTCAATAATATTGGCGAAATTATACGTGGGATAACCGTCCGCCTTGATCAGTATCTGATCCTCCAGCTCTTTGTTGGGAACCGTGATCTCACCGAAAACACAATCGGAGAATGTCGTCGTTCCTTCAAGCGGCATCCTCTGGCGAATGACATACGGCGTACCGGAGGAAAGCAGTCTGACGACCTCATCCTTCGGAAGATCGCGGCAATGGCGGTCATAACCCGCGATCTCGCTTCCTTCCGCGCGAAGTGAATCCAGACGCTCTCGGGTACAGAAACAGTAATACGCCTTGCCGGCCGCGACGAGTTGCTCCGCGAAAGGCTTATATAAACCGTAACGCTCGCTCTGGACATAAGGACCGTATGGTCCGCCCAAATCCGGGCCTTCGTCGTGGTGAAGACCCGCCGTCTCCAATGTGCGGTAAATCGTATCAACGGCTCCGTCGACAAGACGCTCCCGGTCAGTATCCTCGATACGGAGGACGAAGATTCCGCCCAAAGAACGGGCGATCAAGTATTCATACAGCGCGGTGCGCAAATTACCGACATGCATAAACCCTGTCGGGCTCGGAGCAAATCGTGTGCGGACGACGGTCGGATGATTTGTTGATGAAGACATGTAACACCTCAAGTCCCTGCAAAATTCTAATCTAAATATTTTAGCATAAATCCGGGTCGTGAAAACGTGAAAAGTAAGCCTCTGAACAAAAAACGCAGTGACTCCATTCGAAACTTCCAACTATTTCCGGTCGTATGATTTGCGTTTGCCTGTAAAAAATCGTATGACTACCCGAATAGCGAGGAAAAATAACCCGAGAATGCAGGCGGCGATCAAATATCCGATGTTTCGGTTCGATTCAATTAACTTGGCGGTAGATGTGAAGAAGTTCTCATTTACGACCATATTATCCGAGGCAACCACCTCCGTGGTCACCTGTGTGCCATCCTCCAGCGTCAATCGAACCTGTCCGAGAACATCGCCTTTCTTGATCGGCAACGTTGTAAATACGGAAGGAATGAATTCCGATACCGGAATGGAGAAGGATTGCCCGATCGGATGCGCATAGAGAACGGTTGCGCGGAAAACTGCGTTCACAGGGTTCGTAACACCGGCGACAGCGACTTCTCGATAAGGATCTCCCGCTTCGATGAGAGGCGAGACCTCGAAAGAAGAGAACGTCACATCGACAAGATCATGAAGGGTCTGATACGAAGATTGATCAGGAATTCCCGTCGTCAGGAGAATCACCTCAAGGTCACCCTTTTGCGCGAGTGCGAACAGACAACTCTCTGAAACAGAATCCGAAAAAGACGGAGTGAAGAGGCTGGCTCCCTTAATCTCTTCGATTCCCCATGCGGAAAGAACAGAACTCGAGAGAGTTAACGGCTTCCCATCCTCCTGAAACTGAAGAAAACTGTATTCGGTGAAGATCTCTCGAAAAGCACTGAGGTTCAGTGCATAGCGAAATAAGATCGCAAGATCCGATGCCGTCGAGTACTGTTCGCTCGTAAAACCCGAATTCACATCACCCGGAATTCCTTGTAAGACGCTCTGGCCGGACGTATTGACAAAATTTGTATCATTCATGGACAGATTCTTCGCAGTCTCGTTCATCCGTTCAACAAAGTCGACTTCATTCTCCGAGATATATTCGGCCAACATAAAGGCCGCGGCATCCGAGTTCCGCAGAATAATGGCCGAAACCAGAAATTTCACCGTGTATTTCTGATCGATCTTCAGCGAAATCGGTGACGGACTCTTCTTGTCGATGTCGAGGGCTTTCTCCGTAACCGGGATATCTTCGTCAGACGGGAGCGCTTCCAAAGCGATAACCGCTGTCATCAGCTTGGATGCGGCGGGTATACTGCGTCTGTCGGGAATCGTGTGCGATAATAAAGATACACCTCGAGACGTGGCAATCACGAGAAACTCGGAAGCATCGATCGTAAACCCCGTTACCGGATCAGTCTCGGAGGGTGGGACATCAACAGCTTCCGCCGGAACGGATTCGGATTCGGTGGCTGGGGGGGAATCCACTGTAGATGATGTGGCGGATGTGTCGGTCGAGTCGATCCCCCTATCGGAGACTGAGTCGGGATTCTTCGCAAGAAGTATCGAGACTGGGGAATAGAGGCACAGCACAATCACAAGAGACACTGTAATCAGCAACCTCATCACACAATTGGATTGAAAAATTCTCGAACGACTTCGGATGTTTAACATGCGTTCGCTTGACCTCGATCCGCGTGGATTTGTTATAAAGTATAACATGATTAATACCATGTTGAGCGAATGAAGGAAGAACATAAATTCTTTTTGCCGGCACATGGATGTCAACCGCACAGGAAAATGATATGATAGGTGAAGGTATTTTAGGAGGGTCTATGGAGTTATCGAGAATCGGCGCCGGAACATCGTATTCCGTCGAATGCGGATCATCGTATGCGCAAACATGTCTCGCCGACCTTTTTCGCGCGAGGCTGGAACACGCGAAGGTCGCCATTATCACGGATCGAGAGGTGTCCGGATATTATATTGCTGATTTCATCCGTCAGTTCGAGAAGAGCGGCTGCAAGCCGGTAGTCATCGTCATTGACGGAAGTCAGGCATCGAAGTCTTTTGACGCGATTCGTATGGCATATGAACGTCTGACGGATATGGAATTCGGCCCACAGGATTTACTCATTGCCTTGGGAGGCGGAGGGGTAATCGATGTTGCCGCATTTGTCGCCGCGACCTATTACAAAGGGATTGATTACATTCAGGTGCCGACTTCACTTCTTGCCATGATTGATTCCTCTGTAGCGGAATCCGCTCATCTGAATTTTATGAGCTACAAGAACAGGATCGGCATAACATACTCTCCGGTTCATGTATTAATCGACACGGACTATCTTAAGACTTTACCTGCACGATACTATGCCAATGGTATCGCACAGGTTATACAGTACGGATTGACAGAGGAACCGAACTTGTTGACGCTCCTGGAGGCATCCCGATTGAGTCTCGGGGATTTGATTGATCAATGTATCCGCACGCGCAAGCACATACACGAGAAGAACCCGCAACTGCTGACCTTTGGACAGGAGATTGCCGAGGCCATCGAGGGACATTTCCGCTTCCTTCAATACACGCATGGGGAGGCGCTCGCCCTCGGAATGTATGCGCATTATCGATCCGATAGACTGCACGCGCTGTATACAAGACATCAGCTCCCGACCGTTGTGAAGGGTGTGACAAAGGATACGCTCCTGAAGCGTATCGTCAAGAATTTTGACGGTCGTTCGGAGTCGTACTCTGTCGTTCGCGTCTCCGAAGAGGGGAAACCGCGCATTGAGAAGGTTACATCCGACGAGGCATATACGTTGTTTGATGACCTTCTTCGCAACATTTGTCTATAACCGGAGGATAAGGGTCATGCCATTTTTTTCGGAACCGAAGCTGCGAAGACCGGAAATAACGAAGCGGGTGATCTGCTTCGTGCTTGCGCTATGGATGGGAATCGGTCTTGCAGCGACAGGGTGTTCCGCGGATACTGAGGAAGACACCCCGATTCCGGCGGATTTTGGTCAGTATGGTGCGGATATCGCCCGGGAACTTTGCGGGCAATTCCCCTATCGCAAGGCCTATTCCGCCCAGGAGAAGGGTGCGGGCGACTTTATTAAGGATGCGTTTTCCGCACTTGGATATTCGGTTGAAGAACAGGTCTTTACGGCGGCAAGCGGACTGGGCTACTCGACGAATTATATTGTCCGGATCTCCGGCGAGGGATTCATGATCCCGAATGAACAGGGCATCTTAACGCCTTCGGACAAGACCGTCATCGTCGGAGCTCATTATGATACCGTTTACGGGCAGGAAGATGCGCAGACCGTTCCGGATTTTGACGGGATACAGGACAATGCCTGCGGGATCGGGGCATTACTTACGCTTGCGCAACAGATTGCCGAAGCGAAACCCGCGTACGATGTCATCCTTGTTGCATTCGGCGCCGGTAACGACCAGTTCTCCGGAGCCAGAGCCTTTCTCGGCGCTATGAGTCAGGAAGAGATCGAAGCATGCGACGCCATGTACTGTATCGAGAGCATCTTTGCCGGCGATAAGCTGTACGCGAGTTCAGGGATGAATTCCGTTGCCGATAATATGAAATACGCGATGCGCAGGAAGCTGTACGAAGCCTATGATGTTTGTTATGACGGTCGATTGTCCTATTTATACGGCGTCGATCTGTTATACAACCAGAGCGGCCAGCAGATCAATCTCGATGCAGATCCATATATGGAGATTTATCGCGAAGTGACTTTGACGCAATCGGACTATGTTCCGTTTGACAGTGCCGGCATCCCGATCGTTTTTTTCGAGTCGTACGACTACAACTTCGCCAAGATTGAGGAGATGAAAGAGACGAAGAATCTCGATCTGCAGGAGAACGGCGGCCTAATTCGCAGGACGAATTATGACTCGCTCGAGACTTTGGAAGCATCCTTGCCGGAAGGACAGTTGGAGAAGAGAATCAATGCCACGGCATATATCATCCTTGGTGCAATCATGAAGGGCACACATATCGGTGTGTCGATGAGCGATTATGAAGCCGGAGTCACGCTGGCACCTTCGCCGACACAACCTTCGGAGACATCTTTCGCCGGGACAGCGTCGATCACACCTGTTCCTTGAAGTAGAAGAAGAACTTAAGTACATCTCCGGATTCCCATCGGAAATTGATCGACTGGAATTTTCCCGGAGCTAATGTCGTGTATTTCTCGTGTGATCCGCCGCAATTACCGGGGACCGAATATTCCGGATTCTCGGGGATTTCCTTCGAGAAGAAGCCGAGAAGTTCTTTGTCATTCAGCGTGCAGTTGGCGTTATAACAGTCCTCCGGCACAAGAACATCAAGGCGGAAACGGACGGGTTTTTCGAGAAGAAACAAGAAGCCTACACACAATCGATCAGATAATGGGGAAGACTGTTTCTTGATGACATGGACATCTGTGCCATCGACCGTGAAATGATATTCCTTATCTTCGTAATCCGCGACGACAAGGCCGCAAAACCGATCGCCTTCGCAGAAACCATCCGTGGTTGTAGGGGTGTTATTGTTTGTTGTCATTTTGTTACTCCTTTTTCTATTTCGCTTCTCATTATATCGCACGAAAAGCATCGGAAGAATGTTGATCTTTTTAGAATATCTTCTCGAAAATCACGCGGATTCAAATAATGAGACCTCTCCTTACGTTATAATGAAGGGAGAGATTTTAAGGACCGGAGGCATACATGAATACGTATTCGGATTTGCGTAAGGTAGCTAAGCAAATGCTTACGGAGGAAATCTTACCCTTCTGGCTGCGTTTGCGGGATGATGAGAACGGCGGTTTTTTCGGATATGTCGATAATATCGGCCGGATCGACAAGGAAGCTCCGAAAGGCGTGATACTGCATTCCCGGATTCTCTATACATTTGCCGACGCCTATCGCGTAACCGGGCGGGATGAATATCTTCGGGCTTCTGACCATGCCTACAGATTTCTTGTTGAGAAGGCGCTGGACCCATCCTATGGCGGACTCTACTGGATGCTAGATTATGCAGGAGAACCGCTTCAGGATTTCAAACATTCCTACAATCAGGCCTTCGGGATTTACGCTTTATCTACATACGCACTCGCTAGTGGTGAACCGAAGGCTCTTTCCTGCGCGATGGATTTGTTTCGACTTTTGGAAGCGAAATGGCGGACACCCACGGGATACCGCGAACAGCTGTCGAGGGATTATTTACCTGTGAGCAATGAGGAACTGTCGGAGAACGGCATTATCGCCGATCGAACGATGAATACCGTTCTTCATATTATGGAAGCTTATACGGTTTTTTTTGAAGCGACGCGGGATGCGGACGTTCTGGAAGCGCTTCGTTATTCTGTCGCCTGCCTGACGGAATCGATGTATAACAAGGAACGCGTACGTTTGGACGTTTTTTTCGATACAAATCTTGTGTCACTTCTGGATCTTCACTCGTACGGACATGATATCGAAGCCTCCTGGCTGATCGACCGCGCCGTCGCAACAATCGGAGATGATGATCTTCGAGATAGAACGGCACCGACGACCAAGGCGCTTTATGATCATGTGATGCGCAAAGCGTACACGACACGCGGCGTGTACTTCGAGTGTGAGAACGGCAGGGATGACACGAAACGCGACTGGTGGGTTCAGGCGGAAGCCGTCGTCGGAATATTGAATGACGCCGGCCGGGAAAAGTTCACTCCGGCGCATCTCCTTTCGATGGCCGCTATACTTGAATATATCGGGAAGGAAATAAAGGCCCCGTCCGGTGAGTGGTACTGGACAACGTATGAGAACGGTTCCCACGATGAGAAGCGTGAATTGGCAGGTCCTTGGAAATGCCCGTATCATAACGGGCGGATGTGTATTGAGATGATGCGGCGGATCAGAGCCTGATGCGCTGAAGACCCCGAATGGATGGGGAGAGAGGAGACGATTATGTCTGATTTTCGTTTTGCCGTTGCCGGGTCCGGTCGTATCGCCAGGAAGTTTGTCGGCGGCCTTCCTTATGCGGAAGGAATAACATTTGCCGGTGCCGCATCCAGGAGTTTCGAGCGTTCAAAGAAGCTTGTTTCGGAATTCTCTCAGGATTTTCCCGAGGCGAAGGCCTATGCTTCGTATGAGGATCTTGCCGCGGATCCGACGGTAGACGCCGTTTATGTGGCAAACCTTAATCCGCAACATGAGGAGGCTACGCTTCTTTTTCTCCGCGCGGGCAAGGCGGTTCTTTGTGAGAAGCCTTTTGCGTTGAATGCTCCCTCGGCGGTCCGCATGATTGAACAGGCCAGAAAGAGTGATGTCTTTCTCATGGAAGCGATGTGGACAAGATTCCTTCCGGTATCGCGCAAGGTTCGCACCTGGATCAAGGAGGGGCGAATCGGCGATGTGATTGCGGCGAATTGCGATTTTGGTATGGTCTTGATGACTTCACTTGATAACCGGACAGCTGTTCCGGAGATGGGCGGCGGAGCGCTTCTGGACCTGGGCATCTATCCCGTCTCCTATTTCTCCTGGCTCTTCGGAGGACCTCCGCAATCCATACAGACAACGGCATCTCTCGCGGATACCGGCGTCGACGCGTCATTCGATATCATTTTCTATTATGACTGCCACCGGTCGAAGTTCTCCTTTATTCCCAGAACGGCGAAGGCGACGGTCGCCATCGACAGAAATCTTCCGAATGAGATGCAGATCATCGGAACCGAGGGTATGATCCGCGTGCATTCTTTCTGGATGGCGGACTCCGCAACACTCTACAAGAAGACGGAGGACGGCTGGGGTTTCGACACTCCGACAGAGACGTATGCGCCATCCTGGGAAGGTACAGGATACCAGTACGAAGCGATGGAGGTTTGCCGACAGGTGCGGGCCGGTCACAAGGAGAGCGACGTCATGCCGCTGCACGAAACGCTGTCACTTATGGATACGATGGATTCTCTGCGAAAAGAGTGGGGTGTAGTTTTCCCGCAAGAGAAAGAATAGGACCTGATGAAAAGGCTGCCTCATCTGACTTCGTATTGAGTCATTTGAGACAGCCTTTATTCTTTGGATTTCTTCTTAGCAAACAATGTAAAACGTTATACGGTTGATTTGCAGGCAGAATGTCGTTATCTGATCAGACCTTGATCGTCCAACCGTACTTGTCCTCGAGAAGCCCTTTCTGGACTCCTGTGATCGTATCATAGAAGAGCTGGGCAACCGGTCCGATCTTGTTGTCGTTGATCGTGATGACCGTGTCCTCATACTTCAGCTCACCGACCGGAGAGATGACGGCGGCGGTGCCGGATCCGAAGGCTTCCGTAAGTCGCTTGGACTTGCCGGCCTCGATCAACTCGTCGATCGATAGGCGCTTCTCTTCAACTTCCATGCCGAGGGATTTGGCGAGCTCGATGCAGGAGCGACGCGTGATACCGGGGAGAATACTGCCGTTCAGCGCAGGTGTTACCAATTTACCGTCGATCACGAAGAGGATATTCATAGAACCGACCTCTTCGATATATTTCTGCTCGATTCCGTCCAGCCAAAGAACCTGAACGTAACCCTTCTTGTGTGCAATATCCTGGGCGATCAGGCTGGAAGCATAATTTCCGGCACACTTGGTGAAACCGGTTCCGCCTCTGACGGCACGGACGTAATTATCTTCGACATAGATCTTCACCGGATTGATGCCCTGCGGATAGTATGCGCCGGACGGTGCGAGAATGATCATGAAACGGTACGTGTACGAAGGACGCACACCGAGATAGGGATCCGTAGCGATCACGAAGGGGCGAATGTAGAGGGACTCTCCCTCGCCGGAAGGAATCCAGTCGCGATCCAGCGATACGAGTTCCTTCGTCGCATACACGCAGAAATCTTCGTCAAGAGCAGGAATTACGAGACGCTCATCCGAGTTATTCATTCGCTCATAATTCAACCGGGGACGGAAAAGATTTATGGTCCCATCCGGACAACGATAGGCCTTGAGTCCTTCGAAAACAGCCTGTCCATAATGGAATACCATGGCGGAAGGCTCGATCAGGAAGGGAGCGTACGCCTCGATTCTTGGGTTAATCCACCCCTGACCTTCGACGTAATCCATGATGAACATGTGATCGGTGAAGTTCTGGCCAAATGGAAGCGGCTGACCCGGGACGGGCTTCTGCTTGGGATTCTTCGTCATTGTCACGGGAATCGCTGGGTACATATTGCTTTCCTCCTAAGAATATAAGGGTTTCTTTCATCGTTTAGTATCATAGTACATTTTTGCAGAAAAGTGCAGTCCATCCTTCAAAAAAACGAAAATCGTTGAATTTTCTTCTCGCATACGACGTGTTGAACATTTGTTCTGGTTCCCGTATAATGTCGTTAGAATGTATATCAAATTTTTCGATTGGGTAAGGTGAATGAGTATGAAGGATCAGGGTTCGGGTCGAAGCGAAGTTCCGGTCGTATTGGAGGAGCGTCCGTTCCGTCTTGCGTCGGATATGCGGCCTACGGGAGATCAGCCCGCGGCGATCGATAAACTCGTCAACGGAATCCGAGAAGGTTTGGCTGCGCAGACCTTGCTGGGAGTCACCGGATCCGGCAAGACATTTACGATGGCGAATATTATCGAACGCCTGCAGAGACCGACGCTTGTCATCGCTCATAACAAGACGCTGGCGGCGCAGCTTTGCGCCGAGTTTAAGGCATTTTTCCCGGATAACGCCGTGGAATTCTTCGTGTCGTATTACGATTATTATCAGCCGGAAGCGTATATCGCTGCATCCGATACGTATATTGAGAAGGATTCCGCGATCAACGATGAGATCGACCGGATGCGGCATTCTGCCACATCGTCTCTTCTGGAGCGGCGGGACGTGATCGTCGTCGCTTCCGTATCCTGCATTTACGGGTTGGGAGACCCGGAGGATTATCGGGAGATGATGCTCAGTCTTCGTCCCGGCATGAGGAAGGATCGAGATCAGATCATTCGCGAATTGATCTCTCTTCAGTATGCGAGGAATGATTTTGAGGTGAAGCGCGGTGCTTTTCGCGTTCGCGGAGACACCATTGACATTTTCCCCCCGTCCAGTGAGAATCTCTTGACCCGCGTCACTTTCTTCGGCGATACGATTGAGCGGATTACGGAGGTAGACGCGATCACCGGCAAGATCCAGTGGGCGCGCAATTACACCGCGATCTTTCCCGCGTCGCACTATGCGACGAGTCAGCAGAAGATGAAGAAGGCTTTGGTCACGATTGAGGCGGAGCTTGATCTTCGATTGCAGGAGCTGCGGGAGCAGGGCAAGATCATCGAGGCCTATCGTCTGGAGCAGAGGACGCGTTATGATCTGGAGATGCTCCGCGAGACGGGGTTCTGTAAGGGGATAGAGAACTATTCACGGCATCTGTCTTCGCGAGAACCGGGATCGCCGCCCTATACACTCCTTGACTTCTTCCCGGATGATTATCTTCTGATGATTGATGAATCACACGTTTCGATTCCGCAGATCGGCGCGATGTTTAACGGTGATCGGTCGCGCAAGACCAGCCTTGTGGAATATGGGTTTCGTCTTCCGTCTGCCTATGACAACCGACCGCTTCGCTTCGAAGAGTTTGAGAAGAAGATGCGTACAGCTCTCTTTGTCTCCGCGACACCTTCGGTATATGAGGCCGAGCACAGTCTTCAGACTGCGGAGCAGATCATTCGTCCGACAGGACTTGTGGATCCTCAGATTGCGGTACGGCCGGTGGAAGGACAGATTGATGACATCCTTTCTGAACTGAAGGAGGCCACAGGCCGGAATGAGAGATCACTCGTTTTGACATTAACCAAGAAGATGGCGGAGGATCTCTCCGCTTTCCTCGCCAACGAAGGGATCAAGGTCAAGTATCTCCATTCCGACATCGATACGGTCGAACGCATGAAGTTGTTACGCGACCTGCGACAGGGTGTCTTTGACGTTCTTGTCGGAATCAACCTGCTTCGCGAAGGTCTTGACCTTCCGGAAGTCTCACGCATCATGATTCTGGACGCGGACAAGGAAGGCTTCCTTCGCTCCGCGAGATCCTTGATTCAGATCATCGGGCGCGCGGCCCGCAATGTTAACGGAATGGTCATTCTTTATGCAGATCAGATCACAGACAGTATGTTCGCCGCAATTTCAGAGACGAACAGAAGACGTGAGATCCAAATCGCGTATAATGAGAAGAACGGTATCACCCCGACGAGTATTCGCAAAGAAGTTCGGGGCGTTCTCGACACGATCGAAGAGATCAGTCGCGAGGAAGGTGTCGACGAGAAACAGTTGGAGAATCTCCTTACAGACAAGGCGCCGGATCTTTCGAAGCAGGAACTTCAGAAGATTGCCAAGCGTCTGGAGAAGGAGATGAAGGAAGCCGCTTCCAAGCTCGAGTTCGAGGAGGCTGCCCGTCTTCGGGACCTTCTTGTCGCTGTCAAAGGCCGTATCCATTCTTGATTGAATTCAAACAGAGAGGATCATAACGCATGGCCGTGCCGGGAAGTGGATTTGTTCATTTGCATCTTCATACAGAGTTCAGCCTGTTGGACGGCGCAATCCGGATCAAGGCTCTGGCGGCGCGTCTTCGCGAACTTGGACAAACATCGTGTGCCATCACGGATCATGGAGTCATGTATGGTACCGTAGATTTCTATCGGATCATGAAGGCAGAGGGAATTCATCCGATCATCGGGTGTGAGTGTTATGTTGCACCGCGCGGTCGTATGCAGAAAGAAGGTAACGCGGATCGGGATCCATACCATCTGATACTTCTGGCAAAGGATCAGACGGGCCTC
Organism: Bacillota bacterium; assembly: GCA_023397475.1. Lineage (GTDB taxonomy): Bacteria > Bacillota > Clostridia > Saccharofermentanales > Saccharofermentanaceae > Firm-13. Next base: position 82,893 of record JAEWUD010000048.1, read on the forward strand.
ATGAACCTGAACCGACTGGTATCCGCGGGGTTTTCCGAAGGCTTCTATTATCGCCCTCGTATCGATCGTGAGCTTCTTGAGAAATATCACGAAGGTCTTATCGCTCTCTCCGCATGCCTGGCCGGCGAAGTTTCACAGGCGATTATCGGCGAGCAGTATGAGGAAGCCCGCAAGACAGCCGAGTGGTATGATCGCGTTTTCGGCCGCGATAATTTCTTTCTTGAGATTCAAAGCAACACGATTCCGGTGCAGGCGAGAGTGAATGCTCACCTGATCCGCATATCGGCGGAGACGGGAATTCCTCTTGTCGCGACCAATGATTGTCATTATATGCTTCGGGAAGATGCCAAGGCTCACGATGTTCTTCTCTGTATGCAGACAGGTAAACACATATCGGACAAGGATCGTATGCGCATGCCGACGGAGGATTTCTATGTTCGCTCCGAAGCGGAGATGCGGGATTTCTTTCCGAATATTCCGTCCGCGATCGAGAATACCGTGCGAATCGCCCAAAGATGTGATGCCGGTTATGTTTTCGGAGATATTCATCTGCCGTCTTTTGAGATTCCTTCGGCGTATACGGATCATGAGAAATATCTGCGCGACCTTTCTCTGACCGGTTTGGCGAAGAGGCTCGACGGGAAACCGGAATCTGCCAAGCGCGATCAGTATATGGAACGGCTTGACTATGAGTTAACCGTCATAAACCAGATGGGATTTACGGATTACTACCTGATTGTTTGGGATTTTATTAAGTATGCTCGTGACCACGAGATTATGGTCGGACCGGGTCGCGGATCCGGAGCGGGTTCTCTTGTCGCGTATTCCCTGGCGATTACGAATATCGATCCGATGAAGTACAATCTAATCTTCGAGCGATTTCTCAACAGCGAGCGCGTGAGCATGCCGGACTTTGATATTGACTTTTGTTATGAACGCAGACCCGAGGTGATCAGCTATGTCACCCGGAAATACGGCGCGGATCGCGTTGCCCAGGTCATTACCTTCGGAACCCTTGCGGCGAGGGCTTGTGTCAGGGATGTCGCCCGCGCGCTTGAGATGCCTTACTCCGACACGGATCGGCTCGCCAAGATGATACCGGGCACACCGGGGATGACGATTCAGAAAGCGCTCGAACTCTCCACTGAACTGAAATCCAGCTATGACACGCAAGCACTTGTACGAGAAGTTATTGACACGGCGATTCTTTTCGAGGGTATGCCGCGACACGCTTCCACCCATGCCGCCGGTGTTGTCATTTCGGGACGTCCGTTGACGGACCTGGCCCCTCTGTCAAAGAATGACGAATCGATTGTCGTTCAGTTCGACAAGAATAATGTGGAGGCGATCGGACTCTTAAAGTTCGATTTTCTCGGGCTGCGCACCCTGACGGTGTTGCGCGATGCCGCGGAGTATGTGATGGAGAATCGCGGAATCTGGATTGACTATGACCAGATTCCACTCGACGATCCTGAGGTTTATCGCATGATCAGCCGCGGCGATACGGAGGGGATTTTCCAGTTGGAGAGTTCCGGTATGACGAATTTCATGACCGAGCTGATGCCGGAAACTCTGGAAGATATCATAGCGGGAATTTCTCTTTATCGTCCGGGTCCGATGGACCAGATTCCGAAGTATGTCAAAGCTCGTCACGACAAATCTTCGCTGGCTTACGATCACCCTCTTCTGGAACCGATTCTCAATGTGACGTATGGTTGCATGGTTTATCAGGAACAGGTCATGCAAATCGTTCGCGATCTCGCCGGTTTCTCGATGGGGCAATCCGATAATATTCGTCGTGCGATGAGTAAGAAGAAGGCCGCACTCATGGAGACGTACAGGAAACTCTTCATCTATGGCGGTGAAGATGATCTTGGACGTCACGTGGACGGCGCTTTGGCGCGCGGTGTCCCCGAGAAGATCGCGAACAAACTCTATGACGATGTCGCACAGTTTTCAGGGTACGCATTCAATAAGTCGCACGCCGCCGCATATGCGGTTGTCGGTTATTACACCGCCTATATGAAGTATTATTACCCGACGGAGTTTATGGCTGCGATGCTGAACAGTTTTCGCGGGAACCTGAATCAGACCTCGTGGTATGTTGCCTGTGCCAAGAAGATGGGGATCCGAATTCTTCCTCCGGATGTCAACAAGAGCATGCTGAAGTTTACTACAGAGGGGGCAGACGCGATTCGTATCGGTTTATCCGCGGTGAAGAACGCGGGCGAAGGTGCGATCGCGCGCTTGATTGAGGAACGTACGTCCGGGGGAGAATATGTATCGTACGGCGATTTTTTGCGACGAATGCAGAAGGTTGACCTCAATAAGAAGATGATCGAATCCTTCATCTTCGCCTCCGCATTGGACGGCTTCGGGGTCTCCCGCGCTGCAATGGCGGCAGCCTTGGACCCCTATCTGTCACTTTTACAATCCGCGCGGCGACGAGCAATGGATGGTCAGATCTCATTATTTGGCACGGTGGGAGATTCGGGCGACGACACTGTCGTAGAACCGAGTTACCCGCCGGTAGAGGAATTCAAGGCTGCCGAAAGACTGTCGAGAGAGAAGGAAGTCCTCGGGCTTTATATCTCCGGTCATCCCTTGGAGGACTATACACTGGCGATCGCGAACCGGACAGATACGGACAGTTCGGCCTTCCTGACGGGAAACGCGGAGGAAGAGATACTTACGGATCATACGGTGAACGACAATGACCGCGTCAAGATGGCGGGAATTCTTCTTTCGCGATCCACAAAAACGATCCGAAATACGGAGATGATGGCTTTTCTGAACATGGAAGACATGATGGGAACCTTCGAAGTCATTGTTTTTCCGGAGGCTTTACGCAAGTACGCGCCCATTCTTCAGGAGAATCGTGTTCTCAAAGTAACGGGCAAGGTCAGAATACGACTCGATGAAGCGCCCAAACTCGTTGCCGAGCATATCGAGGTACTTCTTCCCAACGACGAAGAGAAGTATAAAGCACCGGAGCCTCCGGATCGCAGAGCCGGTTCACAAACGAGAAGACCGGCGCCGAAGCGTGAGGTGACGGTTGTCGAGCGCAAGCACGAAGATCGACAATCGCAACCGTCGGAGAGCAGCAACGAGACAAGGGATGAGCAACCGTCGGATAGAAGGAATGAGACAAGGGATGTGCAACCGGCGGAGAACTCCGTTATGAACAAGGATGTGCAGCGACTTTGCATCCGGTACTATGGCACGGAGAAGGATGAAGGATTTCATCGATTGCTCTCAATGCTTGAGTACTTTCATGGATCGATGCCCGTCATTGTCGCATTACCCGGGGAGAAGAGAAGTATACGTTTGCCGGAGAAGTTCGCCGTTGATCCGCAGAATGATATTCTCAAAGAGTTCGCCCGGGTCTTTGGCTTTGACAATTTGGCTATATTTTAGAAGGCACAAGGCCGTTTGATTGGAATATCGACGTTTTTTTTGTGTTTGAAAACGCAAACTCTTCCGATAGCTTTTTCTTTTTTTGTCATGCCTGTATAATGAAAAAGTCTGAAAATGTTTTTCGCGTATATGAAGAAAGAATAGGTGACACTAATGATAGATGATTATAACGTAACAAACATTCCGAGCCTCAAGGAAATGGTCGCTACAAACTATGATACAATTGCCGAGAATGAGATCCCCGAAATTCGCGGAATCGGAATTCTGACCAGCGGTGGCGACGCTCCCGGAATGAACGCCACGATCCGTGCGGTAGTTCGCGCCGGCATTAAGAGCGGTTATAAGATGCTCGGCGTCAAGAGAGGTTATCACGGCCTCTGGAAGGGTGAGATAGAAGAGATTACCAAGCGCGACGTCTCGGAGAAGTTGCAGCGAGGCGGAACCTTCCTTATGACCGCGCGCTCGAAGACTTTCGAGACACCCGAGGGGGTTCTCAAAGGTGCGAAGATGTGCAAGGTCTTCGGTATCGACGTTCTCGTCGTCATCGGCGGTGACGGATCCTACCGGGGCGCAAGAGATCTGGCTCGAATCGGAATTCCTGTCATCGGTCTTCCGGGAACCATTGATAATGACATAGCCTCTACCGAGTACACGATCGGCTATGACACAGCGATGAATACGGCGATGGAAGCGATCGATAAATTGCGGGACACCGCGTCATCGCATGAACGTTGCAGTGTCATTGAGGTTATGGGACGCCGCGCCGGCTATATTGCCTTAAATGTCGGCATCGCGACGGGAGCTGAGGTTATTCTGATTCCGGAACATCCGTATGACTTTAACAAAGATGTTGTAAAGGTTATACTGGACGGAAGAAATGCCGGAAAGCACCACTACATCGTTATTGTCGCGGAGGGCGCAGGCAAGACCGTAGAGATTGCGCAGAGAATTGAGGAAGCGACTGGTATTGAGTCGAGACCGACGATTCTCGGGCATCTTCAGCGAGGTGGCAGTCCGACGTTGAGAGATCGAACGATGGCAAGTCTGATGGGCATTCATGCCATCGAATGCATCGATGCCAGACGTCTGAATCGCTTGGTCATCTTCAAGGATGGACGCATCTCCGATGTTGACATTGAAGAAGGTCTTCGTATGCAAAAGACGATTACAGAAGAGGAATTGGGCAGGGCGAAGGTTCTGTCCTAAGGGAGTTATGAAGTTCAAAATGTCCTGGACCATACCCAACGTGTTGACAACGGTTCGTCTCGCGGCGATACCGTTTATGGCCGTATTCATTTATTTGAGCGGCCAACCGGGTCCGGAGGGCGGACGTTTTGGAATGATCGCATTCTGTTTCTTTGTCGCGATTTGGGTAACCGATATGCTCGACGGATTTATCGCGCGTCGATTTAATCAGGTTTCTGATTTCGGCAAGATCTACGATCCGTTCGTCGATAAGCTTTTCCAGTTCACGACGGCGTTCATGCTCTTTCTTATCTCCCGTCTGCCCCTGTGGGTCGTCATATTCATCATCGTGAAGGAAGTTCTCATGCTTTTAGGCGGAGCCTATATTCTTCAGAAGAAGCGTGTGGTCGTCCATTCCAAATGGTATGGCAAGGCATCGACGGTTCTGTTCGTCATTGCTCTAGCAGCGGTGTTCTTCATTCCGTATGACGCCAGTACTTTACTTCACATTATCTTTGTTCCACCGGTTTTTATGTCGTCTTTTGCCACGATCTGTTACGGAGTAACTCTTTTCAAGGACACTTCGAAGATTTACGGTGACCCCAAAGACGACCATTCGTCAGAACATCTGACAGAAGGATAATCTATGTACACAACATTTGAACAGGCAGACAAGGATCGTCTTTTGGACGGACGCTCTTTGTCCACTTTGGAATACGACAAAATACTTCTTCGCTTATCGGAAAAGGCTGTAAGCACTGGAGGAAGAGAGCTTTGCGAATCTCTATTGCCTACATCGGACATCATCGAAGCGAACCGTCGACATAAAGAAACCGATGACACGGTGAAGTACATTCTTGCCGAGGGACGATTGCCGTTCGGAGGGATCTGGGATATCCGGTCTTCGGTCGCCCTTTCCGTGGCCCAAGGTCAATTGCCGATGAAGAGTCTCTTGCAGATCGCGAGTTTTCTTCGCGCCGTAGAGAAGATGAAGTCTGTCTTGCCTCAGGGCGCGACTGCGGATACGACCAATGAGCTTTTTTCCTGCGTCATAGCCCTTCGTCCCTTGCCCTCGATCGAGAAAGAGATTTCTTTTTGTATTCTTTCGGAAGAAGAGATGAATGATCGCGCAAGCGAAGCTCTCTACCAGATTCGTCGGAAGATCAGGGATCTGCAATCCAGTGTTCGTGATATTCTCGAACGCATTATCCGGAATCACCCGACGGCCTTGCAGGAACAGTTGATTACATTGCGCGGAGAGCGATACGTCGTTCCCGTGAAGGCAGAGAAGAGAGGCGAGATACCGGGAATTATCCACGACACCTCGTCCTCCGGACAAACGGTTTTTGTCGAGCCGATAGCCGTCGTTGAGGCCAATAACAAAATTCGGGAACTTCTGTCGCGCGAACAAGAGGAGATCGATCGGATTCTTTCCGAACTGTCCGCCCGTGTGGCAGATTCATCCGCAGAACTTTTCGAGGATTATTCTTTGATGTCCAGGGTCGATTTTCTGTCGGCGAAGGCGACGCTGGCGATTGAGATGAAGGCGAATCGCCCGCTTCTCAATAACGAAGGACGAACTGTACTTCGAAAAGCGAGACACCCTCTGATCGATCCGAAGAAGGTGGTTCCGATTGATTTCTCGATCGGAGAGAGTTACCGGACACTCGTCATTACCGGTCCGAACACGGGCGGTAAGACTGTGTCACTGAAGACCTGCGGGCTTCTGACGCTCATGGCGATGGCCGGCCTTCAGATCCCTGCGCTCGACCATTCCGAGGTAAGTGTTTTCGAGAAGGTTCTGGCGGATATCGGAGACGAGCAGAGCATTGAGCAGAGCTTGTCGACGTTCTCCTCACACATGAGAAATCTCATCTCGATCCTTAAGGAGACCGCACCTTCGACGCTCGTTCTTGTGGATGAGCTCGGTTCGGGTACGGATCCGTCGGAAGGTGCTGCATTAGCGATTGCCATACTGGATACCTTGCGCAAAAGAGGAGCCGTGACCGTCGCTACGACGCATTACAAAGAACTTAAGGGATACGCGATCGAGACAACCGGCGTCGAGAACGCCTGTTGCGAATTCGATACGGATACGTTATCGCCGACCTACCGGTTGTTGATCGGACTACCCGGCGTCAGCAACGCGTTTCTGATCTCACGTAAACTTGGTCTTGAGCAGGAGATCATTGACCACGCTCAGACACTGTTGTCCGATGAAGGGCTGCGATTTGAGGAGCTCTTATCCGCCGCCGAGCGCAATAATCGGGAGAGTGAGAAGCTCAAGAAAGAGATTCGTGAAATGCGCGACCACGTCAAAGAAGAGAAGCAGCGCCTCGAAAAGGAATTGGAGATGATCGAGCAGAAGCGTGCGTCGATCTTAAAAGAGGCCAAGGAAGAGAAAAAGGAACTTCTTACCGAAGCATTGGACGAGGTTGACGAGATGATCCGCGAGGTGCGTCGCGCCAACACGGAGAAAGAGAAGAAGGAAGCCGAGGAGAAGATTCTGAAGATTCGACAGAATCTTCGTGCCGGGTTGTCTGTGCTCGATGATGATCTCAAGACCCTGCACGATAAGCGGCCGATTCCCGGGGAGAAACCGGATGAGATTCGTCTCGGTGGTCTCTACTATGCTCCGGAATTTGATGTCACAGGCACCGTTGTCAAAGGTCCGGATTCGCGCGGTGTTTGCGTGTTGCAATCCGGTGCCATGCGCATGAATGTCAAATCTGCCGCCTTGCGTTACCCGGAAGAAGAGCCGGCGACACCAAAGACTTCCGCGAAAAGCACGCGGCGCGGCGGATCTGTTCCTGCCAGACAAATTGCATCTTCAGATAAGCTTCGCATGCAAAAAGCGCAGACGATGCAGTCGGAGATCATGCTGATTGGGATGACCATGGATGAGGCAACTTCAGCTTTGGATCGTTACATCGACGACTGCGTTCTGACCAATATCGCGACAATTCGTATCGTACACGGTAAAGGTACCGGGGCGCTGCGAACCGCCGTCGCTACTCTGCTCAAGAAAGACAAGCGCGTTCGATCCTTTCGTCTGGGAACCTACGGTGAGGGAGAAGACGGCGTGACCATCGCAGAACTGTAAGGTGAGAGATCCTGTTTTCATTTTCGAGCAAGAAATTGGGGCTGTTGCATTCTGAACCTTTACGTTCATTTGCTACAGCCCCTTTTCCATTCTTAACAGAAATCAATTCACGAGATAAAGTAGGTGAAGAGCTCGGGTCCCGACGCGAAGAACGTGCCGGTCTTCCGGGCTTCTTCTTCGCTGAAAGCCTTGATGTCAGTGACTCTCGGACACGCACTGTCATAGAGGAAGAACGGAACCGATTCTCCGCTGTGCGCCCGAGTCGTAACCGGGGTGGGATGGTCTGGAAGTACGAGAATCCGGTAATCTTCACCGGTTGCTATTCGCCGCGATTCCAAGGCGGTGTATACAGGAGACAGGATCTCCTCGCTGATTCGCTCGATGGACTCTTTTTTGCCGGCGGCATCCCCGTGGTGACCGCATTCGTCCGGCGCTTCTACGTGGAGATATATGTAATCATAACCATCGTCATAAGCTTGGACGGCGGCGCTTGCCTTGCCGGCAAAATTTGTATCCAGATTTCCTGTGGCTCCGGGTACTTCGATCAGATCGAGACCTGCGGCTCGTCCGAGACCGAAGATGAGATCCACCGCCGAAATGACGGCGCCCTTTTTGCCGAAAGTCTCGAAAAAGTCACACATTCCCGGCTTCGTTCCCTGACCCCATAGCCAGATCGAATCGGCGGTATTCATACCCGCGGCGCGACGTCTCAGATTTATCGGATGATCAGAAAGAATATCCGCGGATGCCTTCATCATGGCGTAGATACGTTCCGAACCTTCTCCCTTGGGAAGATATTCGCGGATGTTTCGACCGGAAATATCGTGAGGAGGCGTAAGGATTGTATTGCCGGGCCCGTTCTCCCACAAAAGGATGTGCCGGTAACTCTTGCCCGGATACAGATGAATATCTTCTTTCTCAAAAGCGTCACGCAGAAAAAGTACGAGCTCTTGAGCCTCTGCTGTGCTGATTTCGCCGGCGGAATAATCCAGCATATCCGACGTCTCGTAATCTTGTCCCTTCCGATCGAGGCTGACGAGGTTCATACGAAATATCATATCAGTTGCGGACATCTCGATCCCGAGACTCAAGGCTTCGAGCGGAGAACGACCGGTATAAAATCTTCGGGGATCGTATCCCATAACCGACATATTCGCCGGACCGCTTCCGGGCTCGACACCGTCGGGCACGGTCTGTACCATGCCCGTTACGGAGGCCTTGCTTAAGAAATCCATCGTTGGTTTTACCGCGATCTCCATGGGGGTCTTGCCGGAGAACTGCGGAACCGGGAGGTCTGCCATCCCGTCACATAAGAGAATAAAATACTTCATTTGACAACGAAAAAGCCGGATGCACCGGCTTTTACCGACTCCTTGTAAGAATGTAAATCGAGAGAATTCATCGAAAAGGAGGAATCAGATCCGACGGACACGACGGACGATGAAGCCCGAATCGCCAACTTTGACTCCTTCGTTCTCGCGAAAACGAGCAATCGCAGCTGTGATCACGGCGATCAGCCGAAGATCCGCTCCGTCTGACTCAGAGGAAGAAATTACCGAGGAAGCGGCAGCCGTCGAGGCGGAAACCTCTTGTATCTGCTTATCCTTTGAACGGCGAAATAATCCGAACATGTTATGCCTCCTATACGTTTGTCACGTGTTTTGTTATTCTGTAGGAGTTGATGGAATTCGCACTCTGGAAAGGTGCGAATCACTTCTTCTATTTAATTACACGAGAGCGTCGGCTGTCAATCTGAACGCGACGGAAAGGTCACAGGATTATGCACAAAATTCTCACCAAGATTATGCAGGAGGGACAAGACGAACTTCCGAGACTCTTCATTTTTGTCGGAGCCTATGGGAGCGGCAAGTCTGAGGTGGCTGTCAATTTTGCCCGCATGCTTCGCGAGAGCCTGCCGGATCGCAAGATCCTTCTGGCGGATCTGGATATCGTCAATCCCTTTTTTCGCTCGGCGGACGCGGCGGATGTCCTCGCGAAGGAGAATATACGATTAATTGCGCCCAATTACGCGAATACGAACGTTGATGCGCCGACGGTAAGCGGCGAGATGTATTCGATCTTCGATGATCCCACGTACACGGGTGTCTTTGATATCGGAGGGGAGGATCTCGGCGCGAAAATTCTCGCGAGCATGCATTCCCGGTTCAAGAAGATCTCCTATCGCGTATATATGGTGGTGAATACCTGCCGACCGTTCACCGCGGATGCCGAAGGCATTGTAAAGATGTCGCGGGAGCTTGAGGTCGCGTCGCGGCTCAAGATAAATGGATTTATCAATAATACGAATCTTCTCGAGATGACGACGGCGCAGATGCTTGTGGAATCTCAACCGATTCTCGATCAGGCAACGGAGATAACGGGAATTCCGGTAGCGTTTTATTCCGGATTTGAAGATAATCTTCAAGAATTTTCGAAAATATCATTAAATTTCGAAATTTCGCTCTTGAGTATGCGGCGCACGGTGCTGTATAATAGCTAATAGTAGGGCGAAGGAAAGGAAACAGACAGAACATGGGAGTCTTCATCTTCCTTATCGGCTTCTTTGTTTTTATCGGTTTTTGCGTGACGATTCTTACGATGATTCTTCGAATCGTTCGGACGGTACAGAGGACCACAGAATCTCAGGCGGTTCGCACGGTTGTGGAGATTGCGAAGAACCTGACGTCGAACAACGAGGACATGGTAGATCTGAACCAAGAGGAGGCTCCGAAGTCTGTCTCCGATATGACAGCGGTTTACAGCGGCAACATTGCCAGAGATTTTCCCGATCTGAATGTTCGGGAGCTGATCACATCGACAGAGCATAAACTCCGTTTGTATCTGGAGGCGATCGGAAATCTGTCACAACAAGCCGTAGAGAAAAGAGTTATCCTTCCTCGTCAGGCATATGGTCGTGAGTTGGAGGGAGGAACGGCCGGAGAAACACTGGATGTAACCGACGCTCTTGTAACTTCACTCGAGCGGAGAATCGTGGGTTTGCATCGGGTGGGAAGTGTCGAATCATTCGAGAACGTTTCGATTCGACATACAGGAATCAGGTCCTACCGCAATCAGGGGGCGACATGCGTGCTTGTATTACAGACCGCAGTTTCGTATTATCACTATATCAAGCGTGACGGCAGAGTGATTGCAGGCAGTACAAACACGATCGACCAGGCACGTTATGATCTTGAGCTCATTTATGTGATCGACAGGGATCAGTTGCCTTTCGAGGACACAGATGTATTGTCGGCGCATTGTCCGAATTGCGGTGCTCCCGTTAAGGGAACCGGAGACAAGTTCTGTGAGTTCTGCGGCAGCGGAATTCGTACCATCGATATCCGGCTCTGGAGAGTAAATAACATCTCCGAGAGCTGAATATACAAATACGTACATCAGGGTTGTGACACAAGACGACATTTCGATTCATAAGGAAGCAGGAGGAGTTATAAAATGGGACTTATCAAAGCGGTGACCAGTGCTATCGGTTCTGCGGGCAGCAATATTTTCGCGGCCGGTGCCGAGTCGATCACATCCGTGTTTCGGGACCAGTATATCGAGTTCTTTACGGGAGACTCTCTCGACAAGGATACCCTGGTGAAGCGCGGTGCCAGAAAAATCAAGAACGGCAGCAACAAGGGAGATACGGACGTTATCACCAACGGTTCGAAGATCGCGGTTCCGACGGGAACGGCTCTCCTTCTTGTCGACAACGGTAAAGTTACGGATTTCACGACCCAGCCGGGTCTCTATACCTGGGATAAGTCGTCCGCACCTTCCTGTATCGGCGGTGAAGGCTTCGGCGAGGGCTTCAAGAAGTCTATGGAGACAATTCTCGACCGTTTCAAGAGCGGCGGAATCATCAATTCCGAGCAGCGGATCTATTTCGTCAATATGCTCGAGATCACCGAAAACGGATTCGGTTCTCCGGCCCCGCTTCCCTATCGTGACCCGGAGTTCAAGAACATCAGCATTCGTGTCAGCGGTTATTTCACGTATAAGATCGTTAACCCGATCACGTTCTTCGAGAGCATTTCCGGTAATGTAGCCGAGATGTTCCCCAGAAATCCGTTCACTCAGACGCAACTTCGTGCGGAATTTGTCTCTTCGATTTCCGAGGTTATCAACAAGCTCGGCGAGGGCGGCAAGAACGTTCCGTTCGCGAATATTCCTTCGGAGAACGGAATTATTACGACGTATATGGAGTCCGCGCTCGACGAGCAGTGGACGACACGCCGCGGTATCGAGGTGATCGCTGTTGCGATCAATCCCGTTATCCCCGATGAAGCGTCACAGAAGAGAATTGACGAAGTCACCCGTATACGCAACTATCGCGACATGGGACTCGTCGGCGATTACGCGACGATGGGCATGACCGATGCCTTCAAGGCCGGTGCGGCGAACGAAGGCGGAGCGGTGTCTGCCTTTGCCGGCGTCGGAATGCTCAATATGGCGAGCCAGCAGACCGGTATGGTCAATCCGATGATGGCAGGTCAGATGGCTCAGCAGCAACAAGCTCAACAGCAGGCTCAACAGAATATGGCCGGTGGTATGATGGCCGGTGCCGTAGCCGCCAACGCAGCTTCCGGCTGGAAGTGTCCGGCCTGCGGAAGAGAGGGCAATAACGGTAAGTTCTGTGCCGAGTGCGGTGCGAAGAAACCGGAAGCAGCTGCAGGCTGGGATTGTTCCTGCGGTAAGAAGGGCAATGACGGTAAGTTCTGCGCCGAATGCGGAGCTAAGAAGCCGGAAGGTTCCTCCGTCTGGGATTGCGCTTGCGGCAAGAAGGGCAACGACGGCAAGTTCTGCGCCGATTGCGGTAAGCCGAAGGCCTAATTCAATCAGAAAGCTTAATGATAAGGGGCTGTTGCAAATGAACGTAAACGTTCAGGATGTAACAGCCCCTTTTTCGTCGAACTTGATAATGTCGAAACGGTTTTCTTCTTATTTGCGTTTCTCAGGGAGAGAAATGGCGGATTTGCCGCCCATATACATACGAAGCGGTTCGGGAATCCGTATGGTTCCGTCTTCGTTCATATTGTTCTCCAGAAATGCGATCAGCATGCGCGGCGGTGCGACCACAGTGTTGTTCAATGTGTGAGGGTAATAATTCGATGAACCCTTCGGCTTGACTCGTATTCCCAGACGTCTGGCCTGCGCGTCGCCTAAGTTACTGCAGCTTCCGACTTCGAAATATTTCTTCTGGCGCGGGGACCATGCCTCGACATCGATGCTCTTTACCTTAAGGTCGGCCAGGTCGCCGGAGCAGCACTCGAGCGTCCGGACGGGAATGTCGAGTGTCCGGAAGAAATCAACCGTATTGGTGTAGAGTTTGACGAACCAGTCCGCACTCTCCTCTGGCTTACAGACAACAATCATCTCTTGTTTCTCAAATTGGTGAATCCGGTAGACGCCTCTTTCTTCAATACCGTGTGCTCCGACTTCTTTGCGGAAGCATGGCGAATAGGAGGTTAACGCCTGGGGAAGATCCGCCTCGTCAATGATCGAATCGAGAAAACGCCCGATCATCGAGTGCTCACTCGTACCGATCAGATAAAGATCCTCGCCCTCAATCTTGTACATCATGTTCTCCATCTCGGCGAAACTCATAACACCCGTAACAACTGCGCTGCGGATCATGAAGGGGGGTATGCAATAGGTGAAGCCCCGGTCGATCATGAAATCTCTGGCATACGCCAGCACGGCTGCCTGGAGTCTGGCGATGTCTCCCATAAGATAGTAGAAACCATTTCCGCTTGTCTTTCGCGCACTGTCCAGATCGATGCCGTTCAATGCTTCCATAATCTCGACATGATAGGGGATCTCGTAATCCGGGACGAAAGGATCACCGTAACGTTCGACCTCTACATTCTCTGAATCATCCTTACCGATCGGAACAGACTCGTCGAGAATGTTGGGAATCTGCATCATCTTTTCTTTGATAATGACAGAGAGTTCATCTTCCTTCTTGGCCAGAAGTTCCAATTCTTCCGCCATCTCGGAAACCTGCTCCTTGGCAAGCATGGCTTCCTCCTTGCGGCCCTGCGACATCAAATTGCCGATTTCTTTGCTGATCGCGTTGCGCTGGCTGCGCAGAAAATCCGCGCGCGTTCTGGCTTCGCGATACGTCTTGTCCAGCTCGATGACCTCATCGACAAGCGAAAGCTTGTGCTGCTGAAATCTCTTCACCATAGACGCCCGTACTACATCCGGATTCTTACGGATCAGGTTCATGTCAATCATAGTATTCTCCTCCCGATTTACGAAAAAAATTCCGCCCCAATCGATGCATGGGACGGATATTCACCGCGGTACCACCCAAATTGCCGGCATGAATTCCGGCCTCCTTGTCGTGCGATAAAGGACACGAACCTTCCGAATCTCTCCGGCAGCTCAGGAGTGGACCGCTCAAACGCCGCACACCGACTCACACCAACCGCCGGTTCTCTGACTGTGGGCAATAAAAACATGGCTCCTTCAACGCTTAGAACAATCATATCGTATTACGGACAATCATATCGGAAAAAGGGAAGGGATTCAACCCGGGCAACATAAAATGGCGCATTTACAGCATTTTTCCGAAAAGGTTGACAAAGCAACAAAAAAGTTTACAATGAAGAAATGTGGAGGTAGTACGAAATGGATGATTCAAGAAATACACTGCATTCGGTTGATAAACATCTGGCTCTCCGCAAGAAATGGCTCATGACCCTTGCGCTGACGCCGATCTTTACCGTACTCATGATCGTCTCGGCCAAATTGTCGATCCCTCTGCCGATTCTTCCGATCAGCTTCCAGGTGACTGTCGCGATTCTTTCCGGACTGCTTCTTGGGCCGCGTCTCGGATTTCTGTCACAACTACTCTACTTGCTTATGGGCCTTGTCGGACTGCCTGTATTCAGCCGCGGCGGAGGCATCGAGTACATATTCACCGGGTCTTTCGGTTACATTATCGGCTTTCTGCTCGCAGCGCCTCTCGCGGGCGTCATCGCAGGAAAACTCTCGAAAAACTCGTCACAATCCATTCGATACACCCATGTTTTGCTCGCTTCTCTCGTCGCGCTTTTCGCGGCGTATGTATGCGGTGTCGCTTATCTTTTCGCACTTTCAAATTTTTACACAGACTTCGCCGGGTCGAAAGATGCCGCATGGATCACGGTCCTTGCCGGTGCCGGCCCATATTTTGTGAAAGACATTCTTCTCTCGGTTTTCGCAGCTGAGCTGGCGCGTCGATTGTGGAAGGTTCGACCGAGAAAGTTGACGAATTCGTAACAAATTCATCAGAAAATGATTTCTCGATTTGCATTTCTAAAACGTCACGTCTATAATCTCTTTATGCGTTTTTATGCAACAAGGGAGGAACAGTATGGCAAAGGTATCGTTTCGTGAGGATCGTTGCAAAGGCTGCGGTCTGTGCGTTTCTGTGTGCCCGAAGAAAATCCTTGCACTTGATGCGTCCGGCCTGAATGTGAAGGGGTATCATCCGATTTACTGCACAGATCAAAGTGCATGTATCGGCTGTACGTTCTGCGCGGTGATTTGTCCGGATTCT
Source organism: Bacillota bacterium (assembly GCA_023397475.1). Lineage (GTDB taxonomy): Bacteria > Bacillota > Clostridia > Saccharofermentanales > Saccharofermentanaceae > Firm-13. Next base: position 98,147 of record JAEWUD010000048.1, read on the forward strand.
GTCATCACGGTTGAGAAGTGAGGAGATGCACATGGCAAAGAGAATATTAATGAAGGGCAATGAGGTCATTGCCGAAGCGGCAATCCGCGCGGGCTGCCGTCAATATTTTGGATATCCGATTACGCCGCAGACAGAGATCATGCATTATATGGCTAAGCGTATGGTCGAGGTCGGCGGATCCTTCGTTCAGGCGGAGAGTGAAGTCTCCGCGATCAATATGGTTTACGGAGCGTCATCCGCGGGTGCTCGCGTAATGACATCTTCTTCCTCTCCGGGCATCAGCCTGAAGCAGGAGGGCATTTCGTACATTGCCGGAGCCGAACTTCCGGCTGTCGTCGTGAACATCGTCCGGGCTGGCCCCGGCCTCGGCGGGATCCAGACATCACAGGGCGACTATTTTATGACGACCAAGGGTGGTGGTCACGGAGATTACCGCAATATCGTCGTCGCGCCCTCCTCAATCCAGGAGCTCTATGAATTGACCGTCGAAGCCTTCAACATGGCCGATACCTATCGTATGCTCGTCATGATCCTCGGCGACGGCACGCTCGGTCAGATGATGGAACCTGTGCTCTTCCGCGACGTTGAGCCGATTGTGTCCACCGACAAGGCTTGGGCAACAACCGGTCGCAAAGGCAGACCGGAACACAATACGGTCACCTCGATTTATATTGAACCGGATGATCTGGAGCGCAAAAACAACGACCTGCTCGATAAGTACGAGGTGGTCAAGAAGAACGAGACGCGTTTCGAATCGACCGGTATCGAGGATGCCGAAATTGTGATCACCTCCTTCGGAACCTGCAGCCGTATCTGTAAGAATGTCATCCGTCAAGCTGCCGAGGCCGGAATTAAGGTCGGTATGGTTCGCCCGATTACCCTGTGGCCTTTCCCGTCGGATGAGATTTCGCGTGTCGCCGCTCTTCCCAACGTCAAGGCGTTCCTTGACATCGAGTTGAATGCGGGTCAGATGGTCGAGGACGTACGTCTTGCCGTAAACGGCAAGAAACCGGTCTACTTCCACGGTCGAATGGGCGGCAACATGCCCTCGCAGAAGGAGATACTCGACAAGCTGATTGCGATTCACAAGGGAGAGGTGAGATAAATGGCGATAGTGTTTCAACAGACAAAAGGTTTGACCGACAAGCCGTTTCACTACTGCCCGGGCTGTACACACGGGATCATCCACCGCATCATTGCGGAAGTCCTTTGTGAGACGGATCAACTGGAGACAGCGATCGGCGTCTCCCCGGTCGGCTGTACGTATAACAATTATGAATACTTTGCCTGCGACATGGTACAGGCCGCTCACGGGCGTGCACCGGCCGTTGCGACCGGAATCAAGCGTGTCCATCCGGACAGTCCTGTTTTCACGTATCAGGGTGACGGCGATCTGGCATCGATCGGTGCGGCGGAGATTCTCCACGCGGCTGCCCGCGGCGAGAAGATCAGTGTGTTTTTCGTTAATAACGCGGTTTATGGCATGACCAGCGGACAGATGGCTCCGACGACGCTTCTGGGTCAAGTGACAACGACGTCGCCTTTCGGTCGCGATGCTTCCCTGCAGGGCTATCCGATGAACGTCAGCGAGCTTCTTGCGACACTGCCGGGCGCCGTATATATCGAGCGCGTTGCCATGAATAATTTCAAGAATATTCAGGCAGCCAAGAAGGCTGTTGCAAAGGCATTTGCGGTACAGAAGAAGAACCTTGGTTTTTCCATGGTTGAATTCCTGTCCACCTGCCCGACGAACTGGGGCAAGGAGCCGGTGGAATCGCTTCGCTGGATGGAGTCTGACATGATGCCGCAGTACCCTCTCGGCGTATTCAAAGGAAAGGATCTGGAGGTGTAAGAATGATCGATTTTTCGATAATCATCGCCGGATTCGGCGGTCAGGGAATTCTTTCCGCGGGAAAGATGGCAGCGGAAGCCGCACTGTACGAAGGCCATGAGGTATCCTGGTTTCCGTCGTACGGTCCCGAAATGCGAGGCGGTACCGCGAACTGCAGCGTTGTCATTTCGGAGCAAGACATCGGATCACCGGTAATCAATGATGCCGATGTGTTGATCGCGCTGAATCAACCGTCGCTGGACAAGTTTGAGAACATGGTTAAACCGGGCGGAATTGTTATCATCGACGCGTCCCTCATTAAGACTGCGCCGAAACGTTCGGACATTCGTTTCTTTCCGATCCCGTCCTCGGATATTGCAAACGAACTCGGAAATATGGCGTACGCGACGATTGTTCTTCTCGGATGTCTGTCGCAAGCATCCGGTTGCTTCAAACGAACCTCTTTCGAGGAAGCGCTGCGCGACGTGCTTCCGGAGCGTCGGCACCACATGATCCCGGCGAATCTCGAGGCGTTTGACAAGGGAGCTTCATTTGTCAATTAAGTCAATTCTTATCGTGTTACAATTTCCGATAATGCGCGTTACATTTTGCAGGGGGGCTTAGCTAAGTCCCCCTTTTACTCGGTTTACCTGTTGTTTCGGGAAGACAATAGCGTATAATCTTAGTATAGAAAAATGTTTGCGTTACGGCGACAAGGGGAGAGTGTATGGATCAAGCCTATCTCTTTAATACAGGCAATGACTACCATAGCTATAACCTTCTGGGATCACGACCGATCGCGGGAGATTCTTCCGCGTCAGGTTTCCGCTTCGCCGTTTGGGCGCCCAAGGCTCAATCCGTGAGCGTAATCGGGGATTTTAACGCATGGGATGCCGCTGCTTCTCCGATGAACCGGATCGGCGAGACCGGGATTTGGACCTGCGAGGTTATCGGCGCGGCTCAGTGGGATCGTTACAAGTACAGAATCCACGGAGCCGACGGCCGCATGTACGATAAGATCGATCCGTACGCCCGGCACGCGGAGACAAGGCCGAACGATGCCTCGATACTTTACGATCCGGATGACTATACCTGGCAGGATGCGGCGTATATGGCAGATCGTCCGGAAGCGCTCGATCCGCGTCCGATCAATATATACGAATTGCATCTCGGATCCTGGAAGCGACATGCGGACGGGAATTTCATGAATTACCGTGAGATCGCTCACGAATTATCCGCGTACTGTATCCGCACTGGCTTTACGCATGTTGAACTGATGCCTGTGATGGAGCATCCCCTCGACGATTCCTGGGGATATCAGGTCACCGGATACTATGCCGTGACGAGCCGCTTCGGGACTCCCGCGGATTTCAAGTACTTTGTCGATCATCTGCACCAAGCCGGGATCGCGGTCATTCTCGATTGGGTTCCCGCGCATTTCCCCCGGAATATTGAGGCTCTGATTCGTTTTGACGGATCTCCCTGTTATGAGTACGCGAACCCTTTGATCGGCGAACATCGGGAGTGGGGTACGTACGTATTCAATTTCGAGAAGACCGAAGTGCAGTCCTTTCTGATTTCCAACGCCGTGTTCTGGCTCGATGAGTATCATCTGGACGGGCTTCGTGTCGATGCCGTTTCCAGTATGTTGTATCGGAATTACGGACGTACCGAGTATCTTCCGAACGTCTATGGGGGCACAGATAATATTGAGGCGGTTCATTTTCTCCGCAGACTTAATGAGATCGTCCGGGAGAATTATCCGAATGCGATGATGATCGCGGAGGAATCGACATCATGGGCACTTGTCTCTCATCCTGTTTCCGAAGGAGGACTCGGATTCACCCATAAATGGAATATGGGCTGGATGCATGATACCTTGGATTATTTTTCGACGGATTATTACGCCCGTGTCTGGCATCACGACCAGTTCTGCTTTTCGATGATGTATGCCTACTCCGAGAACTTTATCTTAAGCCTTTCGCATGATGAAGTCGTTCACGGGAAGAAGAGTCTTCTGGATAAGATGCCGGGCGACGACTGGCGCAAATTCGCGTCACTGCGGACCTTGTACGTATATATGATGGCACACCCCGGGGCGAAGCTGAATTTCATGGGCTCTGAATTCGGTCAGTTCATTGAATGGAGATTCTATGAGCAACTCGAATGGTTTATGATGGAATATGAGTCCCATAAACTTCTGTATGAGTTTGTCACGACGTTGAACCGCTATTATCTCGCAACGCGTGCTTTGTGGATCAAGGACCGTACTTGGGATGGTTTCGAATGGATCGATATATCGGATCGGGACAACAGTGTTTATATTTTCCGTCGCAAGGGCGAGGCGCAGGACACCGAGGTCACTTGTATTCTCAACATGGTCCCGGTTCCGCTTCCCGGATATTGTTTTCCGGTAGACGTTGAGGGAGAATATCGCGTTGTTATCAATACGGACGACATGCATTTCGGAGGAAGCGGATATCCGCTTCACGAGCAGGACAGTAACGTTTTCGTCGCGCAGCCGGGCCCGATGAAGAACCGCCCCTATTATCTGTCGATCAATCTGCCGCCCTTGTGCGGAATCTATATTGAGAAGTCGCCTGACAAGACACAAGACATTGAGACTGACATAGATACTACCCAGGATATCCATATTATTCTTTCAACGGAGGACTAAAACATGGCAAAAGCTGACGTTGTGGCTATGATTCTGGCCGGGGGCCAAGGTGCTAGACTTGGTGTACTTACCAAGTACATCGCAAAACCCGCGGTATCTTTTGGAAGCCGGTATCGAATTATTGACTTTCCTCTGTCCAATTGTGCGAACTCAGGAATTGAGACGGTCGGTGTGCTGTCCCAATATCAACCGCTGGCCCTGAATACCTATGTCGGGAACGGTCATCCCTGGGATTTGGATCGCAATAACGGCGGCGCATTCATACTTCCTCCGTACCAGCGTTCCGGACGAAGTGATTGGTATAAGGGCACCGCGAACGCAATTTATCAGAACAAAGACTTTATCGATGATTGCGATCCGAAGTATGTCCTCATCTTATCCGGCGATCATATTTATAAGATGAATTATGCGCGTATGCTTCGCGAACACATCAGCACGAAGGCGGATGCGACGCTCGCGGTTCTGGAGGTTCCGTGGGAGGAGGCTCCGCGATTCGGCATTCTGAATACCGGAGAAGACGACATCATCACGGAATTTGTCGAGAAGCCCAAGAAGCCGGAGAGCAATCTTGCGTCGATGGGGGTATACATTTTCACGTGGGATGTCTTGCGCAGAGCGCTGATCGAGGATGAGAACAATCCCGACTCCAATAACGACTTCGGAAACAACATTGTCCCGATGATGCTAAGTCAGGGCAAGAAGCTCTGTGCGTACCGTTACTCCGGATACTGGAAGGATGTCGGAACCATCGCAAGCCTTTGGGAAGCGAATATGGATATCCTGGATCGACCGGAGGAGATCAATCTGATGGATCGCTCCTGGAGAGTGTACAGCCGCAATCCCGTCAAGCCGTCCCACTATATCGCCGCGGGAGCGAACGTCGTCAATACCGCGATGACCGATGGTTGCCAGGTTTTCGGATCAGTTGAACATTCGGTTCTTTCGAACTCTGTCACGATCGAGAAAGGCGCCGTCGTCAAGGATTCGGTCCTCATGCCCGGAGTTACCGTGCGGGCGGGAGCGTATCTTGACAAGTGTATTGTCGGTTTCAACACCATCATCGGCGAGGGCGTGCGTGCCGGTGCCTCTGTCACGGGGGAGAGTCCCTACCTGAACCGCAAGATCTGCACAGAGGGAATCGTCGTTTTCGAGCGCGGCCTGAAGATCAAAGATCATGCTGTTATTCCGGCAAATTGCCAGATTGATTGTGACCTCGAGGTTGATCCCGAGGAGAATGTTATAGAGGAGATCTTCCGTGTCCGCTAAGGACTTGCGGAAGCTTGGGGGTGCAATATGTTTATTGATGCGATGGGCCTGATTCTGGCGGATAATAACAAGATTTCGCTTGGCGAACTCTCGAAGCCACGCGCTCTTGCGGCGGTACCGTTCGGCGGCCGTTATCGAATTATCGACTATATCCTGTCGGATATGGTGAACTCCGGTATTAAGAGCGTCGGAATCCTTACGCTCACGAAGTACAAATCGCTGATGGATCACCTGGGTACAGGAGCGTCCTGGGATTTGGATCGCAAGAACTTCGGACTTCATATCCTTCCGCCGTATGTGAACTCTGAAGCCACGGGTATGGAGGATGCGGAAGAACTTGCCGGTATTCTCGACTATATTCGTTCAAACCGCAGCACCTATGTTATTATTTCCGATACGAATATGGTCCTGAATACAACCTTTAATGACTTTGTTGATAAGCATGAACAGTCCGGTGCGGACATCTCCGCGATGTATAACCGGGACGGGACGAAGTTCGGTGTTCCGAATTATATTTTCGACGTCGACCGCAAAGGTTACATCAAGGACATTCTGTATAATCCGGAGAAGACCACATCGAATCGCTCGAGTCTGGGAATTATCGTGTTGCGCAGAGAGCTTCTGATCGACCTCATCGCGGATATGATCGCGAGGGGAGAGCGGACCTTTGGCGTCCATGCGATCATCAAGAAGTATGAATCCTTGCGCGTCAAGGCGTACGAGTACAAGGGCCTGGTATTCCGCATCAACAACGTACAGAGCTACTTCAATTCGTCGATGCTGCTCCTGGACAACCAGATTCGCGCGGATCTTTTCTGGAATGGTATGCCGATCTATACGAAGGTCAAGGACGAAGCGCCGGCGCTGTATTTCGAAGGTTCGAGCGTGTCGAACTCGATACTCTCCGATGGTTGCAGAATCACGGGACACGTTGAGAATTCCATGCTTTTCCGTGGCGTCACCGTCTCGAAAAACACGAGAATCAAGAACTGCGTCATCATGCAGGATGTCCACATTTCGGAGAACTGTGAATTGGAGAATGTGATTCTAGACAAGAACTCGGTCATTCGACCGGGAATCAAGCTGGTCGGCCATAAGGACTATCCGGTCGTCATCGGCAAGGGGGCAATTGTATGAGTCCGATACGTGTACTTTTCGCGTCCTCTGAGGCCGCGCCTTTTGTCAAGGTCGGCGGACTGGCGGATGTTGTGGGTGCGTTGCCCAGAACTCTGGCTCGACACGACATAGACGCTCGTGTAATTTTGCCGCTGTACCGCAAGATCAAGCAAACCCATATCTCCAAGATGCAATTTCGCGGCTGGAAGATGATCAAGATGGGTTGGCGGTCGCTTTATGCGGGGCTTTTCGAGATGGAGCTCGATGGAGTTCACTTTTATTTTATTGACAACGAATACTATTTCAATTTCGAACAAGTCTATGTCGAGTATACATTTGATATTGAGAGGTATTGTTTCTATCAGCGCGCCGTGTTGGAATTTATGGGCGAGTTCATTCAGTTTGAACCCGACGTGTTGCATCTGAATGATTGGCAGACCGGTATGATCCCGATGCTTCTGGATGTGCATTACCGTCCGCTGGGCCTGCATATGGATGTGAAGACGGTTTATACGATTCACAATCTCAAGTACCAGGGAATCCACGGCAAAGAGATGATTCGCGACCTACTGGATCTACCGGAGCTGTACATGACCGAGGAGCTCTCCTTGAAGGAAGGCGCGGCTAATTTCATGAAGGCAGGAATTGTTTACTCGAACTCCGTAACAACGGTATCTCCCACCTATGCATATGAGATTATGACCGATTACTTCGGAGAAGGCCTGAATCCTCTGCTCCGGCGCTACGCGTACAAGGTCAGCGGGATCCTGAACGGAATCGACGAGAAGGAATATGATCCTTCGGTTGACCCTTACATACCGGTGCCCTTTACCGTGGAGAATTACGCCGAAGGTAAAGCCGCGTGTAAACGAGAGATTCAGAAGCAACTCGGACTTCAGGAAAATCCGGGTGCCCCGCTGTGTGTCATGATAACGAGACTTGTCGACCAGAAGGGACTGGATCTTCTGCTGCGTGTTCTTGAAGAGATGCTGTTTGACGGCATGCAGGTTGCCATTCTCGGAACGGGAGATGCCTATTACGAGAACGCTCTCTCGGATATCGCGGCTCGAAATGCCGGGAAGATGGCGGCTTGTATTACCTTTGACAACCGCCTGGCACACCAGCTCTACGCGGCTGCGGACCTCTATCTGATGCCTTCGATCTTTGAGCCTTGCGGTTTATCTCAAATGATTGCCATGCGTTACGGCACCCTGCCGGTTGTGCGCGAGACGGGCGGCCTCAAGGATACCGTTATCCCGTATAACGAGTACACGGGTGAGGGCAATGGTTTCTCCTTTGCGAACATCAACGCTCATGAGTTTCTCTTTGTAACCAAGTACGCCTGTGATATCTATCGACATCAGAAGAATGTCTGGCAGCATCTTGCTACCCGTGCGATGAACGGAGACTATAGTTGGGATCGATCCGCGAAGGAATACATCGGTCTTTACTCGTTGATCACCGGAATCGGCTCACAAGTCACTGCGGTGGAACCCGCGCCGACCCAAACCAATACAAGTATTGAGTCAGAGGTAGCGGATCTTTCCGTTGCCAAGGAACGCCCGAAGCGAAAGAGCGCCAAAAAGGGCGAGATGAAGGACGGAAAGGATTGACGAGTGACGTGACCACGAACCTGCGATCGGAGGACAGTCCGATCTTCCATTCATCCAGAAACCCGTCTTTTCGCAATCCGTTTGGATCCGTTCGCGTGGCGACCGAGGTTGATCTGTGGCTTGATGTTCATCTTCCGGCCGAAGATGTTGTCTTGTGTTATTCGTATGGGTTGTATACCTATAATTACGGTGAGCTACAGATGGATCCCGATCCGTCTTCGCCGGAACGCTATTTTGTGAAGATACGTATGCCCGCGGAACCCGGTTTGTTCTTTTACTGGTTTCGCGTACGTTTGCTGACAACTTTTCATCCGCACCGACACCTTCCCGAAAACGTACGGCGCCACATCCCCGAAACCGCTCCAGAGAATGAGCCGCTTACGGTGTATTACGTCATGTCGCGACATAAAGCGGACGGAACGGGTCGAATCAGCAATATACCGTCACGTATCGGCGCCGGAGAAGACCGGTATCCAGCCGCATTTCAGATTACGTTGTACGCGGCGGATTTCGACACGCCTTCTCACATGAAGGGTGCTGTTATGTATCAGATTTTTCCGGATCGATTTCATCGCGGCGAGGGTTTTACCGCGGAGGAGATGCGCGCAGCCAGGAACGCGCCGGAACGGATTTTTCACGACGACTGGTATGAGGATGTTGATATCGAAGGACATCCCGAGACCGGATATATCGCCTGCGACTTCTTCGGAGGAACACTTGACGGTATAGCAGAGAAGATCGAGTACTTTAAGTCGCTCCATATTGAGACAATCTACCTCAATCCGATTTTTGAGGCACGTTCGAATCATCGTTACGATACGGCGGATTATCTCAACGCGGACCCGATGCTCGGTGGGAATGAGGCATTTTCGCGTCTGGTCGATACTTTGCATGCGGCTGGCATTCGAGTGATTCTTGACGGCGTATTCAGTCATACGGGAGCGGACAGCAGATATTTCAATAAGCTGTCGCGTTACAGTGAGCCCGGTGCATATCAGGCTGTCCATGGACAAGGAAGAAGTCCTTACTCTTCCTGGTATTCTTTTTTTCGCGATGAGGCCGGGGAGCTGAAGTATGATTCCTGGTGGGGATTTACCGACCTTCCAAACGTAAATGAGAACGATCTCTCCTATCGCGCCCATATTTTCGGAGAGAACGGTGTTGTTAGGACATGGCTCCGACGCGGCGCGGACGGATTTCGCCTGGACGTGTCGGATGAACTTCCCGATTCATTTCTCCGAGAGCTCCGTACCGTCGTCAAAGAAGAGACGGGCGGTAAGGGCTATGTTCTCGGGGAAGTATGGGAAGATGCCAGTAATAAGATCAGCTATGGTGCATATCGGGATTTCCTGTTCGGGAATACGCATGACGCAGTCATGGGATATACCTTCCGCGATTCCGTTCTGGGCTTCCTGACGTGGGCGTTCGAAGCACAGACAATGAATGCGCGTTTGGAGTCCTACCGGGAGAATTATCCTCCGCAGGTGTATTACTGCAACATGAATCTTATCTCGAGCCATGATGTTCCTCGGGCTTTGACCGTGGTCGGGGGAGACCCGGATCCGGGTGACAGAAAGTTACAGAAGGATATGCATCTGCGGCCGGCGCAGCGGGCGGTTGGGTTTGCGCGAATGCGTCTGGCGCTCATGTTGCAGATGTGCTATGTCGGTGCTGCTTGCGTCTACTACGGCGATGAGGTTGGCGTCGAAGGATATCGGGATCCTTTCAACCGCAGGACCTATCCATGGGGACGATTGGATTTGGACGCCGAGGATCAGCTTTCCTTTTTCCGGTGGGCGACAGGGCTTCGATCACAATATCCGGTTCTTCGTACCGGAACGTATCAGACGCTTTACGCCGAAAAGGATGTGTTTATTTTCGAGAGATCGCTTGATGATAACAGATGTGATTTCTTTGGAAATCCCTGCGACGGTCCGGGAGTTCTCGTGTTGGCAATTAACCGGAATGAGAAGAAGAACTATGCCTTTGAGATATTGCGACAAAACGGACGTACGCTGGTTGAAGCTGCGGGAGAATGTTCTCTAGACGAACCGGCCGATGAGACTGTGCTTGCAATCGACGTGAAGCATGCGTTTACGCTATCTGAGGCATCTTATCGACTATTTCTATTCGAGAACTGAGGAGGTACCTATATGACAGATCCGAATTCGACATTCCCCGCCGCCGGTGACGAAGGGATTCAGGTAGAGAAGACCGAGAAGATCACAGATAAGAAATGTCCGAATTGCGCCGGTACCCTTGTGTATGATCCGGAGACAAAGGGCATACTCTGCAATTTCTGCGGATATACGAAGGCGATGCCGACGGCACAAGAGCTGGCTCCCGTCGAGGAGATGAACTTCGAAGAAGCAAAATCTCGGGCAAGTTACGACTGGGGGACGAACAAGAAATCGGTTATTTGCCAGAGTTGCTCGGGCGTCAGTATTTATGATTCGCTTGAGACTGCCGCGATTTGTCCCTTCTGCGGTTCGACCAATATTATGCCGGCCCAAGCAAATGATTCGATCGCTCCCGGCGGCGTTTGCCCGTTTGAGATTCCGCTCAAGAGTGCGGGCAGTTTATTCTCCCGTTGGCTCAAGAGCCGGATCTTCACCCCCTCAGCAGCGAAGAAGCAGGCAAAACCGGAAGCCTTCAAGGGAATCTATCTTCCGTACTGGACGTTCGACGCAATGACCCACTCCGACTTCACGGGTCAGGCGGGATATGACAAGCGTGTGAAACGCGGGGATCAGTGGGAGACAGTGACCGATTGGAAGCCGGTCGCGGGAAGCTATGACGAATTCATCGATGATCAGCTGATTGTCGGAAGCAAGCGGCACGAGAACTCGGGCATCCGCAAAGCCGAGCCGTTTGATTTTACAAAACTCGTTCCTTATAATCCGGAGCTCATCGCGGGTTTTGTCGCGGAACGTTATTCCATCGGCCTGGATGAGGCATGGAACGGAGCTCAAAGGATGATCGAGCAGCGTTTGGAGTATTCCATCCAGGGACATATCCGGGAACGCTGGCATGCGGATCGCGCCTCGCGCGTGTCTTTCAAGACAAAGTTCACGCAGATGACATACAAGTATATTCTCGTCCCGGTATGGATTTCCTCGTTCATGTACAAGGGAAAGAACTATCAATTTGTCGTCAACGGACAAACCGGTAAGGTCGGCGGCAAGGCTCCGATCTCGGCTCTCCGCGTCGCGATCGCAATACTGGCGGGAATTGCTCTCTTGGCATTTGTTCTGTATCTCACAAATATGTGATCGCGAAAAGAATCGCCTTGCCAAGCAAGGCACGCAAATCTTTTTTGAAATTTCTCCGACGTCGCTTGACAGCGTGTCGCCGCATAAGTATAATTACCCTTGCTGTTGAGCTCCTCGCAACATGAAATCAGATGCGGATGTGGCGGAACTGGCAGACGCGCACGTTTGAGGGGCGTGTGGGAGACCGTATGGGTTCGATTCCCATCATCCGCACCAAGAAGAAACCCTGTGACCACATGGTCACAGGGTTTTTTTGTATTCGTCGACCCAGTGTTCATGTGCTGTACGAGAACACTGTAATTCAGGCTTTTCCCCTTCTTTTTGTGCCTTAGGCATTGCATCTTTTTTCTTCTTTGATAGTATGTTACGTGAAGCGCCTCTTCGGGTTTACATGTAGTGCCCGGTTTTCGGGCAGAAGGATGGTAGGGAGTATGGACAAAGTCGGTTTCAGTATCTTGTTAATTGCCTTTTTCTTCGTCGTAACGGTCTGTATTGGTATCTATGCAAGGAAGCATACATCAAATGTTAAATCCTTCGTTCTCGGCGGTCGAGAGGTAGGCCCCTGGCTTACCGCTTTTGCTTACGGAACAACCTATTTCTCCGCTGTTGTATTTATCGGATATGCAGGTCAATTCGGTTGGAGTTTTGGTATATCCGCCGTATGGATCGGGCTCGGGAACGCTCTTATCGGAAGCTTTCTTGTATGGAAGATCATGGGCAGGAGAACCCGCATCATGACCAAGCATCTGGAAGCGACAACCATGCCCGAGTTTTTTGGGAAACGGTATGATAGCAATGCGTTGAAGATTGCCGCGAGCCTTATTGTTTTTGTTTTCCTCATTCCGTATTCCTCTTCGGTTTTTAACGGTCTTTCGTATCTTCTGACCTCCGCGCTAGGAATGAGGGATGTCGAGTTTGGCTTTGAACTTATCATCATAGGAATGTGCGCACTGACGGCGATTTATGTTATTCTGGGCGGCTATATGTCCACGGCGATTAACGATTTCTTCCAGGGCATTGTCATGTTGTTTGGAATCGTACTGGTCATTGCTTCTGTTATCTCCTTCAGCGGCGGACTGCCGCAGGCGATGGCAGATATGTCTCAGTTCGTGGCACCCAATATTGAGGTTCAAGGTGCATATTCTTCCTTCTTCGGGCCTGAACCCTTGAATCTCCTCGGTGTTGTCATTCTGACGTCTCTGGGCACCTGGGGTCTTCCGCAGATGGTCCATAAGTTCTACACGATCAAAGACGAGAAGGCGATCAAGTATGGAACAATCATTTCGACTGTCTTTGCGATCGTCATTTCGGTCGGATCCTATTTCCTTGGAAGCTTCGGACGCGTAGTTCTGACAGCGGAAGAGCTCCCGATGAACGCTGACGGTGCATTACTTTTCGATCAGATCGTTCCTCGCATGCTCGATAAGGCGGTTCCCGCCATTCTGATTGCGGTTGTTGTTGTTCTTGTTCTCTCCGCGTCGATGTCTACGTTGTCTTCTCTTGTACTTACCTCGAGTTCAACGTTAACTCTTGATCTGATTGCCGGAAACATCGTGAAAGACATGACAGAGAAGAAGAAGGTTCTGTCGATCCGTATATTCCTTGCAATCTTCATTATCGTCTCCGGTGCTCTGGCAATCTATTCGTATCGGACACAGAACCTCTACATCACAAAGTTAATGTCGATCTCCTGGGGCGCTCTGGCAGGATCCTTCCTCGCCCCCTTTATCTATGGTCTTTTCTGGAAGAAGGTTACACGATCCGCTGTCTGGGCGAGCTTTATCGGCGGCGTCGGTATCACGGTAACTCATCTTATTCTTTCGAACGGTAAGATATTCGGTCATGGGTTTACTTTCCCGACAGGACTTCCGATCAATCTTGCCTCTCCGATCAATGCCGGAGCGTTTGCGATGTTTTTCGGGCTTCTCATCGTTCCCATTGTCTCGCTGATTACACCGAAGCTTACGAAGGAGACTGTCGATCACGCTTTTGAAGGTTACGATATCGCGGTAGCGGCGAGCCAGAAGGCAATACTTCCGCAGGATGAAGTGAAGTAAACCCGAGGTATTCTATCTCGCGAACATGTCCCGTTGAAGAAGTCTGTCAGACGAATTTCAACGGGACATGTTTTTTCGTCTCGGAAGAATGGAGGGCATATGATATACTATTCGGGAGTCATTCTAAAGTGAAGGTGGGGTATTCACATTGAAGCAGATCCTCTTAGGTAATGAAGCGGTGGCCCGTGGCGCATATGAAGCCGGAGTCAAGGTTGTATCCTCATATCCGGGAACGCCGAGTACGGAGATCACCGAATCGGTGGCCCAATATGAACGCATCTATTGCGAATGGGCGACCAACGAGAAGGTTGGAGCGGAGGTTGCGATCGGCGCTTCGATTCGTGGTGCGAGAGCTCTGACCTGCATGAAGCATGTCGGCGTTAATGTCGCGGCCGACCCTCTGTTTACGGCGTCCTATACCGGTGTTAACGGCGGACTGGTTTTTGTCGCAGCCGATGACCCGGGTATGCATAGTTCCCAGAATGAACAGGACAGCAGAAATTACGCGCGTGCCGCAAAGGTTCCGATGCTTGAACCTTCGGACAGTCAGGAATGTAAAGATTACCTTGTGCATGCTTTCACCCTTTCGGAGCGGTATGATACGCCGGTCATGATAAGGTTACATACGAGAATCTCTCATTCACGTTCGGTCGTCGAGCTGGGTGATCCGCAAGAGCTTGTCGTGCGACCGTACGAGAAGAATATTGATAAGTTTGTGATGATGCCGGGCATGGCAATTAAGAGGCATGTGGTTGTCGAAGATCGGATGCGTAAATTGGCGGAGGATTCCTCGGATTTATCTACGAAGATCGGTCTCCATCAAATGGAACTTCGTTCTCCCAAGCTGGGGATTATCACTTCCGGCGCGACCTATCAATATGTGCGAGAAGCTTTGCCGGATGCAAGTGTTCTGAAGCTCGGTATGATCTGGCCGCTTCCGACCGATTTAATCCGCGATTTCGCTGCGAAGGTCGAGAAGCTCGTCATCGTGGAAGAACTCGATCCTTTCCTCGAGACCGAGATTCGAGCGGCGGGCATTGCCTGTGAGGGCAAGGCGCTGTTTTCGCTACTGGGAGAATACTCCACCATGAAGATTCGCAGTGTGCTGTCGGATCTGCCCACTCCGGTATCTGCGGTTGGCGATATTGATCTTCCGGCAACGCCGGGAAGACCGCCTGTTATGTGTGCCGGATGCCCGCACAAGGGTCTTTTTCTGGCGCTTTCCCGCATGAGACTTAAAGTTACGGGAGATATCGGTTGCTATACCCTCGGCGCGCTGCCTCCGACGTCCGCAATGGATGCATGCGTCTGTATGGGGGCTTCGATCGGAATGGCGCACGGATTTGATAAAGCGACGGATGGCGAGGAATCAAGAAATACGGTCGCGGTTATCGGCGACTCGACATTTCTTCATTCGGGAATAACCAATATCGTCAATGCCGTGTACAATCAGAGCAGTATTACCGTACTCATTCTCGACAACTCCATCACCGGCATGACCGGACATCAGCAGAATGCATCCACGGGTTTGGATATCCGGCTCCGACCGGCACCTGCGGTAGACCTAGAGGCGATATGTCGGGCGGTGGGCGTAACTTCAATTCAGGTCGTCGACCCTGTCGACACCTTTGAGACACAGAGGATAATTCGGGAAGAACTGGATAAGGATACCGTGTCAGTTGTTATCGCGCGTCGGCCGTGTGCCTTAATTCCTTCCGGGAAAGCATCGAAGGGCAAGTATACCTCCGTCGATTATTCGGCATGTAAGGCCTGTGGCGCATGTATTCGTATGATGTGTCCGGCGCTCACGGAAGGTTCTGACAAGATGCCGGTTATCGATGAGGAAACCTGTAATGCATGTGGACTATGCATCAATTTGTGCAAGTTTGACGCTCTTCACAAGGAGGGAGACAACAAATGACAGCAAATACCGAGATGGAAATCTCTTCCAAACTAGATCATCCGAACGGCCTCAAACTCAACATTGTTTTGGCCGGCGTCGGCGGGCAGGGAACCTTGGTCGCGGGCAAACTCTTAGGGAATGTCGCCATGCGCATGGGACTTGACGCGAAGGTATCCGAGGTTCACGGAATGAGTCAGCGCGGCGGATCCGTGATCACGTATGTGCGCATCGCAGAGAAGGTGTTCTCTCCGCTTGTTGAGGAAGGGAGTGCGGACTTCATTCTTGCCTTTGAAGAATTGGAAGGTATGCGATGGTCGCGTCTTCTGACCAAGGGAGGGAAGTTGCTTCTGAACACGCAACAGATCAAGCCGCTTCCGGTTCTTATGAAGAAGGCCTCTTATCCAGAGGAGATTGCTTCGACACTGGAAGATGCGACAGATTCCGAGTCCGATGTAAGATCTTTTGATGCTCTGTCCGCAGCTTTGTCTGTGGGAAGTTCGAAGGCCGTCAACATGGTCATGATCGGAGCTTTGTCACATTTCACGAACATTCCGATCTCCCTCTGGGAGGAGGCAATTGCCGATGCGTTCGCCGGCAAGGAGAAATTGATTCCGATGAACCGCAAAGCATTTGAAGCCGGTCGGAATCTCGTCGCAACCTCAGGTTCATAAGGTATAATTGATATAGATCTATTGCAATACCTAAGGAGGACTCTGTATGTTGGTGAAGCAGATTAATGTTTTTCTTGAGAACCAATCAGGACGGCTTGCCGAGGTGACAAGAACACTCGGTGAGAACAACATCGACATTCGTGCGCTTTACATTGCGGATACCGCGGAGTATGGCATTCTCCGCATGATCGTCGATAAGCCGGATGCCGCCGTCGAGATCCTCACCAAAGCGGATTTTACCGTAAGTAGCACGCCGGTCATCGCGATTGCGGTTGCGGATAAGCCGGGAACTCTCGATCATGCGCTTTCCGTTCTTTCGGACGGTGAGTTATCTCTCGAGTATCTGTATGCTTATGTCGGACGTTCTTCCAATGACGCGGTTGTTGTCATTCGAGTTCAGGATCCTACTCTCGCCCTGAAGAAGCTCGCGGAAGCGGGTATTCGTGTCCTCTCATCTGAGGAGGTTTACGGCGTCTGATGGAGAATCCTTATCTCTCCTACGGTATCTCTGATCGCGTTTATCGCCTGTCGCAAGATGCCATGATCCGGGTTCATCCTGTTTTCTCGCGTATTGAAGAGATACGCGAATTTAATCAGCTTCGAGTGCTTGGGGCATTTCAAGATTCTCGGCTCTCCGACTCGCATTTCGGCGCCTCGACGGGCTATGGGTACGATGATGTGGGAAGGCAGAAGATTGAAGAGATCTACGCATCGATTTTCGGTGGGGAATCCGCATATGTTCGCCTTCAGATCAGCTCGGGAACACAGGCGATTGCGATGTGTCTTTTCGGGAATCTGAGACCGGGAGACGAACTTCTGTCGGTTACCGGGTTACCTTACGACTCGCTTATTTCGACCATCGGCGGACCGTCAACATCACATGATGATGTTGGTTCACTTTACGATTTTGGCATAAGCTTCCGGTCTGTGGATCTTCGTCCGGACGGAGATCCGGATCTTGTGGCCATCACGTCTGCCATTCGCGAGAATACGCGAATGATATACATCCAGAAGTCCAAAGGATATTCGTCGCGGAGAAGTCTTGCCGGCGATGACCTTCGCGCGATCATCCGAACCGTACGCGCTGTTAGCGCGAATATTATCATCTTTGTCGATAACTGCTATGGTGAGTTTGTTGAGACAATGGAGCCCTGCGCTCACGGTGCGGATCTCTGCGCCGGATCCTTAATTAAGAATCCCGGTGCAGGATTATGCCCGACAGGCGGTTATATCGTAGGGCGTTCTTCTCTGGTTGAGAAGGCTGCCTCTCGCGCTTCGGCTCCGGGTCTTGGAAGTCATGTGGGTCCGTCACTCGGTTTCAATCGGACCATTGCGCAAGGAATATTTATGGCTCCTCACATCGTCGCGGAGTGTCTGAAGGGAGCCGTATTTGCGGCGGCCATGTTCGAATCTGCCGGATTCTCATCCTCGCCCAAAGCAGAGGATATGCGAGGAGATATCGTACAGAGTGTGACGTTTCACCGGGGCGAGCAGGTCGTTGATTTCTGCCGGATTATTCAGGCATCAAGTCCCGTCGACGCATTTGTTTCGCCGGAGCCTTGGGCCATGCCGGGATATGATTCGCCGGTGGTTATGGCCGCCGGAACTTTTGTCCAAGGATCGTCGGTCGAATTGTCTGCCGACGGACCGATCAAACCTCCCTTTATCGCATATATGCAGGGGGGACTAGTCTATGAACAAACCAAACTCGCGGTCATGCGTTCTGTCGAAAAGATGGGGGTTCTCGCCTGATGCCGGATAATCGAGAGAATAATCGTCGAAACTCTAAGCCAACTTCTTCGGAGTCGAGGGGCAGGAATCCGCGTACAAACGCAGGAAATCCTTCCCGGAGACCTTCCGCTGCCTCGCGCAAATCCCCGGCTCCTGCGAAGAATAACGAACGGCAACGGCCTTCGTCGGTTCTTCGAGAGAAAACGTCGAGAGAAGGCAGTTCCGGCGCGCGCGTCCGCCATATCGACCATATACGCAACGTCAAACGCAAGAGAACAACAAGAAGTGCGCTGCTCCTTTGGCTGATCGTTCCTCTATTTATGGTTGTCGCGGCGGCGGCGACACTTTATGTCACAGACTATGTCGCACCGAAGCCCAACTATGCTTTCGTTACGCGAGGCGTGATAGAGCACACGATCGGGGCTTCTGCCTTGATCATTCGTGATGAGACTGCTTATCTATCATCGACAGAGGGCGAACTTGTCACAATGGCTCTCGAGGGAAGCCGCGTATCCAAGGATCAGGATCTTGCGATGGTTATTCCGGAAGATGCCAAGGAGACTGCCGAACAGCTGAATCTTCTGCAACAGCAAATTGTCGATCGTCAGCGTGAGCTTCTGGCCGCCGGAAAAGGGCCTGAAGCCGAAGCAATCTACGATGAGTCGGATACGAATATCGTTCCGATCATCAATATGATACGACTGGACGCGATCACAGGAACACAGGCGAATCTCGTCTCGTACACGTCATCGATTCAAGTCCTGATGGATACCCGGGACAATGCTTTACAATCCGTGGATTTTCAGGACGAACAACTCAACGCGCTCCTTGCGCAAAAAGAATCGCTCGAATCTTCTCTGGCTACGAATGCGACAAGGTTTCGTGCCGAGGTTCCCGGAATCGTATCCTATAAACTGGACGGTCTCGAAGCGAAATTATCCTCCGCTGCGGTTTCCGTACTCACACCGAGTGAGTTGGATGCCTATCTTTCCGGCTCAAACGGGACGATGATGAGTGACCTTCATGTCGAATCCAATACCAACGCCTTCCGTATTTGTCAGAATGCCGAGCAATATTTTGCGATGGTTGTTCCGGGAGCTTCGGTCAATGATTTTCCGATAGATGCCTCGGTTGACATACGTATCACCAACGAGGGAATTCTGATCAATGATCTCAAGATTGTGCGCTCACTCCAGAGCCTTGACGGCGTGTTTATTGTGATGCAGACATCCTCCAGTGTCGAACGACTCCTGGATCGTCGAACAGTAGAGATCGAGATCATTCGCAAATCGACCTCCGGACTCAAAGTCCCGGTGGCCTCCTTAATCGATCCTGATTATACAACGGGTTACGCCCAGATGATGTATAACGCTTCCGGCTATGCTCGTTTGATGACGGTTAAAGTCAACGATCATGATCGCGAGTACGCGATCGTCGAACCGGCGGAAGGATTCGATATTCCGAATGACAGTACCATTATCATCACAAATCCACAAACAATCTCGGAAGGGGAGAAGGTAGAACAATGACAGTCGATACAAACTCGGATCTCCGGGAGAGAATTGCAGAGCGACTATTTCTGGTTCGTGATCAGATTTCGGAGGCGGCCAAGGCCGCGGGCAGGGACACAAATGACATAACCCTCATCGGCGTGTCGAAGTATTTCCCTCCGGAGTACGCAAGAACAGCCGTTGAGCTCGGGCTTATCGACCTTGGGGAGAATCGTGTTCAGGAACTTCTCGAAAAGTCCGATTATCTCGCTTCGTATAACCTTCACCCGCGTTGGCATTTGATTGGGACGCTGCAGTCTCGTAAGGTCCGGAGTGTTGTCGGACGAAGCGAGCTGATTCATTCCGTGGATTCGACAAAGAGGATCGAGGAGATCGACGAAGCATCTTCATCGATCCGCTTCTGTTCGGATATCTTGCTCCAAGTGAACGTTTCAGGAGAAGAGTCGAAGCATGGTTTCTCGCCGGATGACGTTTCACGTGCGGTAGAAGCCGCCGCCGGTTTGGAGAATATTCGACTTCGCGGAATCATGACGATGGCGCCGATCCGAACGGAAGAAACGGATCCGTATGATGTGTTTCGGAAGACGAAAGACTTATTTGACAGGATTACCACGGCATACCCTTCGTGTGCAGATTTTAATATTTTGTCTATGGGCATGAGTCAGGATTACATAGACGCAATTCAATGTGGCGCGACGCATATACGTATCGGAACCGCTATTTTCGGGCATCGTGACTGATTTTTCGGTGTTTCCCGTAAAGCGATTGTCAAATTTGCTTAGTATTATTTCTGTGTAATTACATATGCTTTACTTGTTACGATATGCTCTTGATTCCTCTGGCAGGGACTTCTATACTGACCATGTGGTTCAAAACTTGGACTGTGATTACCATTGGTCGCGTATAGATCTCTTTATAAGTTTATTTTGGAGGTAAGAAAGATGGCAGGCTTTTTCAAGAAAATCGTAGATAAGATTTCCGGATATCCCGATGAGTCGGATATCGATTACGACAATGAGTATGGCTACGACGAAGCCTCGGCCGATCAGTATGGATATTCCGCGCAACCGGAATATGCTCAGCCTCAGGAAGCGCCTTACACAGCTCCCGCTTTCCAGCAGGAGAAGATGTACACCGCTCCGGCACACACATCCGCTCCCAAGGTAGTTCCGATCAAGACGTCTGTTCCCGGCGAACAGCAGCTTGTCATCTTGCAGCCGAACAATATCCAGTCCGCTCAACGCGTCTGTGATCACCTTCGTGCCGGCCATACCGTCATCTGCAACATCGAGAATGTCGACGCCAAGGTAGCGCAGCGTGTTATCGATTTCATCTCCGGTTCCACCTATGCCATGGACGGCAATGTTAAGCCGATCGACGCCCGTGCACACAGTTTTGTTGCCGTGCCGCGTTCCGTCAGCCTAATCGATAAGGACATGGCTCCGCAGGAGACCGAGGAGTATGTCGCCCCTTTCCGCATGGCGCACTAATCATTAACATCACCTCGTACTTTAAAGGAGAACCGACATGGGAATTGTAATCGGCCTTGATGTCGGTGGCAGTACGACAAAAATCGTTGGGGTTCTCGATCAGAAGGTGATCAGCCATGAGCTTGTTCGCGCAACCGATCCGGTAGCGTCCGCTTTCGGTGCTCTAGGCAAATATCTTGATGCCAACCGCCTTCATATCTCTGATATTGACCGACTGATGATCACCGGTGTGGGAGCTTCGTTCCCCAACGGTGATCTTCTTGGTATTCAGACTCTTCGCGTACAGGAGTTTCTGGCGACCGGTCTCGGCGGACTTCACGTCAGCGGGTTGGATCACGCTGTCGTTGTCAGTATGGGAACCGGTACGGCGTTTGTCGATGCCAAGCCGGAAGTTGTTCGTCATATTATCGGATCCGGAGTCGGCGGAGGAACTGTCCTTGGGCTAGCCAATTCGATGCTCCATATTCGTGACTTCTCGCTGTTAACTGAACTTGCCTCCGAGGGAAGTCTTCAGCATGTCGACCTGAATATCGGTGACATCTCGCGTATTGAGATCCCAGGCTTATCCATGGATACCACGGCCTCGAATTTCGGCAAAGTTATCGACGACGCGTCACGGGAGGACATTGCTCTGGGAATCTTCAACCTGGTATTTCAGTCGATCGGAACGATGGCGGTTCTTGCCGCGCGTTCCGTCGGACTCAAGGATGTTGTTTTTACCGGTCGTATGACCGGCGTTCCGCAATGCAGAGAACTCTTCTCTGTTTTTTCGCAACTGTATCACGTGCAATTTCATGTGCCGGAACACGCAGAGTTTGCTACCGCCATCGGCGCTGCATTGTATACGGAATAAGCGGACGATGGAGAAGCGACGTCGAGCCTTCGAAATAGATGCTTTTCGCGGATATGCGGTCATCGGAATGATTCTTTATCATTTTCTTTTTGATGTCCGTTATATCATGGGAATTAACGCGTTTGCATTCCAGGACTCCCTTTGGTTTTATGAGATCGTAAGGCCGTCGTGGACGCTGACGTTCATAGTCGTTGCGGGGATCAGCTCCTGTTTCTCGAGTAATTATTTCCGGCGGTCCGGCAAGATTTTTCTGGTATCGCTTCTCTTCTCCGGTGCGATGGCTGTCGCATCGCTAGTTTTTGATATGGAACTGTTTGTGTTTTTCAACGTTCTTCATCTTCTGACGGTAGGAACATTTAGTTATGCGTTATTTATGCTTTTTGAGAAGAGATTTCTCCGGAAGCACGAAGGGGAACAAGCAATTATTGCTTTGTATAAGAAGCGCGTCATCGCGGCTTTAGCGCTATTGTCGGCCTTGCTTCTGTTCTTCGGAAGACTCACGATGCTCGCGGATATTCAGGTAAACGGGTACTGGCTACTGCCTCTTGGGATCTTGTCTAAGGACACGGTAGGGATGGGGGACTATCTTCCGATTCTTCCCTGGATGGGTTTTTTTGTCATCGGACTTCTGATCGGACGCGTAGCCTACCCGGATAGAGAGACATTATTTCCCGCCGTACCGGATCGATTTACGAAGGTATTGCGTCCTCTATGCTTTCTTGGGAGACATTCCCTTCCGATCTATCTTTTTCATCAGGTGCCCTTACTCGCTATCCTCTTTCTCCTTCGATATGGTAATCTGATATAGAGATCAGCTGAGAAGGAGATTTACCGTTGCAACCGAAGAATCACAAAATATGGCGATTTTTGTTGCCGATAATGATGGCGTCCATCGGCGTAGTTGCTTTGCTGTTACCGAACCTTTTTAGAGATCGCCCTGATATTTCCGAGCGATATGCGCGGGAAATATTCCCGATCATTTCCGCGCCGTATTTATGGGTTAATTCTTTGTTTCCGTTCTCTCTTACGGAGATTCTTGTACTGTCGATTCTGCCCGTCGCTGTCCTCTTTGTCATTCTATGGATTCGATTTCTACGGCGTTCGAAAGATCGATATGTGTTTTTCTACCGTACGATTGTAGTCATTGCAGTCCTCTTTTCGATTAACGCGACGACGTATTCTTTGTTTCACGGCATTCTTTATACACGATATCCATTGGCATCGAATATCTCGCTCAACGACGAACAACGTTCGCCGGAAGAACTCGAAGAAGTGACGCGCTGGCTACTCGATGCGACCAATACGGCCCGTGCAAGCGTTCGCGAGGATTCGACGGGTGTGATGACTTTCTTCGAGCCAACGGATCAGATCATGAAGGATGCGGATGGGGCGATGCGACTAGCGGCCGATGCTTTCCCCGTACTGGCCGGCCATTCTGCGCGGGCCAAACCCGTTATGTTGTCGGCCTATTGGTCCTATACCGGAATCACGGGAATGTATTTTCCTTTCTTTATGGAGGCTAACGTGAATATCGACGCACCTGACGTCGACCTGCCATTTACTGCTTGCCATGAGCTGGCGCATCTTCGCGGTATTGCCAGGGAGCAGGATGCGAACCTTGCTGCATTTCTTGCCTGTTTGTCCAGTAATCAACCGAGTTTTCAATACAGCGGATATCAGTATGCGCTGTTGTATTGTTTGGATGATCTGTATTATGCGAACCCGGAACTCCATCGTGAATTTCTCTCTGAGATTTCGGATGGGACATGGCGAGATTGGGAAGCCAAGACCGCATACTGGGATCGGATTGAGGGGCCGGTTCGGGAAGTCTCTTCCAATGTGAACGATTCTTTTCTCAAAGCCAATAATCAGACCGAAGGCGTCCGAAGCTACAGCATGGTTACTGACCTCATCATCGATTATTATTTCCAATACATTAAGGAGTAGATCATGCCTACGGTACTGCTCGAGGGGCACAATCATACATATCCGATCATGGATGTTCTCTCCATGTTCTGCGGAGTGCCGGTTCATGAAGATACGCATCAGCTATCGTGCGGGAACGATTTGGAGCTAATCATCCGAAGTGTCGTCACTGGGGAACGAGTAGAGACATTCGTCGACGGCGGGATACATATCACACAAATTCGAGATGAAGATTCGCTTCCGGAGAAGAGGGAAATCAAAAGGCAGCTCTATCAGGTTCTGTCGCACCTTTATCAGAAGACCTTTCCCTGGGGTTCGCTTACGGGGATAAGGCCGACGATGGTTGCCGGCGAAGCTGGGACGGCACAGGAGTTAATCGAGAAATATTACGTCCGTGAGGACAAGGCCCGACTGGCGATTCAGGTGAGAGCCGAGGAAGAACGATTGTTGGAACAGACTGACCCTCAGGGCGTTTCTGTTTATATCGGCATCCCCTTTTGTCCGACTAGATGCTCCTATTGTTCCTTTATCGCGTATGATTCACTTGCCGGAAGTTCCAGGCTTGAAGAGTACCTGGAGGCTCTGTATCTTGAAGTGATGACATTTTTCCGACATTCTTCATTAGCTCCGGAGATGATCTATGTCGGCGGAGGTACCCCGACGGTTTTTGATGATGATCTGTTTTGTCGCGGTTTTGAGAAGATACTCTCTGTGATTCCAAGACAGTCGGTATCCGAGATTACTTTCGAAGCCGGGCGCGCAGATACGGTGACACAGAAGAAACTTCAGTTTCTTCGACAACAAAGGGTCGACAGAATTTGTATCAATCCACAGACAACATCGGATGATACCTTACGAAGAATCGGTCGAAATCACACAGCCGAAGAGTATTTTCGCGCATTCGATATGGTGAGATCGTGTGGATTTACAACAATCAATTCAGATCTTATCGCCGGACTTCCGGGCGAATCCGCAGATGAATACAATAAGTCACTTCGGGATGTTCTTGCATTCAAACCCGAAAATGTCACGATTCATACATTATCGAAAAAGCGAAGGGCAAACCTGTCCGGCAGACTTCGTGAACTCCATCGGGACATGCCTTCGGATCCGATTGATGAGATGCTGCGTTTCTCACATGAAACACTTTTCGATCACGGCTATACGCCGTACTATCTGTATCGACAAAAGAATATGGTCGGGGGGCATGAGAATACAGGGTTTACGATGCCGGGTCACGAATGCCGGTACAATGTTGCGATGATGAGTGATCAGAGATCGATCATCGGGTTTGGCGCGCAGAGCATGAGTAAAAGAGCCTTCGCATCTCATCGGCTGGAGCGGTGCCCCAATGTGAAAGATCCCAATGAATATATATCGCGCACCAAAGAGATGGCGGACAGAAAAATATTGTTCTTTTCCGGGGAGTAAGGTCGGATCGATAGTAGAATCGTAAGGCAATTCGGTTGATTGCGATAAATAAGACGAGAATGCCACAAGACGGCAACAAAATTCTACGTTGGTGACGCAATTATCACCATCATCCTGATGTAAAATGTATGTAAAACAGCTGTGAGGCGAACCGTTTTGATTGAAGTTACTAACTCTTTCAGATATAATTACGTCTGCTGTGGTTTTTTATTTCGAGGTGTAGCGCAGTTGGTAGCGCGCCTGCTTTGGGAGCAGGATGTCGGGAGTTCGAGTCTCTTCACCTCGACCATTTGCCCGTAGTAATTGACGCCGAGACTGAGGGTGTTTTTAGAAAGTGGGCGTTCGCACGATCCTTTACGGATGAGCACGGGGGATGCTCAATCGGGTGATTAATTTCGGAACCGACGGGGGATCCTTGATCGTCCCGCGTCACGAGAGATAAGGGAGTGAGAGATTGTCAGTCACGCTTGTCATTGTTGTTGCCCTTTTGCTGGGTGTCATTTTCGTTAATGGTTGGACCGACGCACCTAACGCAATTGCAACGGTTGTATCGACCAGAGTATTGTCGCCGTCCACGGCGGTTAAGCTTGCGATTGTATTTAACTTTCTTGGCGTATTGTTCATGACAATGGTGAACAGTAAGGTTGCCGCAACACTGAGCAACATGGTTGATTTCTCAAAGGCCACACAAACAGACGCACTCGCCGTTCTGGCGGCATCGATGTTTGCCATCGTCGTCTGGGCCGTCGCCGCATGGTATTTCGGTATTCCCACCAGCGAAAGTCACGCATTAATCGCGGGCGTCACCGGTGGCGCTCTTGCACTTGGTTCCAGCGCGCAGATCAACGGAAATGAGTGGAGCAAGGTTCTTCTCGGTCTTCTGATCTCTTCCATCATCGGATTTGGTTCCGGATTCGTCATTACGAAGTTGATTGAGGTCATTTTCCGACGAGTTCGCCGTGCGTCGGCGACGAAGGTTTTTACTTGGGCGCAGACGGTTGCGGCTGCGGCGATGGCCTTTCTTCACGGCGCGCAGGACGGTCAGAAGTTTATCGGTATCTTCCTTCTTGGAATCTATCTTTATAACCCCGAATGGGTCGACAAGTCTGCGGACGGAGCGTTTGTGATTCCGTTCTGGTTAATTGTTCTCTGTTCACTTACGATGGGTGTCGGAACTTCCGTCGGTGGATACAAGATCATCAAGGCCGTCGGAATGGACATGGTAAAGCTCGAGAGATATCAGGGCTTCTCCGCCGATCTCTCCGCTTCGATCTGCCTTCTGATCTCCTCTTTGAACGGATTTCCGGTCAGCACGACACACACGAAGACGACGGCTATCATGGGCGTCGGAGCTTCGAAGCGTCTTTCGAATGTGAACTGGACCATTGCTCGCGATATGATTCTCGCCTGGGTGCTGACGTTCCCGGGTTGCGGTCTGATCGCTTTCGGTATGTCGAAGTTATTTCTAGCGATTTTCTGATAGAACAGAAGAGAGGGATGCAATCATGGCTAGTAAAGAAGTGAATTATTTTGACCTGTTTATCAAATCGGCTTCTGTTTGTGATCGTGCCGCTGCGAGCTTGAATGAGTTGCTGGATAACCTGGATGAATCCAAGGAGAAATCTATTGCCATTCACCAGATCGAGCACGAGGGTGATGAGCAGTATCATGTTCTGTACCACCATCTGAATCGCAGCTTCATCACACCCATCGAGCGGGAAGATATTCTAGAGATTGCGCGCAATATCGAAGATACAATCGACTCGATCGATGAAGTGTCGATTATGATGGAGATGCTCTCGGTGAAGACCGTTCGCGAACCTGCGGTCGATATGGTCAACCTGATTACAAAGGCTTGCTCCACGATGGTAGCCGCTACGGTTGAGTTCAAGAACTTCAAGAAATCCAAGGAATTGCCGAAGCTTCTTGTAGAAATCAACCATGTCGAAGAAGAGGGAGATGCGCTGTATCAGAAGGCGATGAAGGATCTCTTCCTTATGGAGAAGGATCCGATCGAAGTCATCAAGTGGCAGAATATTTTCGGAACACTCGAGGATGTTCTCGATGCTTGTGAGAATGTTGCGGACGCGATGGAAGGTGTCATCGTTAAGAACTCCTGATTGCCGCACGACTGTTATCATAACCAAAGAAAAGCCTCGTGATGCGAATCACGAGGCTTTTCTCTGTAGCGGAGTTCGAATGAACTTATTTACTTCGCATGCTCTGTTTGATTTGCTTGAAATCCTTTACCGCCTGACGACCGATCTTAAAGATTCTCTTCATATTTATCGAGTTCACACCGCCTTGCCTCGGGCGGAAGGTAATTGGCAGGAAAAGAACATCTTCTTTCGCATCGACCATCAGAACTGTTAGGAGAACGTTGGAGAGATTAAAGTCCTTCGGAATTCTCGGCAGATACCGCACAAGTGTTTCTCTCGACATCAATCGATATGGAGTATTGGCATCTTTGACCTTCAATCCAAAAATGACACGAACTACGAGTTTCAATACCTTGGTTACGAAGACGCGAGAGAACCCATCCTGTCGATGATTCCTGCTTCCGATAATCGCGGCGTGTTCGGTTCGCTGCGCCCAGAAAGGAGGAAATTCCGAGGGTAATGTCTGGCCGTCACTGTCCGTCTGGAATATATAGTCCGCATGATGGTCGACACAGTAATGATACCCGAAAAGAACCGTAGCCCCGTGTCCCCCGTTTGGCTTGGTTACCGGCAGCAGTTGAGGAAGATCCTTCGAGAGCTCTACGAGTTTATCATAGGTATGATCCTTGCTTCCGTCATTGATTATCACCAGACGCGATTCGGGACCGATGCCCGCGACGACTTCATGCCACTCGCGAGCGACGGCCTCAATGTTCATTTCCTCGTTATAGGCCGGAATTACGATATAGAGAACATCATTACTCGTCATAGACTGCTCCTTATTCCGCCTTCTCGCCGGATTCATTATTGATGATTTGAGAAAAAACCGCCAGAGCGCGATCAATCACGGTATCCATATTATAATACCGATATTCCGCCAAACGACCGCAGAGGTAAAGATTCGGGTAATCTTTGGCAATTGCGACATACTTCTCGTAAAGCAACTGATTCGTTTCGCCCGGAATCGGGTAGTAGGGAGAGAGCGAACTGCCGGGGCGATAGGAGATCGGATACTCCTTTAATATGGTTGTATGTTCGGGCAGCATTTGCAACGTCAAATGCTTAAATTCCGTAATTCTTGTGTATGACTCCTCATTCGGATAGTTTACAACGGCTGCCCCCTGATAGAAGTCCGTGCGCAAATCCTCGAAGACCATATCGAGGCTACGGTAGGGCAAGGGGCCGAGTGAGTAGGAGAATAGCTCGTCGATCGCGCCTGTGTATACGACAGGTCCGGAAAACAGGACTCCGTCGACGAATATCCGTCCGCTATCCCGGTCGAGCGTGATATGGTCAGATGCTTTGGCTCCGAGAAGAATGTGAATATACGGATGATCGAGCATCTTTTCGAAAATCGGCGTATAGCCCTCCATCGGCATCATTTGGATCTCATCCGAGAAATATCGATCATCATCGCTCAATACGACGGGAACCCTGCGCAATATGGATGCGTCTACATCCGTTGCAGGGATTCCCCACTGTTTGGCCGTATAGTTGACGAATACCTTCTCAAATACAAATCTCCCTACCTCGGCGATCACAGGATCCGAATGACCTTGAAGTTCAGATACATAGACGCGGTCGCGATCCGGAAACTCCGCGCGGACACGGCTGATAAAGGCATCGGCCTTCTTCTCGGGGAAAAGCACACGCAGGGATGTAAGGTTGAACGGAATCGGCACAAGTCGCCCTTCAATGCGTCCAAGAACCCTGTGGGAGTATGGATAGAAGTCGGTAAAGCGACGCAAGTACTCATACACGTGGCGTTGATCTGTGTGAAAAATATGGGGGCCGTACATGTGCACACGCACGCCATTCGGACGAACATGTTCATACATGTTGCCGCCGATATGTCCGCGTTTCTCGAATGCGAGGACAGAATATCCTTTTTGAGCAAGCTCTCGAGCGATAACAGTACCTGCGAAGCCAAGACCTACAACGACCGCTTGTTTTGCCATAAGGTTCTCCCGCGAAAAAAATTGTCATTGAAACTCATAAATTCATTGTAACGTACACACAAAAAAAGTCCAATGATTTTGACTTATTGACGATACACGATGCCGGGTAAAGGAGTCGTTTTCGTACGTATTTTCGCTTATGATAGAATAGTAAGAACATAGGGAAGCCAAAGGCGATCGGAAGGCTGCGGTATACGATGCAAAAGAATAATCGAATGTCGAACTCATATCGATTGATGCTATTTGTCAGGAATATTATGTTTGTCGTGACTCTACTGATTGTAACGGCTACCGTCTTCGTCGGCGTGTTTGCACTTCGCTCGAATGGGACTATTTCAACAACCACGGATACCTCTCAGCAGAACGAGAGCACATCGGTGACGACCCTGAACGAGACGAATTTTACTACCGAGATTTCTGCAACCGTACGATCGGAGACGACACAGATCACGCAAACTTCTGCGTCAACCTCTCCCGCAACCCAGCCGGAGACGACCGCGCCGCCGGAGACAACGCAAGAGACAACAAAGGTCAAGTCTAACACCGATGCCACCGATCTGTCAGGATACGTAGTTGTTCTCGATCCCGGCCACCAGACCCATGCGAACAATGAACAAGAACCCGTGGCGCCGGGATCGGAGAAGACCAAGGCGAAGTGTTCATCGGGTACGCAAGGGGTTTCAACCGGACGACCGGAATACGAAGTGAATCTCGAGATCTCCCTCATGTTGCGGGATTACCTCGAATCTCTGGGCTGTACCGTGTATATGACACGAACAGAGAATGATGTCGACATTTCGAATATCGAGAGAGCCGAATACGCGCTCTCGAAGGATCCCGATGTTTATCTGCGCATTCATTGCAATGGTTCTGACAATTCATCGACGCGCGGTATCAGCGTATTTGTCGCCGATTCTGGAGTATATCAGGACGAATTGCCGGAATGGGGTGAGATGCTGGGGCGTTCCCTTGAGGAATCGACAGGAAGCGACTTTCTCTATTGCAGTGCAAGCAGTGTGTACAGCGGTCTGAATTGGGCGACTGACATCCCAAGTTTTCTTCTGGAACTTGGATTTATGACAAATGCCGAAGAAGACGAGTTACTCTCCGATTCTTCATACCAGAAGAAGATTTGTCAGGGGGTTGCTTCGTTCATCGCCGATATGTAGTTTGGTACGGTTACGTGAATCATCCCGTGTTACTTAAGAAAAAGGAAAATAGTAATCCGTGAGGTAGATATGAACCCAAGATTTCAGCGACAGAGACTATTACTCGGAGATTCAGAAGAGAAGTTGTTTGCCGCGTCCGTGGCTGTATTCGGAATCGGAGGTGTCGGCTCTTTCGCCGCCGAAGCGCTTGCGAGAGCCGGCATCGGCCAAATCGACCTGTTCGATAAGGATGTCGTCGATATTACGAACACGAATCGCCAATTAATTGCATTATCCTCGACCATCGGTAAAGCGAAGGTTGATATTATGCGTGATCGCATCATTGATATTAATCCCGATGCACGGGTGAATGTTCATCATGTATTCTACGGGCCGGACAATGCGTCATCCTTCGATTTGTCGAAGTACGACTACATCATCGATGCGATAGATACCGTAACATCCAAGATAATTCTGATAGAAGCCGCAAAAGCAGCCAATATTCCGATCATTTCCTGTATGGGCGCCGGCAACAAGTTCGATCCGACAGCTTTTCGCGTAGCGGATCTCTCTGAGACTCGGGTATGTCCGCTGGCCAAAGTCATGCGAAGGGAATTGAAAGTACGCGGCATTGAATCGT
Source organism: Bacillota bacterium (assembly GCA_023397475.1). Lineage (GTDB taxonomy): Bacteria > Bacillota > Clostridia > Saccharofermentanales > Saccharofermentanaceae > Firm-13. The sequence continues at coordinate 129,400 of JAEWUD010000048.1, forward strand.
TGCGGGTGGTATTCTCAACAGAGGCGCCCGCTCGCCATCATATCGATCAGGATGAGAACGGTACAGAAGAACTATCCTCGAAAAGATCCAAGATCGCGCCAGGCAGCATGTCCTTTGTCCCGCCGGTCGCCGGAATGATCCTCGCCGGAGAAGTAATTAAAGATCTAGCCTTGCGCTCTGACTTGCGCACTATATAACGATAGCGACGCGGCTGACGCCGCTGTTATCTTTCGTGACGACAATCTGCCGGTCAATTCGCTGCTTAAGTTCGGAGACGTGGGATATGATGCCGACAAGCCGGTCACCCTGCGCCAGATCGGTCAGAGCGCGAATCGCCTGATGCAAAGCCTCGTCATCCAAGGCGCCGAATCCCTCATCAACAAACATCGTATCCAGCCGGATGCCGCCCGCCGCAGTTTGGATCTCGTCGGAAAGTCCAAGCGCCAGCGAAAGTGACGCCATGAAGGACTCGCCGCCGGACAGCGTCTTGACACTTCTCTCGGAGCCGTTATAGTGATCAATCACATTGAGCTCCAGTCCGCTCTTCCGCTGATTGTTCTCCGCTTCCGCTCTCCGCTTCAACTCATACTGGCCGTGCGACATGATCATAAACCTCGTATTCGCTCGCTCGATGATGCGATCAAAATAGGTCATCTGAACAAAGGTCTCCAACATAATCTTCTCTTTGCCGCTCAGTGTGCCGTTTGCCGTGTCGGAGAGTGTCTTCATCCAAGTTAACTCTCTCAACAATCGATCGATGTTGCCGCATTGATGGGTAATTCCATTCAGAACAGCTGTATTGCTGCGGTGTCGATGTGTCGCCTCTTCCGCTGTCGTAAGGAGGGCGTTCCTCCGCGACTGAAGTTGGGCGAGGTCGTTGCGTAACGCTTGTTCATCGACGGCCTCGGCGTCATTGATTCGACGCGTAAGACTGTCGATTCGTCCGGAGAGAATTGCTTCGTCGGAAAGAATCTTCTTATACGCAATTTCCGCTGCGGAAAATTTCTTTTCCAGAGAAGCTTTGTTCTCGCGAAGTCTTGCGATCGCTTCGGCCGCTTCTTTCTTGCCCGGATACGCAAGTTTCGAGGAGATTTTTGAAAAATCTCGCTCACGTTCCGCCAGCATTGCCGTGAGAGAAATATGTTCGGAAAGAAGCTGGTCTTTTCGCGATGATTCTTCGAGAATTTTGCTCTCGAGCGCCGGAATCCGTTTCTCTAATTCGGCTTTGCGCATAATCTTGCCGGAACAGGTGGTAAGGGCTTCGGAAATTCTGCGATTCTCGTTCGTAACAACCGCCATTCTTGCTTCCAGTTCTTCTGAGAGTTCAGCAAGATCTCGCTCGAAACCCATCGCTCCGGACCGCAAAATCAGATCGTCCCCGAAGGTTTGGAGCTTTCCGGAAGCGGCGGCAGCCATCTGTGCCGCCGTTCGCGCGACAGAATCTTTCCTGTCAGTCTCTTCCTTTAGTCGTTGTAATTCGACCTCCGTCGGGGCGGACTGGGGAACCGAAGCGGGAATCGGATGATCCTTCGAACCGCAAACCGGGCAGGGAAGACCATCGACAAGAGACTGTGCAAGAATTCCGGCTTGCGCATCCAGAAAGGCGCGGTTCTTCACGGCATAATCGATATGAAATTTCTCCGATAGCCTTGATGCCTGAAGAGATGTCTCCCGCAGATGCGATAACTCGTCGGACATACGCCGGTATTGCTCTGCGTCTCGAAAAACCTTCTGGAGATCCTCGATCGACTTCGCACCCTGATTGCGCCGAGTCTCCAGAGTCAACTTCTCGAGTTCAATGTCCTTTAGCGTCAGAAGCTCCTCGCTATCCTTCTTTTGTTCTTCCTTGAGAGATATGACGGCTGCTGACGTTTCGTCAATCAGGCGCTGAAGAATTTCCCGTCGAGCCAATGTATCCGCGATCACCTTTTTGGCGTCCTCCCAAGCGTCATAATCCGGAAGTGCGGCTTCAAGAAGCGTGATCTCCATCTCGAAACGTTTGATCGTCGGAAGATCCTCCTCGGCTTTTTTCCAGGAAACGGATGCGGATTCCTTGGCGACACGAAGATCATCCGACAACTTCAGGGCAATTCTTCGGTCTTCGATTGTCTTGGCAATCTCTCTTGCCTGGCCGATGCGATTCTCCTTCTCGCCGATCTTCTCGTCGAGCGCAAGCCTCTCCTGTTCCGTCTGACGGTAACGATCTTCCTCTTCCTGAATCAATGAAGTCAAGAGAAGAAAGACCTCTTCCATCGGGAGCGCGCCCTCTTTGGCTTTGCGAACGGAGAGAAAGCGAAGATCATCCTCTGCGGCCTGTATTCCGGAAAGATATTGCAACACAGATGCCTGTAACGCAGAGAGTTCTCGCTCGCGGCGCAATGCGTCATCGCGCAGGCGTTGCTGCAATCGATCATAGGCGTCAGTTCGAAAAATTTTGCGAAAAATCTTCTTGCGATCCTCGGTCGGAGCGAGAAGAAGTTTGAGGAAATCACCCTGTGCGATCATCGCGATTTGTGAAAATTGATCACGATCAATACCGACGATCTCGTAGATTTTGGCGGTGACATCCCGGGTCTTTGTGACCACCGAGCCGTCGGGAAGGGTAAGCTCTGCGTCCGCCTTCTGCAGAGTCATCTTGTCACCCTTGCGGGACATACGCTCATAATCGGGATTTCTTCGGACGATATAGGTCTTACCCGCATATAGAAATGTGAGTTCAACAAAGGTCGGGGTCTCCGCCGACGCGTACATCGAGCGCAGCATGGAAGCTTCGCGATGGGAACCGCTGGGTTCTCCGTACAGCGCGAAGGTGATCGCATCAAAAATCGTCGTCTTACCGGCGCCGGTATCTCCAGTGATCAGATAAAGACCACTGTCACCCAGATCCGCAAGATCAATAACCGTTAGGTCCGCGTAAGGACCGAAAGCGCTGATCGTTAATCGCAGAGGTCTCATAATGCTATACCCTCCAAATTTCTTCCACCCGTTGGTCGAGATAGGCTCTCTGCTCGTCATCCAAGCCCGTTCCGTTTTGCTTCCGGTAGAAATCGTCGAAAAGTTCAAGAGGAGATCGCAACTCCGCTTCTAAGACAGGCTCAATCTGCATTCTCGTCCGCGTTCGCAGGTTGTCATATTCCAAACTCATGATGTTGGGATAGATTGTCCGAAGGCGTCGGATGGCATCAGGAATATCATTCTCGTCCAGAAGAATTACGCGAAGATAATCCTCCGTATCGGTCCCTTCATAGAATGCTTTGGAGGCAAGTTCCATGTACGTGCCCCGAATCTCGCGCATTGTACGAAGAGGCACGAGGTCCCTTGTCGTGATCGTAATGGAGCCTTTCTCGCGTATCTCAACCACAGTCAAAGACTTCTTGTGATGGATCTCCGAGAATGAATACATGAGTGGGGAACCGCAATATCGAACTTCCGGCCGGCCGACCGACTGCGGCCCGTGAAGATGCCCGAGCGCGACATAATCGAATTCGTCCGCGATCTCATGATCGACAGCCTCGGATCCCCCCACGGAGATCTCTTCGGATTCACATTGCTCCGCTCCGGCGAAAAACTGATGCGCGATGAGGACGTTGCGATGATTTCGATCGAGATTGACGGATCTAAGTGCTGCGGAAACAGCATCGTTATAGGTCGTAATCGCGTCTTCGGGAAAAAACTTTCGAACCACCGCGGGTTTGATGAAGGGTAGAAGATAGAAGTCAATCGTACCGTATGTGTCGTTGAGAGAAATCGGAAGAATCTGACCGGAATAGACAGGGGAGAGATAAACCCCTGCGTTCCCGAGAATACGTGAAGCAAAAGAGATTCGCTCCGGGGAATCGTGATTGCCGCTGATGATAAAGACCGGTAAAGATCGACGAGATAACGAATACAGAAAATCGTCAAAAACGCGCACGGCTTCTGCGGATGGAATTGGTTTATCATAAATATCTCCGGCAATAATGATCGCGTCCGGTGTCTCCTCGCTGAGGATTTGAAGTATACGCTTCAATATGAATTCCTGATCCTCCAATAACGAGTATCCGTTTACGTGTTTGCCGAGATGAAGATCAGATAGGTGGATCAGCTTCATGGAGCGCCTCCGTGGGAGAGATTGGATTATAGGGAGTTCGGAGATATATTTATTAGTGAAATGCCGTTCATATAAGAGAAAGCATTTAAGGGAAAGCATTTCACTTATTATAAACGATGGATTGTACAAATCGTGGTACATATGAAAACATTGGTGACTGACGCGCGGGAGCTGTTGCTCGGCATGCGGAATACGCATGCCTCGGGTAAACCTCCACCAACAAAAAAAGGGCGTAAGCCCTTTTTTGTTGGTGGAGGCGAGGAGAATCGAACTCCTGTCCGAAACCATATCCTCTGGAACGTCTCCGGGTGCAGCCGGTGTTTGGAGTATTCCCCTCTGTCACGAGCCCTCCGGCAGGCTGAGACGTCCGGTAGCTTCATAGATACATCGCATCGGCAAAGCTTATGATGCGGCGTTTACCTCTTTAACCTGCCGAAAGGTAAGGTCTGCTATCTGACATCCCCGACCCGGTCAGCAGATCGACCGGAGAGATGCGTGGCTGGTTTAAGCAGCTACGAGTTGTGTTTTGTTTGTTGCAATTACTTGCTTTCCCGTTTTTTTAAGAGGCCAACGAGAATCCTCTACCCGCTTTCCCAATCTCAACGACCCCGTCGAAACCAGTACGCCCCCATGTATAGAGACATCAATATTGTAGCGTATTTCGCGAAAAATTTCAAGTTGAGCACATGTAGCGGCGATTGAAGAACATAGAGAAATTGCGTGTAGCCCGAAGAAACTTTGATTCCCAAAATAGTTTCAAACTGAAAATCATCTGCAGAAAAAACATGTGCAAAATGCACAAAATACAAAGAGAAATTTGGCGGAATAAAAGTGCTTTCGTCAGTGACAAATTTTTGCTTTGTGGTATCTTTACTATAGATGATTTTGGTCTTGTCACAAGTTGGGAAGGAACGATCGGCCTCCCGATTTCTTCGGGAAAGAACAAACGTAAGGAGCGTTGAGCATGCAAATCGACATTACAACAGCCTACATTTTAGCTATTCTCGTTTCTCTCGCCGCATTCGGCGTAGCGCTGTACTTCTACTTCTGGGTGAAGAAGCAGCCGTCTTCTAATGCGACGATCCACAAAGTTGGAGCTCTGATCAATAAGGGTGCCAATACATTCTTAAAGAGAGAGTATCTTCTCCTGGCAAGATTTGCCGGAGTTGCGACAATCCTGATTCTTTTATTCTTACCGAAACCCATATGGATGGGCGGCAGCATTATGCCGAATGTCCAGATGGCGATCTCTTATGTATTCGGTACCTTCTTATCCGCTCTTGCCGGTAAGATCGGTATTACGGTTGCCACAATCGCCAATATGAAGGCTGCCGAGGCAGCGACGAAGGGTATTCGTCCTTCCTTCATGGCCGGTTTCCGGGGCGGCGCGGTCATGGGAATGGCTGTTGTCGGAGCAAGTCTTCTGGGAATTACGCTGGTCTTCTGGATCACACGTGATGCCAGTTCCGTTCTTGGATTCAGCTTCGGTGCTTCGAGCTTAGCTCTGTTTGCCAAAGCAGGCGGTGGTATTTTCACGAAGACTGCGGACATCAGTGCGGACCTTGTCGGCAAGGTTGAGCTTGGAATTCCGGAAGACGACCCGAGAAACCCCGCGGTTATCGCAGACAATGTCGGTGACAATGTCGGCGACGTCGCCGGAATGGGCGCAGACCTTTTCGATTCCAACGTCGCTTCGATGGCTGCCGCGCTCGCGATGGCGATCACGATTGACCCGAAGGATGACAAGTATACTGTTATGGTCTTTATTTATGCGGCTCTCGGTCTTCTGTGCTCGGCGATCGGCGTACTTCTTGCCCGTATGGGAAAGAAGAGCGGTCCGACAAGCGCATTGAACATGAGCACGTATATTACGACAGCTCTGTTTGCCGGAACAACGGCTTTGACAACATTCATTCTCTTTAACGCGGAATACGGCTGGAGAATCTGGGGCGCGATGACCGTCGGTCTCGTCGTCGGAACCATCATCGGAATCGTCAGCGATTATTTCACGGATGATAAGAAGCCTCCGGTACACTATGTAGCGAATGCTTCCAAGTCCGGTCCGGCTTTCACGATCCTTTCCGGTGTATCCTACGGTTTCCTGAGCGTTTTCCCTGCGATGGTCGGTATTGCGATTTCCGCTCTGGCCGCCTATCAGATCTGCGCACCTCTGGATCCCACGAACCCTGTTAAGTTCGGTATGTTCGGTATCGCGATGGCAGCTGTCGGTATGCTCTCCATCGTCGGAATGGTTATTTCGAATGATGCTTACGGTCCGATCGTCGACAATGCCAGAGGTCTTGTTGAAATGGGCGGACTCGGCGAGAAGGCTCTTGATATCACGGATGAGCTTGACAGCGCGGGTAATACCGTTAAGGCCGTTACTAAGGGCTTCGCGATCGGAGCTGCCGGTCTTACGATTATCGCTCTTCTCGGAACGTTCATGAGTGAAGTAAATGTTGCCGCGATCGAAGAAGGTCTTGCCGAGAAGGCAATCACCGGATTTGACATTCTGAACCCCATCGTATTCTTCGGTATGATGATCGGTGCGGCAATTCCCGCTGTCTTCTCCGCGATGCTCATGCTTGGCGTTGACAGAAATGCACAGCGCATGGTCGCCGAGATTCATCGCCAGTTCAAGACGATTGCCGGACTCAAGGAAGGCAAACCCGGCGTTGAGCCTGAGTACGACAAGTGCATCGACATTGCTACGGTTGGCGCTCTCAAAGAACTGATTCCTGCCGGTCTCGTCGCTATCGTATCGACGCTGGCTGTCGGATTCATCGGCGGCGTTCAGGCGATCGGCGGTTTCTTGGCCGGTAACATCGTCAGCGGTCTTCTTCTGGCTCTGTTCATGTCGAACTCCGGCGGACTCTGGGACAATGCGAAGAAGTTCGTTGAAGCCGGAAACAACGGCGGCAAGGGCTCCGATGCTCACAAAGCTGCGGTTGTCGGCGACACCGTCGGCGATCCCTTTAAGGATACCGCGGGTCCTTCGATCAACACACAGGTTACGGTAGTATCTCTGGTCGCATCGATCATGGCTACCATGTTCCTTAAGTTCAACCTTCTTGATTGGCTGCAGAGCATTTTTTAAGTAATCGAACTTAATAACCGCTATGTAGAGCTACCTCAAACGATGCGTTACAACATCGTTTGAGGTAGCTCTTTTATAACTTAATATTATAGAGGTGTCGAGTATTTGACGAGATTCCCCTCCACAGAGCTTTAGCTCGAGGACCGGGGAAGCGAGAAAACAAATATAACCTACCATCAGAAAACTTTGATATTGTAATGAAATAACCACAACACTTCAAATCTTATTTCATAGGAGGGCGATCATTTTGCGAGCGAACATCCGCAGGCGTCAGCCGAGGACCTGAGAGCGAGAAAAATGTGAGACCTCCTTTTCATGTGGTCAAATTGAAATGCTTCTGATACCGTATCTCTATCAAATGATGCTAAAATTATTCTGCTATGATTTATCATGCGTCTTGCTGAGACAAAGATGTAAACACATAGGGGAGATATGTCATGACACATTTCGCAGGGCCGGATTTCTTCTGGCCATACGATTCGGATCGGGAGCTCTATCAAGAGAAGATTCCGCCTGAACTCGGACTTGTCCCGAGTAAATGGCGAATGCCTCTGTCGAATTGGCGATTTTTTCACGCGGAGAACCGTGACTTAGTTCCGGTGGGGTTTTCCACGCCGGAATTTGATGATACTGCCTGGCCATTCCTGGCGGTTCCTTCATCCTGGCAGATGCAAGGATATGGGATACCGACGGATCTTACGTATGATGAAGAAGCACGGAAAGTAGAATTGTCATCCTCGAAGCGTCTCTCATCGTTGTTTTCGCGCATCTCTTCGAGTGAGTTTGAAGACGATGTCGGTGTATATCGTACGGTAATTCAGATTCCCGAGGATTATCTCGGTCGTGCCGTGTACTTTGGTTGTTCGGGAATTCGTGGAAGATTTGAGATGTATGTGAACGGTCATTTCGTTGCGGCTTCCCCAGCGATCTATACATACTCCCGATTTTATCTGTCACCTTTCCTCGCGGAGGGCGCTAATATCATTGTCCTTATGGTTTTCCGCCTCGACGGACACAAACATACGCGTCAGAAGATTGGGAGCGGGACGTTTGGCATGAGCGGGATTTTTCGCTTGCCGGAATTAATTGCCGAGTCATTACTGGAAATATCCTCGGTAGCGATCGAAACATCTTGGGTCGAGAAGGTTCTTTCGGAAGACATGGATGAAGGACGATCCCTCTCCGATGACGTATTACCTGCGAAATTCATGGATGATTCCGGTCAATCTGTGTTGAAGAATGGCTGGATGCCGGAACGAAGAAACGCATCCGTACATGTTCGTGTTCAATTGAAGAATCACACGGATCTGATGACGCCCGTGCGTGTTACCGCATCGCTTCTCGAGGCTAGGGCGGAGTATGATCTTTATGATCTTCCCGTGCACTTACCGGTGGCATTTGATCAGAAGGCTACGATTCCGGGGGTTTCGGATCTGGAAATAGAAGTAGATTTTCCGGCGCAACACGTTTGGGCTTGGTCCGATCAGAAGCCGATTCTTTATGATTTGGTATTTTATCTTCTTGGTTCTCATGGTCAACTGATATCTGTCAAGAGAATGCGATTCGGATTCAGAACCGTGTCTGCTATCGGACGTGTACTCCATATGAATGATATGGCATTGCCGATCCGTGCGGTACGATTCTTCTCCTTCGATCCGGAGGGAGGAATTTCTCTTCAGAAGGAGCGGTTGCGACAAGATATTTTCCTGATGAAGCAGGCGGGAATCAATACGATCATGGGTGCTCACTACCCGACGGACCCTTTGTTCTACCGCATGTGTGATCATTACGGCATTATGATAATCGCGCAAGACGATCGACATCGCATTCGCGATGCGGTGCAGGCGCTTTCTAATCACCCGTCCATCATTATGTGGTCCTTTGCGTCGCGTCGTTATGATGAAGGCAAGTGGTTTCTTGGGAAACAAAAGTTGCTTCTTCAGGACGCCACACGTCCATTCTATTGTGAGAAGGACCTGTCGGGAGGGGTGTCTGATATGCTCCCGTTCCCTAATGACGCAGGCAGTTTGTACGGTGAATGGTGCGATCTGGCACTATTCAAGGAGCCGCTTCAGCAGAAACACGGGGAAGGAGTATCTGTTTTCTCCTCGATCAACGGACGAGCTTCGCGCGAGACGGACTTGAAGCCATATCGTTTCATTCATCAGGGTGATCTGGAAGAATATCACGAGAAGAGTGATGTTCCGATAGCGCAAGGAATTGTTTCCGCAGATCGAATCCCCCATCCGATTTACCACGAGATCAAGAAACAATGCGAGACCATTCAGATCACGCCCTCCGCAGATGTTGCTGATTCATTTACGATTACGAATCTCCACCCTTTCGGAGAGACACGGGACATGCTTCTGGAATGGAAATTAATGCTCGATGGATATCCCGTCAAAGGCGGCAGAGGTAATCTCGCGTCAATTCCGCCTCTCGGAAATCAGAAGATCTTGTTGCCCGTTCAGGCCACTTCATTTCTTGCGCCCGGATGGATGAATATTGACCCAAGGTGGGCGCAGATCTCTAAGCTGGCGGTTCGTCGCGAGCTTGTTCTTCTGATTCGTCTCTCTTTGCGCAAACCGACACCGTATGCGACGGCGGGTCATGAGCTTGCCTTCTATCAACAGGTGCTGCTCGAGCGGGCTAATGCCTGCGAGACGTCCGACTCAGGTGACGATACCGAGGTGAATAACAACAGCGGTAAGACTACTGCTTTGGCCCTGTCAGAACGGAATAGTGACTTGACGCCATCTGTTGAAGAAAGTAAGAATACGGCAAATCATGTTGAGATCGTAACAAAGCCAGACAATTTGATCGCAACGTCGCGAGATCTTGCGATATCCTTTTCGCGTTTCGAAGGGAGTCTGGAATCATTATATATTCGTGGACATCAATTCCTATCGGGAGGAATCATCCCGAGTCTATACCGTGCCGCGACAAACAGTGATCGATCGGATCAAGCCTTCACATTGGCATCTACAATTTATTCGAGAGAGATGGATTGGAGAGATGCGCAGGATAAACTTGAATCGAAGCGTTTCCACTATGAGATGGACGGATCGAATTTTTGCCTGTTGAGTCGATTCTCGTGTCGGGCTACAAAGGGAGACATTCTGTTGTATCACGAATTGCAAACGGATGGATCTCTTCGCATTACCGTCGCACTAACCCCGAAATCCGATCTTTTGCGCTGTGGATTACGACTTCTAATTCCACGTGAATTTTGCCATCTTACATGGTACGGAAGAGGGCCGGGGGAGACCTATAAGGATCGAAAAGAATCCGGAATCATCGGACGTTATTCCAGTGTGCCGGAGAAGATGGATCATCATTACGCCAGACCCCAAGAGAGCGGCGGCAGGGAGTCCACTCGATACCTGATCGTGGCGGACAGGGAAGGGAACGCACTTCGGATCGAAGCCGGTGAAGGAGAGTTTCTTTTCACGAGTTCCCTTTATGATCCGAAAGAAATCGACGATCATATGCACCGGGAAGATCTGCACGAATCTGAAGGCTTCCATCTTTTCCTGGATTTCTATCATCGGGGCATCGAAAGAACCGGCAAAGAGACGCGCGAATTCAAACGGAATCAGATGTATCGCGGGACCTTCGTAATGACCCCTTGCCGCTTGGATGATCCAGAATCGCCTTGAGATCGGACAGTTCCTTAAATGTCAGTCGACGCCACTGGCCGATCGGCAGGGTTCCCAAATCAATATTAAGGATTCGCGTGCGTTTGAGCCTCAATACGCGAAATCCCAGATATTCGCACATACGACGAATCTGGCGATTCAGACCCTGTGTAAGTATAATGCGGAAACTATGGGTTCCGATGGGGAAAACCTTGCAGGGCAACGTGATTTGATCAAGGATTGGCACGCCCTCTCTCATCTTCATCAGGAAATCGTCGGTGATCGGTTGATCGACTTCGACCTTATACTCCTTCTCATGTTGTCCCTCTGCACGAAGGAGACGATTGACAATTGCACCGTCATTGGTCAACAGGATCAGCCCCGTCGACATCTTATCCAGCCGGCCGATCGGAAAAATTCTCCGATCAAATCCGAGAAAATCGATGATATTATCCTTGTCCCTGATGTCCGTAGTACACGTGACGCCAAGAGGTTTGTTGAGCGCGATATAGACGAGATCATCTTCCGGGAAAACCGGTTTGCCTTCGACCCGGACGATTTGTCCGGCGGTTACCCGTGTTCCCATAACAGCGACTTCGCCGTCGACGGTTACTCTGCCCGCCTCGACAAGTTCGTCCGCTTTGCGTCGGGAGCAGGTTCCGGAGGATGCGACGTATCGATTGAAGCGGATTCCCGGTGTTGAATCATCTGATTGGCCGACCGATAAATTTTCCATGATGCAATTTCACTTTCTTTGAATCAGAACCACATAGTTCCTCGAACACATTTCAGGGTGAAGGTGAAGGTGGTTCCCTCGCCGTATTCACTCTGCACAGAGATGGTCTCACCCATATAGCTTAAGAGTTCGCGAGCGATGGACAGGCCCAATCCGGTACCCTTCTTGCCGCGAGCTCGATCTGCTTTGTAGAATCGATCGAAGATATGATCAATGTCATACTCATGGATTCCCTGGCCGGTATCGATGACGGACACCAGAACCTGATCATCCTTCTCATTGATTTCCGTCACAATCGTGATCGAACCGCCCGGAGGTGTGTATTTCTTGGCGTTATCCATCAAGATAACCAGAATTTGTTCGACACGATCCGGATTGCCCATGACCGTAGGACAAGGTCCGTTCTTATAGACGACGTCAAAGGTAAGAGACGCATCCTCCATGATCGGTGTGAACTTCGCTTTCAATTCAGAAAGCAAAGCATTGAGATCGAAAGGGAATGTTTTGAATGCAATGGTACGCGCCTGCAGACGAGACAGTTCCAACATATCGTCGATCAGTCGTGACAGGCGCATCGTCTCGTGTAGAATGATTCCATAATAGCGCATGCGATCCGCTTCGTTCTTAACCATGCCATCCGCCAGCGGCTCAACCAAGCCGCGCAGTGCGGTCAGCGGTGTCCGAAGCTCATGCGACACGTTCGCGACGTAATCGCGACGCGTCTGTTCCAGACGTTCGGACTCGGATATATCGCGAAAAAATCCGGTTGCTCCGACGACTTGACCGCTGTTGTCAAACGTGGGGACGATCGTCGAAAGAAAAGCGGTATCCCGCGAATCCAGTGTTCGCTCGATGGTGATCGCATCGTCGATGCACTTCTGAAAATCTTCCCAAACTTCTTCGAAAGGAATCAGCTGCAGACGGTTGGTGAACAGATTGCGCTTCTTGGCGTTCTCGAAAAGCGTGTTAATCGCCGGATTGGAGTAAACCGGCTTCAAGTCGAGGTCGACCGAAACGATACCCTCGGAGATAACGTCAAAAATCTCACGAAGTCGATTGCGTTCTACCGTGAGCTCATAGATTGAAGTAGAGAGCTGATCTGCCAGGCTGTTGAAAGACATAGCCAATTCACCGATTTCACTCTTGGATCCGGTATCCGCGCGGACGGAAAAATCGCCGTTGCCGAACGCCAACGCGACCTCATTTACCTCGCGGAGCGGCTTGACCAGGCGTGCCGAGATAAAGTAGACAGGAATCAGCATCAGGGAGGAGGCGACAAAAATTGCCAGGAGGAGAACCCGGACGAGTTCCTGTTGAATGGATGTCAGCACCGTCAGGGAGTCCGCAAGAACAACATAACCGGTGATCTTCATGTCATGGGAGACCAACGGTACCTGGACAATCAGGATTCGGGATTCGAAGCGGTCGCCGGGAATAATATACGAGTCGTACTTCTCGCCGGATAGGTGAAGAAGTTTTGTGCTAAGGTAGGAAGCGACGCGCGACTCGAAATTGGGACTGCCATCTTCATAGTCACTCGACTCTGCGGTGATTTGTCCTTTGGCGTCATAAATATACACCTGGGATCCGACAAAGAGCGCGTCGGAAACCAGATCATTCCATGGGTATTCTTCGAATTCTCCGGTGAATCCCGCATAATGGTCCGCGATTCCGTAAGCGCGCTCCATAAGTTCGCTCTGGCGATTCACCTCAAGTGCTTGAGAGGATGCCAATCCGAAAAGCACCGCAGTCAGGATGGCAGATAAAGCGAGCGCCAACACCATTAATAAAATGATGCGGCGCAAAAACGTGCTTTGAAACATCAGGAAGAAACCTCAAACTTATAGCCGACGCCATAAACAGTAATCAATGACCATGAAGCTCCCTCATAACAGATCTTCTGGCGGATCCGCTTGATATGTGTGTCGACCGTACGAGTATCGCCGAAATAATCATAACCCCAGACAAGGGAGAGTATCTGTTCGCGGTCCATAACCTGTCCCAGATGAGAGGCAAGCAGATGCAGAATCTCAACTTCCTTCGGCGTGCATGCGACAAGCTCGCCATTCACCTTAACCTGATAGTTGTCGAGACTGATCTCCAGACCTTCGAAACGAAGAAGTGATCCAACCTCCTGCGGCTCGGAGATTCTGCGAAGGACCGCCTTGATTCGGGCAATGACCTCGCGGGGAGAGAAAGGCTTCACGATATAATCGTCAGCACCAAGTTCGAGTCCTAAGACGCGATCGATCTCCTCGCCCTTGGCGGTCAGAATAATGATCGGAGTCGATAGAGTCTTGCGAATTTCCCGGCATACTTCAATACCGGTCTTCTCCGGCATCATCAAGTCGAGGATAATAAGGTCAGGCTTATCCGTGAGGACATGTGCGAGACCGTCTTTGCCGTCAAAAGCACTCGAATAGGTGAAATGCTCGTTCTCCAGATAGATACCTAGAGACTCATGTACGACTGGATCATCGTCACAGATCAGGATATGCGGTGCAGCAGCCATTTTGTTATCCTCCGAAACACGATTCGCTCACTTGACTATTATATACGATGATTCCAAAAAATACCTCTTTCCTACACAGAAAATGAAGAAAATGTGAAAGAAGAAACGTTTTGCTACTCGTCGCGTCGTACAGGCCAAGCCCGGTATTTTTTGCGAAGAAGCAAAGGATCGTAGGACTCTTTCGATTTTCGGAGTCCGGGAATCCCCATATCTTCTTCTCGATTGACATAAACAGCGTCCGGGAACTCGTTTTCGATCGTCAAGCGGTTGATCGCAGCGTAAATGCCGTCAAACGACGGGTCCGCTTTCTCGAAATGCATATAGGC
>JAEWUD010000022.1 GCA_023397475.1 Bacillota bacterium
CTCTTCGGAACACGTGGAGGGAGCGATCGCTTTATCCCTGGCGTATTCCTTGGCCGGCACTGTAAATGCGGTTATACTCTTCCTACTCTACCGAAGGAATAAGTCTCTTGCGCCGAGAGGTTTAGGACGATTCCTGATCCGTGCCGCTATATGCCTGGCATTTATGATGCTCGTCCTGTCAACGGTACAGCTGATTCCCTTCACACCGGAGGGGAAAGTTATACAGCTTCTTTGGCTGGCCGTTCGCGGTGTCGTCGGAGTTTTGGCCTATCTTGCCGCAGCGAAAGCACTGCAAATGCGTGAACTGGATTCTTTTCTCGATCGTTTCTTGCGAAGGAGAAAATAACCGGTCGAATCACACATTTCAATTGTCGAATATTGTCGAATATTGTCGAAAAGTTTCTTCCCGAATTGATTGACGAAAGTGTAAGCTAAATCTATAATAGTCACATAAAGAACGAATGTTCGATAAGGAGGATCACATGGCCAAGGCAGATAAATCTCAAGGTAAGGTGAATACACCCATCGGTTTGAAGATAGATTCGGATCGCGCACGCGCACTGGACGCGGCTCTGATGCAGATTGAGAAGCAGTTCGGTAAGGGTGCCGTTATGAAGTTGGGGGAGAGGGCCGGTATGGTCATTGATGTCATCCCGACCGGAGCTCTTACTCTGGATTTGGCCTTGGGTGTCGGCGGCGTTCCCAAGGGTCGCGTCATCGAGATCTACGGACCGGAGTCATCCGGTAAGACGACCGTTGCCCTTCATATTGTCGCCGAGTCTCAGAAAGCCGGCGGTACCGCCGCCTTCATCGATGCGGAACATGCGCTGGATCCGGCCTACGCGGCGAAGATCGGCGTGAACATCGACGATCTGATAATTTCCCAGCCGGATACCGGTGAACAAGCCCTGGAGATCACAGAGGCCCTTGTACGCAGCGGAGCGATTGACATTATCGTTATTGACTCGGTTGCTGCCCTCGTCCCCAAGGCGGAGATCGACGGTGAGATGGGTGATTCCCATGTCGGCTTGCAGGCGAGACTGATGTCGCAGGCTCTTCGTAAGTTGACCGGCGTTATCAGCAAGTCCAGTACGGTTTGCATCTTCATCAACCAGCTTCGTGAGAAGGTCGGAGTCATGTTCGGTAATCCGGAGACAACAACCGGAGGACGCGCGCTGAAGTTCTATTCTTCGGTTCGACTGGATGTAAGAAGAACCGAGAGCCTTCGTAACGGAACAGAGGTCATCGGCAATCATACACGAGTGAAGGTTGTTAAGAACAAGGTAGCCCCTCCGTTCAAGGAAGCGGAGTTCGATATTATGTACGGAGAGGGTATATCCAAGGAAGGTTGTATCATCGACCTCGGTGTCGCTCGCGAGATTATTGACAAGAGCGGTTCGTGGTTCTCCTATAACGGACAGAGAATCGGTCAGGGTAAGGATAACGCGAGAGTATTTCTCAAGGAGAATCCGGCGATTCGCGATGAGATAGAGGCGAAGATCCGCGGATCATTTGATCCCGTGGCGGAGGATGCCATTGTCTCCGTTGACGATCCGGCATCGGAATCCGACATTCTGGGTATTGAGCTGTAAGACACGATCCGGAGGATTTGATGTGGATGCTGAACTTGTCACTTGCCGACAAAGTGCGATCCGGTATATCGGAATCGCAGTTAAGTCGAGCGGACGTGTCTCGGAATATCTTCTGTCGAAGGGATTCTCGGAGGAAACATCTGCCCTTACCGTACAGGGACTGATAGATGACGGGTATATAGACGACGGGCGAGTAGCCCGTCGTTTCCTTCGTAAATCGTCGGGAAGCCATGCGGAGGGTAAGGCCTTACTCCTTCGTCGGATTCTTGCCGCGGGCGTCCGGGCCGAAGCAGCGCAAGAGGCCCTCGAAGATTATGACGACAAAGCGGCCCTCGAAGAATGTGTCCGAGCGAAGATTTTGCCGGAGTATGAGAAGGCATCAGCCGCCGAAGATTTTGATATGTATCGCTTTACGCAGAAGGCTTTGCGGACGCTTGCGAGCCGTGGTTTCTCTGTTTCTCAAGCAATCGAGACTTTGCGAAGAACTTTTCGTGATGTAGAATGAAGCCCTACAATGATTGTTTATGAGAAGAGGATGAAGATTTTGCCGAACGATCGTAAGAATGTTCTGATCATTACTCTGGGTTGTTCCAAGAACCTTGTCGATGCGGAATGCATGATGACGATCCTTGCCGAAGACGGTTATGTTCTGACGAATGACATCGAGTCCGCTGATGCGATCGTCGTCAACACCTGCGGTTTTATAGAATCTGCGAAGAAGGAAGCGATCGATACAATTCTTTCTGCCGCAAGGTATAAGAGACCCCGAGGAAGGGCTGCTTTTCTCGTCGTTTCCGGTTGCCTGTCACAGCGCTATCCCGGAGATATTCTTCAGGATCTTCCTGAGGTTGACGCTGTTCTCGGAACGGCGCATTACGGAGATATTGCCTCTTGTCTCGATCGTCTGTTCGCAGGGGAGGAGCTCACGGCCATGTCCTTCGTTGACCATGCCGGTACGCTCAGCCACCTGCGCGAAGACCGTATGGTGACAACAAATTCGTATGCCTGGCTGAAGATCGCAGAAGGGTGTTCGAACCGGTGCGCGTATTGCGCGATCCCGATGATTCGAGGCGACTTTATCTCGCGCGACATGGAGGCGATCGTAGCGGAGGCTGAACTTCTTGCCAAGCAAGGCAAGCGTGAGATCATTCTCACAGCACAGGATACTACGAGATACGGTCTCGATCTATACGGGACCAGAAGTCTTCCGGAACTGATTCGCCGGATTACGGCGATCGACGAGGTAGCCAGTGTTCGGATCATGTACGCGTATTCCGACGGTATTACGGACGAGTTAATTCAAGAGATGGAGACGAATACCAAGCTTCTGCATTATCTGGATATGCCGATTCAGCATGGGAGTGATGCGGTTCTTGCTCGTATGAACCGCAGGGATACGGAGAGTACGATCAGCGCTCTTCTGGACACGCTTCGTACTCGCATTCCGGATATTGTTCTTCGAACCACAATTCTTGTCGGATTTCCCGGGGAGACCCTGGCGGATATGAATCGGATGATTCGGAATCTTACACGATGGAGATTTGATCGTCTGGGCTGTTTTGTGTTCTCACCCGAAGAGGGGACACCAGCATATACAATGCCGGATCAGGTGTCGCAAAGGACGGCGAATCGGAGGTTGGACCGTGTTATGCGGTTGCAACAGGATATTTCGCTCGAACGGAATGAAGAACGCGTCGGAAAAACTGTCAATGTGACTATTGAATCCATTTCCGACGATGGTATATTCTACATGGGTCGGAGTTTCGGAGAAGCCCCGGAGGTTGATCCGATGATCTACGTCATTGCGCAAGATACAATTCCGGCAATGTATGAGACGTATCCCGTTCGGCTGGTTGAAGCCTCCTCGTATGATTTAACAGGAGTAATTGAGAAGTTATGAATACACCAAACAAGCTGTCTTTATTGCGAATTTTGATCGTTCCCTTCATCATTGCATTTATGCTGCCGATCCAGATCTTTTCCTTTGTACCCACCGGATGGAATTCTTTCGTTGCGCAATATGGAATGACGATTGCGGGTGTGCTTTTTGTCGTGGCATCATTGACCGATATGGCAGACGGCAAGATCGCCCGGAAATATAACCTCATCACGAATCTCGGCAAATTTCTGGATTCTCTTGCGGACAAGATGCTTGTTATCTCGGTTCTGATTGCGCTGGTCGAGACCGGTCGAGTTAGTTCAGTTTTTGTCATTATCATAGTAATCCGTGAGTTTATGGTTACGGGCGTCCGGTTGGTTGCCAGTGAGAAGGGCGTCGTTATGGCGGCCGCGATGATCGGAAAGATCAAGACGGTTCTGCAGATGGCAGCGATTATCTGGATTCTTTTCGAACAGCTTCTGTTGAAGATTGCCGTGATTATGCTGCCTACAACCGAAGCGGGACAGATTCTTTTCGCGATCACGCTTGTCGGAGATATTCTCCTCGTCGGATCGGTCATTATGACGATTATTTCGGGCACGGATTATCTTCTTAAGAATCTTTCGTATTTCAAGGAGAAGAAATAAAACTTTGAAAATCAAAATAAATCCGTAAACTTTTGCGAATTTATATTGACATTTTATGAGGGTTCAGATACAAACAATGTAAGACGATTGTGAGAGCAATCACCCAGGAGGTAAAGATAATGTCAGTTGATCCGATTTTTGAGAGTGTTAAGGGTATTCTTGTAGAGCAGCTTGGTGTAGACGGCGATACCGTAACGATGGAGTCGAACTTTATCGACGATCTGAACGCTGATTCCTTGGATATTGTTGAGCTCGTTATGGCGATGGAGCAGGAGTTTGGCGTATCCATTCCTGACGAAGAAGCTGAGCGTATTAAGTCTGTCGGAGATGCCGTAGAGTTCATTAAGGCGAACGTTTAATCCGTTGATGACACAGTTTACCGGGAGCCCCTTCCATGAGGGGGCTCTTTGTATTTATTTAGGAGATATATGAATATCGAAGATCAAGAAATCCGGGAACGTTGGCATCGTCTGGAGGCCAGGATCGGTTATGCATTTCATGATCCATCTCTACTCGAGACAGCATTAACCCATTCAACGTACGCGTACGAGCACAGATCGCAACATCTCGTCAGTAATGAACGGTTGGAGTTTGTCGGCGATGGAATACTCGACTTTCTTGTCGCGGAAACTTTGTATCGGCGTGCCCCGGATCGTGATGAAGGATATTTATCAAAAACGCGCGCGTTGATCGTCTGTGAAGCAACTCTCTCCTCCATTGCGGTTGACATTGGGATGGGAGATTGTCTGCTCATGGGCAAAGGTGAGTCGATGACCGGCGGTCGGGAGAAACCTTCGAATCTTTCGAATGCTATGGAGGCTCTGTTTGCCGCATGTTACTACGACGGTGGTTTTGATACCGCCAAAGAGCTGGTTCTTCGCCTCATGGCTTCTCCGATCGAGGAGGCATTGCGAGGAGAACTCATTTTCGACTACAAGAGCCGACTTCTGGAGCTTGTTCAAGCGAAGGGAAGCATGCATACGGCTCGCTTTGCCATCGTATCCGAGGATGGGCCGGTGCACGAGAGGGTTTATACAGCGTCCGTCTTTATTGATGAAGCGGAAGTTTGTTCCGGCCAGGGCTTATCGAAAAAACAGGCGGAACAGGAAGCGGCCAAAAACTGGTATTCTTCGCACAGGAAGGGATTTTCCTAATACGTATTTTTTTGTGTATAATAGGCTTCGAGTACGTGGAAGGAAATCGACTTCATGCATCTGAAAAAACTTGAAATCCAGGGTTTTAAATCATTCCCGGAGTATACGCTGATCGAATTTGATCAGGGTATGACGGCGATTGTCGGTCCGAACGGAAGCGGCAAGTCGAATGTCACGGACGCGATACGCTGGGTTCTCGGCGAACAGAGCGTTCGCATGCTTCGCGGCGGCAAGATGGAGGACGTTATTTTTAACGGAACCCAATCGAGACGCGCGATGAATTACGCCGAAGTGACGATGACTTTGGATAACAGTGACGGGAAACTCGGGATTGACTATACCGAGGTTGCCGTCACCCGTCGACTCTACCGATCCGGGGAGAGCGAGTATCAGCTGAATCGTGTAAACTGTCGGCTGAAGGACGTCCTTCAGTTGTTTATGGATACCGGACTGGGCAAGGACGGATACTCCATTGTCGGACAGGGCCGGGTCGATGATATCTTGAGTACGCGTTCCGAAGACCGGAGAAAGGTTCTCGAGGAGGCTTCGGGCATTGTTAAATACAAGGCGCGAAAAGACGAAGCAGAGCGCAAGCTCCTTTCCACCGAACAGAATCTCGTTCGTATAACCGATATTCGTTCTGAGCTCGAAGGTCAACTTGAGCCGATGCGTGAGCAGGCGGATAGGGCCAAGAAATACCATAAACTCTACGAAGAGTGGAAAACACTTGATATTTCCGTATCCCTGCATCTCATTGACAGGAATCAAGCATTTCTTCAGACGGCGGAGAGCGAAGCGCAAGATCTTCTTTCTTCGATCAAAGAGCAGGAGGATGCGCTGATTGATCTTCGTTCGAAGAATCGCGAGCGATCGGAGGCGTCGAATCAGATCGAGGATGAGTTGGAGGAGCGTCGCCTTCATGTATCGCAGATCACGGAACGAATGCATCAGGCACAGAACGCGATCGCCGTTCTTCAAGAGCGCAAGAGCCAACTGGAAGCGCGTATGCAATCGAACACAGGCGAAGAGGATTCAGCCCGAACTGAGATCGAGCGCCTTGCGATAGAGAAACAACTTCAAGATAAGAAGATTACTTCACTCACGCTGCAAAAAGATAAATATCTGCGTGAGCTGACCACGGCAGAAGGCAAGATGGCGGAACTCATGTCCACCATCGACAGCGCACAGAAGAAGCTGGCTGACGTAAAGAAGCGAATGGAAGATTTGCAGGACGAGTTATTCGAGGGCAAAGAACGCGCACAGCTTCTTGCTGCCGACCTCGCCATTGTCGAGGCGCGAAAAAAATCCCTTCAACAAGATCGGCTCTTACTTGTAAATGAGTCGGATGCGCTGGTTGTTCAGACGGAAGAAGCCGAAGCAAAACAAAAGAGCATTACGAATCAGCTCGCATCGTCTTTGCAGTCGCTCGAGAAGAAGAAACTGGAACTCGCGCAGATGAAGTCGCGTGACAAAGAGTCGGCGGATCTTCTTGAAGAGAAGACCCGAGCTCTGGATAACACGCGTTTTCGCAGTAAGACCCTGGAAGAGTTAGAGAAGAATCGTGAAGGGTATCAGGAGCCTGTTCGGCGCCTCTTACAATCGGCCGAGGAATCACCGGAACGTAAATCGGCAATCGTCGGCGTTCTCGGTGAACTGATTCGCGTTCCCAAGGAATACGAGACGGCGATCGAGATTGCTCTCGGCCAAGCGGTTCACAACATCGTTACCCCGACGTCAAGAGACGCCGCCGATCTCATTTCCTTTCTGAAAGCCCAACATATGGGTCGTGCGACTTTCTTGCCAATCGACGTCATTCGCGAACGAGATCTCGAACCGGGATACCAGAAGACGGTAGCAGCAAGCAAGGGATTCATCGGAATCGCCTCCGAACTGATCACATTCCCGGACAATCTCAAGCGTATTATCAGCAACCTTCTGGGAAGAATTTGTGTCACCGATACACTGCAGAACGCGATGTCTATTGCCTCACAGACCGGCCATTCTTTTCGCGTTGTCACCCTTGACGGTGATGTGGTAAATCCCGGCGGATCTATGACCGGAGGAAGTATCCGCAAACAAGGTACCGGAATCCTGGGTCGTGCCAGAGAACTCGAGACCTTGGCAGAACGTTCAATCCTTTTGGAGAAGGAAATCCTCGCGCTTCGTGACGATCGCGAATCAATCGTCGACGAGATGAAGCGCCTCGCACGGGATATTGTCCTGCTCGAAGAGCAGACGCACACTTTGTCGATGGAGAAAGTGCGCGCGGATGCGTCTCTCTCTCAAGTCGTGACAGACAAGGAGAAGATCTCGCAACGAATTCTCCTGATCGATAAAGAGAAGAACGAGATCGCATCGCGCAAGATGCTGATCACCGAGGATATTAAGGATAACGCCGATGAACTCGCATCCTGCGAGAAGGAGATTGTCGTCTTACGTCAGTCGGTACTTCATGCGGATGACCAGAACCGTACTGTCCAGGAGGAGCTTGATGATCTTCGCGATGAGATCAACGGATTGAAGATTTCCGTCGGTTCGATCGAAGAGTCCCTTCGAGGAGCTGTCGAGATCTCCGAACGAATCAACCGCGAACAATCCGGCGTTGAGGACAGCCTGAGAAGACGAAAATCCGAGCGGGAGGACGCCGCACGCGAGATTGAGGATATCCTCATGCGCGACCGTGAGCAGAATGCCAGAATCGAGACGCTCCGCGAAGAAGAGACAGCTTCTCTGACGACGATCAAGTCCTTGCAAATGAAGAAGGACGAGATCGAACAGGAGGTTGCCGGATACATCGACCGCCTCTCCTCCATCTCGGGCAGATTGTCATCGTTGCAGAATGAGTATACGAGAATCGAATCGCGAACCGAGAGGTTCTCTCTGGAGATTGACGAGATCAAGAACCGGATGTGGGAAGAGCATGAGTTGACCTACGATAACGCTGCCCCGTTGCGCGTGACGGTGGAGAATCTCACCGGCTCACAGAAGCGTCTTTCCGAACTTCGCGGGGATATCAAGGATATCGGTCCGGTGAATCTCGGAGCGGTCGAGGAATTTGACCGCATAAGCGATCGATATACCTTCATGCAGAAGCAGATGTCGGACATTATGCAGGCCAAGGCAAATCTTGCCGGTGTAATCAACGATCTCATATCGGAAATGCGCGAACAGTTCCTCGAGCACTTCCGCCAGATCAATGAGAACTTCAAAGTCGTATTCTCGGATCTGTTTAATGGCGGAACGGCGGAGATTCTTCTTGAGGACCAGGAAGACGTGTTGTCTTGCGGCATTGACATCAAGGCACAGCCGCCCGGCAAGAAGCTTCAGAGTCTTACCCTCCTTTCCGGAGGAGAACGTTGCCTGACGGCGATTGCGCTGCTTTTCGCGATATTGCAACTGCGTCCGTCTCCGTTCTGTGTTCTCGACGAGGTTGAAGCGGCTTTAGATGATGTTAACGTCAATCGGTTCACGGATTTCGTCCGCAGATATACGGAGAAATCACAGTTTATTCTCGTCACACATCGTAAAGGCACAATGGAGGCTTGCGATCGCATGTACGGCGTGACCATGCAGGAACGCGGCATATCGAAGATTCTCTCCATGCGACTCGGAGAGAGATAATACGGAGGCACTTATGGGAATATTTGACGTATTTAAGCGCGGACTCACGAAGACCCGGAACTTTGTTACGGACGGATTCGCGAAAATTTCCGCTAAGATGGGGCGTTTCGACGAAGATATGCTCGATGAACTCGAGACATTACTCGTCCAGGCGGACGTGGGTGTCGGAGCTACACTCAGCATCATGGATGCAATACGTGAGAATATTCGCACAACCGGCGATGCGAGCCGCGAGAACGTTCTCCGGGTTCTTTCTTCGGAAATGCATCAACTCCTCGGACCCGCGAAGAAGCTTTCCGTCGAGGATCAGACGCTGAACATCATTCTCATGGTAGGCGTCAACGGCACGGGAAAAACGACGACAGCCGGGAAACTCTGCCATCGTTTCAAGAAAGAGGGCAAGAAGGTCATGCTTGCCGCGGCAGATACGTTCCGTGCGGCCGCGATTGAACAGCTCACCGCCTGGGGAGAGATGACAAATACAACCGTGATTTCGCACGCGGAGGGAGCCGATCCTGCGGCGGTATGCTTTGATGCCGTTCACGCAGCAATCTCCCGGCGAGCCGATGTATTGATCATCGATACAGCCGGAAGACTTCACAACAAACAGAACCTGATGGACGAGCTTTCGAAGATTAGCAGGGTTATTGAACGTGAAGCACCGTCGGCGTATTGCCAAACTCTTCTGATTATCGACGCAACTACCGGCCAGAATGCCGTTATTCAAGCGGATGTATTCTCGAAAACCGTCAAGCTGACAGGAATCGGTATCACGAAATTGGACGGAAACGCCAAGGGCGGGGTCGCTCTCGCTGTCGCATACTCCTCGAAGTGTCCCATCCTTCTTGCCGGACTCGGGGAAGGCGTTGACGATCTGATGGACTTTGATCCGGACGCTTTTGTTTCTTCGCTTTTACCGGAAATGTGATCGCAAGTCTTTTTCTGGTACGGCATATCACAAATTGTATATCCGACAAGTAAAACTGCTTGACAGATACGACGTTTTTCGATATCCTCTTCAAGAGGTGGCGTGGATAGCTATGGAAGTCGTAGATGCTTGTCTTCTTCTTGATTTCTACGGTCAGTTGTTGACAGACCGTACGCGAATGATCCTGGAGCTTCATTTCTCCGAGGATATGTCTCTGACGGAGATCGCCGAGCAGGAGTCCATCACGCGGCAGGCAGTTCACGATACGATTCGGAGAGGTCTTCGGACACTCCAGGAGTACGAAGACAAACTGCAGCTCATACGGCGCTTCAACGTGCAGAAGACAAAGGTCAGAGAGGCGGCCGTCTCACTTTCGAATCAGAATAATGACGAGGCTCTTCGCCTTCTCACAGAACTTCTGGAACAACTCTAATTCCCAAAGATCGGGAGAATGGATATACATGTTTGAGAATCTATCTTCGAAGCTTTCCGCAATAGCGGACCGGATGCGCAAGAAATCGCGCGTCACCGAGCAGGACATTAAGGACATGATGAAGGAGATCCGCATGGCTCTCCTCGAGGCGGACGTCAACTACTCCGTCGTCAAGTCTTTTATCGCCGATATGACCGAGAAGTGTCAAGGACAGGACGTTCACGCGAGCCTTACGCCCGGTCAGCAGATTGTTAAGATCGTACACGAGTCCCTGATCGAGCTTCTGGGCTCGACAGCCGGCAAGATTACGGTTTCACCTTCGGGGTTTACCGTCATTATGCTTTACGGTCTTCAGGGCGCCGGTAAGACAACGACAGCCGCGAAGCTCGCCCTGAAGCTCAAGAAGTCCGGAAAGAAACCGATCGTCGCATCGGTGGACGTTCATCGTCCCGCCGCCGCCAAGCAACTTGAGATTCTTGCCGAGAAGGTCGGCGTGCCTTCCTTTATTATGCCGGAAGAACCCTCTGCCGTCGTGATTGCCGAGAAGGCTGTCGCCCGCGCAAGGTACCTTCTGTGCGATACCCTGATTGTGGATACCGCAGGTCGTATGACCGTTGATGAAGAGATGATGCAGGAGTTGATCGCTGTCGGCAAGGTCACCAAGCCGACCGAGAAGCTACTGGTTGTCGACGCGATGATCGGTCAGGAAGCCGTTGCTGTCGCTCAGGCCTTCGAGACTGCGATCGGACTTGACGGCTTTATTATGACTAAGCTCGACGGCGACGCCCGCGGCGGTGCTGCCTTATCCATCCGTCAGATGACCGGCAAACCGATCAAACTGATCTGTGTCGGTGAGAAGATCGAGGACATCGAAGAGTATTATCCCGATCGTATGGCGAGCCGTATTCTCGGCATGGGAGACGTTCTCTCTCTGATTGAGAAGGCGCAGAAGAACTTCGATGAGACAGCGGCCAAGGCGACGGTCGACCGTATCATGAAGAATTCCTTCAATCTTGAAGATATGCTCGACCAGTTTCTTCAGATGAAGAAGATGGGCTCGATGAAGGATGTTCTCGGAATGCTCCCCGGAGTCAGCGGCAAGATCAAGGATGAGGATATCGACGAGACCATCTTCGACAAGAATATCGCCATCATTCGGTCGATGACCATTCGCGAGCGCAGGAATCCTCAGCTTCTGAACGCAAGTCGACGGAAGCGCATCGCGGCAGGTGCCGGATCGACAGTACAGCAGGTCAATATTCTGATGAAGCAGTACGATCAGACGACGGCGATGATGAAGCAGTTCGCCGGCATGAAGAAGAACAAGGGCATGGGGCGTTTTCGTCGATAAGCAAATACTAAGAATGAAGTTCCCGCAAGTTTTGCGTGTAACGATAAATGAGATGAACAATTGAGGATTATTTAGGAGGAAACAAAAATGGCTGTTAAGATCAGATTGAAGAGAATGGGCGCAAAGAAGGCTCCTTTCTACCGTGTCGTTGTCGCGGATTCCCGTTACCCCAGAGATGGACGTTTCATCGAGGAAATCGGCACATACAACCCTCTCACAGAGCCGGCCGAGATCAAGATTGATGCCGAAGCTGCTCAGAAGTGGATCAAGAACGGCGCACAGCCGACTGATACCGTCCGTTCGCTGCTGAAGAGATCCGGTGCGATTTCCTAAGCTCAGATCGGAAATAATCGAATGCCCGAAAATACACGAGGGGAGGAAGGCGCGCGTCAGATGTGACGTACGCCGATCATGAATGAGTGATTTACTTATAACTCTGGCGAAAGCTCTCGTTTCCAACCCCGATGCGGTCAGCGTCAAGGAATCAGACCGGGGGAACACGGTGGTTCTTGAACTCTCCGTTGATCCTGAAGATATGGGGAAGGTCATCGGCAAGGGCGGCAAGCGTGCACAGGCGATCCGGACAATTATGAAGGCTCAGTACCTCAAATCCGGAAAGCGCGTTATCGTGGATATTGTCTAATGAGTGATTTTCTGATTATCGGAAAATTCATCGGCGCACATGGTGTTCGCGGAGAGTGCAAAATCTTTCCGATCACGGACGATGTGCGTCGTTTCCTTTCTCTTAAGAAAGCCGTGATCACGGACGATTCCGGCAAGAAGATTCGTGACATCCAAGTGAAGTCAGCGCGTGTTGTTCAGGATCGCGTCCTTCTGTATGTCGAAGGAATCGCAGACCGGGATGCTTCGGAAACGCTTCACGGCAAATTTATCGCGGTTAGTAAAGAAGACAGAGCAAAGCTTCCGAAGGGACGGTATTATATCTCGGATCTCTTGGGATGCCGAGTTCTGGACGAGAATCAAGCTGAATTGGGAACCATTGCGGATATATTTCCGACGGGAGCCAATGATGTCATTGCGGTTCGACGGCAGGGGAAACCGGATCTTCTGATTCCCTATCTGAATTCCATTGTCGAGCTTGTGGATATCGAGTTGCGACAAATGAGCGTTCGACTTCCGGACGGTCTTCTCGAGATCTATGAGCCTTGACCGCGGAGGAGTAAGATGAAGTTTACCGTTATGACATTGTTCCCCGAACAGGTCAGCTCCTTTCTTATGACCAGCATCACGGGCCGCGCGATGAAGAGCGGAATTATCGATCTTACCACCGTGCATATTCGCGACTACTGTCAGAATCGTTACGGCAAGGTAGATGATACGATGTACGGGGGCGGTACCGGACTTCTGATGCAATGCGAGCCGGTCTACCGGGCGTATGAAGATATCTGCGCGTCACATCCCGGCGAGAAGATTCATACGATTTATCTCTCCCCGAAAGGCACGGTTTTCGATCAGAAGAAGGCGATTGAATTATCGAAACGTCCGCATGTCAATCTTCTGTGCGGGCATTACGAGGGAATCGACCAGCGCGTTCTGGACCGGATTGTTGACGAGGAGATCTCCATCGGTGACTTCGTACTGACCGGGGGAGAAATCGCGGCGTGCGTGATCATCGACGCGGTATCGCGTATGATCCCGGGCGTATTGCCGGATGCTTCTGCGTACGAGAACGAATCGCATATGGATGGCGTTCTCGAGGCTCCGCAGTACACGAAACCGGAATGCTGGGATAGCCGCCGTGTACCGGAAGTTCTGATGTCGGGCCATCACGAGAAGATTCGTGAATGGAAGCATCGAATGTCTCTCTACGAGACATGGATCCGTCGGCCGGATCTTTTCGCGAAGTTATCGCCGACACGGGAAGACTGGATGTTTCTGTTGGAAGAATACCGGAAAAACTCGTCAAAGATCGCAGACAATCAAATCAAACCGAATGTACCGGAATCCGTCATTCCAACACCGTCGGATTCTTCGGAAAATGCGGCAAGTAAGCTATCCTAAGGGACTTGCGAACATATTCGAGGTGTGGTAATATTCTAAAGGCTAATGGGATGGTCCGCTGCCAGAATCCGGCATGAACATCTACGGGAACAGGAGGAACAATACAATGGATTTAGTAAAAGCAATTGAGCAGGACAACCTGCGTAACAGCTTTCCTGAGGTTGGTATCGGTGATTACGTTAAGGTTCACCTGAAGATCAAGGAAGGAACACGTGAGCGTATTCAGATTTTTGAAGGCTCCGTTATTGCGAGAAAGGGTGGCGGTCTATCGGAAACGATGACAGTTCGTCGCGTCTCCTATGGAGTCGGCGTCGAGCGCATTCTGCCCGTTCATTCCCCCAAGATTGAGAAGATCGAGATTGTCCGCAAGGGCCGCGTCAGAAGAGCGAAGCTCTATTATCTGCGTGATCGTGTCGGTAAGGCAGCGAAGATCACCGAGAAACTCAAGAAGCACTCCTGATAACAATGTCACAAAGAAGAGCCCGGATGTGGACAACCATATCCGGGCTCTTTTTCGTTTACCTACCAGCATGTTCTTGAGAAGAAAGGAAGAGCGAGACAACAATTATTACCTGCCATCAGACAAGCCGAGAAATTAGAAAATCACCACTACACTTCAAATTCTCATTCTACGTGGGCGAGAAAATCTTCCGTTAAGTCAAATTACCGCAACACTTCAAGTTATATTTCTGAGTAGTGCTAGCATTTTGTGAGCTTCACCTCCGCAGAGCTTTGCTCGAGGATTAGGGAAGCGAAAAATGTTAGCACTACGCTGTAACGTTTTCCTGACTTCTCTCGTATAGTAAATAGAGAGGATCATTCGTAGTGCCATTTTCCATAGTAAGAAACCTCTCGGAAATATTTAAGATAGTTTGTCGCAAGTGGCGACAAACGTGAAAGAGGTATGTTATGAAGAAGGTTTTAAGCGTTTTACTCTTTTTCTCCATCGCCATTGCAGCATGTTCATGTGGGAACTCTGGCGCCGATGAAACGCAAGATACCACGATCAACGAGTCAGTTGTGACAACCACAACGAAGGAAACTACGAAACAGACAACGAAGGAGACTACAAAGGAAACAACGCAAGAGACCACCGTTGAGACAACCACAATCGACTACAATGAGATTCTTGCCAATATGTCACTCGAGAATTTCCCGCGTGTCGACGGATCGACGGCGACGATACCCCTGTTCCTCGGATATATTCAAGCCATTACAGGTTGTTCCGAACAGGAAGCGGAAGCACTTGCTGCGTTTACGACGACGGATCCGAGTTATTACGCCTTGCGAGACGGCAATACAGATCTTCTTCTCGTTTACGCACCGTCACAATCTACCGACGCTGAACTAGATGTATGGAATACGATGAATGTTCAGGAAATCGGACTTGATGCACTCGTCTTTATTGTCAATGAGGATAATCCGGTTGATTCTTTGACTTCCGAGCAAATCCGCGATATCTACAGCGGAAAGATCACAAACTGGAAAGAAGTCGGCGGAGAGGATCTCCCGATCATGGCGTTCCAGCGCCCGGAGAAGAGCGGAAGTCAAACACTGATGCTCGAACTGATGATGAAGGATACACCGATGGTCACTCCGACAACGGAAGTGGTCTCCGAAACGATGGCTGATCTGATCGATGATGTCTCGGCCTTTGACAACAGCGCGAATGCACTCGGATATTCCGTTTATTATTATGCGAAAAATATGTACACACAACCTGGACTTAAATTTATCGCTGTCGACGGCGTTCTGCCGAGTAACGAAAGCATCAACGATCAGAGCTACGGATACACCCATCCTTTTTATGGAATTATTCCGAAAGAACCGACACCGGAAGCCGAAGCTTTCCTTGCGTATATCCTCAGTGAAGATGGACAGAAGATCTTAGAGGCATGCGGGTACGTTCCGATTATGAAGTTCTCATGATGAAGGAGGGAATGAGAATGAGAAGACGATGGATACAGCTTGGTACTCTCGGTCTCACGCTTTTCCTTCTCACAGGATGTGTCAGACAAGAAAGCGGGACTCTGATTTCAGAATATGAGACCTCAACCGCAGATCTTACCGCAGAAGAAACGAGTGAAACATCCACGTTGCCAACATCTGACACAGAGATAACACATCCGATTACGATTTCTCCTGAGACGATGATTCAGGAGGTTGATTCGTCGATTTCAATTGAGACACATCCTTTTTCACTCCCTAATTCTTCGGATCAAGGGTTTCTTACGGATGTGACACTGCCGGAGGGTGATTTTGCGGTCATGGAGGGCGAGGGACGTCAATATCTCCTCTACGATGATCAAGGCAATTATCTTCGAAGCTTTGAACGGATTAATGCCGGATCATCCTACATATCCGCCGGGATATATAAGCCTGAAGAGATTTATCGGATAACGGATCCGTATGTCAAGGAGGAGCCGGACATCACAGATGAATTCGATCCGCTGTGGATGAGCGTTTTTGAGTTCTGCGGCGGTTATGTGGTAAAGCGTGAGACCACTTTTGAGGTTTTCCGCAGAGACGGCCAGAAATTGTTTTCGAATGAAGCAGAGTTTTTCGGCATCGATGCAAGTGACAAGGAAGTTGTATTGTTCTTTTCTGGAACGGAAGAAGTTAACGTTTATTTTCTTTCCCTCGACGGTGCCATACAGAGAGAGCATCATATCTCAAGTTTTCCAGAAGATTATTACCCATCACAGATTTTGAGTGATCAGTATTTCATTGCTGAGAAGGTATATTCCGGGACGGAGATGTATGCGTATACTTCCAGTGTTTTTGACATGGAAGGAAGAGAAATTATTACGGACGTTGAACGAATGTATTATGGATTAATGGGAGACAGCAATTGGAACGTCGGTCAGGTGAATCTCTATCCATATTTCGTGAAAGATGGTATCACTTATGACGCTACATTAGCACCCGTCGCTCCGGATACGCTGGATGAGAACGGAGAAATGATATCCGGAGTTCTCTATTCAGTCGGAGGAAGTATGACACAGGCGATGTCGGCAGGGTATACGATTTCTGACGGAAATAATCTGGTAGCCTGGTATCCTGCCGGAGATAAACTCTCGGTGAGGTATGCCGGAAGAGAAATTACCCTTTCGGTTACAGGTGGCAGAGTCTTCTCCTGTACAAGCAAACTGATCTTGATCGAGAAAGAAATTGCATCGATGCAGTGGGAGTATCTTCTCTTCTCCTTTGAAACCGGAGAATTGTTGCGAACTATCAAAGATTACGCTCTCTTAGCAGATGATTATGTATTTTTATCCGTCTATGATGATGAGCAATCAACCTATGTATTTGAGATTCTGAACACGAAGGGAGAATTGGTCTTTCAGACACGAGGAGAGAGTATCGTACCGACGAGAGGTCCGTTCCTACAAGTACAAAGAGGCCCATATTCTGGAATAACGACCCTTGACGGGACCTGGATATTGAAGGGAATCGCGAAGGAATATACAAATGACACGGACTTGCCCATCTACTTTGACTGATCACACGATTGCTTTAACAGATGGATGTGATTACTTCAATAACCTTCCTTCTTCTGAATTCGTTTCGTTTTCTCTCGGGTTTTTCGATATAATGGGGGAAACGTTAACAGTTAGGAGAACCTATGTCAGATATCAATTGGTTTCCGGGACACATGACAAAGGCCTTGCGGAGTATCGCCGAGCAGTTGAAGCATGTCGATGTCGTGATTGAGACATGTGATGCGCGAATTCCCTTTTCCAGTAGAAACCCGGAGCTGAATGCACTCATCTCGCAGAAGCGTCGTCTTCTGGTCTTGAACAAATCCGATCTTGCCGACGAGAAGGCGACCAAGGAGTGGATCGCGTACTTCGCTGAAGCCGGGATTGCCGCCGTCGCGTCTGACGCATCTCATAAGAAGGGATTGGATCTTATCCGCAATCATGCGCGCGAACTCTGTGCGGATATGCTGGAACGCGCCAAGAACAAGGGCCGTGTCGGTCGCCCGATCCGTGCCATGGTAGTTGGGATCCCGAACTCCGGCAAGTCGACCTTAATCAACGCGCTGTGCAATCGGAAGATCGCCGTGACGGGAGACCGACCGGGTGTTACCCGCGGATTCCAATGGGCGCGATCGGATTCGTTTCTTGAACTGATGGATATGCCCGGCGTCCTGTGGCCGAAGCTGGGAACGAGAAGAAGTCAGATCTGCCTGACAATTACAGGAGCCGTGAAGCCGGAAGTTGTCGATATGACATCATTTGCCGTCGACGGAATCGCTCTTCTGATGGAGCGATATCCGGACGAACTGTGTGAGCGATTCAAACTCGCCAAGCCGGGTTCGCCGGATTTTCTCGAGGATCCTTATGAGATGTTCCTTCTTGCAGCGAAGAATCGCGGTTGTTTACTTTCCGGCGGACGCATTGATGAGGAGCGATTTGCTACGGTATTTCTTGATGATTTCCGAAGCGGCAGGATCGGTCGTATGACATTAGAGCTCCCGAATGCACCAACGACGAAGGAGACATGACAAATGGCCGCACGCGAGGATCCGAAGGATAAATACAAACGACTCAGCGAATATGAAGAACAAGCCCTCGCCGACGGTCATGTTTTGCCGGCGGGTATTGACGAGGCGGGGAGAGGTCCGTTGGCCGGTCCGGTCGTTGCGGCCGCTTGTATTCTGTCGCCGGACCGTCCGATCTTCGGACTTGACGATTCGAAGAAGCTTTCCGAGAAGAAGCGTGAGGCGCTGTTCTCCGAGATTAAGGAAAAGGCCGTCGCTTATGCGGTCGTACGCATCGAGAACGATGTCATTGATGAGATCAATATTCTCGAGGCAACAAAACACGCGATGCGTTCCTGTGTCGCCGGACTTCCGGTGAAACCGGACTGCCTTCTGATCGATGCCGTACGCTTGACGGGGGTTGATGTGCCTGTGATTCCGATTATCAAGGGCGACGCGAAGTCCAACTCCATAGCCGCCGCATCGATTCTTGCGAAGGTGACCCGAGACCATATCATGAAGCAGTACGACGAGGAATTTCCCGGCTATGATTTCTCGCAGCATAAGGGTTACGGTACGAAGGCGCATTATGAGGCCATCCATAGACTTGGATTCAGTCCGATTCATCGAAGGTCCTTCCTGAGCAATCTTCATTATGAGGATGAGACGAAGTAATCATAACAGTCCATTATTTGCAAGAACATCCGTGCTTTTTATATGCCGGATGTTTTTTTTGTCGAATTTTCGCGAAAAGATTCACGTAAAAAGGACAAACGTTTTTGCTACGATGAATCCGGAGGATAGCATTATGGATTCTCGTTCGATGGACAGGCGTCGCCTGGGTATGCAGGCAGAGGACGCAGTACAATCATTGTTGTCGGATCGCGGTTGCACAATTCTGGCGCGCAATTTTCGTGCGGGTAATAGGGGGGAATTGGATCTGGTGGTAACTAAGAAGAATCGTCTGATTGTCGTAGAAGTAAAAAGTCGCAGAGAAGGTGATGATTACGGAGGGTCAATCGCTGCAATAACGAGGAGAAAGATCATGCGAATGAAGCGCGCGACAGCTGTGTTTATGACAGAGAAATCGATCCGAGGTGTTGATGTATGCTTTCTCGCCGCATGCGTGACGCACGACCGTCAGGGCAGGGTGATCCGGATTGAATTTCTGCCGATTTGATGCAAGAGTATTGAGAAAATTATGCAAAATGGGATATACTGTTAAGGCTTGAAGAGCAATTATTATTTTCTTGTGCAAGACAGAGACAACGAGGTTTCTTTTTGGACAATATCTTGGCAGTTTGAATGAATGTGATTCGTTTGTTAGGGGGAAGAAGCATGACAGCTATTTCAAAGATGAACCGTGACCAGCTTTCCGAAGAACAGAAGGTTCTCGAGAAGGTGTTTGAGGAGATTAAGGCCAGGAAATTATCCCTGGATATGACACGAGGGAAGCCCAGTTCAGCGCAACTGGATCAGGGTTCCGAACTGATGACTATTCTCGCACCGAAGGACGTTTTTGCGAAGGACGGTTCGGACTGCAGAAACTACGGAGTCCCTTTTGGTCTTGTCGAAGCTCGTGAACTTTTCGCGCAGATTCTTGATACAGAGGCCGATCGGATTATTATCGGCAATAACAGCAGTCTGAATATGATGTTCGATACGTTAATGCGCTCGTTGGTTTTCGGCGAGATTGAATCGGAGAAGCCTTGGGCTCAGATTGAGGATAAGAAGTGGCTGTGTCCGGTTCCCGGTTATGATCGCCACTTTCTTGTGACCGAGACTCTGGGATTCACACTGATTGCGGTTCCGCTTCGCGAGGACGGGCCGGATATGGATATCGTCGAGAAGCTTGTCGCGGAGGACCCGTTGATTAAGGGAATGTGGGCGATGCCACTCTACAGTAATCCGGACGGATATATCTATTCTGAGGATGTCTGTAAGAGACTTGCCGGCATGAAGACCGCCGCGCCTGATTTCCGCATTCTCTGGGATAACGCGTATGTCGTCCACCATTTGTACGAGGACAAGAAGGGCAGCCTTCCCGATATTCTTCGCTTGTGCGTCGAGATGGGCAACCCGAATCGGGTTTATGAATTCGCTTCAACATCCAAGATCACGTTTGCCGGCGCAGGAATTTCTTGCATGGCGGCGAACGAGGAGAACTTGAAGCGTGCCAAGAAGTATCTTTCGGTCCAGTCGATCGGGCCGGATAAGCTGAACCAACTTCGTCATGTTCGTTATCTTCCGGATCTTTCTGCCGTCACACAGGTCATGGAGAAGCAGGCAGGAATCATGCGTCCGAAGTTTGAGAAGACGGTAGAGATTCTGGAGAAAGAGCTCGGTGACAGCGGTATCGCACACTGGAACAATCCTCTGGGCGGATATTTTGTCAGTCTCTTTGTCATGCCCGGCACGGCCAAGCGCGTCGTCGCGCTTGCAAAAGAATGCGGCGTCGCATTAACGCCCGCGGGAGCGACGTACCCTTATGGAATTGACCCGCTCGACGAGAACATTCGCATCGCACCTTCTTTCCCGTCGATCGAAGATGTCGAGAAAGCGATCCATATCCTCTGTGTCTGTGCTAAAATGGCAGCGATACAGAAGAGACTGGAGGAGGTTTAAGACGTGAGCAATACATATGAGAGCCCCTTGAATTCACGGTACGCGAGTGCCGAGATGCAGTTTGTTTTCTCTCCGGATCACAAGTTCCGGACATGGAGACGATTGTGGATTGCTTTGGCAGAATCGGAGAAGGAGCTGGGTCTCCCGATCACGGAGGAACAGATCGCTGAGCTCAAGGCCTTTCAGGATGATATCAATTATGATGTCGCCCGGCGTGAGGAGAAGATCGTCCGCCACGATGTTATGGCTCATGTGCATGCGTACGGAGAACAATGCCCGAAGGCAAAGGGCATCATTCATTTGGGCGCGACTTCCTGTTATGTCGGGGATAACACCGACCTTATGATCATGCGCGAAGCACTGATCCTTGTTCGCAAGAGACTTCTTCGCGTTATCGAGAGCCTTTCAACATTTGCCGATACTTACAAGGCAATGCCGCAGCTTGGCTTTACGCATTTTCAACCGGCTCAGCTCGTCACCGTTGGCAAACGCGCTTCGCTTTGGCTTCAGGATTTGCTTTTCGATCTGGAAGAACTGAATTTTGTCATCGAGAGTCTTCGCCTTCTCGGCTGCAAAGGCACAACCGGAACGCAAGCCAGTTTTTTAAGCCTGTTCCAGAACGACCACGGCAAGGTAGAGAGACTGGATCAGATGATCGCCGAGAAGATGGGTTTTTCCGGCACGTATGCTGTCAGCGGACAGACGTACTCGCGTAAGATTGATTCGAGAGTTCTGAATGTGTTGTCTTCGATTGCACAGAGCGCGCATAAGTTCAGCAATGATATCCGACTTCTCCAGCATCTGAAGGAAATCGAAGAGCCTTTCGAGAAATCGCAGATCGGATCTTCGGCGATGGCCTACAAACGGAACCCGATGCGTTCCGAGCGTATAGCGTCCCTGGCGCGTTATGTTGTGGCCGACGCCCTGAATCCTGCGATGACAGCTTCGGAGCAGTGGTTCGAGAGAACTCTCGATGATTCGGCCAACAAGCGGATCAGTGTACCGGAAGCATTCCTTGCGATCGACGCTATTCTTGGAATTTACAAGAACATTGCGGGCGGTCTCGTCGTATACCCTCATGTTATCCATAAGAGAATTATGGAGGAGTTGCCCTTTATGGCAACGGAGAATATCATGATGGAAGCGGCAAAACGAGGTGGTGACCGACAGGATCTCCACGAGAAGATCCGTGTGCATTCGATGGAGGCAGGAGCCGCCGTCAAGATGCACGGATTGCCGAATGACCTCCTGAGCCGAATCGCGCAGGACCCTACTTTCGGATTGGATAAGGATTCGCTGTCTAAGCTTCTGGATCCTGTTCTATATATCGGCAGATCTCCGGAGCAGGTAACCTCCTTTCTTGCGAATGAGGTGCAACCGGTACTCGTGAAGTTTGCCGGAGACTTGGATCTCGAGGATGCGGAGTTGACCGTATAAGGATGTGAGTGAACTGATCTATTTCGATAACAGTGCGACGACCAAGCCGCTGCCTGAGGTGGCGAGACGGGTTTTTGAGCAACTGACAAGTGATGAATCCTTTGGAAATCCCGGATCTCTGCATCGTTTAGGCGGTGCGGCAGAACGGGTTTTTCAGCGTGCCGCGGAGGATACGGCCAGAATACTTCGCTGTTCTTCCGAAGAGCTGGTTTTCACTTCCTGCGGTTCGGAATCTGTGAATACGGCGATTCTCGGTTACGTTCGGGCAAATCCGCGGGCAGGTAAGCATATTCTGTCTACCCGGACGGAACATATGGCGACACTTTCCGCTCTTCGCTTATTAGAACAAGAGGGATATGAGGTGACCTATCTTCCGGTTCTGGCAGACGGGAAGATTAATGCAGCGCTGTTGGAATCGTCGATCCGGAACGACACGGCACTGATTACTTTCACCCATGTCAATAATGAGACGGGAGTGATTTGTGATCCGGAGGACGTTTGTCGAATCCGTAATCGACGCAATAAAGCTACGCGCATCCACTTCGACTGCGTGCAGTCATTGGGCAAGCTGCCGATTCGCCTGGATCGTGGTTTCGTCGATATGGCTTCCTTTTCGGGACACAAGATTCATGCCCCGAAGGGCGTCGGCCTTCTTTATCTTCGCAAGGGGATTCGAATCAAGCCGTTGATTCTGGGCGGAGGACAGCAACGGGGTCTTCGGTCGGGGACTCTGAGCCCTTATCTGGCGCAAGCCTTCGCATTAGCGCTATCCCAGGCGGAAGAGAGCAGGGAATCTTCCTTCGCGCATGTTATGATGTTAAGGGAAAAGCTTGTGGCTGGACTCGCGAGTCACAGGGTGTGTTGTTTATCCCCGGAACATGCTTTGCCGTATGTTGTGAATGTATCCTTTCCTTCCTTCGAGTCGGAGACGATGTTACACGCATTGGAAGAACAGGATGTTTACGTATCCACGGTTTCTGCATGTTCGTCCAAGAAGAAGAATCTGAGTTACGTACTTACGGAAATGGGAATCGATAGGAAGACGGCTGGGAATGCGATTCGAATCAGTTTTTCGCGATTCTCCACCGAAGAAGAGGTCGAGCATTTCGTTCGAATCATCGACAACATCTATGAGAAATATTCACTGATCAAAGGAGCAACATGAATCAGAACGAGAAACATGAAGTCGTAATTCTCGCACGCATGGGTGAGATCACGCTAAAAGGTCTGAACCGCGGAAAGTTCGAACATCAGCTGATCTCGAATTTGACACACCGCCTTCGGGAGTTCGGGAATTTCCGGATATTTCAGAGCCAATCGAGACTGTGGATTGAACCGAAGGAACAGAGTGTATCCGAAGATAAAACATCGGAGACTTTCGGGATGGACTCCATCGATACAGACCGTATATTACTTGCGGTGACCCAGGTATTTGGAATCGTCTCGGCCAGTTCCGTGATAAAGTTTGACGGTGGATATCCGGAGCTTTCTTCGCAGACGGTTCAGTATGTCGGAGAACTTCTGGAGAAGAATCCTTTTCGATCCTTCAAGATTCATGCCAAGCGCGGCAACAAGCGTTTTCCTATGGAGTCTCCGGAAATCTGTTCTGAGTTGGGCGGAGATATACTTGAAGCTTATCCGGACCTTACTGTCGATGTTCATCATCCGGAAATCACGATCTATGTTGAGATCAGAGAGCATCTGTATCTTTATTCGGGAAAAGTCATGGGACACCGCGGTTTGCCGGTTGGGACATCCGGGAAAGGAATGCTCCTGCTTTCCGGTGGTATTGATAGTCCTGTCGCCGGCTATATGATGGCAAGTCGGGGGATGAGCTTGGAAGCGGTCTATTTTCACTCGTATCCGTATACCAGTGATAAGGCCAAGGAGAAGGTTATCGACCTTGCCCGCCTGGTCTCGCAATACTCCGGAAAAATGAAGTTGCACATCGTAGACTTCACGGAGATCCAGTTGGCACTATATAAGAACAGCCCGCAGGATATGCTAACGATCACGATGCGCCGGATCATGTTACGAATTGCCGAACAGCTCTCGAGAAGAAATCACTGTCAGGCATTAATCACAGGCGAGAGCTTGGGTCAGGTTGCAAGTCAGACACTGGAGGCCATGGTTCTCACCGACGAGGTCGTTCATATGCCGATCTTCCGGCCGTTGATCGGCACGGATAAGGATCAGACTGTGGCTCTCGCACGCCGGATCGGGACCTTTGAGACATCGATACTGCCGTATGAGGATTGTTGTACGGTTTTCGTTGCAAAGCATCCGAAGACGCACCCGAATCCCAAGGATATTTTCCATGCCGAGAAGAATCTTGACACGGATGCATTGGTGACGCAGGGGCTCGAGAAGATTGAAACGATCACGATTACCTGTGCGAATGGAGTAGAAGAATGCGTATCGGGAAGCTGACCAATCAAGACTTGCAGAGAATCGTTCTCCAAAGACTTCCGGCATTATCCGAGACGACGATTACCGGAGCCGCGATCGGTTCGGATTGTGCCTGTATTCGTTCCGGAGAAGGGCGGATCTATGTTTCGTCAGATCCGGTTACCGCCGGAGGGAACCGGACCGGAACCCTCGCAATCCATGTTTCCTGCAACGATATTGCGGCGATCGGTCAGAAGCCGATCGGAATTATGTTCGTACTTATCGCTCCTCCGTCTGCCACGGAAGAAGAGCTCATTTCCATGATTGATCAAGCGGGTGATACCGCACGAAGTCTCGGAGTGGATATCGTCGGCGGACACACCGAAATCAGTGACGCAGTGAACCGTTTTGTCATCACGACAACGGCGTTTGCCTATGCGTCGAAGGATCAGCCGCGTATGAGCGGAATTGCAAAGTCGGGGGATACGCTTCTCATGACGAAGACGGCCGGCATCGAAGGCGCTTACATAGCGGCGTCACAGTTTTCTGATCGACTGGGTGAACTGACCGGAGACGAGCTTCAGACGGCAAGGGATTTTTTTTCGGAACTCTCTGTCGTACGAGAAGGCGTCGCTGCGGCATCTTGTGTATCGCAGGCAGCGGATGACACAGAGCACAGAGAATCCGCTGTTCATATGATGCATGATGTAACAGAGGGGGGCGTCTTCGGCGCCGCGTATGAGATGGCCGAACTCTCGGGCTGTGGTTTGCGTATCTGGGCGGAACGGGTACCGATTCATGCCGTTACGAGAAGAATCACAGATCTTCTCGGATTGGATCCCATGCGACTCATCTCATCCGGATCACTTCTTATCGCGACGGCAGAGCCGGACCAGGTAATCGCTCGATTGCATGAGGAGAATGTCGATGTCACCCCGATTGGAGTATTTACAGATCAGGGAATGATCCTTGCCGGAACAGACGGCGACGAGAGAGAGCTTGATGCGCCAAGGGTTGACGAACTGTATTCTCTCTATCAATAATCACGATTACGTTCGTCAATAATCATCGGGTTTGCGCTTTACCGCCCGAACGAAAACAAGTACAATAGCATTGCTTTGATAAAACGCTCACAGTATCGGAGGAAAAGAAATGTTTGACCACATCAAGTCCCAGGATCCCGCCGTCTATCAGGCGATCATGCAGGAAGTTAATCGTCAGCGCTCGAAGATTGAGCTGATCGCTTCGGAGAATTTCGTATCAGAGGCGGTTCTTGAGGCTGCCGGAAGTCCCTTGACGAATAAATACGCGGAAGGGTACCCGGGGAAGAGATATTACGGCGGTTGCGAATATGTTGATATCGTCGAGACCTTAGCGATCGAGAGAGCCAAGCAGATTTTCGGCGCGGACCACGTGAACGTACAGCCTCATTCCGGTGCACAGGCGAATACGGCGGTTTACTTTGCCGTCCTTGAACCCGGCGATGTGATCCTTGGTATGGATCTTTCGCACGGCGGTCATCTTACGCACGGTATGAAGCTTAATGTGTCCGGTCGCACCTATCACTCGGAATTCTATGAGGTCGACGCGGAGACCGGTTATATTAATTATGACAAGGTCATGCAGAAAGCGCTCGAAGTGAAGCCGAAGATTATCGTTGCCGGCGCCTCCGCGTATCCCCGCATTATCGATTTTAAGAAGTTCCGCGAGATTGCCGACGCTGTCGGCGCATATCTGTTTGTAGATATGGCTCATATCGCCGGACTTGTCGCCGCCGGACTTCATCCGAATCCCGTTCCCTATGCTGACTTCGTTACCACGACGACGCACAAGACACTGCGCGGACCTCGCGGCGGTATTATCATGTGCAAGGAAGAATATGCCAAGAAGATTGATTCGGCGGTATTCCCCGGCCAGCAGGGCGGACCTCTGATGCACATTATCGCTGCAAAGGCCGTAGCATTTAAGGAAGCGCTGACGGACGAATTCCGCGAATACCAGGGAAATATTATCAAGAACGCTGCGGCTCTTGCCACAGCTCTCAAAGCCAATGGAATCAATCTTGTTTCCGGCGGTACGGATAATCACCTCATGCTTATGGATCTCCGCGGCACCGGTGTAACCGGCAAAGAGATGCAACTTCGTCTGGATGAGGTCAACATCACATCGAATAAGAATACCATTCCCTTTGACCCGGAGAAGCCCTTCGTGACGAGCGGCGTTCGTCTCGGTACGGCTGCGGTTACGTCCAGAGGAATGGATACGGAGGATATGAAGGAGATCGCTGCGTTGATCACATTGACGCTTCGTGAGTTTGACACGAAGAAGGATGAAATCATCGCTCGCGTTGATAAGCTTACCTCCAAGTATCCGCTCTATCCGGAGATCTGATTGAGGTGAAGCGTTTTGCTTGATTACTCCGTAAAGGAACCGTTAGCCTATCGTATGGCTCCCCGCAATCTCGACGAATACGTCGGACAGGAGCATATTCTCGGCAAGGGAAAGATGCTTAGAAGGATGATTGAAGCCGACAGATTGACTTCAATCATCCTTTTCGGTCCTCCCGGCACCGGGAAGACGGCTTTGGCGCGCCTGATTGCGCATACGACAGCCTCGGGTTTCTCGAAAATCAACGCGGTCACTGCAGGTGTCGCGGAGATCAAGCGGATCATTCTAGACACGCAGAATCCTATACTCAATCCGCAAGGCCGAACGGTTTTGTTTGTCGACGAGATTCACCGTTTCAACAAACTCCAGCAAGACGCGCTTTTGCCGCATGTCGAAGACGGCACACTGATTCTTATCGGCGCCACCACGGAGAATCCTTTTTTCGAGGTTAATAAAGCGTTAATTTCGCGGTCGACAGTTCTGGCATTGAAACCTTTGACCTCTGAGGACATCTTGCGTATTCTTGCGATGGCGATTGCCGATAAGGAACGGGGACTCGGGAACGAGAGCCTTCAGTTTGTCGACGGTGCACTCGAACGAATCGCGGATATGTCGAACGGCGACGCCCGAATTGCTCTCAGGGCTCTGGAGCTTGCCAGTGTTACGACTCCGTCCGACGCTTCCGGGACGATAACGATCG
This sequence comes from Bacillota bacterium, assembly GCA_023397475.1. Lineage (GTDB taxonomy): Bacteria > Bacillota > Clostridia > Saccharofermentanales > Saccharofermentanaceae > Firm-13. Next base: position 27,652 of record JAEWUD010000022.1, read on the forward strand.
ATGCAAGTGTCGTCGAGGATTGCATGCAGAAGCGCAGCATCGCCTTTGATCACGACGGCGAGAGTCATTATGACAACATCAGCGCATTTATTAAATCCATGCGCGGTTCGGACCCGGATGCCGCCGTGTTTTACCTGGCTCGCGCCATTCATGGCGGTGAGGACATTGAATTTCTCGCGCGAAGAATTCTGATCTGCGCGTCCGAAGATGTCGGTATGGCGAATCCGTCGGCGATAACCGTTGCGATGGCCGCCTATCAGGGAATTATGGCCGTTGGAATGCCGGAAGCGCGAATTCTCTTATCACAGGCTGCGATTGTGGTCGCTACGAGTCCGAAATCAAATTCTGCCTACCTGGCGATTGATAAAGCGCTCAAGGATGTCGAGGAGAAGCGTACAGGGGATGTCCCGATGCACTTGCGCAACGCCCCGGCAAAGGGTATGCAGGATCTCGGATACGGTGTCGGTTACAAATATGCACATGATTATGAAGGGCATATTGTCGATCAGCAGTATCTCCCGGATGAGATGGTCGGAACCGTCTATTATGATCCGACATCCCTCGGTTATGAGCAAAAGATAGCCGAATGGCTCAAGAAGAGGCGTCAAAACTGACAATTCCCATAAAAACGATAAGATTAGCAACGAGTGTAACATCTGTTACGCTCGTTGCTTTTTGAAAGGTATAAAGTATCCATGAAGCAAAAGGACTCGTGATTCTGCTTCGAATTGAGTGAAAGGCGTCCGGTGCGCATTATGGTGGAAGATCAAGAAAAAAGAGTCTATTTGGATAACGCGGCGACGACAGTTGTCCGTAAGGAAGTTCTGGCGGAGATGATCCCGGTCTTCACGGAAAACTATGGCAACGCATCCTCGATATATCAGGAAGGCCAGAAGGCGAAGGCTACATTAGAAGAAGCTAGAGTCAGGGTAGCCAAAGCGCTTCATGCGGAACCTTCTGAGATATTTTTTACCTCCTGTGGTTCTGAATCCGATAACTGGGCGATTAAGGGAGCGGCGGAGCGTCATAAGAATAAGGGGAAGCATATTATCACATCCGCGATTGAGCATCATGCTGTTCTTCATACCTGTGCTTACCTTGAGAAGCAAGGATTTGAAGTTACGTATCTTCCAGTGGATGAATATGGTTTAGTCACCGCAGAGCAGGTGGAAGCCGCGATACGACCGGATACAACCCTCGTAACGATCATGGCTGCGAATAACGAGATCGGAACACTGGAGCCTATCGCTGAGATTGCGCGTGTCTGTCGTGAGAAGAAGGTTCTTTTTCACACCGATGCCGTCCAGGCGGCCGGGGCAATTCATCTCGATGTCAAAGAACTGGGAATTGATATGATGTCTCTTTCCGGTCATAAGCTCTACGGACCCAAGGGAGTCGGAGTTTTGTACATCAGAAAAGGCGTAGTCATTTCGAATTTTATGGAGGGTGGCGCTCAGGAGCGCGGCAAGAGAGCCGGAACGGAGAATCTTGCCGGTATCGTCGGTTTCGCGAAGGCACTCGAGCTCGCGGTTTCCGAAATCGAATCGCAAACCCCTCGAATTATTGCGATTCGTGACCGGCTGATCGCAGTGATGACAGAAAAGATTCCACATCTTCGCCTCAATGGTCATCCAACGAAGCGACTCCCGGGGAATGTGAATTTCTCGTATGAATTTATCGAAGGTGAGTCACTGCTTCTGCTCTTGGATCACATGGGTTTCTCCTGCTCGAGTGGTTCTGCCTGCACCTCAGGGTCTCTGGATCCTTCTCACGTACTCCTTGCCATCGGATTACCGCACGAGATTGCACACGGTTCCTTGCGAATCAGTATCGGCAAATTCAACACAGAGGAAGAAGTCCTGTCGATCGTTCCCGCACTGGAAATGATTGTTGCCCGACTCCGCGAGATGTCTCCGCTCTATGAAGATTATGTCAAAGGAAAGACTACCGCATATACCGTTTGCGAGAAATGCCAGAAATAACAAACCGGACGACCGGTGAAAGGGAATCAATATGAAATACAGTGACAAGGTTATGGACCACTTCATGCACCCGAGAAACGTCGGCGAGATTGAGGACGCTTCGGCGACGGGGACCGTCGGCAACGCGAAATGCGGAGATATCATGAAGGTGTATCTGAAGATTGAGAACGATGTAATTGTCGACGCGAAGTTCAAAACTTTCGGTTGCGGCAGTGCGATCGCGACCTCGAGCATGGCAACGGAGATGATTATCGGAAAGTCCATCGATGATGCGTTGAACTTGACGAATAAGGCAGTTGCCGAAGCCCTCGACGGTCTTCCCCCCGTCAAGATGCACTGTTCACTTCTTGCTGAGCAGGCTGTAAAGGCTGCTCTCAAGGAATATTATGAAGAGAACGGTGGAATCCCTGAGGACAAGAAGAAATACTTTGAAGTACTCGACGAAGACGAGCACGCGCATGACGCAGAGTAATGACCGTCATCGAGATCTTGATGTGACATACTAAGCGGCATGATGCGTCAGCGTATTGTATCTGTCTTCTCTTTGCGAGAGACATAGGACGTGACATAATCAAAACCCGCTTCCTTAAGTAGTGTGATAATCTCACCGAAATAAATCCCCACGGTACTGTTGTCATGCGAGTCTGAACCGAGCGTTATCCGTGTGCCTCCGGCTTTGCGGTACGCTTCCAGTATCGAAAAATCCGGCATCGCGTCTGTACAGCCGGATATGCGGAGCTTATACACCGATCGGGTATTGATTTCCAGAGATTTCTTCTTATCAATGATAGCCTCAAAAAGGCGATCAAAGGACTTGTTTGCATCTGCGTATCGCATCTTGAAATCTGTGTAATCAGAATATCTTGCGATGTAATCGTAATGACCGACAATATCAAACTCGCGGCAGCTCTCAACCATCCCGGTCATCTCGTCGATGTAGGCGGAAAACAGATCTTCCTTCGGTAACTCGTAACAACCCCGATAGAAGTACGGATCTTTTCCCTGAAACAGATGATTTGACAGAATGATCGAATCAAACGGGTAAGAGGATGCGATTTGATCAAGGCGCGTAGCCAAGTGTTTCTGGTATCCCAACTCAATTCCCGAAAGCAGGGTAACCCCGCTGGTATTCTCGTTCTTCCATATACAAAACTCGCGAAAAAAATCGTCAATATCGAAAACCATCGGAGTACTGACGGGGTGCGGGAAATCCAGTTCAAGATGTTCGGTAATGACGACACTGGACAAATGTTTCGCGGCAGCCGCGGATAGTAGTTCTTGAGCCGTCATATGAGCGTCGGCGCTGAACTCGATGGTGTGATTGTGACTGTCAGTATACATATCCACCTCTTACTCAGAAGAAATCAAAAGAGTTTTCTTCTTCGGTTATTCCACTTATGGTATCATATTATCAGATTTTTCGTGCGCGAAAGCGCCTATATCAAGGAGGTTCACATGGTTCCGAAAGACAAAAAGTTAACGTCAAGCGACGTACCCGCCAAAGGCGCGAAGAAGAATAAGGACAAGTATAAGGAGCTTCTCGCGGAGTATCCGAATCTTTGGGAAGACAGAAATGACGATGATTTTACGCATGCATATGCGATGGCTGAGGAGTATAAACGATTCCTCAACGACGGCAAGACCGAGCGTGAATTTGTCGCTTTGACGATCGATTCGTTGAAGCAACTCGGATACGAAGACATATCTTCTGTTCAGACGCTCCGCGCCGGACAGAAGGTCTACCAGTCCGTTAAGGACAAGGGACTAATGATCGCTGTCGTCGGCAAGAAGCCGATGACCGAAGGCGTGAATATTCTCGGTTCACATGTTGATTCGCCCCGCCTGGATCTGAAGCCAAATCCGCTTTATGAGGATAATCAGGTTGCCTACCTGAAGACGCATTATTACGGCGGCATCAAGAAGTATCAGTGGCCGACTCTCCCTCTTGCGATCCATGGCTTTGCCGTAAGAAGAGACGGATCTCGCATCAACTTCACGATTGGTGAGAAAGATGAGGATCCGGTGTTCTACATTACGGATCTGCTTCCTCATCTCGGTCAGGAACAGATGCAGAAGAAGGCTTCAGACGTCATCACAGGCGAAGATCTGAATCTTATTGTCGGCGGTAGACCCATCGACGACAAGGATGCTTCACAGCGCTACAAGCTGAATGTTCTCCAGTATCTCTATGAGAATTACGGCCTTGTCGAGAAAGACTTCGTCAGCGCGGAGATCGAGATCGTACCTGCGATGAAGGCCAGAGACGTAGGCTTCGACCGGTCCTTTGTCGCATCCTACGGACATGATGATCGTGTTTGCGCTTTTCCGGCGCTGATGGCGATCATGCAGCAGGAGAGACCGGATAAGACATGTGTCGTCATGTTGTCGGACAAAGAAGAGATCGGAAGTTACGGGAATACAGGTGCCCAATCGGCCCTTTACGAGAATTTCCTGATCGAATTGTTCGTGAAGACCAATGTTGTCTATGACGAACTCTCCTTCCGTAAGACCATTGCCGCCAGCAAGATGTTGTCTGCGGATGTCACTAACGGATACGATCCGACTTTCGCATCCGTTCACGATCCGAAGAACAACGCCTATATCGCCAAGGGAATTACGATGTGCAAGTATGTCGGTTCTCGCGGAAAATCGGGAACCAACGATGCGAACACGGAGTTTGTCGCAGAGATTCTTTCTGCCTTTGCGAAGAACAATATTCCGTGGCAGACCGGAGAGCTTGGTAAGATCGATGCAGGCGGCGGCGGAACGATTGCCGTTTACATGGCGAAGATGGGTATGGATGTCATTGACTGCGGTGTTCCTGTTCTGTCGATGCATGCACCGTACGAACTGATCAGCAAAATCGATCTGTATTATACCTATCTGGCTTATAAGACATTCCTCGAGTGCTTGTAATTTTGTCATGTTTCCCTATAATTGATCTCTAGTAGTACGGTAGTTGCCCGCGTTGGGCAAAGAAAGTAGGAGTAAATGATCATTGTAGTTAAGCCAGGCGCACCGGAAGATCAGGTGCGGGAGATTCTCGATCAGTTGGAGAGTCACGGGCTCAAAGCCCACATTTCGGAAGGTTCGGAGCGCATGATTATCGGAGTGATCGGCGATAAGAGCCGGCTTTCCGTTGATTCTCTGGAGGTCCTTCCGGCGGTTGAGAAGATTGTCCCCATTATGGAGTCCTATAAACTCGCAAGCAAAGCTTTTCGCCCGGAAGGGACTGCCTTTGCGGTGAAGGATGTTCTGTTGGGAGGTCCGGAGATCATTATGATGGCCGGCCCCTGTGCGGTCGAGAGCGAAGAACAGGTAGATATCGTCGCGGCAAGCATCCGCAAGAGCGGCGCGAAGTTTCTGCGCGGCGGAGCATACAAACCGAGAACCTCCCCCTATGCCTTTCAGGGACTCGAGCGGGAAGGCCTTAAGATTTTGCGTCAGGCAGCGGATCGTCACGGTCTTCTTGTGATCAGTGAGATTACCTCGGAGACAGATATCGAATACGCAAGTGATTATGTCGACATGATACAGATCGGTGCCAGGAACGCGCAGAATTTCCGGCTGTTGTCTGCGGTAGGTAAGTCGGGTATTCCGGTACTTCTTAAGAGGGGTATCGCGGAGACCATTGATGAACTTCTGGGATCTGCGGAATACATCATGAGCGAAGGCAACTATAAGATAGCTCTTTGTGAGCGCGGAATTCGAACCTTTGAGACCGCGACGCGCAGTACGCTGGATATCAGCGCGATTCCTGTTCTGAAGAGCAAGACACATCTTCCGGTCATTGTAGATCCGAGCCATGCTGCAGGTAAGTCCAAGTACGTGGCAGCGTTGTCACGCGCGGCCATCGCAGCCGGAGCCGACGGATTGATTATTGAGGTTCATCCCAATCCCAAGTGTGCACTCTCCGATGCGTCCCAGCAGCTGACGCCGGAAGCCTACCATACACTGACCGAAGAGATCAGGGCGATGGCTCCGATTCTCGGCCGGACATATCCGGTCTGATCCCGGACAAAGGATTCTTATCGACGGCCGCGCGAAGCGAATCGTCGTCGACGTGGGTGTAGATCTGCGTCGTCGCGACGCTTGCGTGGCCGAGAATCGTTTGGAGGCTTCGAATATCCACTTGTCCGTACTTGTACATTAATGTCGCGGCGGTATGTCGCAGCTTGTGAACCGAATAGACGCGCGTATCAATGCCGGCTTCCCGGAGTAATCTCTTGACAATATTCTGAATCATCGGGTTACTCAGACGGTTTCCGACCCGGCTGACAAACAAAGCCTGCGGATCTTTGAGTCCGAGGGTCGGACGAACCTCAAGATAACGGCGGAGGGCTGACATACAAGCGGCGTTGAGATAGATCGTGCGCTCTTTGTTTCCTTTGCCGATTACCGTTAAAGTATTCTCATGAATTGAAGACAGATTGATTCCCGATAATTCGGAAAGTCGCATCCCGCAATTGAGAAAAAGTGTCAGGATCAGATAATCGCGCTCTCGGCTTACCGTATCGGAATGAGAGGCAGCCCCGAGAAGCTGAACACTCTCGTCGAGGGACAGGTAATGCGGCAATCTGCGAGCGATTTTCGGGGAATCCAATTCGTAGGAGGGATCCTCGCGTATGATTTTTCGCTTGGCGCAGAGATACTTAAAAAAAGACTTAAGAGTCGCAACCTTTCTCGCCCTTGTTGCGGCGGAGGCTTTGCGTTCACGGGATAGATAAATAAGAAATACGAAAAGATCATCGGTGGTAATGCTCTGTAAAAATGATTCATTGATTTGACCTATGGGGATCTTCGAGAAATCGGTGTCACTCGTGACTAGACCTCTGTCGCGAATAATAAATCGAAAAAACATCACGAGATCATAGCGGTATTCCTTCATCGTGAGAGGAGACCTCTCGCGAACGGCTTGCATGTAGCTCATATATTGATCGAGAATCGGAAATCGATCCGTCGGTAACGACGCATCGCCCTTGTTCTTGCTGTTCATGTCACCCTCCGTGAAAGTCCTATCGATATTCTAACACAGTGCATTCTGATCCGATAATTTGATCAAAAACCTGCTTGCATGCGCGCGGACGATATGATAATATACTTCCATGAAGCACAAATGTCCGCGATAGAAGGACAATGCATCAAGTGAATCGCGAAATATACAATCAAAATCGGGAGGAATATATATGGAAGCGAAACTGAAGGTTGGAATTATCGGAGCGACCGGGTATGTCGGACAACGGTTCGTATCACTCTTGCAGAATCATCCCTGGTACGATGTGGCAGTGGTTTCCGCTTCCCCTCGTTCCGCTGGGAAGACCTACGCAGAAGCTGTGGAAGGTCGCTGGAAGATTGACGCAGCTATCCCGGAATACGTCAAAGAGATGATCGTTCACGGAACCGATGATATCGAAGGGATCTGTTCGAAGGTTGACTTTGTATTCTGTGCAGTTGATATGAAGAAAGATGAGATCCGCGCATTGGAAGAGAAGATCGCCCGGCTCGAGACCCCTGTGGTATCCAATAACTCGGCGCACCGCTGGACACCTGATGTTCCCGTGATCATTCCGGAGATCAATCCGGAACATGCCGTCATTATCGAGAGGCAGAAGCAGAGATTGGGAACAACTCGCGGTTTTATCACAGCGAAACCGAACTGTTCGATTCAGAGCTATGTTCCCGCTCTGGCTCCTTTGGTGGATTTCGGGATTGAGAAGATATCTGTATGCACCTACCAGGCCATCTCCGGTGCGGGTAAGACTTTCTCGGATTGGCCGGACATGGTTGAGAATCTTATTCCTTATATCGGAGGAGAAGAAGAGAAGAGCGAGAAGGAGCCTTTGAAGATATGGGGACATGTCGAAGATGATGAGATTGTATCCGCATCTGAACCCGTGATCTCTGCGCAATGCTACCGTGTCGCTGTTCAAGAGGGACATACCGCAGCCGTTTCCGTATCGTTCAAGAATCGCCCGAGCAGGGAGGAGATCCTTGCCCGTTGGGCCGCATTCGCAGGCGAGCCGCAAGCACTTGAGCTTCCGAGTGCACCGACTCCTTTCCTTCGCTATCTGGAGGAGGATAACCGTCCGCAACCGAAGTTGGACGCGATGTTTGAGAATGGCATGGGTGTCACGATCGGTCGCTTACGCGAGGATAATCTGTTTGATTATCGCTTTACCTGTCTGTCTCATAATACCCTTCGAGGAGCCGCCGGCGGAGCGCTTCTGACCGCTGAGCTTCTGACAAAGAAGGGTTATATCACGAGTAAGTAAGTCGATGCGGCCTCTTCTGTAACGATCTGATCGATGCGGAAGAGGCTGTATTGATAAATTCGTATCATTGACAAGAAAAATATGACTTGACGTGTCGACGAGTTATGTATATAATCTTACTTGCGCTTCGGATTCTGAACGTTTGGCCATGATGAATTCGAATAGCATGGGCCTTTAGCTCAGTTGGTTAGAGCAACCGGCTCATAACCGGTCGGTCCCGGGTTCAAGTCCCTGAAGGCCCACCAATTGCACTTTTACGTATGTATATATATGGGAGGATTCCCGAGCGGCCAAAGGGAACAGACTGTAAATCTGTCGTCAGTGACTTCGGTGGTTCGAATCCACCTCCTCCCACCAAAACCCCCGGTATAGCAATGTGCCGGGGGTTTTTGAATATTACAAAGGAATAATTCCCATGTTCGAAATTCTCTTGTTGAGAAGTAAACATTGTTGACGAATTACTATATCTATGTCAAAGTATCTATAAAGTAGTACCGAGACGTTTTACTCTTGGGAAAGAATATTTTCTATTAAGAAGAAGGTAGCCATGTCTTTATCCGCTGTCGCAACCTTACTCGTCATCCTCGTGATAATCGCCATCGTTGCGGTTCCTTTGGTGTTTGCGATAATCTTCATGATTCTCTATTCGAGAGAGAAGAAGAAGTCTAGGACATCCCGGAAGTACCTCCACTTCATCGAGTTTCTCCGCACTCAACAACGGATCAGTGAGGAAGAGTATCAGAAGGTTGTCGGGCCGGTAACGGAGAAATCTCCCAACGCTAATCGCAGCCGATCACAACCGGCATCTACTCCGCCTCGGACAGTGTCATCTTTGCCTGCGATTCCGGTTCCCATTGCACCCACGATTCCTGTGAATCCGAATAGCGAACTACCTTCCCAGACTATATCTGTACCAACAACGAAGCCGGTTTTCCTTCCTCCGCGCGCCCCCGTGGCGACTGTTTTGGAAGCAAGTTCGGAACAATCACCCGTGACGACAGTTTCGGAAGTAAGTTCGGCGCAAGCACATGTAACTTCGACGAGAACGGATGAAGAATTGTCCGGTTCGAATCCTCGGAGCCGCGAGCAGATCGAGCCCCGCAAGCCAGTCGAGACGAATCCGAAGGGAATGTCGGTCGGGCTACTGAACACACTCATCATTGTCGGGGTATGCTTTGTTGTCCTGGCCGGCGCTGTTTTTGCGACAACCACCTGGTCAAGTCTATCGAGCGAGGGAAGAACAGGCATTGTATTCTCTCTGTCGATTCTATTCTTTGTTGCTTCGTTTGTTGCAGATCGTGTTCTCTCAATTCGTAAGACAGCCGTTGCCTTTCATGTCATGGGAAGTATCTTTCTTCCGATTGCTGTTCTCGCGGTTGGATTCTTCCGTCTGTTAGGAGAATATCTCTCCTTTACGGGCTCGGGGAAGTACCTTTTGGGACTGGCCGGCTGCTTGCTGTCCGGCGGGGCGCTTCTTTTCGGATATTTACGATATCGCTATCGTGTTTACGCGGCCATTGCTTTGTTTTTTTTAAGCGGAGCTGTCGCATTTCTAGCCGCATCGTTCTATCTGCCTTTGGAATACACGACTATGTTCTGGTATGTCTATGTTGTGATTCTGGCAATCTGGGCTAAGCCGTTTCGTGGATACTTGCCCAAATCGCAAGACCGCAAGGATATGGACAGCATTCTCTCCGTTTTTTCGATCACCCACATGAGTGTTATTGCCGTCTTCGGAATGTTCACAGGAATCGGCTGGATCCAGGGAATTTCTGCGATTGTTTTCGCGACATTTTTCTTCTGTCCACTTTTTCGGGTCCGCAAGGATTGCCCGGGAGCCTATCTCGGCGTACTAGTGGCGATTACTGGTGTTCTTCGCATCGCGATCGTGCCCGATTTTCCATTGTGTATTCTGCTCTCGGGAATGCCGATCCTTCCGGTAATTGTCGCAGTTTTTCTTCCGGTTTTCTCATCGGATCTTCGCAAACACTTGCGAAATGCGGCAGGAATATTCTCTTCATTGTACCTTCTCGTCTATCTGATCATGGGAGTTTCTGGAGTAGCCCAATCGCCGGTTTTCTTTCTGGGTATCCTCTTCCATCTTGCGATTCTCGGAGCGGTACATCTAAAAGACCGGAGAACCGTGTTTTTCTCGGCTGTTCTCTCTTTTGGATTGCTTCGTTTTTTCTATGCCGCGGCGTTTCAGCTGACGGATCGATTTCTCATTGCCGCAGCGATCGTGAGTTTTCTGGCGATCATAACGTTTGCGGTTCGTTTCTTTTTTCGCGAGAAGAAGATTTCGATCTTTGCGGCGAACTCCGCTTCCGACGTGATCCTTGTGGTCGAGATCTTCGCAGCGGGTTTCCTGTCCGTCTTCACAGAGCGAATGATAGGAACCGGTTACGACGTAGGAATACTCTCCATCGTTGTACCGATGATCATCTTCTTCGCTTTATGCGTTGTAGCCCTTTTTCTGACGTTTCGTAAAGACTCAACGCCCAATAGCGCAATATGGGGGGGACTTGCTCCGGGATTTCTCCTTCTGGCGGAACTCCCACTTGTTATGCATGTAACGGAACATACGCTGGTCATGCAAGTGATATTGATCTTCACATGGATTCTTTTCCTTGCTGGGGCTATTGCCCGTATCCTGTTCCGTACGAACACGAGAATGCGCCCCGTATTCATCGGCATTCGATTTTTTCTGGGCGTATCCGTATTTTTCGGGATAATCTCCTCGTTTGAAGCTCCACGTCAGGATAACTTCCTCGCGTTCTCCAGTATCATACCCTTGTTTCTCGCCGTCGAGGCATGGGCGCTTCTCAGGGAAGGGAATCGGATGCCCTCGTATCGTGCGATGTTCTATACAACATCCGCATCTGTATTCGGCAATCTACTAATGGGAACAATGATCTATCAAATTTCCCCCAGCGTCACAGATGCCGTTCTGCTTGCAACACTATTCTCTGTGATCCTCTGCATTCCGGTTACGTTGAGTTTTTTTCGAAAAGTCCCATTGCCGCAAGCGCTGGCTCCGCTCTCGCGTGTTGCCTCAGCTTCGATCATGATCTTGTCGACGATCTTTATCTTGTGCATTGGATTGGAATCAACGATTCCACTGGCGTATGCGATTCTTGCCATCGTATTCACGTCGTTCTCGGCTCTGATGAAGATCTATGATCGCAAACTCTTCCGATACACGGGAATTATCGAACCCGTTCTCTTGTTTTCCCTTGCCCTTATCCTGGCGCGTGCCGTTCCCTCGCAGGCATCGAAAGCCGTGTCTGTCATCGCCGTGACACTGCTCTGTCTGGGCTTTGCAGCGCTGGGTCGATTCATCTTCCCACGATATAGCCGTTCGACCGGGGATTCTGTTCCATCACAGGATTCGACGGACTATTTCACCGTTTCAGCATTTCTGGGACTCTTGATTCTCTTGTTCCAATTCGAATCGTTTGCAATATTCATGACTTTCTTTGTTGCCGCAATTCTTCTTCTGATACAACTCGGGAAGCCTTCGGGGGAGAACGCGAAAGATCGCATTCTTGCACTCGCCGCAGGCGCGTTTGCATTTTCGCTGTTTGTACAGCCATTCGGCGCACTACCGGCCCCTATAGCCGTCAAATACTATCTGTTTATCGTACTTGCCTATCTCGTCTTTCTTCGCTTTATCACATATCAAGAGAAGACAAAAACGACGGGATTGTTGCTGTATATCACGAGCTGTGTCACCTTTTTCGTTTTGCTTATGGAGGCGTTGATCGGAAGAAATCCCGGAGATGCTCTATTTATCGGTGTGGCGGCGATCGTTCTGGTTATTGTCGGGTTCCTGACAAAGTGGACGCGATGGTTCACGTTAGGCGTGGTATCGAGTGCACTCATCGTATTAAACCTTACGTGGTCGTTCTGGACCAGCATCGCCTGGTGGATCTATCTTCTCGTGGCAGGTATTCTTCTGATCTCCCTGGCCGCAGCCAACGAATGGTCGAGACAGAGGGGAGAATCCTTGCTGAGTCGAGTGCTCAATGCCCTTCGGGATTTCTACCGGTCCTGATTCGACGCTTGCTACCGGCAGGGTATTGTTCAAACCAATCGAAAATAAACTAATTATATACGTGCGACAACCGAAATTGCACTAGAGAAAACCCCGCAACAGCCGATTGACGGTCGTTGCGGGGTTTGTTCTGGTGGGGATGATGGGACTTGAACCCATACAATCTCTCAATTGGCAGATTTTGAGTCTGCTGCGTCTGCCGATTCCGCCACATCCCCGAAAAATTGTACGAACAAAATATTATCACAGCATCTTGAAATGTGTCAATGAATCGTTTATGATTCTTAGGAAGAAGATCCTTTTAACTCGAATCCAGAGAGGTTCGGAATGGTGATCATCACGGTGCCTCGGGTAATGTCCCGGGTCTAGTCGTATGCATACATTGCCTTCCGATCAATATGAGCGGAGGCATTTTTTCTGCCCTTTGCGGATTCGGACTGACAAAGCAAGACAGGGAGGTATCCATATGGCGGAGATTTTCGAGAAGGCCTTATTGATGGATGACGCGGCTGTGAAGCGCGCATTGACGCGAATCGCACACGAGATCGTCGAGAAGAACAAGGGCCTCGAGAGCGTCGTTCTGATCGGGATTCAGCGCCGGGGGGTTCCGATGGCGCAACGGATTGCCAAGGCTCTGGAACGCATTGAGGGACAGGCTCCGCCATTAGGAGTTCTGGATATTACGTTCTACCGGGACGATCTCTCGAAATTATCCGTACACCCGGTGGTCAACGGCACAGATATTCCCTTTAACATAAATGACAAGACCGTAATTCTGATCGACGATGTGCTTTTCACCGGACGCACAGTGCGCGCCGGGATCGAGGCGATCTTCGACATGGGGCGGCCGGCGGCGATTCAGTTGGCGATCATGATCGATCGCGGGCATCGGCAACTGCCTTTTCGCCCGGATTATGTCGGCAAGAACATTCCAACGTCCAACACCGAATCCATTCACGTCGAGCTCTTGGAGATCGATGGGTGTGATCGTGTAATGCTATGTGATGAGGTGCGCGCATGAAGCTTAAGAATAAAGACCTTCTCGGAATGAAGGAGCTTGAGGCGGAGGAAATCGCGGAGATCCTTCGGACTGCCGAGATGATGAAGATGGTGATGACCTCCGGCAACAAGAAAACCTCGCATCTGCAAGGGAAGTCTGTGGTGACGCTGTTCTATGAGAACAGCACGCGTACACGTCTCTCGTTCGAGATGGCTTCGAAGTTCATGGGAGCCTCAAGCGCGAATATCTCCGCATCCGGCAGCAGTGTGAATAAGGGCGAATCGCTTCTTGATACAGCCCGGACGATAGATGTCATGTCAACGGATATTATCGCAATGCGTCACAGCCAGTCGGGAGCCCCGCATTACATCGCGAACCATATCAAGGCTTCGGTCATCAACGCAGGCGACGGAATGAACGAACATCCGACGCAGGCTCTTCTTGATATGTTTACGATGAAGGAGAAGCTAAATACTCTCGAAGGTTTGGTTGTCGCGATCTGCGGCGATGTATACCACAGCCGCGTCGCCCGTTCAAACGCGATCGGTCTCGCGAAAATGGGCGCCAAGGTGCGCGTCGCCGGGCCTTCGACCATGATGCCTCCGGGAATGGAGAAGCTCGGTTGCGAGGTTGTTCGCCGCGTTGAGGACGCTGTCTATGGGGCGGACGTCGTCATGGGACTGCGTTTGCAGCTGGAACGACAGACGAAGTCGCTTTTCCCGTCGGTGGCGGAATACGCAAGATATTATGCGATTACTCCCCAAATGTTATCGCTGGCCAAGGATAATGCGCTCATCATGCATCCGGGACCCTGCAATCACGGGGTGGAAATGCCAACGGTTGTCTATGACAGCCCGCAGTCGGTCATTAATGATCAGGTCACCAACGGGGTCGCGGTGCGAATGGCCGTCATGTATCTCCTAATGGCAAGGAGGAATCAGGAATGAAGATTTGCTTAACGGGCGGAAGAATTCTCGGCGAGGGTTCTCCTGTCGATCTCTATATGGAAGACGGAATATTCGTAGAATCACTCTCCGGCAAACCGGATCACGTGATCGATATGAAAGGGAAGGCGGTTTTCCCGGGACTTATTGACGCGCACTGCCATCTGCGCGATCCGGGGTTTGAGTATCGGGAGGACATCGTCTCGGGGACACGAAGTGCCGCGAAGGGCGGGTTCACATCCGTTTGCCCGATGCCCAACACAATGCCCGTCTGTGATAATCCATCGGTCGTAAGAAGCATTGTCGCGAAGGCGCGAGCGGGAGCATCCGCGAACGTTTTCCCGATCGGTGCCGTAAGCAAGGGCTTGGCGGGCAAGGAACTCGCCGAGTATGGGCTGATGAAGGAAGAGGGCATTGTTGCGGTTTCCGATGACGGTAAGCCTGTCGCGACGGCGGATTTGATGCGCAAGGCGATGCAGTACGCCTCAGACTTCTCACTGCTGGTCATGAATCACTGCGAGGAGATGTCACTGGCCGATGGCGCGATGAATGAGGGAGCGGTTTCCACCGAAATGGGCTTGCGAGGGATTTCCACAGCGGCCGAGGACATCATGATCGCTCGCGATATCACTCTCTCGGAATATCTCGACATACCCGTGCACATTTGCCATGTCAGCACCAAAGGCGGTATCGAGATGATCCGTTCGGCAAAGGCACGCGGCGTTAAGGTGACCGCAGAGACCTGTCCGCATTATTTTGTACTTACTGAGGACAGCTGCCGGGGGTTTGATACGAACGCGAAGATGAATCCGCCTTTGCGAAAAGAAGAAGACCGTCTGGCGGTTATTCAGGGTCTTGCCGACAAAACGATCGATATGATCGTCACGGATCATGCCCCGCACCATCCGGATGAGAAAGAAATCGAGTTCGCGCTTGCGAATAATGGAATCGTAGGTTTTGAGACGGCTTTCTCCCTAGCGTACACCTATCTGGTGAAGCCGGGACACCTGACCATCGCTGATCTTATCGAAGCAATGTCGATTTTCCCGTCGAAGCTCTTGCGCCTGAATCGAGGTAGCCTGGAAGCGGGAAAACCTGCGGACATCGCGGTGTTCGATCTCGATAACGCCTTCATCTTTCGAAAAGATCAAATGCTTTCGAAGGCCAGAAACACACCTTTTGACGGATATGAACTGTATGGAGAGACCATGCTTACGATAGCGGGAGGAAGAATAACGTATGAGAAACTTTGCTGATCGGTTAACGGAGCGCATCGCCGCCTGTAAGAACCCTACGGTCATGGGACTTGATCCGCTGATCGAGTACGTTCCACAACATATTCGTGACGAATATGACCGCAACTTCTCGGACAAAGAGGAAGCAACCGCGGAAGCGATCCTCGCTTTCAACTGTCAGATGATCGACGCGGTAGCCGACATCATTCCCGCGATAAAGCCGCAATTTGCTTATTATGAGAAATACGGTCTCTTTGGTCTTACTGCTTTGAAGAAGACAATTTCTTACGCGAAAAGCAAAGGGATGATCGTTATCGCCGATGCGAAACGCAATGATATCGGGTCGACGGCCGAAGCGTATTCCGGTGCAATTATCGGATCTACAACGCTTATCGACCAATCCACAGTTCGTATTCTGGATGCGGACGCGATAACACTGAACGCATATCTGGGCATCGACGGGATCAAGCCTTTCCTTGACACAGCCAAGGCGGACGGCAAAGGCATGTTCATCCTTGTCCGCACATCAAATCCCTCGGCGGGAGATTTCCAGGACTTAATCACGGAGGGCGGTAAACCTCTGTACGAAAGAGTTGCGGAGAAAGTGTCCGAATGGGGCGAGGGCTTGGTCGGAGAATCAGGTTACAGTTCTGTCGGTGCCGTTGTCGGCGCAACATGGCCGGAACAGGCGAAAACGCTGCGTCAAACGATGAAGAGAGCGCTGATCCTCGTTCCCGGCTACGGCGCACAGGGAGCCGGCGCGGATCAGGCGGCTCAGAACTTCGACGAGACCGGAAGGGGAGCGATTGTCAATGCCTCCAGAAGCTTGATGTGTGCATATATGAAGCGACCGGATCTTGCGCCAACGGAATTCAAGGTTGCTTTGATTGACGAGGCGGTTCGGATGCGAGATGATCTTAATCAAGCAATTGAGAGAATAAAAGCCGAATAAACAGGCTTGCCGGAGATCCCGCACTACTGTATAATAATGCAGATATGCGAATAATGATACACACCTTCGAGATATAAGGAGAAGTCTATGCCAAGAAGAAGTGACGTGAAGAGAGTTATGGTTATCGGATCAGGGCCGATTATTATCGGACAGGCCGCGGAATTCGATTATGCGGGTACGCAAGCTTGTCGCGCATTGAAGTCTGAAGGCTTCTATGTCGTGCTGGTCAACAGCAACCCGGCGACAATCATGACGGATCCGGATATGGCGGACAAAGTCTTTCTCGAGCCATTACAGATCGATGTGATCAAGAAGCTGATCATCGACGAGAGGATTGACGGACTTCTGGCTTCCCTCGGCGGTCAGACGGGTCTGAACTTCGCGATGGAATTGGCAGAATGCGGATTTCTCGAAGAGCAGGGCGTTGTTCTGATGGGCACGCAGCCGCAGGGAATCAAGATGGGTGAGGACAGAGAGGATTTTCGCTCTGCCATGTTACGAATCAATGAGCCATGCATTCCTTCGGAAACGGCAAATTCGATTGAGGAGTGTCTTCGTATCGCCGATACCATCGGTTATCCGGTCATCGTTCGTCCCGCGTTTACTCTCGGCGGAACCGGAGGCGGAATCGTGAAGGATAAGGATGAGCTGGTAGAGGTCGCTACGATGGGTATTGCCCTGAGTCGTGTTCATCAGGTCCTAATCGAGAAGAGCATTGCCGGATGGAAAGAAATTGAGTTCGAAGCGGTACGCGATGCGAAGGGCAACAAGATCACCATCTGTTCGATGGAGAACTTCGACCCGGTTGGCGTACACACCGGAGATTCCATCGTCGTGGCGCCGGCGCAGACGCTTACGGATATCGAGTATCAGACGCTCAGAACATCCGCATTGAAGATTGTCGAGGAATTGAGAATTGTCGGCGGATGCAACGTGCAATTCGCTCAACACCCTACGAAGCCGGACTATGCCGTCATCGAGGTAAATCCTCGTTTGTCCAGATCGTCAGCATTGGCGTCCAAAGCAACGGGATACCCGATTGCAAAGGTTGCTTCCAAAATTGCTTGCGGATATTCTCTGGACGAGATACCCAACGAGGTCACCGGTTGCACGAAGGCTTGCTTCGAACCCGCGCTCGATTATATCGTTACCAAGATTCCGAAGTTCCCCTTCGATAAATTTGTCAAGGCCAAGCGTACGCTCGGCACACAGATGAAGGCGACCGGAGAGGTAATGTCAATCGCAAATACTTTCGAAGCGTCGCTGATGAAGGCGATCCGGTCTCTGGAACTCAATATTTACGGGCTACTGGTTCCGACGATTCATGAGCTGTCGGATGAGGATCTCGAGATAAAGATCGATGTCGTCGACGACATGCGTATGTTTGTCCTCTCGGAAGCCTTGCGAAGAGGTTACACCGTTGAATCTCTGTATGCCCGGACGTTGGTCGATAAGTTCTTTCTGACGAAGCTTCTGAACCTGGTGAAGACAGAAGAGGCCATCATCGCCTGTAAGGCAACGGGTGAGATCCCCGAGGATCTCTTCGTCCGCGCAGTGAAAATGGCCTTCACAGACTCCTATATCGCAAAGTTGACGGGCATCTCCGCGGATCTTATCCGTGAACGTAGAAAGGGTATGGGACTTGTTCATACCTTCAAGATGGTTGATACTTGCGCCGGCGAATATAAAGCGGTCACCCCGTACTATTATTCAACCTTCGACCGATATAACGAAGCCGAGAGAACGGATCGCAAGAAGGTTCTGGTTCTCGGTTCCGGTCCGATCCGTATCGGTCAGGGTATTGAGTTCGACTACTGCTCGGTACATTCTGTCTGGGCTCTTCGCAAACTCGGATATGAAGCGATCATAGCCAATAATAATCCGGAAACGGTCTCAACAGATTTCGACACGTCAGATCGACTGTACTTTGAGCCGTTGACGGCGGACGATGTTCGCGCGATCATCGAGAATGAGAAGCCGGACGGATGCATCTGCCAGTTCGGAGGACAGACGGCGATCAAGTTGATCAAGGCGGTCTCGGATATGGGTGTTCCGATCTTTGGAACCTCGGCAGAAATGGTTGACGCAGCGGAAGACCGCGAGAAATTCGACGCGATTCTTGAAGAATGTGAGATTAAGCGTCCGGCCGGAAGCACGGTCTTCACGACAGAAGATGCCCTCTATACCGCTAACAAACTGACATATCCCGTTCTGGTTCGTCCGTCCTATGTTCTTGGCGGGCAGGGGATGGCCATCGTAAACAGCGATCAGGAGATGATCGAATACATGCGTATCATCAACCTGGTAGAGCAGGAACATCCGATTCTCGTCGACAAGTATCTGCGGGGTGTCGAGCTTGAGGTCGACGCGGTATGTGACGGCAAGAACATTCTGATTCCGGGAATTATGGAACATCTGGAACGAGCCGGAGTCCACTCCGGAGACTCGATCTCGATTTTCCCGGCATATATCTCGAACCGTATCCGTGACATTATCGTCGAATATACCAGAAAGCTTGCACTGGCGTTGAAGGTCATCGGCCTCGTAAACATCCAGTTCATTCTTTACAACGATGAGGTGTATGTCATTGAGGTAAATCCGCGCTCATCCAGAACCGTTCCTTATATCAGCAAGGTTACGGGGATTCCGATCGTCGATGTCGCCACGCAGATTATGCTCGGAAGTACGCTCTCGGATTTCCCGTTCGGGACGGGTCTTTTCGCGAGATATCCTTGGGTGTATGCGGTGAAGGCGCCGGTTTTCTCTTTCGAAAAGCTGCACGATGTCGACATCAGCCTCGGGCCGGAGATGAAGAGCACGGGCGAAGTCTTAGGACTCTCGACGAACTATGCGGAAGCGATGTATAAGGCGATTCTGGCATCCGGCTTCAAGTTCCCGACCAAGGGACAGGGAGTTCTTCTGACGGTTCGAGACAGTGACAAGAGAGATCTGATTCCCTTGGCGGAGAAGCTGTTTCACCTTGGATTTGAGCTCTTCGGAACCGGCGGAACGGCGAATTACCTGAACCGTGCCGGGATTCCGACGAGCAGTGTCAGAAAGCTTGAAGATGCGTCTCCGAATTCGAGAGATTATATCGCAGAAGGGAAGATCCGTCTCCTCGTCAACACGGAATCGAACAATTCTGTCATGATCAATAACGGATTTAGACTCCGTCGTATCTGTATTGAGCACGGTGTTCCGACAATCACTTCGCTCGACACTCTGGTTGCCGTCATCGAATGTCTTGAGAGAGATCTAAGGCCGAGTGACCTTACGGCCTACGAGCTCTCTACCTTTGCCGAAATTGTCGCCAAGACAAGAGGCAATGATCTTCCGGAGAAGGAGACACCTCCGGAGAACAAGATGCTCAGTAAGTAATGCCACAATATGAAGGCGGATCGTATGGAAAAAGAATATTCCTTACCCTTAAAGGACATTCGGCCGGTCGGCAAAGATAATTATCTTCTGACTTTCCAATGTCCGGAGATTGCTTCCCGGGCTAATCCCGGTCAGTTTGTCAACATCTCCTGCGGCTTATTTCTGAAGCGCCCCTTCGGGATATGCTCGGCTGACCCGAAAAACGGTGAATTCTCGATCGGTGTTCGCGTGATCGGTGACGGTACCCGCAAGATTTCACAATCCCGGGTCGGTGATGTTTTTGAGATTCTCGGTCCGCTGGGACATGGTTTCAACTTCGACGGCATTCAGAAACTTCTTGTCGTCGGAGGAGGTACCGGGGTTTTTCCGTTGCATTTTGCGCTCTCCCGGGCGGCGGCGCTTGGTATTCCGACGATTTGCGTAAACGGTTATCGATCCGCATCGGAGACTGTTATGCTGGATGAGTGCCGGATCGCATCGGATTGCTTCTGTGTTTCGACCGACGCGGGCGATCTCGGAACGAAGGGAACGGTAATCGATGTTCTGTCTTCCATGGAACTTGATCCGGGGCTCGCGGTATTTACCGTCGGACCGGAGATCATGATGAAGAAAGTGTCCGAATGGGCAGTGGGTCGAGATTTTGCCTGCCAGGTTTCCATGGAGAAACGTATGGCCTGCGGTGTCGGCGCCTGTCTGGTATGCGTATGCAAGATGAAAGCCGCAGATCAACCGGACGGTTTCACACACGTCCGTTGCTGTAAAGAAGGCCCCGTAATGAATGCATCGGAGGTCGTATGGTAGATTTATCCGTTCAGGTTGGGAAGACACACTTACGTAATCCCATTCTTCTTGCGTCCGGTACCTGTGGTTTCGGTCGCGAGCTAAGCGAATATTGTGATTTGTCCAAGGTCGGAGGAATTTGTTCAAAGGGACTAACCGTCTTGCCGCGCGAGGGGAATCAAGGCTGTCGTGTCGCCGAAACGCCCTCGGGCATGTTGAACAGTGTCGGACTTCAGAATCCCGGACTGGATGCATTTCTTCGCACGGAACTCGCATTTATGCGAACTCTTGGAACGACGGTCATCGTCAATGTTGCCGGCCATCAGCCGGAGGATTATCAGAGGATGGTTTCTGTCCTCGGGAGAGAAGAGGGTGTTGATGTTCTTGAACTCAATCTCTCCTGTCCGAACGTCAAAGAGGGCTGCATGACGATCGGAGCGACATCGGAAGGTGTCTCGCAGATCGTCAAATTCGTTCGTGATCTTACCGACAAACCAATCTGGGTGAAGCTGACCCCCAATGTGACGGCGATTGCTCCGATTGCTCTGGCTGCTCAGGAGGCAGGTGCCGATGCGGTTGTTCTGATTAACACCTTGTTGGGCATGGCGATCGATATACGGTCACGTCGCCCGGTTCTGACCAATAATACGGGAGGACTGTCGGGTCCGGCGATCAAACCGGTCGCTTTGCGTATGGTCAATGAGTGTGCGCGCGTTCTCTCGATCCCGATCATCGGATGCGGCGGTGTCATGTCAGCACGGGATGTTCTTGAATTCATGATCGCCGGCTCAGCTGCGGTGGAAATTGGCACGGCTTCTTTACTCCACCCTGCGGTATGTGAGAAGATAGTTATTGAACTGGAATCCTATTGTGAAGAGAACGGGCTGGAGAAGATATCCGCATTGACAAATACACTGGAACTTTGGTAGACGTTATCACTGCGATGTGATGGAGGAGAGATATATGGGGAATCCGATTATTGATGCATTGTTCACTACAGGTGCCGTTCGCGTATGCGAACCGGATCAGCCGTTCTGGTATACCTCGGGAACTCTCGGACCCTTCTACATCAATACGCATTTTCTTTTCGGGAGTGAACGGGAGGCGACGGATCTTCTTCTCTTAATTGAGGAAGCTGCGTATGCGGATCGAATCTCCTTTATTGACGTTCTGTTGCAGGCATTGTTGCGCCAGTATGAGAATAATGCGACATATAAGTTGGTAATCGACCGGATTGTCGATGAGGCCTCTGCTCTTTCCTTTGATTTCATTTCCGGCGGAGAGCGTCGGGATTTCTTTTTCTCTGTTCTGCCGGCCTATTTCCTGAAAAAGCCTCACTTGTCGATATTCAAAGATATGCAGGCGGTCTATACCAATGCAACCTTTACGGAATCAATTCCGGTTTATGAGGTACCCATGGCCGGAAAGAGAGCCCTTCATATCGCGGATCTTGTAACGGAGGCTTCGAGTTATACGCGTGCGTGGATCCCCGTCATCCGCGAATTCGGCGGCGTTATGGAGGACACCATTGCGGTCGTCAATCGCAAGCAGGGAGGCGAGCAGATCCTCCGTGATGAGCAGGTCATACTTCATGCTTTTGTCGATATTGATAACACGCTCTTCCAGAGTGCGGTCGATATCGGAGTCATCACAGAAGCCCAGAGAGCTTTGGTTCAGGGCTTCATGGAGCAACCATCCGCATTTATGGCGAAGTTTCTGGAAACGCATCCCGACTTCATCGCCAATGAGATCAACAAGGGCGGCAAAGCGAGAGAACGTGCTGAACTTGCAATCTCCAAAGGTTACGCGAAGGGCATCACCTGTTCATGAGTGATCTTCTTCATCCAAAAGTTCATAAGAAGTCTGTCCGCGGCGAATTACATACTTCTCTTCGGAGCGGAATCGAGTTTTCTCTGATCCGTCGAAAGGGGAAACTGATTACGATACGCGTATCCGATCGACAAGAAGTTATTGTCAGCGCGCCCAAACATGTATCGTTGCAGACAATTATCGATTTTATCGATAAGAAGAGTGAATGGATTCATAAACAGAAGAAGTTCGCCGATAATCGTATCGCTTTGCCGTATCTGTCAGAATCCGAACGACGAATCCATTCCGATCGGATCCGCGCAAAGGTGATGAATTTTCTTTCCAGTTATCAGGGTGTGAAGCCCAAGAGGGTTTTTGTCCGGTATTCGAATACAAGATGGGGATCGTGTTCCTCATTAGGCAATATTTCGATCAACGGATATTTGGATCTGTTGCCGGATCATCTTTTTGCATATGTTCTTTTGCATGAATTGACGCATCTTACCCATATGAATCACTCGACCGCTTTCTGGCGCCTGTTAGAAGAACGAATCCCGGAACCGAAGCTTCGCTCGAAGGAACTTAATGGGTATAAGATCCCCCAAAAGCCTCAAGATTCGTAGGATTGAATCCACTTTCGTCATACGGTATACTTAGGTTTGTGTTGAAGTTCAAAGGATTTTTCGCGTTCTCAAGGCATGGCCGGAAGGGTGACAAGATGAAGAACATTCCATTGTATGAAGTACGCAAAATCAAGGATTTACGGGATATGCTCGCGCAGAGCGTCAATCTGTATCAGAATTCGAACGCTTTCCTGATCAAGAAGGAGCGCGGCGGCGCTTATGAGCCCGTGACCTATCGACAGTACAGTGATGATATCAACGCGTTTGGAACCGCACTCATCGACCTCTGCGGCCAAGGTTGCCGTGTGGCGATTATCGGTGAAGCGAAATATGAATGGTATGTGACGTATCTTTCGGTTACCAATGGAACGGGTATTGTTGTCCCCTTGGATAAAGAACTCCCGAAGCAGGAGATCGAGAGTCTTCTGAACCGTTCACATGCGGATATCGTTGTGTATTCTTCATCCAAACAAGCGGTCATCGACGAGATCCGTGGAACGGTTTCGTCCGTCAAGCACTATATTGTGATGGACCCTGAGAAGGAATCCGGGAACTCGCTTCATTTCTGGGACCTGATGGCAAAGGGAAAGAATCTTCTCGAAGAAGGGAACCGGGTGTTTCTCGATGCACAGATCGATCCGGAAGCCATGACGATTTTGCTGTTTACGTCCGGAACAACGGACAAGGCGAAGGCCGTCATGCTGTCGCAGCGGAATATCGCAGCCAATCTCGAGGGAATGTGTTCGATGCTTTATATCGGTCCCGGAGATATTTTCCTGTCTGTCCTGCCGCTTCATCACACGTACGAATGCACCTGCGGATTCCTCTGTCCGATTTATCGAGGATGTACCATCGCACAGTGTGAGGGGCTTCGCTATATCGCGAAGAACATGCAGGAGAGCAAGACAACAATCATTCTTGCCGTACCTCTTATGATTGAGATGTTCCACCGGCTGATTATGAAGAAGGCCAAGGCGGACAAGAAATCTGCACGGAAGTTTAATTTCGGTATTCATCTTACTCGAACGTTGCGTAAGATCGGCATCGACAAGCGCAAACAGATATTCAAGGCGGTTCACGATAATTTCGGCGGAAATCTCCGGATTATGATCTCCGGCGGCGCGGGAATTGATCCGAATATTCTTCGGGATATGCAGGATATGGGAATTCATTGTGTGCAGGGTTATGGTCTCACCGAGTGTGCCCCGATCCTCGCTTTGAACCGCGACATAGACTACGATAATCGTGCGGCGGGACTCCCTCTGCCCGGTGTCGATGTCAAGGTCATTGACAAGGACGAGAACGGAATCGGAGAATTTGTCGGCAAGGGTCCGAACGTCATGATCGGATATTATGAAGATGAAGAGAGTACGCGTCAATCGATTGACGAAAACGGATACTATCACACGGGAGATCTCGGGTATATTAATCCCGAGGGATTCCTGATAATCACGGGGCGCAAGAAGAACGTCATTATTTCCAAGAACGGTAAGAATATTTTTCCGGAAGAGATCGAGACACTTCTGGTACGATCGGATTTTGTCGCGGAAGCCCTGGTCAGCGGGGAAGACGACGGTCAGAGCGATATTCGCGTTTGTGCCGAGATCTTCCCGAACAAGGAAGCCGTCGAAGCGCTGTTCGGACCCAATCCGGACCCGGCCGTCCTTCAGAAGCATTTCGAAGATATCGTACGCAAGGTCAACGAGCAGATGGTCTCTTATAAACATGTTCGCAAGGTTATACTTCGTGATACAGAGTTTGACAAGACGACTTCGAAGAAGATCAAGCGGAAGTATTCCTGATCGTAATTCAACCAGATTTATTTCGACGTTAACGCAGACCATCCGCACATAGAACCATGAGAGAGAAGGCTTTGGGACGTCTGATTGGCGACTCAACTGCCTTTTCCCTATAGGAGGTAATATGCTTTCTCACACCCTCATCGAAAAGATTCTTCTGGCTGCGCTGTCCAGAGGCGGCGATTTCTCGGAAGTCTACATGGAACAGACCCGGAGTTCGGGGATCTCGATCATCAATCAACGCGTTGACAAGGTCAGTTCCGGAATGGACAGCGGAATCGGTATACGAATTCTCTCCGGCACACGTTGCGTCTATGTATACACGAATGATCTTCGGGAAGATACTCTTCTTCGCCTTGCTGTCGAGGCATCGGCATCCCTTGACAGCGTTCCGGAAGGACGCACACTCACGCTTACTCCCAAGATCCAATTCGAGAGTAATCCTGTGCTTATCGCCCCGGTTGGCGTAGCAAAGAGTGACAAAGTCGATTTCTTGAAAAGAGCCATCGTGGCGGCGCGAGATTACAGTCCGCTGATTACGCAAACTGGCGCATCCTACGGCGACGTGGAGAAAACGGTAGTGATCGCCAATTCCGACGGACTCTACCGCGAGGATCATCGAGCACGCGTACGTTTCACCGTGGAAGCGATCGCTTCCTCCGAAATCGAGAAGCAAAGCGGATACTTTGGCCCCGGATCCGGAACCGGGTATGAATTCATCGAGTCGTATCCGGTGGAGGATACGGCGAGAGAGGCTGCCAGAATCGCCGTGACGATGCTCGGAGCCGGCCCTTGTCCCTCGGGGAAGATGCCGGTGGTCATTGATAATGGTTTTGGCGGTGTGATATTTCACGAGGCCTGCGGTCATGGCCTGGAAGCAACATCCGTCGGAATTCATGCGTCGGTTTTCGACGGAAAACTCGGTCAACAAGTTGCGAATCCGCTGGTCTCGGCGGTCGACGACGGCACGCTCGCGGGCGAATGGGGCAGTATTCGTATCGATGACGAAGGGAATGATTCCCGTAAGAATCTACTGATTACGAATGGGATTCTCACCGGCTACATGATCGATAAACTAGGAGGACGCCGGATGGGTATGGAGCCTACCGGTTCTTCACGCAGGCAGAACTATAAGTATGCTCCGACTTCGCGAATGACGAACACGTACATCGCTGCGGGAGACCTCGATCCGAAGGATATCATTGCGGATACACCCTATGGCCTATATGCAGCGCATATGGGCGGCGGATCTGTCGATCCCGCCACCGGAGAGTTCAATTTTGCCGTGGATGAAGCATACATGATCCGGGACGGAAGAATTGCCGAGCCGGTCAGAGGCGCGACGTTAATCGGGCGCGGCTCTCAGGTTCTGATGAATATCGACCGCGTCGGGAATAATTTCGCTTTTGCTCAGGGTGTCTGCGGGTCGATCAGCGGAAACGTGCCGACCAATGTCGGACAGCCGATGATTCGTGTATCTGAAATGACGGTCGGAGGCAAGGATACGAGCGGGATCCAGGACTAGATCCGTCAAGAATGCGTGGTCTGGCGGCCATAGAGAAGAATGAGGTGGACGATGTATACTCCCGAAGAATTTTCATCTGTAGTCATGGCGAAAGCAGTCGAGCAGGGTTTCCTCGAGTCGGAAGTTTTTTTCGAGGCCGGCTCGGCGACAGAAATTTCGGTTCTGCACGGAGAGATCTCCATGTATGAGTCGTCTTCGATGCAAGGCGTTTCTTTTCGAGGCCGATATAACGATCAGATGGGGTATGCCTACGCAGAAGAATTAACGGACGAGGCGATCCTCTTCCTGTTGGATCAGGCAAAGCAGAATTGTATGGTTCTGGAATCGGAAGAGAAAGAGACGGTATATGAGGGAGATTCCTCCTACGAAGAATTCTCCTCATATGAAGAATCCTTGACGAAATTGTCCTTCGAAGAGTTGTCTGCGATGGTACTTACTCTCGAAAAGCGTGTTCTTGCATTTGATCCGAGAATCAAGGCAGTTGATCATTGCGTAATCAGTTGCGGGAGTTCCGAACATAAGATATGGAATTCGAAAGGATTATGTCTGTCCTTCCGGAGCAACCTCGTTGTCCTCTACGCGAATGCACGCTGCGAGGAGAACGATATTACAAAGACTGGATCGGCGTATCGGGCATTACGAGACCTCTCGATGCTTGATATCGATGAATTGGCACGCGAGATCGCCATGAACGCGCTCGAGAAACTCGGGGCATCCAGCATCTCCTCCGGCACAATGAATGTTGTATTGGACCGGGAAGCCGCCGCGGATCTTCTGTCGACCTTCGCGGGTATTTTTTCCGCAGATATGGTTCAGAAAGGCTTCTCGCTTTTGGGAGGTAAGATTGGGGAACGAATTGCTTCGCCGGTAGTTACGCTTCGTGATGACGCGAGAGCAGAAGGGTCGATCGCCGGAATTCCATTTGATTCCGAGGGTGTGGCGACGAAGAATAAGGTCCTTGTCGAGAACGGAGTTCTGAAGGGATTCTTACACAATCGCAAGACAGCTGCCAAGGAGAATAGCGAATCCACAGGAAACGGTTTCCGCAGTGGTTTCAAGGGTTCCATCGGCGTAGGGGCGACCAATTTCTATATCCTTCCCGGGGAGAAAGATTTAGCTACGCTTATTCAACAAGCCGGGAACGGCGTTTATCTCAAAGAACTGTCCGGGCTTCACGCGGGAACGAACGTTGTCTCCGGTGATTTCTCGCTGTCCTGCGAGGGATTTGTGATCGCGGACGGACGGATCGGAAGAGCTGTAGACCAAATCACGATCGCCGAGAATTTTTTCGCGTTACTCATGAAGATTCGCGAAGTCGGGTCTGACCAATATTTTCAGATTCCCTCGGACTCCGGATCGACCGGCTGCCCGAGTCTTCTTCTGGAGAATATCGCGATCAGCGGGGAGTGATCCCCAAGCCATGCGCGGATGCGTTGCTCCTTAGAGAACCTTTGGCTTCGAACGGTGTTGACGGTGATTTCTGGCTCTTTGGAATCGGACATAGAGGATGATGACAAAGAACAGAACCGCCATTAACACAAGAACAATCCCTACTCGGAAAATGATCTGGCCGATTTCTTCCATCGTAAGTGGCTTCGCATCTGCCGCCGCCTGATGTGTCGCCGCTGCTTCATCGGTACAAATGGTAACACGTAAACTCCCGAGAGTCTCTTTGCTGCCATCCGAGAAGCTGCGCAGTAACGGAAGATCCAGAACTTGAACCGATTCGTTCGCCTGAATGACCGCGGTACTGACATCGATGGCATCCGTGTATCCGCCGGCAAGCCTCTCCGAACGTATCGTCAGGTAAGGGATAACGGAGAGATTTAGTTCGGTGATGCACAGTTCATACCCGGCAGCGGATATGCTGGATGTTATCTGGTCCGCAACTCCCGTCTGCATTGAGGAGAAATCCTCCGGGCGTATCATCACAGAACTGTATGTGGCAAAGCCGTAATCAAATAGTGAAATCAGATTCTCATAACGTACGTTGGATGAAGGCGCGCCGAGAATTACCGCGATCAGCGTCCGGTGATTGCTCCTGGCTGCCGCGGTAATCGTGTAGCCGGACAGATCCGTGAAACCGGTCTTGCCGCCGATGTATTTGTCATAGGCGTACGTGGAGGTCGAGATGAATTTATTACCGTTCTTGAGGGTCAACGGCTCCAGGCGCTTATTGGTCGGAGGCATGGTATAGTTTGCCAACATAGAGATCTTCTGATAGGAATCATGCTTCATCGCTTCGGCCATAATCAAGGCCATGTCATGTGCGGATGTGACGTGTAAAGGATCCGCAAAGCCGTACGGGTTCGTAAAGTTCGTCGCATTGCAACCGAGTTCGACGGCGCGAAGGTTCATCATTTCGGAGAATCCTTCCACGGTGCCGCCCATATGGATCGCCAGAGCCATGGCTGCGTCATTGGCTGACTTGACGATGGATGCAGAAATCGCCTCTTCAACGGTGATCTCCTCGCCTTCGACAAGGCCGATCCGGACGTAATCCTCGGGTATGCTCTCGTACATCTCTCTTGTGACGGTAATCGTCTCCTGCATATCAAGCTTCTCGAAAGCGAGAAGAACGGTCATCACTTTTGTGATACTGGCGGGAGGAAGCGGTGTATCCGGTGATTTGCCGAGAAGAAATGTTCCGGACTCCGCGTCATAGAGAATATAGGCGTTCGCGTCGACAGACGGTGCGCCCTCGCCGAGAGGATCAAACAAATTCGTAACACCGTTGTCCCCCGCCGGTGTAGGCTCGACAATTGTCGATTTTACGATGACGGATGGAGTTGTCGTCTCTGCGTTCGACGGTAAGGACTCATTCCCGGCCGTGCTTTGAACGGAAGATGTAGATGAGGTATCGCTTGGATTGCCTTCGCCGACGGATGACGTGAAGCCCGTGGCAGCAAACAACGTGAATAGCAAAAGAAGAAAAACGGCAATCGGGCGTGTGAAGAATCTATGGAATTCTGCGGGATGCATCGACGCTGTATTGCAACGGTTCCCGTAACGAGATTGATGATTCAAAATGGTAAACCTCCCAAACCTGCTTCCCCTATTGTACAACAAGATTAACATTCACAAAACCTCACGCTTTCTGCTATGATAGCAGTATTAAGAAATCGAGGTGCACCGATTGGCTATACAGTATTTGCTCTCCTCCGATCTTTGCGATCAAAGGGAGTATTCTGATGCATTGCGTCAATATTTTCACGAAAAAGCAGAAGAACGCGGATACCCGTTTACCTACGCGATCCGAACCTACGGCTGCCAGCTCAACGAGTCGGACAGCGAGAAGCTTGCGGGACTTCTTCGGGAAATGACCTTTGAACCGGCTTCGACTGATGATGCGGATATCGTTATCTTTAACACCTGCAGCGTGCGTGAGAACGCGAATGACCGTCTCTTCGGCAACCTCGGAGTGCTGAAGGCCGCCAAACGCAAGAATCCGTCGATGATGGTTGCCGTTTGCGGTTGCATGATGAAGCAGGACGAGAATGTCGAACGCATCCGAAAGAGTTTCGGCTTTGTCGATTTGCTCTTCGGTCCGCAGGATATTCATCGCATTCCCGAATTTATCTACAGTCGGATTTTTCGCGAAAAGAAGCGCTACGAGGTATCGGAGACGGACTTCATTGTCGATGACACAGATCTCCCGATCCAGCGCGAACGTCGTTTTCGAGCGTTAGTTCCGATCATGTACGGATGCAACAACTTCTGTACGTATTGTATCGTACCCTATACGCGCGGTCGCGAACGTTCCCGGCCCTTTGAGAAGATCATGGAAGAGGTTACGGAACTTGCAGCCGAGGGTTTCAAAGAAATTCTTCTTCTCGGGCAGAATGTGAATTCGTATGGACTCGATCGACCCGGTTCTCCGGATTTCGGAGATATCCTGGAGGCTGTATCCCGGGTCCCGGGAATCTCTCGCGTGCGGTTTATGACCTCGCATCCGAAGGATCTCTCGCATCGTATTATCGACATTATGGCCGACAGCCCAACAATTGAGAAGCACCTGCATTTGCCACTCCAGTCCGGAAGCGACAAGGTTCTTCGCGAGATGAATCGTCACTATACCAGGGAGCAGTTTCTTGAGACCGCGATGTATTTTCGCGAAAAAGTACCGGATGGAACGATTACCACAGATATTATCGTCGGATTTCCGCATGAGTCAGAAGATGATTTTCTTGACACACTCTCCGTGATGGAGAAGGTCCGTTTCGATGCCGCGTTTACCTTCCAGTACTCGCCGCGTCCGGGAACCCCCGCGGCGACGATGGAGGGCCAGATTGATAAAGACGTCGTAACCGAGAGATTCTCGAGGCTTCTGGACATGCAGAATCGCCACTGTTTCGAATCCGGTCTCAGCGTTGTCGGATCTGTCAAGGAAGTGCTGATTGAAGGGAAAAGCGAGACGGCTGACCATATCCTATCCGGCAGAACGCGATCCAATCGACTGGTGAACTTCCGTTTGCCGGATCAGACCATGTTGCCAGATCAGACGCTTCTTTCTGACGCAACGACACTCTATGGTGATATTCTTGAAGGCGCACTCTGCTATGTGAAGATCACGGGCGCGCGCCCGTACTCACTCGAAGGAATTCTGGAGAGTTTCATTTATGAGCAGTGATTCGACACATCTTACCTATGCGACGGCGGATCGGACTCGATTGACTCCGATGATGCTTCAGTATCTCGAGCAAAAGGACAAGATTCCCGACGCGATCTTGATGTTTCGCCTCGGCGATTTCTATGAGATGTTTTTCGATGACGCGATTACCGCCTCGAAGGAACTGGAACTCGCTCTGACGGGAAGAGATTGTGGTCTCGATCAGCGAGCTCCGATGTGCGGCGTTCCCCATCATGCTGCCCAGAACTATATGCAGAAGCTCGTTGCCCGCGGATACAAGGTAGCGATCTGTGATCAGATGGAAGATCCGGCGATCGCAAAAGGTATCGTTAAGCGGGGAATCACTCGCGTACTCACACCGGGAACGATACTTGATTCGACAGCCCTTGAGGATAAGAAGA
Source organism: Bacillota bacterium (assembly GCA_023397475.1). Classification (GTDB taxonomy): domain Bacteria; phylum Bacillota; class Clostridia; order Saccharofermentanales; family Saccharofermentanaceae; genus Firm-13. The sequence goes on from JAEWUD010000022.1 coordinate 59,036, forward strand.
ATAATTTCCTTCTTTGTGTTTACAAAATGGGCATGCAGTACGGTATCGCTGCCGCCGATTTGACGACGGGTGTTTTCGAGGCGATTCGTCTGGTTACCGGAAATACCGCGGGCAGACTTCTGAATCAGGTCGCGCGCTATGCTCCGTCTGAGATCATCTGCAACAAGGCCTTTGTCAATGATCCCGCATGCTCGAGTCTGTCGAATGCGCTTCAGGTCATGATCACCGTTCGGCCAGATGAGGAATTTGACACGGATCGTCTGCTTGAATACAAAACCAAGGTTGAGACAAAGAAATCAAAATCAGACTCTTCATGGACGATGGATAAGGTCTATGATTCGCTTTATCAGAAGGCGGCAAATGCCGTACTTTGCTATTTAGAAGAGACACAGCAGTGTCATATCTCGCATCTCCACGATCTGGTTCTTGTTCGAATAGAAGAGACGATGGAGCTTGACCAGGCAACAAGAAGAAATCTGGAGATCACCGAGACCATTCGATCCAAGTCCTTCGCCGGAAGTCTTCTTTGGTCGATAGATCGCACCAAAACCGCGATGGGAGGACGTTTGTTACGACGGTGGATGGAGCAACCCCTATTGTCTCTTGAGGATATAAAGATGCGTCAGCAATCCGTATCCGAGGCGAAGGAGGCATTTCTTCTGCGAAGTGAAATTCGTGAAGTGATCACCGGAATTCACGATCTCGAACGTTTGACGTCACGCATCGCTCTCGGATCGGTGAACGCGCGCGACTTGATAGCGTTACGTAACTCCCTGGATAAGCTCCCGATGATAAAGGAACTGGTTGTGAGGTTCGCGCAGGGTATGTTTCCCGAGATCATCAGCTCCTTTGACTGCCTTATTGATATTGCATCCATGCTCCATGAGACGATCGCGGATGATCCGCCGATCAGTATCAAAGAGGGGAATCTCCTGCGTACCGGATGGAATGCAGAGGTAGATCGACTGCGTGTCGCTTCGACCGACGGGAAGAGTCTCATCCTTGCCGTCGAGGCGAAGGAGAAGGAGAGAACCGGTATCCGTACGATGAAGGTCGGCTATAACCGGGTTTTCGGATACTATCTCGAGGTTTCCAAGGGTAGCGTGGCATCGGTACCCGATGATTTTATCCGCAAACAGACGCTGGCAAACGGCGAGCGATATGTGACCGAGGAACTGAAGGCGATCGAGAGTGATATTCTGGGTGCGGAACAACGACTGCTCGCACTTGAATACGAATTGTTCGTCGACATTCGGTCGAATGTCGCGAAAGAGACACATCGCCTTCAAGGCACGGCGCAGGCGGTGGCCATGATCGATGTCCTCCTGGCACTCGGTGAACTCGCGGATCGCGAGAAATATGTATGCCCGGAATTAACCGAGGAACAAGTCCTTCTGATCGAAGGCGGCAGACATCCGGTCGTCGAGAAGATGATGGATGCGAGAAGTTTCGTTCCGAATGATACGATGATCGATCTGGAGACACGTCGGATCATGATTTTGACGGGACCGAACATGGCCGGCAAATCGACGTATATGCGACAGGTTGCGCTGATCGTTCTCCTCGCACAGATCGGGAGCTTTGTCCCGGCAAACCGTGCGGTCATCGGCATCGCGGACAGAATCTTCACGAGAATCGGTGCTTCCGACGATCTGACCTCCGGTCAATCGACATTTATGGTGGAGATGAATGAGGTTGCAACGATTCTTCGCAATGCGACGCGACGCAGTCTCCTTCTGCTCGATGAGGTCGGTCGAGGAACGAGTACGTACGACGGGCTTTCGATCGCGTGGGCGATTCTGGAATTCTTAGGCGATCGCAATGTCATCTTCGCAAGAACACTTTTCGCGACCCATTATCATGAATTGAACATGCTCGAGAAACAACTGCGTGGCATATTTAACTGTCATGTCGAGGTCGACGAGAGAGAAGGCGAGGTTATCTTCCTGCATCGGATCAGTGACGGCGGGACCGATGACAGCTATGGTATCGAGGTCGCTCGTCTTGCGGGGGTGCCGATGGAGGTCGTCGACCGTGCGAAGGAAATCCTTACGGTTCTGGAGCAGGAGAAACGTATCGCAGGTGCGCCGATCAGCGAGAGATTCACCGAAGAGGGAGAACCTGTGGGCGTTGATCCGATGGAGGGCCAGTTAGCGCTGTTTCCGGCGAAATCTTCCTATTCAAAACGGGAGGATTCGATCCGTTCGGACCTGCGATCCCTTGATATTTCTCAAATGACACCGCTTGAAGCGATGAACACGCTCTATGCCTTCATCGAGAAGGCCAAGGATAAAGAGATCGGATCCTAAGGAGGTCGTTATGGGAAGAATTCATCTTCTGGACGAGGCAACCGCGAACGGTATCGCTGCGGGTGAGGTCGTCGAGCGTCCGTCCTCTGTCGTAAAGGAGCTTGTCGAGAATGCGGTTGATGCCGGAGCCACGACTGTTACGGTAGAGATTGACGGCGGTGGCATTACCTTGATCCGTGTCACAGACGACGGCTGCGGAATGGAAGAAGACGATGCGCGCATGGCATTTCAGATTCATGCAACCAGTAAACTTCAAACGCTCGAGGATCTTTTTACGCTTCACACCATGGGGTTTCGCGGCGAAGCACTCGCCAGCATTTCTGCGGTTTCTCGCGTTCGCCTTCAGACGTGTCGGCACGGGGATGATTTTGGAACGCAGGTGGAAATCGAAGCCGGACGTTTCGTAAATATGTCTCGCGTCGGCGGTACGGCCGGGACGCGAGTTGAGGTGAGAGATCTTTTCTTCAATCTTCCCGCACGGTATAAGTTCCTCAAAAAGGATCAGACGGAGGCACAATACGTCATACAATTGATGGAAAGATTTGCGCTCATTCGTCCGGACGTCTCCTTTCGTATGATCAATCACGGGAAGGAGATGATGAACACCCCGGGAAACGGCGACAAGGTTTCTGCCCTCTACAGTATTTATGGGAAGAAAATCGTAGATGCGTGCCTTCCGATGACAAGTGCTTTCGGAGAAATAAACGTCGACGGATTTGTCGGGCGGCCGGAGATCGCCAGAAACAGCCGGTCGGAACAGACGATTTTCGTCAATGATCGATTGGTGAGATCCAAAGTTATCACTTCGGCGATTGATGAGGCGTACAGAACCATGCTGATGAAAGGAAAGTATCCCTTTATCATCCTGTCGATCTTTGTGCCCTCTCATCTTATTGATGTAAATGTTCATCCGCAAAAATCCGAAGTTCGTTTCTGGAATGACGGGGAAGTTTTTCGCGCAGTATTTCACTCGATACAGAACACCTTGCTGTCGTCGACGCATGTCGCTGAACCGGAAGTCATGAAGGCATTTACGCCTGTTGATCTACTGGAGAAAAAGGGAGGGGCCGAACGATCAGAGGCTAACATCGCGCTCCCCTCGACAGACTCCACAGACAATTCGTTACCAGATCGGCCGTCGTATGTTCCGCAACCGGCGGTAACTCTTTCCGAGAAACCTTCCATTGCCTATCCGGTTCAGACGAATCTTTCTTTGACCATTACGAAGATGGGAACAGACCCTGTTCATAAGAAAGCTGAGTCATCTTATGAACGTGACGAGGACGATGCCTATCGCACGAGATTCGGTTTCAGTGTTACGGATTTAGCGGAGTCTCGCGTCATCGGAACTTTGTTCTCAACCTATATTCTTCTGGAACACAAGGATCAACTCATTCTCATCGATCAGCACGCGGCGCACGAGAAGATTCTTTTCGAGGAATTGACGCGAAAAATGGCGCGGGAAGATCAGAAATTACCTGTACAAACATTGCTGTTGCCGGAAATCATTCGCCTCTCTTCCTCGGAAGTTGTCATTCTGGAAGCTCACTCGGAGGAATTCGAGCGACTCGGCTTTGCCTTTGAATGGCTCGGGAATAAAGAGATCATCCTTCGTGAAGTGCCCGGAATATCCGTTAAGTATTCGCCACAGAATGCATTTCGAGCAATCCTGGATACGCTTGCCGGAGAGAAGCGACACGACACGGACAAAGATCTGGTCCGGGTTCTCGCAACCGCCGCCTGCAAAGCCGCGGTTAAAGGGCACGATCATCTGGATGATATCGAGATCAAAGCCCTGATGGATCAACTTGTTCTTTTGCAGAATCCGTATCATTGTCCGCATGGACGTCCGATTATGATTCGAATGACCAGAAAGGATCTGGAGAAGGAATTTAAACGTATCATATGATCAATATTGCGAATTGGGTCGCGCCCTATCGAAAAATTCCGATCATTTGCGGACCGACGGCCAGCGGCAAGAGTTCTCTGGCTTTACGTGTCTGCCGCGAGATCTCCGGCGAACTGATGTCGATGGACTCGATGCAGGTTTACCGCGGGATGGATATCGGAACGGCCAAAGCTTCAACAGAAGAGCAGGCACAGGTTCCTCATCACCTGCTGGACTTGGTAGAACCGACAACCGACTACTCTCCCGTTCAATATCTCACGTCAGCTTATCATGCGATCGACATCGTTCTGCAGACGGGCAAGCTTCCGGTATTCTGCGGGGGAACCGGTCAATACGCTTCCGCATTATCATTGGGTATCGAGTATGTTCCGGTGGAGATTGATCCCTTCATTCGCGAAAAGCTACGGATCGAGATACAGGACAAGGGTCCGGAAGCCTTGTACGAGGAGCTGCGCCGAGTCGATCCTCAGTCAGCGGAGAGAATTCACCCGAATAATGCGAAGCGCCTCTTGCGCGCGATGGAAATATATCGACAGACCGGACGAACCAAAACCGAATTCGATGCGGAATCGACGAAGTCCGGCCCGAGGTATCCTTTTTCCGTGTTTGTGATCGAAAGGCCGCGAGAGGAACTGTACAGACGCATCGACCAGCGCGTTGATCAAATGATCGCAGACGGGCTCGTCGAGGAAGCGAGGAAACTGTACCGGGACTATTCCCATCTATCCTCAACTTCCAAACAGGCCATCGGATATAAAGAGTTATTCCAGTACCTCGCTCAAGAGATTTCGCTCGATGAGGCGGTTGATCTTATCAAGAAGAACACGCGCAATTACGCGAAACGTCAGATGACCTGGTTCTCACATATGAAGGATGTGACGGTAATCTCTGCGAACGATATAGAGAGAATCCTGCATGTCATTTGTGAGTGACTGAAAAAAATTTATAAAATTCGTATATATCATATAGTTATTACTTGGTAAATCATGTAATCTTCAGATATTCTACATGAAATGAGGATAAAATGATGTACCATCAACCGGCGATGAAAAGAGTCCCGACATTATTTGAAACAGGGGAGAGACGCCCGGGAATTTCTCGTGACCCGATGGTTCCCGAAGCGAAAGGTGCATTCAAGAGCGCCAATCTGCAGGAGATCTTCCTGAACAACTGTCGTAAGAATGAGAACCGAATACGTGTTGAGTTACTGCGAGGTGAGTCAAGAACCGGCAGAATTGTCGGCTTCGACAGCCAGTCTGTCATACTCGCCGATGAATTATCCCAGTATCTGATTTATAAGAGTGCAATCTCCTGTGTGATTCCGGAAGAACCTGTGCAGTATATCTTCAACGAGATCCACCGGAGAGATGAGATCTATGACACATATGGGAATGATTTACACATGCGATCGGAAAAGCCCCGCAACGATGCCTAGGATCTGGCAATCTTCACGGTCAAATGGGATGGGCGAATAGGCGGGATTCTCCGGCTGAAGGAACATGTGGCCGTCAATCGATCGCAGTGTCTTGACGGTCGCTTCTTCTCCGACACGTGCGACAATAATCTGGCCGATCGCAGCGGCATTCTGCTTGCGAACGACAACATAATCACCATTAAGAATGTGCGCGTTGATCATGCTGTCACCACGCACCTTAAGAACAAAATGATCCTCCGGAGTATACATATCGGAGGAGAAGGGGAGTGTTCGCTCAATATTCTCCACGGCAAGGATCGGTAATCCTGCGGTGATCGTTCCGACGACAGGCAAGTTCGTCACATTCTCATCGTTCAACTCGGGAACGATGATCGCACGCCGCTTGCCCGGAGAGTAGAGTATGCGACCCTGGTCTTGCAGACGCTTCAAATGGGAATGAATTGTAGAGGTGGACTTAACGCCGATACCGGTACAGATCTCGCGTACCGAAGGGGGGTAGCCTTCCTTGCGGATGTGATCGACCAGGAATTCATAAACGAGCTCGATCGTCTGATCAAGATTGCTGCGGGTAAAACGCTTCTTCTGGTCCACAAGCATAACCTCCATCGATAAAATCTTCTGTAAACTATCCTAACATTTGTTCTGTTTTGTGTCAAACGATTGTTCGTTTATGCGAGATTTGATCTGATCTTGCAGCCATTGTGATATAATCACAGTAGTCAAAACAGCGGAGGATCATATGGATACCGGACCAGACGATCAGAGACAAGAAGTCTTTACGGATTCGACCGAACGTCATCGTGCGCCTGTTATGGTTTTCTTTTCTGAACTTGCAGGTTCAATTCTTCGTACAACCAAACGGTTTTTCAAGAATCTGATTCCGTCAATTCGAAATAAATATCGGAGATGGCGTAATGAGAGGAATCGGTTGCCGAAGCGAACCACAAGAAGCAAAGCATATCTTCTGGTGGGTTACACGACAAAGGAACATATCGATAAGCGTTATCGTGCGATGAAGCTCCAGAATATCATTCGCGTCGTTTTGTTGATAAGTATTTTGGTTCTGACCATTTATGTTCTTCAGAAATGGCTGAATCCTTTCGGGAATACCGACGAGTTGAAACAAATTATCGGCATTGAAGGCATTGATGAATTGACGGAAGAAGACCCGTTTTCTAAGAATGCGAATTCGGAGAACATTCTGATCAAAGACAATAGTGTTCAGGTGACGGTGCCTTCCTCATCAGGTGAATCAAGCAGTGAGATATTGCCGACGGCAAGTTAAGAGAAGAGCCTCCTTTGGAGGTTCTTTTCCACAAAATTGAATTAAACAAAATGAATGTTTTGCGCAATAAAGAGGAGGTGAAATTACAAAAAAAGGCCTGCCGGTTATGCCGACAGGCCTTTTCGCATTCACGTAGGATACAAACCCGGTATCTTGCAATCAGCGTTCTTATGTGACCGCGCATGAGCCACTGGAAATGTTTCCGGCGATGATTGGATCATTTCATTCGTTTCTATTCAACACGATGAATTTCCAGTATCCATACTTACACGTTTATCATGCGATTAACTGCGCTTACAACAGCACGCAACGAAGATTTCGAGACAGAACTTGAGATTCCTGCACCGAGGATTTTTCTCTGACCGTCGGTCTCAATTTCTACATATGTGATAGCCGCCGAATCGGAACCGCTTTGCATGGCGTGCTCGTGGTATGTTGTAATGGTTATCGGCTTTCCGATCTCCTTGGTTAACGCATGACAGAACGCGTCAAGTAAACCATTTCCTTCGCCGTTTACCGTAACGAAGTCATTACCGACAGCCAGCTTAGCACTCATCAAGACGCGATTCTCATCATTGGACTCCTCGCGATATGTGATCAATTCATAAGGAAATTTGATATTGACATATTTATCATCGAACAATTTGAAGATTTCGGAAGGGAGGAGCTCCGCTTGTTTTTCGTCCGAAACCACGGTGCAGACGGCTCCGAAATCCTTCTGGAAACTTTTCGGAAGGAAGAGGCCGAAATTGGTCTCGAGGATATAGGCGACTCCTCCCTTGCCGGACTGGCTGTTGATTCGGATGATCGGGTCGTAGCTTCTGCCGACGTCCTTGGGATCGATCGGAAGATACGGAACCTCCCAGTGATCCGGATGCTGTTTCATCTTGACAAGACCCTTCTTGATCGCGTCCTGATGAGAGCCCGAGAACGCCGTAAATACAAGGCGTCCTGCCCAGGGATGTCTCGGAGGGACCTTAAGTCCGGTACACTCCTCGTAGACGGCGACGATCTGATTGATATCCGAGAAATCGAGCTCCGGATCGATGCCGTGCATGAAGAGATTCATTCCGATCGTGAGAAGATCGGCATTTCCGGTCCTCTCCCCGTTCCCGAAAAGCGTTCCCTCCACCCTGTCCGCTCCGGCGAGAATACCGAGCTCGGAAGCGGCAACCGCTGTTCCGCGGTCATTGTGGGTGTGGATGGAAACAATCGTCTCCTCCCTCCATCTGGTGTTCTTACAATAGTATTCAACCTGATCCGCGAAAACATTCGGAGAAGCCAGTTCAACCGTGTTCGGAAGATTGATAATCGCTCTTTTGTCCTTCGTCGGCTGCCATACATCGAGTACCGCATCGCAGATCTCGACCGCAAAATCCGACTCCGTTCCCGAGAAACTCTCCGGAGAATACTCGAAAAACCACTCGGTCCGGCTGTCGTCTTTCTCGACCTGTTCGCGTACCATTTTCGCGCCGGCGACCGCAAGATCAATACACTCTTTACGGCCGAAACCAAAGACGACATCTCGCTGCAATGTCGAGGTTGAATTATATAGATGTACGACGGCCTTGGGTGCTCCGCGCAATGCTTCGATGGTTCTCGCAATAATATGCTCTCTGGACTGTGTGAGAACCTGAATCGCAACATCCTCGGGAATGAGATTGTTATCGATCAGATAACGTGTGAACTCGAACTCCGTGTCGGAAGCCGCCGGGAAGCCGATCTCAATCGTCTTGAATCCAATGTCGACAAGAAACTGAAAGAATTGTAGCTTCTGGGAGAGGTTCATCGGAACCTCAAGAGCCTGGTTTCCGTCGCGCAAATCAACACTGCACCAGATCGGGGCTTTCTCAAGACGCTTGTTCGGCCACTCGCGGTTCTGAATCGGAATATCCGGAAATGCTCTGTATCTGTCATACTTCATCTTCATATTCATGTTTTTTCTCCTTTGAAAACTTTCGTTTGTTCCCGGCGTATCTCATCACACATTTCGCTCTCAGAGCATAAAAAAACCTCCCGTCTCTGCGTTCTAGAGACGAAAGGTAAACTTCCGCGGTACCACTCTGATTCATCTGCCATGCAGATGCCCCTTATCGGATACGGGGAAATGAATCCCGATACCCTGCCGCTGTAACGGTCGGCGATCCGACTCCATCTACTACGCATCCGTTCGCCGGATACCGTTCAATAAGCGCACTCCGAGGCCAGTTCTGAAGGACCAAACGATCTGCCTCGCACCGAACGGCAGCTCTCTGTATCGTTGCTTCCTACGTAATATTCCTCTTCATCGTGTTTGGTGACCTGATTCAATTGAAAAGTTGCAGGAATCATTCCATTACAGAAATAATTCGTACGTTAAAAATAGCACATCGAAAAGCGAAGCGTCAAGCGGAAATGCTGAAGAATTATTTCGTAAAACAGACCATTACATTTGATGCGCGACATATCATACAAGATCCGAGACAAGTTTCTTGAAGAGATTGCCCCGCTCTTCAAAGTGGCGGAAGCGATCATAACTGGTTCCGACCGGAGATAAGATGACAATTTCTCCTTCGTGAGCCATGCCTCTTGCCCGCTCCAAAGCTTCCGGATAGGAATCCACGGTGATCACTTGATAGCTTCTTCCCTCCGACTCCTTCTGAAGAGATTCCTCAATCAGCGGTGCGTTCGCTCCGCAGAGAACGATTCGATCACAAACACGAAGAATCGCATCGCCGAGCCCGGTGTAATCACATTTCTTATCTGCTCCGCCGGCTATCAGAACACCCTTCTCACCGCGCGACTCCAGAGCCCGCATCGTATTGATGGTCCGGTTCGGGCTCGTGTCGATGGAACTGTTGTAGTACCGAACACCGTCAAGCATCCGGACCAGTTCGATCCGATGTTCAACTCCTCCGAAATTCTTCGCGACCGAGGCGATATGCTCCGGCCTCACGTATGGGATGACGGCCGCCGTTGCAGCGAGATAATTCTCTACATTATGCATGCCGGGTATAAGAATCTCATCGAGCCGTACGACTGAAGTTGCCGTCTGCCCATCAACATACGATATCGAACCGGCGAGAATTGTCGCCCGCTCGATTGCAGCCAAGGGTCTCGGCGTGATTTCCTTCTCTGGATTTTTCGCGAAAAATACGACGGTACCCCTGGATTTCTCCGCCATAGATCGGGTAATCTCATTCTCGGCATTGAGAACCAGTCGCCCCATAAAGGACTGATTGCGGAAGATATTCATCTTTGAGGAGATATATTCGTCATAGTCGCGATGTACATCCAGATGGTTGGGCGTTACATTCGTAACCACAGCCACATCCGCGCTTCTTGCCATGGTAATCAACTGAAAGGAGGACAATTCCAAAACGACCATATCCTCCGCCCGAATATCACTGATGCGGTCCAGTAGGGGGGTTCCGATATTGCCTCCGATATGTACACGATACCCTGCCTCGGCGAGAATCTTCGCGATCAGCGTCGTCGTTGTCGTCTTCCCATCACTTCCGGTCACGGCAAAGATCTTCGCCGGACAGAGCTCCATGAAGACCTCCATCTCCGAAGTCAGAACAGCGCCGCGAGCGACGGCGGCACGTAACTCGGGAACATCCGGACGCATCTTCGGCGTACGGAAAATCAATTCAAAGTCGCCGGAGGGCAATTCGTTCAGATAATTCTCTCCGACAGACCAATGGATATGTATGCCGTCACGCTCGAAATCAGCCCTTGTTCTTGACAAGACGGGATCATTCTCCGGCAGCGCGTCAAAAGCGGTAATATCGGCTCCCAGGGCGTGTATATAGCGAATCAACGGGCGGTTCGAGATGCCGACACCGAGGACAGCTACTCTTCTCCCCTGCATGAATGTATAGAATTCGTCAAGTTTGCGATCCATAGTCATCTCCTGTGCAGAAAAATGTGGCGAAGATATTGTATCACTTAATGCGATTCGGTGGGTGCATCTTTGTGTTTTTTCGTGATAGCCCGATAGAGAAGAAGTCCGATTCCACTCAGGATGATCGTGATGATAAATACTGCGATCGCAAAATCGTAATTCTCCATGCCAATCGCTTCGCCTCCGATCGTCGACGTTATTACCGACGGAATCCGAGCGATCAAAGATATCAGGAAGAACTCCCACCACAGCATCGGTGTCAAACCGATGATATAGGCGATAAGGTCTTTCGGCGTTCCCGGTATGAAGAATAAAATAAAAACGATCAAATTCAGTCGCTTATGATTCTTCAGAAAGGAGAGTGATTCAATCTTCTCTTTCGGGAAAAAAGCTTCAACCGCCAGTATCCCGACCTTGCTGACAAAGAAATACACGAGAAGACTCCCGATTGCCTGGCCGATCAGGCACAGTACCGTTCCCTCCAGAGCTCCGAACGCATAGCCCGCGACGATCTCCAACGGTTCACCGGGAATAAGTGCGATAAGAACCTGGACCACCATCATTCCTACGAAAATCACCTTGCCGGAATATCCGTAAGAAGATACCCAAAGACGGAAACTCTCGGGATCATTTACAAACTTCAACATCGGCTCACCGATGAGAAAAAATGCGATAACAAGGAACAGCACAAAGCCGATCGTTGCGGCAAGGCTGATGATTTTCTTCTTTTGTTCAGGAGTTTTATGTGACAGCATGAAGTGTAATCCTTTCTGTTTATAACACGAAAACATCATATCACAGATGGACATTATCTCCGCTGTGACCGATCATAATTTTTAGCGAATTCACTTGCAATTTGTGGCCTGATCTAGTAATATAACTTCTGTTCGCGGGAATGGTGGAATTGGCAGACGCGCTAGCTTCAGGTGCTAGTGATCGAAAGGTCGTGCAGGTTCAAGTCCTGTTTCCCGCACCAGAAGGAAGTTCGATTTTCGGATCGAACTTCTTTTTTTGCGTCGCAAAAAGAGAAACCCGCAGAGTTTGTTGAGTTATCTTATGTCGATAACTCAACAAAGCGCTACGAGTCCCTTGAGGGGGGCTAGGGTGACCGGCCGTAACTTTACTTACTGCGTTTTCTGGAACAGATAACGCTCTGAAGGACAATGAAGAAGCAAAGCATCGCCGCGCGTGTGATCTGCGGCCACCACGGATCCTGGCTGCCAATCGCCGTGACGACGAGAAGAGCAATTCCTGCGGTCAATACGCCGAACAAGGTGCCAAAGACATTGCCGACACCTCCCGTAAGAAGTGTACCTCCGATAATGGAGGCTGCGATCGCATCCATCTCAAGACCGGTTGCCTGTTGCACGGATCCTGAACGCGTGTGGAACAGATAGAGGAAACCGCCGATTCCGGCGAGAAGACCACAAACAAGGTGCGCAAGAAACTTCGTTTTTTTCACATTGATACCGAGAGTCAACGCACTCTGTGCATTTCCGCCTACGGCATAGAAATTTCGTCCAAGCTTGGTTTTTTTCAAGAACCAAATCATAAAGACAACGATAATGAGAGCAACGATGACACCGTATTCCAGCTTCGACTGGATGAACATCCCTTTCTTATTGATGTCGCCAAGGAAAGGAATCTGAATTCTGGCGCCGGACAATGCTTCAAAGCCTACATTTGCCACTTGGATCTGATTTACCTCAATGAGAGCAACCAGACCGCGACCAAGAAACATTCCGGCCAGCGTGACGATAAAGGGCTGCATCTCCATGTAGGCAATCAGAAATCCTTGTACAGAACCAAAGACAACTCCAATTGCGAGTGCGAGCAGTAACGATGTGAAGAAGTCAAAGCCATAATTGTTGAGACAAACGATACAAGCAGTACAGATGAGTGCCGTTGATCCTCCGACGGAGATGTCGATGCTGCCGGTGATCATGACGACCGACAGGCCGCACGCGATGACGATCAAAGCCGCATTCTCATTAAACAAGTTGAAGAACATCTGTATTTTGTCAAATCCCTTATCACCAAGAAATATGATGGCAAGAGCGTAGATCACGATAAATAAAGATACTGTGATCATCAGGAGAAAAGAGGTGTCCGTCGGAGCCCCTCTTTTCATCAGTTTCTTCCGGAATGTCGCGATGCCTTCATCTCCGGTACGCAGGCTGTTACTTTTTGTCGTCATATCACCCACGCTCCTTTCCATTTACGCCTGCCGGTTTGAGCACGGAGACGCGATTCTTGAAGAAGTCCTTCACCAGAGGAGTCTGGATGATGACGAGGACGATAATAATAACTGCCTTGAATACGGGTACGGCATTCGTATTTACGTTGAGCGTTGTCAGCATCGAGGTCAAGGTCTGTATGGTATACGCTCCGATGATGGAACCCGCCATACGGAATTTTCCTCCGCCCAGGGAGTTGCCGCCGAGCGCAACCGCAAGAATAACATCCATCTCGATGCTGGGAACGATCGTATACGGATTCACAGTCTGAACTCTGCTTGCCTGAACAAATCCGGCGATACCAACGCAGAGGCCGAGCACGACATAGGTCATGAATTTGATCTGTGCGGGATTCAAACCGTTCAGACTCGATGCTTTATCATTGATACCTACCGCACGGGTATAGAGCCCAAGATTGGTCTTCTTTAATGCAATGATTGTGATAATAAGTACGACGATCGTGATCATGATCGGAACCGGGATCGGAAAGCCCGGGATAAAATTCCCGTAATAACCAAAGGACTCCACGGCCTTGGGTTTGAGGCCGCCCATCGCCATGGATCCTAAGGATCGGCCGGCGGTAAAGAGGATCAACGTGGCTACCATTGGTTGGATGTTGAATTTTGCGACGAGAAGACCGTTGAACGCTCCGCAAGCCATGCCGGCGAGACAGCCAAGCAACAAAGCGACAATAACCGGCGCATGCAATTCTGTCGGTTGTGTCTCTGTGCCGCAGAGGACACGCATGATGACGCCGCCGACGATGGCGACGGTCGCGCCGACGCTGATATCCTGTCCGCGAGAAGATGAAGTAACCAGCGTCATTCCGATGGCAAGAATCACAAGTTCCGTGGCATTGGAGAGAATATTGATGATATTTCCCACCAGAACCGGATTCCCGGCGCTGTCTTTACTGATGTCTACGGTAAGAAATCCGGGATTAATAAAGACATTCAGGAGTAGGAGCAGCAGGAGAAACACAATCGGAATAAATAAACCGTGTTTGGGTACGGATCGAAGAACGGATGAGATTCGACCCGCATCGAGCCTGTTACTGTTGCTTTGCATCTTCACTTACACTCCCCGCAATCGTATGCATGATTTTTTTCTGTGTTAAGTCATCTCCGGTGAGTTCCCCTACGACATAGAGATCACGCATGATAATCAATCGTGAACAGGTTCGAAGCATTTCTTCGATCTCCGAAGAGATAAAGGTAATGCTCATGCCTTCCGATGCGAGTTTAAGGACGAGCTTCTGAATCTCGACCTTGGTTCCGACATCAATTCCTCGCGTAGGTTCATCAAGAATAAGATAGTCCGGGTGTGTCAGGAGCCAACGGGCAAGAATAACCTTCTGTTGGTTTCCGCCGGAAAGCGAATTGATCGGCGTGTCCGCGGAAGGCGTCTTAATTCCAAGAAGGGCGATATACTCGTCGGCAAAGGCCTGCGCCTGTGCTGTCGTAAACGGCCGGAAGAATCCGCGCATGACTTGCAGAGCCAATATGATGTTCTCACGTACGGAAAGATCTCCGATAATTCCGTCACGTTTTCTGTCCTCGGAAAGATAACCGATTCCCCGCTTCATTGCTTTGATGGGAGAAGAAATACTCACTTCCTCACCTTTGACATGAAGCTTTCCCGTTGTAACTTTATCGGCTCCGAAAATTGCGCGAACGCATTCACTTCTGCCGGAACCGAGAAGTCCCGCAAATCCTGTCACTTCTCCCTTGTTAGCCGTAAAAGTGAAAGGCTTGATCCCAGAAATACTTGCCAAATGCTCAGCGTGTATAACGGCTTCATCCGTTTTCGGACAGCAAGTTTGTGCGGCGTTCTCAATCTCGAAAAGCTCATCGAGATCCTTTCCCATCATTTTCGCAACGAGTTCGACTTTGGGTAGATCCTTAATCAGATACTCACCGACAAGTTCGCCGTTTCGAAGAACCGTGATCTTGTCACATAGCTCGTAAACCTGATCAAGAAAATGCGTTACGAAAATAATTCCGACACCTCTTCCCTTCAGCTCTCGCATGAGAGAGAAAAGCTTAGCAACTTCCTGCTCATCCAGAGAGGATGTCGGCTCGTCAAGAATTAATACTTTACATTCCATATCCACCGCGCGCGCTATGGCAACCATTTGCTGCACGGCAATTGAGCAGTTTGAAAGCTGCATGGTTGGCTTTGTCATGATTCCGAGATTCTTCAGAATTTGTTCCGCCCGGAGGTTATTCTTCTTCCAATCGACCAGTAAGTTATCGCTTCTGCCGATAAATAGATTCTCGGCCACAGTCAGGTTCGGACACAGCGTAATCTCCTGATATACGGTGCTGATACCGAGTTTCTGTGCCTCTTGTGGCGATTTGATGTGTACGGATTTCTCAATCCCCTTAATATTGATGTCCCCGGCGTCTTTTGCATAGACACCTGTAAGTACTTTGATCAAAGTAGACTTGCCGGCGCCGTTCTCGCCCATCAAAGCATGGATCTCACCTTCACAAAGAGTGAAATTCACATTCTTTAAGGCTTTAACACCCGGGAAGCTCTTATGAATGTTTCGCATGGTAAGCACTGCGTCTTGCATCCTATTCCTCAATCCTCCGTCGATATTACAAACCATTTTTTACTGGATTTCTCTTTTCTCGGGAAATAGCACGGCGTCAAGATCTGCGAACTGTATTCACATCCTTGACGCCGCGCCCTTCATTTTAATTCTCGCGACGCTTACGAAGAAGTAATGCGCAAGATTACGTTCGATTCATTAATAGGAACGAGAGTCGACGATTTCCTGAGTGATGGTTGCTGTATCAAAGACTTCTTCTGTAACATAGGCATTCTTCTCAACTGTCTCACCGGCTTCGAGCTTTTCGATCAGCTCAACGATGCGAGGTCCATGGAGAGGATTGCACTCGATATCAAGATTGAACTTGCCATCTTTGACTAACTGGAGAGCCCACTTGTTGGCATCAAAAGCGATAACCTTGACGTCGCCGTCCTTACCGTAGGTGATACCGGCGGCATCCATAGCAGCGCAAGCGCCACGAGCCATGTTGTCATTCTCAGCGTAGATAACGTTGAAATCAGTTCCGTTTGCGATAAGATCCGCAACAGCCTGCTTCGCAAGAGTCTCGTCCCAGCCCTTCATGTTCTGGTTGAAAACGATATCCCAGCCATTGGCCTCTGCGCCGTCTTCGATCGCCTTGGAGCGGCCGAGCTGAGCGGAGGAACCGGTGTCACCACCGAGAACAACGATCTGATAACCTTCGCCCTGTGCCTTCAACCAATCAACAGCCTTCTGGCCTTCAGCTTCGAAATCGGAGCAAACCATTGCTGTGTAGAGGTCTTCTGATAGGTCGAGCTTACGGTCAGCCATGATGAAAGGAATGCCGGCTTCTTTCGCAGCCTTGGCAACATCTTCCCAACCGGCGGACTGAAGTCCGAGAACGACAAGATAGTCAACTTCTTCCTGAATCAGCTGCTGTGCCTGAGAAATTTGCTTGGCATGATCTCCCTCACCGAAGACCATCTTAAGCTCGTAGCCGGCCTCACCGAAAGCCTCGTTAAAGGACTTCGTGTTGGCGGTACGCCAGTCAGATTCGTTTGCGTTGGTCTGCACCACGCCCACGACGACCTTTTCTTCGGCTTTTGCCGTGGTCGCTGCGGTCGATGCTGCGGTTGTCGGCGTAGCGGCACCGTTGCATCCCGCGAGTGAGAACGCAAGTGTCAGAACCAGAGCCAGTGAAAGTAGTTTCTTCATAGATCTCTCCTCCTACATATTTAACCGTACATTCGGTTAGTACATAGGGACATTTTATCGAACGGGTCAACAATCAAATACGGAATTCAATCCGCTGCATGTCGTATTTTTTCCGGAGTTTTGACTTTGATAAATTAAGAAGGTAATATTCTTCCGATTCGTGTTGGAATTCTTCCGATTCACCCGCCGCGAGACTCGCGGAGAAGGATCAGTAGATTCTTCCGATACGATCCGTAGCGGCATTCTCCGCAAGAAAAACCTGGCCGTCCAGATAGGAGAATTTCTCGACGGACTCGCCGTTTTCGAGTTTCTCGAGAATATCGGCGATCATGGGACCCTGCAGCGGATTACACTCGATATCGACATTGATCAGACCGCTCTCCATCTTGTCAAAGGCTTCCGAAACCGCGTCAAAGGAGATGATCATTATGTCGCCACCGATTCCGCAGGTCAGACCTGCTTCCTGAATCGCTTCGATTGCACCAAATGTCATATCATCATTCTGGGATACCAGGACATCAATATCGTCGTACTCCATAAGGTACTTCGCCATGATCTCCTTGCCCTTTGCTTTGGTGAAGTCTCCGCTCTCTTTGGCAAGAATCTGCCAGTTCGGGTGCTTCAGAGCGACATCTTCAAAACCGCGTGACCTTCCGATCTGTGAGGTTGAACCCGTTGTGCCTTCCAGAATTACGATATTCACAATTTCGGAACCGGGAGGATTTGTCACGACGGTCGATTCACTCGGCTCTGTCGTCGCAGGATCAGTCGCCGATACCCTTACGGTCTCCTCGGCAGCATACATCTCGTTCAATTCACTCTCCAGCCAGAGACCCGCCTTCTGCCCCTCGGCATATTTATCCGTTCCCACGCAGGCGACATAGAGAGTGTCATCTTCTGTTTCAATCATTCGGTCGACAATGATCACGGGGATATCCGCTTCCTTTGCCTCCTGAAGAACCGTGTCCCATCCGGACTCAGTCACCGGCGCGAAAACAATATAATCGACTTTCTGAAAAATGAAGCTGCGGATATCTTTGATTTGATTGGCTTGACTTTGTCGACCGTTGGAAAAAATGAGAGAAAACCCGTTTTCCGCGACAAGGGCATTTTGGATCGATTTTGTATTCGCCGTACGCCAATCGGATTCTGAGCCAAGCTGTGAGAATCCGACGATGATCAACGAGGAGTCAATCGCCTCCGCGTTATCCGATTCGAGACCCTGGATGTCATGCAAGGACGGATTCAGACACCCCGACAGCGCGAGAAGAACAAGTAAGAAAGAGAATAAAAGGATCTTCGTGGATTTAATCATTGCTGGCCTCCGAGGTTTCGTTTCCCGTACGATTTGCCGGTATCCGGATCAAAATATCCGTGCCTTTGCCTTTTTCGCTCTGGATATCCAGACCGTACTCTTCACCGTATATGAGTTTAATGCGCTTGTTGACATTTGCGACACCGAATCCCGAACTCTGCTTGCCTCCCGGCAATTCGATCTCATTTCGGAGTGCCGTTAATTCGGCTTCATCCATGCCGACTCCGTTATCGATTACATGGAAGCAGATCGTGTTGTCAATCATTTCTCCGGTTATGAGAATCTTACCGCGGGCTCGCAGCATTTTGATTCCGTGGTAGAGTGAGTTCTCTACGAGCGGTTGGAGAGTCATCTTCAGGATCTGGTACTCGTACAGGGATTCCGGAATGGCGATCTCGTAGTCCAGGATGTCCTTATATCGTGATTGTTGGATCTGCAGATAGCTCTTCACGTGAATCTCTTCTTCGCGAATGGAGATGTAGTCCCTTCCCTTACTTACAACAAGCCGGAAGAATTCCGACAAAGATACCACGATATCAATCGCCTCCTGGTTCTTCTCACCTTCGATCAACCACACGATCGTATCGAGTGTGTTATAGAGGAAATGCGGATTGATCTGCGTCTGGAGAAGCTTAGATTCCATATAGCGCAGATTCTCCTGTTCAAGACGGATGGATCGAACCTGCTGTTCGAGCTTATAAGCCATGTCATTGAAGCTTTCAGAAAGAATGGCCATCTCATCATGATTCTCACAAACAGTTCTCGTCGTGAAGTCGCCTTTGGCGACCAGGGCGGTTTTCTCAACGAGCATTCGGATCGGTTTTGTGATGCTGTCCGTTAATCGGATATTGACCAGAATCGAGGCGACGATAATGGAAGATAGCGCAACCATCATCGTGACGATAACATTGGTTACCTGTTCGTTCAAAGCCTGACGAATCTCTTCGAAATTCTGCGTCTCGTAATACACATAATATTGAATCTCCTCCTGGAACATCTCGGTCAGAATATAGATATCTGATTCAAGCATTTCGAGATTCTTCTCGTAATAGCCGGGATAACGAAGGTTGTCGCGGATTTCATTGATTCTGGCCTCGAGAGTATCCAGGTTCAGAAGAATACGTTGAATCCAGTCGAGGCTCTCCCTGCTGGAGGTTATTGCTTTCAAATACGTGAAATTCTCTCTCGCATCACGGATCAGAATATACGGATCCTTCAGATCGTCATTGTAAAGAATCGAAGTGAATGTCTCCGCTTCAACGACGATCTTGTACATGCTCTCATCCATCTCGTTCTTGAAATTCAAGTTGTACGTATTTGCGGCGGTAATTCTCCGAACGATCGTATCATACGCCGTACTGTAGTTGTACAGAGCGATAATCTGATAACTCGAAAGGACGATCATCGGCAGGATAATGACAGCCGCCACCATGGAAAGCTTCAGACGCAAGGGGTATCGGATTTTCTTCGCGAGTTGTTCGTCTGTCATTCTTCACATTTCCCCTGCACTCGATAATCGGAGGGCGTGCAATTTTGCGTCTTCTTAAAGATATAACTGAAATAGTGCGAATCCTGATATCCGACAAGGGTTCCGATCTCTGTAATCTTTCTCCCGGAGCATCGCAGGTATTCCTTGGCTTTCTCCATGCGGATATTTGTAAGGTATTCGATAAACGTCATCCCGGTTTCCTGATTAAAGAGAGAACTGAAATAATTCGGGCTCAAGTTCACCGTTGCCGCGACCTTATCGAGCGAAAGATCGAAACTGCCGAGAGACTTGTGCATGTATTGCTTGGCCTGATCAATCAGGAGCGCATATCTCTTGTAACTGTTCGTGTTCCGCATCTCGATCACACCCTTGAGCGTGTTGGCAAGAAAATTCTTGCAACTCTCCAGGCTCGAGAGCTGATCGGCGACATTGTTCATATTCTTCAGGCAGGCATCCATCATGTCTTTCGGGAAATGGAAAGCTGTCATGAAAGATATAATCGCAGAACAACCGTCGAGAATGATGAAATTGCGAAAAAGCGCAGAATTCATCGCGCTCGCACCATATCCGTTCAGATAGCTCTCGACAAATTCGTCGACGTCATGAAGTGTTCCTCGACGAAGAAAATCCTGAAGAAGATTGCGGTCATGTTTTTCGAGATTTAAGTCGCTGAAGTTGACATCGTTTCCGATCTTTTCCCGGATATCCTGAACATCCTGGTAGTGGACAAATTGGTCACCCCGTTGGAAATAGCGGAGGGCATAGGCTCGATTCGCGTCGAGATAGGATTGCTGAATGTCGCGAACGCGGTGGACACAGCGCCCGATACCGCCAAAGTAATGAGCTTTGCCGTCACAGACGCGAACCAACGCGTCGCGAACGTTCTGGGATAAAGATTGAACACTCTCCTCGTTCTCACCCAGGAGGATAAAGGCCCAACCGTCCACCCCACGCTCGAAAACGACAAGATCATGGAATGTTTGGAGTGACTTCGTCATCTCTGCTTCATATTGTACGATCTCATTGGAATACGAATACGCATCATTCTTCTCGATGAACTGAAAGAGCATGACACAGAATACGCTGGCGCGCATGGAGATTCCCAGTTCTTCTTCCCGCGTGATGATTTCGGCCAAAGAGAGATTTCCGCTCACGAGCGCCTCGAAGAATTCTTTGCGCATCTCGCCTTGCTTCTGGTACACAAGTTGTTGGTATTGCTCGAGAATCTGTTTCTCTTTTCTATCCTTCTCAATGGTCGCGGCGGCATTCTTGACGGAATCCAGAAGCTTCACAGAGGTTATTGGCTTCAGCAGATATTCGCATATTCCAATGTCTATGGCTTGCTGCGCATACGAGAAGTCACTATATCCGCTGATGATGATAATCTTGAGATTCGGAAGATTCTTGCGCAGGAGCTTACTTAATTCCAAGCCATCCATAAAAGGCATCTTAATATCTGTGATCAGGATATCCGGCTGCGTTCGCAGAATCATCGGATAGGCCAGTTCGCCGTCGCTCTCGTCGCCGACGATCTGGAAACCTTCCTCTTCCCATCGAATCTTTGTTTTGATTCCTTCTCGAATGACGATCTCATCCTCAACCAGGAAAACCTTGTACATATGTTGTCCTCATGCATCCAGTAGCCGCGATGAATAACCGCTTGATGTCCATCCAATTCGCCGTGAAAAATTCTTATTGCAGACGAAAAATCGATAACCCAATCATAACATATCGATTTGCGTTCCATCCAAGGATTTCTTGGCTTCCGCCTTGAACACGGCGATTATTGCGAAGAATACATACAAGTATTATGGCCTTCCTGGAACATTCGGAACATCTTCTCGTGGAAAGATCTATGATACACTTGTTTCGTGACATAAGTCTGTCATAAAGAGAATTCAATCGAGAAGTGGATGTATGAGCAAAGATAATGATGAACAGATTGTAGTACTGCCGGTTCGCTCTCTTGCGGAGCATGTGCACCGAAGCGGCGGTTTGTCCTCTCTATCCTTCTCGTGTATTTCGGGCGCGGAAGGAACACGCCTTCATCAACGCGTTTTCTCGGATCTCAAGAAACAGTTCTCCCCGCTTCTTGTGGAGACAGAGCTTACACTTGCATCGGAATATGTTGCCGACGATATCACGCTGTCTGTTCGCGGTCGGGCTGACGCGGTTCTGCATCGACAGAACAGAGATCAACACGAGATCACCGTCATGGAAATCAAGTCATGCGCCGGTGTGTTCTCATCGATTTCCGACGTGTTGCAACCGGAGCATTGGGCACAGGCCGTCCTTTACGCCCACCTCTACTACGTTGCAAATCCCGGCCTCGACCGCCTCTTCGTTTCGCTACGGTATGTTTCCGTCGAAACCCTCAACTACGTGGAAGAACTTCGAATCATTGATCGTAACGCGGCGAGTGATTTCTTCGATGATACATGCGAAGCGTATTTATCCTATGCTCGTGACATTCAAGCCTATAAGAAGCTTAGAGACCCGTCCATCCTATCCCTGACCTTTCCCTATGAAGGCATACGAAGCGGACAGAAAGATTTCATGCATGCAGTCTTATCTTCGATCTCTCAGCTCGGAATTCTCTTTACCGAGGCGCCTACGGGAATCGGAAAGACAATCTCGGCACTCTTCCCTGCAATCAAGAGTCTTCCGCATAAGAAATGCGACAAGATTTTCTACCTAACAGCGAAAACATCCACACGGATTGTCGCGCAGAAGGCGCTGTCCGATATGGAGAACAAAGGTTTGTATTTACGATCCATTACCCTGCAAAGCAAGGAAAGCATGTGCCCGGTCCCGAAGATATACTGCGACACCAAGCAATGTCCCTATGCGGATCGCTATTACTTGAAATTGCCCACTGCGATCCGGGAACTCTTACAGCATACGCAAATACGACCGGAGGATGTCATTGCGCAGGCGGCCAAGCATACCTTGTGCCCGCACGAATTATCTCTGGACGTATCCCTGCTTTGCGATGTGATCATCGGGGACTATAACCATGCGCTCAATCCGCGCGTCAAGCTGGACCGGTATTTCAACCAACCGGATCAACATCACGCACTTCTTTTCGACGAGGCGCATAACCTTGTGGACCGTTCCCGCGACATGTTCACCGCTTCGCTCACCGAGTCCGAAATGGCTGCTTGTCGAATTGCCATACAAGGCATGGACGCGAAGGTTGACGGGTACTTAACGGATATCTCGATGTATTACCGCCTATTGAAAGATGCAATCCTCAAAGGCGAACCGGGGTTTCCTAAGGTCGAGGAATCGATTGAACTCAAGTCGGTCATGTCTTCGGAACGTTTTCGCGCATCCCGCAATATCCCCAAAATGCTCTATAAGATGCTCTGGAAGTTCTGTTACTTCGTACGGCCGGTTCTGGATAATCTTCCATCCGGAGATATTCGTCGACAAGTCTTATCATTCTTCTTCTCCGCTCGATTTTTCCTGTCCGTGCTCGAGCTGTACTTTGACGACGCCTACGTTTTTACCGCAGAGGTCGGTTTATCTCCTACGGGTCCGGGAATCGCAAGATCGGATGAATTGATTCTGCAACTTCTTTGTCTGGATGCTTCTTCGAAGATCCATCAACTGCTTAAGGATCGACATCCGGCGGTGTTCTTTTCGGCGACATTGTCTCCGATGACCTACTATACCTCGATGCTTGTTGGCGATAAGAATGCGTCCGAAGCGCAGATTTTACGTTTGCACAGTCCGTTTCCGCCGGAGAATCTTACGGTGAAGGTGATGAGTTCCATACGGACGACCTACAAGGAGCGAGACTTCACCGTGGAGAGAGTTGTACGGACGATCCTGGAGGAGACCGGTGGGAAACCCGGGAATTTTCTGGTTTTTCTTCCGTCCTTCGCCTATCTGTCCAAGATCGTCTCTGCTTTGTCGTCGAGAATTTCCGGGGATCATATGACCGATATGATTGTTCAGCGGCCATCCATGCGGGCGACGGAGAAGGCCGAATTCCTGGCGAGATTCAATCAATTCGGCGAGCGAAGACTTATTGCATTCGCGGTTCTCGGAGGCCACTTCGGCGAAGGTATCGATCTCGTCGGCGATCGACTTTCGGGCGTAATTGTCGTCGGCGTAGGGCTCCCGCAAGTCGGTCCGCAAAAGGAAATCATGCGTCAGTATTTTCAAGAGAAATTCGGCGACGGATTCGGGTTTGCTTATCGTTTCCCCGGCTGGGAGAAAGTGTTGCAAGCGTCCGGTCGAGTGATCCGTGACGAGGAAGACACCGGCTTTGTACTCCTTCTGGATGAGCGTTACAAGAAGCCGGAGTATATCTCGCTTTTTCCTTCTCATTGGAATCCGATGGAGGTATCCGATGATGGCACAGAAACGCCATTATCCGATCGTAAGATGACTGGATTTGACGAATACATTGATCCGCAGGATTCAAACTTCCCCGATGTCTTTTAGCATGTCGAGCTTCGTATATCTCTTTTCGAGGCGTTCCGAGAGGAATCGTCTTGTCAGTTCTGTCATTTCGGAAAGGATGGTATCCGAGACCTGGAAGGTAAAGAGATTCTCGTTCTCGCTTCCATAGATATAGCGAAGTGCCTGAATTGTTCCGATGCCGACAGGCTGAAAACGACCTGCACGACGAAGACAGGCTGTCTTGGAACAGAAAAGCCGACAGGAATCGAAGGAAAACGCGATGAGCTTGGGCAGATCCGTCTCTGAGCAATCGCATCCGCTTATATCTGCGGAGAAACCCGAAATATCGGTTGCTTTCCACTCGAAAATGCTGACGGTCAGGCGATAATCCCTCTCCTTACGGTCCAGATCGTGGAGCGTATAAAGCAGCAACGGGTACAGGAGCGAAGCACCTTCGCGATCGAAACTGATGTCTCCTGCAATCTCCAGGATATGCGCCGCGGCGGTTAGCCGCACAATATCTTCCATGATGTTGCGAAACGCGAAAACAATTTCGGCTTCTTTCATGTAGAAGAAATCATGCGACAAGGTAAAAATATAATCGCAGAGCATCAACGGTTGCGCCGCAACCGCGAATCGACTTCCGGATTTCGCCGCACCGGGTGCGATCGCGCGCAAAATGCCGTGCTCAGCCGTAAGGACACGAATGAGTCGATTGGATTCCTTGTTCGGTTCGCTCGAGATGCAGATGCCGCGTACCTTGAGATAAGGCATATCAATCTTCTTTCCGATACCCGAGATTATTCAAATGCGCAGTAGCATTCTTCCAATCCGACCTGACCTTGATATGGAGGTCCAAAAAGACATTGCAACCGCACATCTTCTCAATATTCTTGCGGGCCGCTGTTCCGATTCGCTTAATCATCTGCCCTTTGTGGCCCAGAAGAATCGCGCGGTGCGTCTCTTTCTCACAAATAATCGATGCATGAATCTTAACGAGATCTCTGTCATACTCATCGACCGCGTTGTCCCGAAGTCGTTCTTCAAAAACTTCGATATCGACGGCGGTTCCGTGCGGGATTTCCTCGTTGGTATATCGGAGAATTTGTTCGCGGATGAACTCCGCGGCCAGTGCGCGCTCCGACTGATCCGTGATATCTTCTTCCGGAAAGAGCTTGTGTCCAGGAGGCAGACGAAGTGCCAACTCGTCGAATAATTCATCGACGCCGTCACCGGTGAGTGCCGATATCGGAATGATCTCCTCAAAAGGATATAAAGCATAGTAAGCGGAGATCAACGGAAGAAGCTTCTCCTTCTCCATAGCGTCAGCTTTGTTGATCGCAAGAAGGATCTTCTGGCCGGATTCCTTTGCTCTCGCACAAGCCTCCCGCTCCACCTGCGATGGCATCCCTCTCGTCGCGTCGACGAGCATGAGAATAACATCCGCTCCCTTAGCCGCGCGAAAAGCTGCATCGACCATAAACTCCGCCAATCGAGACTTCGGACGGTGTATGCCCGGAGTATCGACGAAAACGATCTGTGCGTCGGATCGCGTAATCACGGAGCGAATATTCTTGCGCGTCGTCTGCGGTTTCGGGGAGACGATCGCAAGCTTCATTCCGGACAGATGGTTCAGGAGCGTTGACTTTCCTACGTTGGGGCGACCGATTATCGCACAGAAACCGACATGCGAAAGAGAGACGTCCGCATCCGAAGACAACATGTACTCGATGGGTTTATCCTCGCCGGTTTCCGCTGTCGAGCCTCGTTTGCTTCCCGTGTCACGAGAATAGCCGAGCTTTTTGAGAACCGAGCGCTGTTTTGAGATCATCTTCTTCTCGTCAACAGGATCGATGTGATCATATCCGATGAGGTGCAAGGCTGCGTGAGCCGCCAGGAAAGCGATTTCCCGCTCGATCGAGTGTCCGTACTCGACGGATTGCTCCTGCGCCCTCTCCGGGCACAGGAGGACGTCTCCGAGGCATACTTCGATGCTGCCGTCGTTGTGCGGGATTGCATCCGCCGGGGACATCGGTGTGACCAATTTACCGTCCTTCATATCCAACATCGGAAAACTCAAGACATCCGTGGCTGCATTCATCTCGCGAAAAGCCATGTTCTGCTTCTTGATATAATCCTTGCTGACAAAGCTTACACTTGCGGACAAGACCAGATTGGTCTTCCTCAAATGTCGGTCAAGACTCGATAATTGCAGAACCTCTCCCATTACCTCTTCGGTAATCTTCTCGAATTTTCGGATCTCATCTGCGGAGAAGCGTCTTTGTTTATTTACGAACAATAATATCATCTGGGTACTTTATCCTTTCGTGGAAAACTCCTGAATATACCTGTAGGAATGACCGGATAATGAGTTCAATATCATTGAAAGATAAACCGGAGTTAACCAATTGATCCAACTCAATCTTCTGCTTGATCAGCTTGCGGAATAATTCTTCCGCGGCATCCAGTGATGTAATCCCGGTTGACTTGATCGCAGCTTCACAGGTGTCCGCGAGCATAACGACAGCGGATTCCCGGGAAGAAGGGATCGAACACCGGTAACGGAAAGTGTTCATCTGTGGCTCGGGTAAGCCGCCTTCTACGGATAGTGTCTTGGCCTTATGATAGAAATACGCCTGGAAGGTCGAACCATGATGCTCCTGAATAATGCGAACGATGGCGTTGGGGAGTCGGTACTTCCGGGCTAATCGCACGCCTTGATCCGGGTGAGCGGTAATGATCGCCGCGCTCTCCTCGGGTGCCAGAAGATCATGAGGATTCTGGCCGTCCTGCTGATTCTCTGTGAAATATTGCGGCTTCTCAAGCTTGCCGATATCGTGATAATACGCGCCGACCTTAGCCAGCAGTGAGTTGGCCCCGATCGCTTCCGCTGCGGAGTCCGCAAGATTGGCAACCATCATGCTGTGCTGGGATGTTCCGGGAGCCTCGACAAAAAGTCTCTTCAACAAAGGGTTTCCGGGCTGCGACAAGTCAATTAAGCGTACCGGAGACACCGTGTTGGAAATGAGCTCAAATATCGGCATGAAACCGATCGCGGCGATAACAGAGACGGCTCCAGCAATCACGGCCCATATGAATCCGACGAACATTTCGGTTCGGCTGGACTTCAAGACAAGATTCACGCTGATTGAAGCGACCGCACACGCAAGAGAAGTGAAAAGAATCAGCGAAGCTGAGTTATATTTACGACTTCGCTGTCCCGCGATCATCGATGAAACAAATATACCGGCAATCGAAATCAAGATAAACTCTGTGTCAAAATTGAACATGGGAAGAATGATCAGCATGTTCAGAAAGGACAGAATAATTCCGGATCTTGCCCCGAGGTAGGTCGCCGCAATAACAGCGGTGAAAAAAACCGGCGAAATCATCGAGGAGAAGTTTGACAGGTAGATGGACGATATGACCGGTACGATAAAAGATACGACCAATGCAACGATGTCGCGGAAGTTCTCAAGAAATGCCGTCTCAAAACGTTTGAAATAGATGCCGACGAGTGTGAGAACCATCAAGACGTAGACCGCTATGCCGGCAAGAAGTAGATAATCGAACTGTGTCGTTTCGATGAGATCCAGCTCGATCAGTGTCTGATACATATCCTTTGTGATTACGTCACCGAAGGACACAATACGTGAACCTTTCTCAATCATGACCGGATCGTTAATTTCGGCGTTATAGGCGGCTAACCGGGAGGCGTTGGTCGCAGCTTCATCATACACAGCGTTGGGCCTTAGGATTCCCGTAAGAATCGAGTTGACCAGGTGATCGTTCGAAACGTAGATGAATGACTCGGAAGAGTCTACATCCGCGGATAATTCAGTGATGCGATCGGATAGCAGTACGTCGTCGACCTTATCCTTCAGAACCAGAGAGGCTATCGAAACAGTTTCCGATTGAACGTAATCAAGATTCGTCTGTGCGCAAGTGATCAGCTGAAAGGATTCATCATCGGTGAGCGTAACGCCGAACTGTGATTCGACGGAAGCAATGAGTGTGTTACTCAGCTCTCGATAGGGCTGCTTGACGGACCCGTCGGTATTATAGTTGTTCTTGCGGATCTCATTGACAACCGAGAAGAAAGAGGTCAGGTCGGTTACACCTTGTGTGGAAATTTCCTCAGAGCGGACATAAATCGGAAGAATCTTCGCGCTTGACTCCTCTGCTCTGCGTTCCGTTTCGGCGCGATCAATGACCGCACGGGGAGCGGTGATATCTCGATCGCTTACCATTCCCTCGGTGAGGTTGAATCGATCGGGAATGGAACCATAATAGACCAGCACAATAACCGATATGGACAGCACCGCAAGGATCATGGCCGGAATATAGGTTTTCAAGGACCGGCTTAATTTCATAGCTCTTCGTGCCCCCTCTCCATCCTCTCATTATAAGCCTTGAGAATTCTCTGTACCAATGGATTTCTTACGATATCCGCGTCATTCAACGTAACAACGGATAATCCCTTAACATTTGGAAGTAGTTCAGCCGCGTCAGATAATCCGTTTCTCATTCCGCGCGGAAGATCAATTTGCGTAATATCACCGAGTACGCAGGCACGCGCGTTCATTCCGATCCTCGTAAGAAACATTTTCATTTGCTCAACAGATGTGTTCTGCGCTTCGTCTAATACAATGAATGCGTCATCGAGCGTACGACCTCGCATAAACGCCAGAGGTGACACTTCGATCATACCTTTCTCGGAATACCGTTCGAAGGCTTCCTCTCCCAGCAAATCGAACAGCGCGTCATAGATCGGCCGCATATATGGATCGACCTTCTCCTTGATGTCACCCGGGAGAAAACCCAGTCGCTCACCGGCCTCTACTGCCGGACGCGCCAGGATGATACGCGAGACTTCGCGCTTTTTGAATGCGGCGACAGCCATGGCAACGCCCAGATATGTCTTTCCTGTTCCGGCTGGGCCGATACATAGGACAACTTCATTGTGCTTCTGTGCATCAATGTAAACTTGTTGGCCAAGGGTTTTGGCTCGAATCGACTTCCCGTGCGGCGTGACGAGAATCGGCTCCTTGCCGGTCAAGAGAAAGGTATCGAGTCGTCCTTCCCTGCGAAGCCTCGACAGATAGAGAACACACGGAACATCCGGTTCTTCTCCTTCGAGAATTGCCCGGTCAAGTGCACGAACGACATCACAGGCCGAAAGCACGTTGGATTCATCGCCGGAAATGACGGCCTCATCACCGGACAGCTCGATATGAACCTCGAAAAAGTTCTCGATATTGCGCAGAAGATGACCGTTACCGACCGATAATTTTTGCGGCTCCGACAAAGGAAAGCGTGTGCTCAGATCTTGTGTTGTCATGCTATCGCCTCTGTTTCTTAAGGTTGGATCATACTGTCTTCGGGAAGGCCAGGGATCTCG
Organism: Bacillota bacterium; assembly: GCA_023397475.1. GTDB lineage: Bacteria > Bacillota > Clostridia > Saccharofermentanales > Saccharofermentanaceae > Firm-13. The sequence continues at coordinate 88,466 of JAEWUD010000022.1, forward strand.
ATCACATCATCGTTCGTCAGAACAAACTCCGACGTAACACCGAACTGGCCGACCAAAGTCTCGAGAAGTTGACGACCGCGAGTTAAATCCTCATCCGGATAGATCGCCCGTATCGTAAACGAGCTCGACGCGGCATACGCATTCCCGTTGATAATGATTTGCGGGCTTGTGGAACCGGTGTCGCGTATCTCTGTCATCGCTACGATTCGCTCATCCGCGATCGAAATCGCAAGAGCGCCGCCTGCCCGCATTTCATTGGTGAAAAGCAATAACGTTTTCGCGTTGACCGTAAGCCCTGTCGTTGGGGTTATAACCAGTGTGATTCCTGAACCGGTCACCGGTGTCAGTCCCGCAAAAACTTCCGCCTTTGTTTTCTCGTCAAGAATCGCCTGCAACGCAGCATTATCGCCGGATAGTTCTTCTCCCATCGAGGCAATCAGAGTGGATAATTCCTTATTCTTCTGCGTAAGATCATCATTCTCGCGAATCATGGCCATGACCTGTTCCTGCATCTCGACAATGTCCTTCTCGGCATACGCAGTCTGCCGATGATCATCATTGACATTCTTCATTTGAAGAGCGATCAACAATCCTAACAGGACAAAACTTGCGATTGCGATCATCGATAAGGAGAGTCGGCGATTCATGTTACGTCTCCTTTGCGAAAAACTGATAGAAATCGTTGATTTTGGATTGATCGGTAAAAGCCGGTATCGTCAATTCCTCCGACTCGGAAAATGATATCTCCACCCCGTTGGTTATTCGAAAAGCAAGATAGGTATCTCCTTCAAAAATCGCGCGTCCGGTAACTGTGTCACAAACTGCGGTGATTTCGAAAGGGACGGGATGTCGTGCGTCATTGATGCGAACGGTTGGCCCGAGGCACGTGATGACGGACGTATTTACAATCCTCTCTCCGTTCACCGCAATCGCCTGAGCACCGGCTGACTTTAGAAGTTCCACAACGTACAGGACATCCTGAGAATGGATAAGACCGGTTTGCGTCAGATCTGAAGGATCAGATATCGTCGAGTCATTGAGCGTTATCGTAATTCCGGGACCGGTGACTTCCGTGAATCCTGCCAGCATGCGCACCTTGGCAAGTCGTGTTGCCAAATCCGTGAAACCTTGCTCTTCGAGAATCTCGTCGGTTACACGATCCTTTTCGGCTCGAAGCGTCTCTTGATCGAGCGAGAGCGCCAGATTCGCTTCCTGCAGTTGTGTTAACTGCTCCCGGTATTCGGAAAGTTTCGTGTTCAAAGATGAATTCTGTAAATCCAAAGAAATTCTGTCGCGAAGTGTATTTGCCAGAATCAGTCCCAAAAGAAGGCAAAGAACCGTCATCATCACAGAAGCGATGCCTCGATCCGCCTTTGCCGCACTAGGTTCGGCGGGTTGATCTCCCGGTCTCTGTACGATACGATGATCGCCTCTTGTCGTTTCTGCCGGCATCAAATCGAATAAGCCTCCTTATTCATTGCTTTTCGCGCGCAAGGTCATGAGCAAATCTTCATAATACGGCGGCAACTCACATTCCACATGAATTTCCTTTCCTGTTACGGGATGAAAGAATGTGATCTCGGTACTATGAAGTGCCTGGCCGGCAAGACCATAGGTCTTACGCTTCCCGGCATACACCGGATCCCCGATGATCGGATGGCCGATGAAGGCCATGTGCGAACGGATCTGATGCGTTCTGCCGGTCTCTAATAACAGAGAAAGATCGGTTGCATCCATGAATCTTTCCCCTACCGTAAAATGGGAAACGGAGGGCTTGCCCGATGATGTAACCGCCATACGCCTGCGGTCAGAACCGGAACGGCCGATCGGAGCGTCTACAGTACCCTTATCGACAGAAATAACCCCGTGAACGACAGCTCGATAACGACGTACTACTTCGTGGGAAGAGATCAACTTTGCCATTTTCTCGTGAATGTCATTATTCTTTACCGCGATCAGGAGACCGGAGGTATCTTTGTCAATTCGATGAATGATGCCCGGACGGATTACCCCGTTGATGTCGGAAAGCTGACCCTCGCAATAATGCAACAGAGCGTGCACAAGCGTCCCGGTATAGTGACCCGGTGCAGGGTGAACAACCATACCCTGCGGTTTGTTGATTACGAGAAGATCATTATCTTCATAACGAATGTCCAAAGGTATATTCTCCGGAAGGATATCCGTCATTACGGGTTCTTTTCGTATAATCTCAATTACATCTCCGGACTTTACCTTCAAAGAGGGTTTGCATAATGAACCGTTCACAAGAATTCGACCTTCGCCGATAAGTGTGGAAGCATACGAACGTGATAAACCGGCCGCGCTGGATGCGAGATATGCATCAATTCGTGAACCGGAAACGTCGACGATCAGAGTATCTGTCATAGTGTCTCCTTCGTATTTAGGACTGTTGCGGAAGTACGTTCTGTGTCGTCATCGGAGCGTGCGTCCGATGCGACGGTCTCCGAAACCTGTGGTTCATCGATCTTGCGTCCGGAAAGTATTCGTTTGTCGAAAAAAATCAAGACAGTTAAAAGAATTGATCCGACAACAATACACATGTCTGCGAAGTTGAATATCGGAAAAGTATAGGAACCGAAACGGAACATGAGAAAATCCAGAACGGAACGAAGTCGAATTCGATCAATCATGTTTCCGATGGTTCCGCCGGCAACCAGAGCGATCGCAAGGCGTATCCATTCGTAGTTCTTGCCGCGAAGACGATAGAGAATGACAATTAGAACGATGGAAACGATACCGGAAATAGCGGATAAGAGAATGATTCCCCAATCCTGTTCGGCGAGAAGACTGAATGCTCCTCCTGTGTTTCTCACATTCGTGAGCGAGAAGAATCCTTCGATAATCGGATTCACCTGTCCGACATCGATGTTCTGCGAAATCAGATACTTAAAGTACTGATCGAGAATTACCAGAAAAATGATCAGAAAGTACAACATAGTGATAATTATCCTTCCACAATTCGAATTCGCGAAATGTCGACACATCGTCCGCTGACCGGATCGATATCGGCGACAACCGCGTTAATCATCGCAAGACCTTCCGCTGTCTGATAAGGCGCCGGCAGTCGCTCGGCTAACCTTCGCAACGAGACCGTAACATCCATGCCCAGTACGCTGTTAAGAGCGCCCGTCATGCCCACATCCGTGATATGACCTGTACCGCGCTCGAGAATTCGCTCATCTGCCGTCTGCACATGTGTGTGTGTTCCAAGGACCAGAGACGCTCGTCCGTCGAGATAGTATCCCATGGCCAATTTTTCGGAAGTCGCTTCGGCATGAAAATCCAGAACGACCATACGAGTCTGGTATCTTTCCCTGTATAGATCGATCAAACGATCCGCCTCGCGGAAAGGCGAATCACACGGATCCATATTCACCTGCCCCATGAGATTAAGGACAAGAACCTTCCCCTTTTCTTTGCCGTCGAAAAGTACGTGATCAAAACCCGGCCAGTCCGGCGAGACATTCGAGGGTCGAACAACATCATGTTCAGAATCGAGGAACCGCAATGCGTCAGGACGGAAGAACGTATGATTACCCAAAGTGAAGACATCGACACCGAAGCTCTTCATGTCACGAAGAATGGAGACGGAGACTCCGAGACCCGCCGCACAATTCTCTGCGTTGGCAATACAGCAGTCGACGGACAGATTTGATTTCAAATCCTGAAGTCTTGACTTCAGGATGCGTCGTCCCGGTTGGCCGACGACATCACCAATGAATAATACTCTCAATAGAACCCCCATTATACCCATGACTATTCCCGGTCATTTTACCATAAAAAAAGGCGCTCTATGTGAGAAATTCCTCTCTCGCATAAAACGCCTTCATCAGGATCTAACGTAACCGATCAAAGATTCGCATTATTTCGCGTATTCCGATGCTCTTGTCTCCCGAATGATATTAACCTTGATCTGTCCGGGATAATCGAGCTCTTCTTCGATCTTCTTACAAATTTCTCTAGCCTTGAGAATCATATCCGGATCTGAAACAATCTCCGGAACAACCATAACGCGAATTTCGCGTCCGGCCTGAATCGCATAGGATTTCTCGACACCTTCGAAGCTTGTGGCAATCTCTTCGAGCTTCTGGATTCTCTTGATGTACGTTTCAAGATTCTCCCGTCTTGCTCCGGGTCTTGCCGCGGAAATTGCATCCGCTGCCGCTACGAGAACGGCAATCAGTGTCTCCGGCTCTACGTCACCGTGATGAGCCATGATCGCGTTGATCACTTCGTTCGATTCCTTGTATCTGCGTGCGATATCAGCGCCTAGTTCAATATGCGAACCTTCCATCTCAAAATCGGCGGATTTGCCGATATCATGAAGAAGTCCGCATCTTTTCGCGAGTGTAACATCGAGACCCAACTCAGATGCCATCATACCCGCCAGCCAACAAACCTCGATGGAATGCTGGAGTACATTCTGTCCATAACTCGTACGGTAACGAAGTCTGCCGAGATACCGGATAATCTCCGGATGCAGGCCGACAATACCCGTATCAAATGCCGCTCTTTCACCTTCCTGCTTGATGGTCTGCGCAACTTCCTTCTTGGCCTTCTGCGCCATCTCTTCAATACGTGCAGGATGGATTCTTCCGTCAACGATCAGCTTCTCAATGGTAAGTCGAGCGATTTCGCGACGGATCGGATCGAAACTCGACAAGATGACGGCTTCCGGTGTGTCATCAATGATCAGATCAACACCCGTAATGGTCTCGATGGCACGAATGTTTCTGCCTTCACGACCGATAATGCGTCCCTTCATGTCATCATTCGGCAAGGATACGACCGACACCGTCACTTCAGAAACATAGTCCGAAGCATATCTCTGAATCGAGCTGACGATGATGTCTTTTGCCTTGCGATCCGCTTCTTCTTTGGTCTGTTCTTCCATCTGCTTCAAGAGCCCGGCCATGTCATGACTGTATTCGAGTCTCGCCTGCTCAAGAACAAGATTACGCGCATCTTCGATCGTCAGACCGGAAATACGCTCCAATTCGACCACTTTCTGTTTCTCGTGCTCCCTCGCACGTTCTTCCATCGCCATAACATCGCTGACTCGAGCGTCCAGAGCATCTTCCTTCAGTTCAAGGTTCTCAAGTTTCTTATCAAGAACCTCTTCCTTCTGCTCCAATCTGTGACGTTCCTTCGTCAGTTCTGCTTTGCGTTCACGGACATCACGCTCAAGTTCGACCTTGGCCTTCGTGATTTCTTCTTTTGCTTGAAGAAGTAGTTCACGTTTTCTGTTTTCAGCGTTCTTCTGTGCCTCTCCGACAAGCTTCTCAGCGTCGGTTTCTGCTTTGCCGATGTCCTCTTGCAGCTTCTTCTGTCTTGCGGACAGGCCTTTTCGAAAAAAGAAAGCTACGGCGAAACCGGAAATCAAAGCACCAGCCAGAAGACCGATAACCAAATACAATAACCAGTCTATGGTACTCACCCCCAATATTTAGTTTTCAAGTTACGATATTTACGTACAAATTTGTGAAATAACACTAAACCATTGTAATAATTCTGCGATTCAAATGTCAACTCTTTTGTTCGTTTGAAGTTCAAACTTTTGTCTAAACCGATGAAATCAGTTGAAATGTTACTATGGAACCCAAAAAAGAGGGGTTATTGCATCCTGAACTTTACGTTCATTCTGCAACAGCCCCTCTTCTCTATTCAACAAAAACAGACAGGAATTAGATCTCGCCAAGCGAATCGGGATAGATCTCGCGCTGTGAGTAATGTGTATGAAGCAGTTCATGCGCAAGGTGACCGTTGGGCTCGCCGAGATACTCCTTATACAGGCGCATAACATCGGCATTCTTGTGGCTCTTGCGTTCCGGAAGAACAGCATCTTCCTCGTACAGGGCTTTCGCACGCTCCGCACGGATATCGATATCCATGAGAACCTGTGCGGGAACCTGAGGCTGACCACCTCCGCATACGCAACCGCCGTCGCAACCCATGATCTCAATGAAAGCGTACTCGGGAGCAGAGCCGTCTTTGATGGCGTCGAGAAGCTTTCTGGCAGCAGCTGTGCTGTGAGCTACGGCGACGCGCAGATTCTTACCGCCCAATGTGACTTCGGCTTCCTTGATTCCTAGGGAGATTCCACGGACAGCTTTGTATTCGAAATCCGGCAAATCCTTCTCTTCGAGAAGATCTGCTACGGTACGAAGTGCGGCTTCCATAACGCCACCGGTGGCTCCGAAGATAACACCGGCACCGGTGTATTCTCCCATCAGATCCATATCCGGTCCTTCGTCAGGTAAGGACTTGAAGTCAATGCCGGCTTCGCGAATCATGCGGGCGAGTTCGCGCGTCGTAAGAACATAATCAACATCGCGAAGACCTTCATGGTTCTTGTGCTGTTCTCTGGCCGCCTCGGTCTTCTTGGACGTACAAGGCATGACAGAGACCGTAACGATCGACTGCGGCTCAATATTGAACTTCTCCGCATAATACGACTTGATCAGGGCGCCTTCCATCTGATGGGGCGACTTACACGTCGACAAATTATCGATGAACTCCGGATAGTAGAACTCGCAGAAGCGGATCCACCCGGGCGAACATGAGGTAATCATCGGCAATGTGCCGCCGTTGCTGATGCGGCTTAAGAGCTCATGACCTTCTTCGATAATGGTAAGATCCGCACCGAAGTTCGTGTCATAAATCTTATCGGCGCCGAGACGACGTATTGCGGCGAACATCTTGCCGGTAGTCCGTGTTCCGATCGGAAGTCCGAACTCTTCTCCGATGGCCGCACGAACAGCCGGAGCTACCTGCATTACGACGTGTTTGTTGGGATTCTGAATCGCTTCCCAAACAAACTCTGTCTCTTCCTTCTCGTGAAGCGCGGCGACGGGACATGCGATGATGCACTGACCGCAATATACGCAGGGCGCATCCGCCATGGAAACATCAAAGGCAGGACCGATGGATGTTGTGAATCCGCGGTTCAGGAAGGACAATACGCCGATGGACTGCTTGTTACAGGCTGCGATGCATCGTCCGCACTTGATACACTTACTTCCGTCTCGAATGATCGAAAAGGATTTGTCATCATAGACGGATTTGCTCTTCTCACCTTCATAGGTGATCTTGCGAATTGAATACTCATCCGCAAGTGTCTGGAGTTCACAGTTACGGTTGCGCACGCAAGCGAGGCAATCGCGGTTGTGATCGGACAAGATCATCTCCAAAGTAGACTTGCGTGTCGCTCTGACCTTCGGGCTGTTCGTATGGACAACCATACCTTCAGAAACAGGCATGACACAAGCGGCAGCCAAGGCTCTTGCCTTCTCGATCTCAACGAGGCATACACGGCATGCGCCGGCTTCGTTGACATTTTTCAAATAACAAAGGGTGGGGATCTTAACGCCCGCCTTCTTCGCGGCCTCAAGCACGGTGTAGGTAGAAGGTACACTCACCTGAACCCCATCGATGGTAAGATTCACCATGTTCACTGATTTTCACGCTCCTTTTTGTAGGAAACACTTGCCGCTCTTCGCGGACAATTGTCTTATTGTTTGACGACCGCTCCGAACTTACATGCCTCCATGCAGGCGCCGCACTTAATGCAGGCAGATGCATCGATTGTGTAGGGTTCTTTGCCGAGCACACCGGAAATACATCCGACCGGACACTTCTTTGCACAGAGACCGCACTTCTTGCACTTGTCGTGAATGATGAAGTACTCCGTCAAGCCTTTACAAACATGGCAACGGCACTTCTTATCAATAACATGCTCAATGTACTCATTGCGGAAGTGCTGTAACGTCGACAGAATCGGGTTGGCAGCCGTCTGTCCGAGCGCGCAGAGCGAACCATTCTTCAGCGCGAGAGCCAAGCCCTCGAGAGCCTCGATATCCGCCATCGATCCGGTTCCGTCAGTGATCTTCGTAAGGAGCTCAAACATGCGCTTTGTACCGATTCGGCACGGAGAGCACTTGCCGCACGACTCATCTACAGTGAATTCGAGGAAGAACTTAGCGATGTCGACCATGCATGTATCTTCGTCCATGACGATCATACCGCCGGAGCCCATCATGGAACCGACAGAAACAAGGTTGTCGTAGTCAATCGGCGTATCGATGAGTGACGTCGGGATGCAACCGCCGGAAGGACCGCCGGTCTGTACGGCCTTGAAAGCCTTGCCGTTCGGAATACCTCCGCCGATATCGAAAACAATCTCGCGTACGGTGGTGCCCATCGGGATCTCGACGAGACCGACGTTATTTACCTTGCCGCCGAGCGCGAAAACCTTGGTACCCTTGGAACGCTCGGTTCCGACGGATGCGAACCATTCTGCTCCGTTACGGAGAATGACAGGGATATTCGCGTAGGTTTCAACGTTATTGAGAATCGTCGGTTTGCCGAAGAGACCCTTCACCGCCGGGAAAGGCGGACGAGGTGTCGGATTACCGCGCTTACCTTCAATGGAACGCATGAGTGCCGTCTCTTCACCACAGACGAAAGCGCCGGCTCCCAGACGGATATCAAGATCGAAATCAAATCCGGAGTCAAAGATATTCTTGCCGAGCAGACCGGCTTCTCTTGCCTGCTGGATCGCGATATCCAAACGCTCAACAGCGATCGGATACTCTGCGCGAACATAGACAAAACCCTGATTCGCTCCGATACAATAGCCGGCAATCGTCATAGCTTCGATAATGCTGTGCGGATCGCCTTCAAGGATCGAACGGTCCATGAATGCGCCCGGATCGCCTTCGTCAGCGTTGCAACAGACATACTTGGTGTCATTTGCGACCTTCGCCGCGAACTCCCACTTCATGCCGGTCGGGAATCCTCCGCCGCCACGGCCACGCAGACCGGAGGCTTTGATCTCGTTGATGATCGATGCCGGATCACGCTTCTCGGTAAGGATCGCGGCCAGAGCCTGATACCCGTCGTTTGCGATGTATTCCTCAATCTTCTCCGGATTGATGATTCCGCAGTTGCGAAGCGCGATGCGCTTCTGCTTCTTAAAGAACCCCTTGTCATCGGAGGAAAGGGATTCCGCTGATGCCTTGTCGGCGGCAAGCGTCATCAGGCGCTTGACATAACGACCCTTCAGAAGGTGTTCGCTGACAATCTCGTTAACATCTTCCGGGGAGACGCGGTAGTACATCACGCCTTCGGGATAAATAACGACAACCGGTCCCTCGGCGCAAAGTCCGAAGCAACCTGTCTTGACTACTTTGATTTCCTTGTCTAATCCATAAGAAGGAAGAAGCTCGTCGAACTTTTCCATAATCTTCGGAGAACTCGATGACGTACATCCGGTTCCACAGCAGACAAGGACGTGAGCACGAAATAACTCCATTTACTCTGCCTCCTTATATTTTGCGATAATTCCGGGAATCTCGTCGGGAGTAAGCCGCCCGTATACATCCTCGTTGACCAGAATAACCGGAGCAAGACCACAAGCTCCGACACAACGACAAGCCGAAATCGAGAACTTGCCATCCTTGGTTACTTCGCCTGACTTGATACCGATCGAGTCCTCGATCTTCTCAAGAATCGGCTGCGCACCCTTAACATAACACGCGGTTCCGAGACATACATTAATCACAGTCTCGCCCTTCGGTTTGAGCGAAAAGAACGAATAGAAAGAAATTACACCGTAAACTTCGGCCACCGATACGTTCAAAGCGAACGCTACCTTCTTCTGAACATGAAGCGGCAGATATCCGTAGATCCCTTGCGCCTTTTGTAAGGTTGACATCAGAGCCTTCTGACCTTCACCTTTATGTTCGGCAAGAACGGCATCGAGCTTTACGCTCATTTCTTCCGGAGTCATTTTTGTTTTTCCCACAGTTGACTCACCTCCCAAACGCTAGGATAACATGAAAAAAACTTGCGCTCAATTCAAAAAACGGAATTATTTACGCTTTTTACCGATTTTTTCCAAAAAACATGAAGAAATCCGAAAACTTGAAAATCATTTCCCGACAATCTGAACTCAAATGAAATTTTTCCGATATAATTGGTGCGACGACTCTGAAATACGAAAAGAAATGAGAAACATCAAAGATGAAGCTTACTCTTACGATCCTTCCGAATGAACATGGCTTGCCCGCTTTTGCGGTATTATCCGAACGCATGCGTATGTCACGTTTGATGATCAAGCGAATTCGATTATACGGAACCCTTCATGTCAACGGGTTACCGGCCCGGATGAAGGATCCCCTTGCACAGGGAGATGTGTTGGAAGCTGCATACGATGAAGCGAAGGCGCCTTCCGAGCGCAAAGGCGACGGAACGATTCCGATTCTTTTCGAGGATGAGTGGCTGATCGTCTGTGAGAAACCGGCAGGTTTAGTAACGCATCCTTCCTGGCAACATATGGATGATTCTTTAATTCAGCGACTTTCCGAGCAACGTCTTCATCCTGTTATGAGACTCGACCGCGAGACATCGGGACTGATTGTTGTGGCAAAAAACGGATTCGCTCATCACGTTATCTCGCAAAGTCCGGCAAAGAAAGAATATCTCGGAATACTTCACGGATGTCCGCAGCCAACGGAAGGAACGATCAATGCCCCAATCGGGCGTGCGACAGATTCGATCATGATACGTGTTGTCCGCGAAGACGGCCATCCATCGATCACACACTATCGCGTCCTATCGTATTTGAAGGAGAAGGACATCTCCCTGGTATCCTTTGTTCTGGAGACGGGACGATGCCATCAGATTCGTGTTCACTCACGTCATATCGGACACCCGATTGTTGGAGACGGCCTGTATGGACCCTCCTCCAATGATTTTCCGGAGCCCGAGATACCCTCCATCGGTATGGATCAAAGAATTGCAAGACAGGCGCTTCATGCCTGCTCACTTACCTTTGTTCATCCGCTGACGCACGAGACACTTTCTTTTACCAGCCATCTTCCGGAAGATATGCAGAATCTCCTTGACGAGGAGTAATGTGAATCAATTATTGCGTCGATTCATCATATGATTGGCAAGTGTCAGTGATGATGTATCCTCACGCTCTCCGGATAAGAGGCGTGCGATTTCCCGTTTCCGGTCTTCGTCGCGTAATCGTCGTATCGATGTAATCGTCCGTTGTCCGATGAGATTCTTCTCGATAAGAAAATGATGATCTGTCGCTGCTGCGATCTGTGCCATATGTGTAACGCAAAGCACCTGATGTGATCGGGAGAGACGGGAGAGTTTCTGCGCGACGGTTGTCGCCGTGGCACCGGAGATGCCGGTGTCGACTTCATCGAAGATCAGGATCGGTGTATCGTCGGCCGAAGCGAGGATTGTCTTGATCGCAAGCATGATACGGGATGCTTCACCACCCGATACCACCTTGGCAAGTGGTTTCTCCGGCTCGCCGGGATTTGCCGACATCATAAACTCGACATCATCATAGCCCGATCGGGAGAAGAAACGATCTCGAGGCCGTTGCGAAATTGCGGCACGAAAAACGGCGCCGTTCATGCCGAGATCAGATAATTCGTGGCGAATCAGCTCGGACAAACGGCCGGCCGCTTCCAATCGAAGATTGTGGATGGCATCCGCTCGATCCATGAGCGTCTTCTCGATCACAAGACGTTGACGATGAAGCTCCTTGAGACGCTTCTCCCCTCCCTTAATCGCGTCATATTCTTTACGCGCGTCTTCGAGAAATCGAAGCATTTCGGGGATTGTCTTGCCGTATTTGACCTTAAAGCGGAACAATAAATCCAGTCGTTTCTCGATCAGCTGAACATCCTCCAGAGGCATGTCTTTCGTGGTCAAATATTTCTCAATATCAGAAACGATACCTTCCAAGGATAAGCGGATGGATTCAAGCGCATTCAACGGTTCAGTTAATGCAATATCATGAGAGGCGGCCTGGGACAGCGAAGTCTCTGCGAGACGGATGCGATCGAGTGCGCCCTCATCCTGTGATTCGATCAAGTGCGAAAAGGATGACAGTCCCTCGCGAATCTTCTCAGCCGAGGAGAGGAAACGCATTTTTTCCAGTAGCTCAGCTTCCTCCTCTTCGCGAAAAGCAGCCTCTTCGAGTTCGTGAATCTGGAAAAGAAGAAGTTCCGCACGTTTATCCTGCGCCTTTGGATCGTTGCCTAAGGCGCGAATTTCTTCGATACACGTCTTATACTCCTCAAGTACACTCGAGTATTGCGTCACGGCATCAAAGATCGGTTTGCCGCCAAAACGATCGAGTAAAGCAATATGGCGTTCGCGACGAAAAATCGCCTGCTGATCGTTCTGCCCATGGATATCGATCAGCCGCTGTCCCACTTCCCGCAATGTCGAAAGAGTAACGAGTCGACCGTTAATTCTGGCCGTTGATCGACCGTCGGAAGCGATCTCACGCGCAAGTATACACGTGTCATCCTTCTCTACAGCGATACCGAGAGCCTCAAAATCCGCCCGTGGAATAGTCAAGGAAATATTATCGAAAACGGCTTCTACAAAGGCAAAATCCTCGCCGGAACGTACGGCGTCACGCCCGGTACGTTGCCCGCACAAAGCGGAAATCGCGTCGATCAATAGGGATTTACCCGCTCCGGTCTCTCCCGTGATTCCCGTGAAACCCTTCCCGGGTTCAAAAACGGCTTCGTCGATCAACGCGAAATTCTTCATTTGCATTCGTATCAGCATGTATCCGTCCTTATATCTCTGCGTTCAACCGTGAATTCATATCACGAATTGTTTGTGCGAGAGCGACGGCATCTTCCGGACTCGGAGTCGCAACAAAAACCGTATCATCTCCGGCGATCGATCCCACCACACCCGGCAAATGAATTGAATCAAGAGCGGAAGCCGCACCCTGTGCCATGCCGGGCAACGTCCGGATAACAACAAGATGCATCGCGCAAGAACAGCCGATGACAGACTGTGAGAAAACATACAAGAGTCTACCCGGAGCTACATCCCCGGTGCGGTCAAGGACGCTGTATTTCGCGTTACCTTGGGAAGTTGTGACCTTGATGATACCGAGTTCTTTTATGTCTCTCGATACCGTCGCCTGCGTGATCGCCAGGCCCTCGGAAATCAATGCGCCGACAAGCTCTTCCTGTGTTCCGATTTCGTTGGAGCGGATGAGTCGAAGGATGTGTTCCTGACGTTCATTTTTGCCCATCTTCATAAAAACTACCTCTCGCGTGAATCTTCTGACGGATGGTCTGGTAAAAATTCGAATATCCGATCTTTGCTATGCGTATCGGGCAGGATGCTTTCCTGACGAAAACCTGATCAAACGGAGCCAAAGCGATGTCATTTCTTCCGTCGAGTGACAGAAGCGGCTGTTCATGATAATCCCGAAGACGGATCTCGACGACGCTGTCCTCGCTGACGACATAACTTCGGTTATGCAGTGTGTGGGGACAAATCGGTGTTACGACAAAGACGTCGAGGCTTGGCATGATGATCGGTCCGCCGGCGGCCAGAGAATATGCGGTCGATCCTGTCGGCGAAGAAAGGATGACTCCGTCACCGGACAGTCGCTCAACATAATCACCGTCAATCAGAAGATCGACCGTGAGAACATGAAGGAGATATCCGCGCGCAATGACCACGTCATTCAGGCAATATCCTCGGCCCTTCTCTTCCCCGTCCCGGTTCTTCACGATCACTTCAAGTTGAATACGATTCTCGATGGTATATTCACCCGCGAGAATTCGATCGATTGCGTCTTCAAACTGATCCGGGTGGATCTCCGTCAGGAAACCGATACTCCCGAGGTTCACTCCGATCATTGGGATATCGCTCGTGTAATGATAATGAACAGCCGATAGAAACGTGCCGTCACCACCGAAGCTCAACAGCATATCACAACCGTCATAGGTCCCGACGGTTACGTCGGAACTGAGTCCCAATGGGGTGTTCTCATACATATCAGAGACAACACAGGAGCTTCCTTTGCGAGTGATAATCGCTACAGCCGCGAGAGCAAATGAATAGTTCTTATCTTTGTCGGGATTCGAGACGATGCCGAAAATCATGTGCGATCCCCTTTATGCTTCCCGGTTAATCACGAGAAACAGTATAGTATACAGGTGATTATACATACAATTTGCGAAGTCTGCACCATGATAGAGGCAAAGTCGAAAGGATTTCGTCCAATCAGAACCGGGAATCTACTTCGAGAACTCTTTTTGCTTGAGCATCTCAATCGCAACTTGGGCAATCGAATGCTCATCCATACTCTCGAAACGCATGAGTTCGCTTCGCAAGCCGGCGGTAAGTGCGTGGTCCGTGACACCAATACTTGCAAACGGAATATGAATGCCGCGCTTCAACATAAGCATCGCAATCTGTGAGGATACACCGGTGTGCGATATTCCGTCTTCACAGATGATAACGAGACCGGTTTTTTTGATCGATGCGAGTATGCTGCTCTCGTCGAGTGGCTTCAGCCAACGAAGGTCGATGACCTCGGCACGGTATCCATGTTCTGCCAATAATAATGCGGCCTGCATCGCTTCAATGGACATGACTCCGGCGGCCAGAATGGTAATGTCAGTGCCCTCCCGAAGAATCATCGCCTTTCCGTGCTGTGTGGTATGCGTGGAAGAATAATCAGAGTTCTCCCCGGATCTCGGGTAACGAACAGCGACGGGACCTTTCGCTTCAGCAATCGCGTATCGCAACATGACATCTAGTTCGAAGTAGTTTCGCGGAGCGAGAATCTCCATGGTGGGCATACTCATCAGCAACGAAATATCATACAGACCTTGATGAGTTTCTCCATCCTGACCGACGATGCCGGAACGATCGATGGCGAGAACGACATGAAGGTTCTGCAGACAGATATCGTGAAGAACTTGATCATATCCGCGCTGGAGGAATGTGGAGTAGATGGCGACGACGGGAACCAGCCCGTTAGCGGACAAACCGGCAGCCATGGTCAAGGCGTGTTCTTCCGCGATTCCAACATCAAAGAAGCGATCGGGAAAGAGTACGTTGAAGGGCTCTAAGCCGGCACTTGACATCATCGCGGGGCAGACGGCAACCACTTTCGGATTCTTCTCGGCAATCCCGATCAAAGATTTTCCGAACATGGATGTGAAGGTCGACGTTCCGCAGCTCTCGCAACCAAGATCAATATCGAAGGGAACAACACCGTGATAACGCGACGGAGAAGCCTCCGCAAAATCATAACCCTTGCCCTTCTTTGTACAGACATGAAGAAGAACGGGTTTGTTGATGTTCTTAACCGTATCAAGATACCGTAATAGTGTAGGAATATTGTGTCCGTCGATTGGGCCGTAATAACGGAAGCCGAGATCCTCGAAAATCACCGGATGACTTCTTCGGATTGCAATGCGGATCGAATCCTTGATCAGAGCAATCAGTCGAAAAATCGCTCGTCCGAGCACCGGGATTTTGAGAAGAATTTTCTCGGTATCGGTCTTCAGCCGGATATACCGCTGGGAGGAACGCATCGATGCGAGTTTTCGCGAAAGTGCGCCGACATTATTATCGATGGACATCATGTTGTCATTTAATATAACGATAAGATTCTCGCTGAATTGACCCGCGTCATTCAAGGCTTCATATGCCAGCCCGCCCGTCAATGCACCGTCGCCGATGACGGCGATTACTTTGCCCTTCTCTCCCTTGAGTTCTTTGGCGCGGAGAAGACCGAGGGCTGCGGATATCGATGTGCTGCTGTGACCTGTATTGAAAAAATCATATGGGCTCTCCGAACGTTTTGGGAAACCGGAATAGCCGTCATGTTGTCGAAGCGTCGAAAAGAAATCTTTGCGACCGGTCAGTAGCTTATAGGTATAACTCTGGTGCCCGACATCCCAAACAATCTGATCCTCATCGGCAAAATTAAAACGTGAGAGCATGGCGATGGTCAATTCAACGACGCCGAGATTCGAGGATAAATGTCCTCCTCTTTGGGAAACGCCGGAGATGATCATCGTTCGTAATTCTTCCGACAACGCGCGCATTTCTTTCTCGTTCAAATCACGTATATCTGCCGGAGATTGAATTTTGTCAAATATTTCACTCATAATTAATGGTCCCTTGTAAAGAGATAATCGGTTAGGTCTTTAAGAAACGAAGTAGAAAAACCGAGCTTGTCCAGTTCGTTTAGATTCGAATAGGCGGCCGTTATCTCTTCCTGCAGATACGCCTTCGCCTTCGATATGCCGAACAAAGTGACAAAGGTTGACTTATTCTCAATCGCGTCTTTACCTACGGATTTGCCAAGAACCTCATCCGTTGATGTTACATCAAGCAAATCATCCTTGATCTGAAAGGCAAGGCCGATATGGGAAGAGAACTCCTCTAAATTATGCCCCAGATTCTCATTTGTGTCAGCATATTCCGACATCAGATAGGGAATCATCACCGGTGCGCGAAGAAGACACCCGGTCTTTTTCCGGTGTAAGGTAAGCAGAAGATCCTTGTCGATTCTCTTCCCTTCCGACAATATATCGATTGTCTGGCCGCCGATCATTCCGTTCGAACCCGCCATGGAAGCCAGAAACAGAGCTGCGCGTAATGCACCGCCCGGAAGTGTGAGACTCGCCTGAAGAACGACTTCATACGCACGGTTCAGCAGAGCATCCCCGGCAAGAAGTGCAATGGCTTCGCCGAATTTCACATGACACGTCGGCTTCCCTCTTCGAAGAACATCATTATCCATACAAGGAAGATCATCATGAATCAGAGAATACGTATGAATCATCTCAAGAGCCATGGCGAAAGGCAATACATCCTCGATCCGGAGATGAAGCATTTCCGCGGTCGCAAGAAGCAGCGCCGGGCGTATACGCTTGCCGCCGGCGGTCAGACTGTAAATTGCGGCCTCTTTCGTCGGATCCATCTCCGTAGTATCGCCGAGAAAGAAGGAAGAAAGATGATCTTCTGTCAATCGCTGGTAGGAGGAGAGCTTCGCATGAAAAGGCGACAATTCACTCATACTACGCCTCCGCCTTCGTATCGGGATCAAAATCCGACGTTTGTTCGGAGAGTCCCGGATTTGTAAGAATCTGAACTCTTTTCTCTATCTCTTCAAGCTTTGCGGTACAAATCGACGAGAGAGTTACTCCCTGTTGGTAGAGCGCAATCGATTCCTCAAGAGATACGTCCCCGGCATCCAGAAGCTTAACAATTCGATCCAATTCGGTCATGGCCTGCTCGAAACTTAATGATTCCAATTCCTGCTTATTCACGGTTTGCTTCCTCCCTATGATCAATGCGATCTGCCGTACAATGAACTTCGCCATCCGATAGCAATATGCGAATCCGGTCTCCGACTTGTACGCGTCGGACAGATGCTATCGGTTCGGTCTCTCCTTCTTTTGTCGTGACTCCGTATCCCCTGGACAATATTCGAAGCGGACTCAACGCGTGAAGCTTTCCGATTCGATTGGTAAGTATCGACGAATTCGCATCCAATCGCCTCGCGAGTGCCTGTTGCATGCGATAAAGAAGCATATCCAGTCTTTGCGAAGACATCTCAACCCGGTGCAAAGGACGCAAAAGTGACGGGCTCGTCGTATAGTTAATGAGTCTTCTTCTCTCTCTCTCGATTCGTAACGAAAGAATTCGGGCTAGTCGGTTGGATAATTCATCGACCGAACGGGATAGATCTTCCTTAAGGGGCATAACCAGCTCCGCTGCCGCAGATGGAGTCGGCGCGCGAAGATCACTGACGAAATCACAGATGGTGAAGTCGGTTTCGTGCCCGACGGCTGAGATGATCGGTATTTGTGATGCATAGATTGTACGCGCCAGATGTTCGTCATTAAAGCAGAACAGATCCTCCATCGAGCCGCCGCCGCGGGCAATGATAATTACGTCGACATTCTTCTTGCGGTTGAACCAAAGGACGCCATCGGAAAGAGTTTTCGCGGCCGTGATTCTCTGGACGGCGGAAGGATAGATCAACACATTGAAATTCGGGTATCTGCGCGAAAGGATTTGCAGAATATCGGATATGACAGCGCCCTTCGGCGAAGTGACAATACCGATTCGCCTCGGAAGAAACGGGATGCGCTTCTTGTGTTCCGGCGCGAAAAGTCCCTCGTCGGAGAGTTGTTGCTTTTTGCGTTCGAATGCGGCAAAAAGATCGCCGATTCCGCTTCGCTCCATATCGTACACAACAAGTTGAAAGCGACCGTCACGGTCATAGAGACTGGCTCGAGCCGTAAGGATCACACCGATGCCGTTTTCCGGTTCAAAAGAAAAACGCGATGCATTCCCTTTGAACGCAACGCAGCTTACTTGCGAATCCTTGTCTTTTAAAGTGAAATAGATATGACCGGACGGATACTTCTTACAACCGGAAATCTCGCCGGATACACGAACCGAAGACAATACGGGATCGGCAGACAGTAATTCGCCGGTGTACCGGTTTAATTCAGTTACGGTAAAAACCGTACTCATTCCTTCTGGCCCGGCTCAAGTCGTCCGAGAATGGCATTAATATAGGCCTTGGATTCCTCTGTGCTGTATTTCTTGGCAAGAACGACAGCCTCACTGATCGATACATTCAACGGAACATCCGGACAGTTCATGATCTCAAAGGCGGCGATTCGGAGTATAACGATATCGACCTTGGGAAGACGCTCGATCTTCCAACCCTTAAGCAAAGGCGCGATAACCGCGTCGAGAGAGGCGGATTCTGCGTTGACGCCGGAAATGACACGATCAAAGAATAATTTATCGGATTCGTCCAACGGAAATTCAGACAAGAAGATCTCGCGCTGCTCTTCCGGCGCGCTCTTTCTGATCTCCATCTGATATAAAAGCAGGAACGCATGTTCTCTTGCTTCTCTTCTGCTCATCTAAACCTCCCGGGGGGTATGATCTTATCGAGAAAATCCTTCAGGCGCTCTTTGTCTGAGAATAAACGAACGCCGATCAAATAACCGGCCAACGTCATCAGCAGAATAAAGAGTGTCTTTCCAAAACCGAAAATAACCAGTAACAAAGCAATCGTAAATGCGACGGCGCCGCCGATTATTCCGGCATTCCGATCCTTGAGCATATCGAGGAAACGGGACAGCAAATGCTTCATGGCGTCTATCTCTCAACCTTGGCGACAACCGGTTCAACGCGAACAATCTTGACCGAGACCGATTCGACAGAGATACCGGTATATCTTTCTATGTCCTTCTTAATGCGATCCTGTACCTTGGACATCATCGCGGGAACTTCGACGTTCGCGTAAAGGACGGCACTGAGTTGAACGCGTATGGCGTCATCTTTACCCGAGAAAACATGGGCCTTGGCGGACTTGATGCCGACCTGCGCGCTCTTGGCGGAGTTCAGCGCAATACTCTCGATGGCGTCAACTCCGATATCGACCGTTCCGATATCCGTCTGACGAATTCTCGTGCGGCTCAGACGCCCGGAAAGAATCGCATAAGAGACGGCCCATACGGCAAAACCGAGTATGATCAGAAGGACCACCAGATAAATCCACTTAAAGACATTATCCAAAACAATACTCGAAAGGACTCGATTGAGAGTGGTGAATACGGCGACATCAAATAGCCCGGTTAAGAGCACGACGGAAAACACCGACAGTAACAGGGAGAATAAAACAAGAACAACACGAACGAACTTGCTCAAACCGAAGCCTCCTCCCGCAAAACCACACCGCAGACGTGAACATCGACGGATTCGACAACCAGTCCCGTAAACTTCTCGACATCAGCCTTAACATGTTCCTGGATGGCCCATGCAACTTCCGGAATTATCATACCATAATAGACCACCGGATAGACCGTGATGGAGACAAAACCATCATCGTTCTCATGAAAAACAACACTTACGCCCTTGCCTTCATGAACGATACCCAGAGTCTCTTTGATGACAACACCGTGCGAAGGCTTCAAAAACGCCACTCCGTCTGCCTCAAGGGCAGCTTCGGCAGCGTACTGGGCGACAAAGCCCTGCGACATGGAGCGCTCACCCTTGATCGATTCGGCAGTCAAATTCTGATTGGCCATGTCATTGTTACTCCCAAAGACAGGTCGCTAGACCATCCCTGTCAGTAGATCATCGCGCGATCAGGCGCGCTCGATGTACTCGCCGGTACGCGTGTCAACGCGTACAACTTCACCCTGGTTCACGAACAGAGGAACCTTAACCGAGGCTCCGGTCTCGAGAACCGCAATCTTGGAAGCGTTGTTGGCCGTATCGCCGCGAACGCCGGGCTCGCATTCCGTAATCTTCA
This sequence comes from Bacillota bacterium, assembly GCA_023397475.1. Classification (GTDB taxonomy): domain Bacteria; phylum Bacillota; class Clostridia; order Saccharofermentanales; family Saccharofermentanaceae; genus Firm-13. Next base: position 108,642 of record JAEWUD010000022.1, read on the forward strand.
GTTCGACAATGATCGGAAGTTCAACGCCGAAAATCTGTCCTTTGTAAGAAAGAATCTTACAGATCATCTCTTCTTTGAGGAACTTAATCGCATCGCCGATATCGTTGGCGGAAATCGGGCGCTGCTCATAGGTGCTCTGATCCATAAAGTAATACAGTTCGCCATCCGAGTAGATATACTGCATATCGTTTCTCTCGAGTCTGGCTTCTTCAAACTTCTCATTCGGATTGAAGGATCTCTCGACAACGCTGCCGGTCTTCACGTTTCTGTACTTGGTGCGGACAAATGCGGCTCCCTTGCCGGGTTTAACATGCTGAAACTCGACAACCTGAAAAACATTGAAGTCCATCTCAAAGCAAATACCGTTTCTGAAATCTCCTGCGCTGATCATATAATCTCCTCTCATAATAGAAAGCTATGCCGATGTTTCTAACGAAATCAAATGGCAGTAAAATTCATGCTAACATATTCTACTTGACTGTACCGTGATCCGCAAGTCCTTCGCAAAAACTTTCACTGATACCGCAGGCGCAAGCGTTTAGAATCGAAGAATACGGCGAACGAGCTTTTCAAAAGGTCGCTTTAACTTGATGTAAAACAACTCTTCTTCCGTTACCCGCTCGACCAGGACAGAATAAACTCCTGACCGATTAGCGGCAACAATATCGGTAAATATCTGATCTCCAAAAAAAACGGCTTCGTCCGGCGTGCAACCGGTTAGTGACAATGCACGAAAAACGCCGGCGGTGGAAGGCTTATTCGCATATGAGACGCAGGGAATTCCAAGTTCATCCGCAAAATCCGCAGATCGCTTCGACTTTGCATTCGAAACAATGCAGCAAACCAATCCCAAATTCTTCAGAAACTGTATCGCTTCTCTGGAATATTCGGTGGGATGCGTGACATGGTCTTCCGCCAGTGTGTTGTCAAGATCAAGCAAAGCTACCTTGAAGCCATGACTTCGAATCAAGGAAGGATCTGTTTTGATGACACTGGCAACCACCGTTTTCGGGCGCAGCATTTGAGAGAGTTTCATGAAGTTCTTGTCCGCCTTTTCTTATTACCATATCATGATGCAGCCTTACTAGGCAATTCTTGCATAATTATCTCTTCTTGAATTTTCTTTACTTGAAATGAGATGTTCGTACCGATTATAATTGACGAGATACGAAGGATAGATTGATTTTAAGGAGGAACAGGGCCGAGGGCGCTGTAATTGGGATATGAAGGTAGCGAAATTTGGAGGATCATCTCTTGCGGATGCATCTCAGATTAAGAAGGTATGCGATATTCTTCTGTCGGACGCCGAGCGGAAGTTTCTGGTCGTTTCGGCACCCGGGAAGAGATATAAATCTGATATTAAGGTTACAGACCTATTAATTGCTCTCGCAACGGCTCGTCTTGAAGGCAAATCGGGAGATAAAGAATTATCCTCTGTTATTCTCCGCTATGAAGAGATTGCCGATGAGCTGTCCGTAACCTCTGTTGTTGCTTCGATCCGCGAGAATCTGACATCGCTGGCAGATGCCGACAGAAGTCATCCGGATCGATATATGGACGCGTTGAAGGCTGCCGGAGAAGATAACTGCGCACGCCTGGTCGCCTCGTATCTTACATCGATCGGACACCCCGCGTATTACGCGAACCCCAAGGATGCCGGTCTTGTCCTGACCTCCGCTTTTGGCAAAGCGAATGTTCTGCCGGAATCTTATGCGAATCTCGGTCGACTTACCGAGAATGAAGGCATTTGCGTTTTCCCCGGTTTTTTCGGGTATTCACCGGAAGGCGATGTCGTGACATTTTCGCGAGGAGGATCCGACATTACCGGAGCGATTCTCGCCGCTTCTGTCAATGCCTCCGTCTATGAGAATTGGACGGACGTCGACTCCGTCTATGCCGTCAATCCCGCCCTCGTGAAGAACCCCTTCCCGATCCGTGAAATCACATATGATGAGATGCGCGAGCTCGCTTACGCCGGCTTCTCGGTTCTGCACGAAGAGGCACTGTATCCGGCTTACCAGAAAGGTATTCCGGTCAACATCAGAAACACGAATAATCCTTCCGCCGACGGAACGATCATTGTCAGCAAGCGGAAGAACTACGATTCGCTGGTTACGGGAATCGCCGGTGAGAAGGGATTCTGCACACTGAACATGAGCAAATATCTCATGAACAAAGAGGTTGGCTTTCTGATGAAGGTCCTGAAGATTATTGCGGAGGAAGGAATCTCCATAGAACACATGCCTTCAGGCATTGACTCTGTGTCCGTAATCATTCGTTCCTCAGAGCTCTCGCCGGACAAGGAACGTAAAATTGTCGAACGGATCAGCCTTGAACTCAATGTAGACGAGATCTCCGTGAAGCGTGATTTATCGATCGTCATGATTGTCGGTGAAGCTATGGCAAAAACCGTCGGCACGACCGCACGCGCCGCCTCCGCACTCAGCAAAGCCGGAATCAACCTCGAGATCATTAACCAGGGTGCTTCCGAAATCTCCGTTATGTTCGGGGTTCGCGATGAGTATTGTAATTACGCGGTTCGCGAGCTATATAAAGAGTTTTTCACGAAGTAACTCACTTCCCTTTTTGATAACAGAGATGAAAACGGCTGTTGCATCTTGAACCATTGGTTCATTTTGCAACAGCCGCTTTTTGCGTATCGGTTGATTCATGATGTCCATATGAGCCGCAAGACTCGAACGGATTACTCGGCGGATGTTTCTGACGTCTCGGATGTTGTGGCCGAAGTTGTTGCGGCGGTCGTCGACTCCGTTGTCGTACTCTCTGTCGTCGCAGATGTTTCGCCGGAAGACGCAGTCGTTGATTCGGACGTCTCGGATGTTTGACTTGTCTCACTCGTTGGGGTCGATTCCGTCGCCAAAGTCTCCGAAGACGTCGCCGCGGTAGACTCGGAAGCGCTGGTTTCCTGGGATGTCGCCGCGGTAGTTGATTCCTGCGTGGGCATCGGTGTCGGATCGGCAGACATCTCCGGCAGAGATTCTCCGATGGTGGGATCCTGATCAGACAACATGACAGACAATACAAATCCTTCTACGCCGTCGGTCGTCTTTACCTTGGAGAAGGAACCGCTCTCTTCGTAGAAAATTACGACTTCGCCTCTCGAGAGATATCTCGACGGGACGGATTCAATTGAGGCTTCCGGATAGAAAGCAACCATATCAGCCGTCAAGTACTTAATCTTTCCGAGCGTCGCCTCCACACCGGACTCTGTCGGCGTCGGAGTGGAAGGAATCAGATTTCCGATTCTGAAGATGAACATAGCTCCGAGATATCCGGCCAACAGACACGAGAGGAACAATACAATGGGAACAATGACGGACTTTGCTTTGCTTTGCGGTTTCGATGTGACATTCGCAACATCGATCGATCCCTCCGAAAGATTCGAATCCTGCGGAACTATCTGTGCGGGGTAGGCCGACGAAGCTGTAGACGGCGTCATCTGCGAGGCAGTTGCGACGGCAAGACCCGCAGGCAGCACGGTTGTCTCATCTACCCGGATGACCATCGCGGATAATCCGCCTCGAATCATTGTCTGCGCCGCGCGAAGAATTTCTTTGGTCTTATACTCGGGTTGGTTGCTAGAGCGCAGAATCGCATCTCTCTCCTGGATACTCACAGCCTCGTGAATCCCTGTGCCAAGCAAAGCGATCTCATCCCCGGTTCTCAATTTGAAAGCAACCTTCTTCTCGGGACGCACAGGACCATCCTGCGGAAATCTTCCGATATACTGCGTGAGCGTATTGCGTTCCGGATGACTTCTCTCGTTCTCCGCAGAGATTGCGCCGGACTGCACGTAACGGTGCGCAACGGTCTGGTCCTCGGTAATCGGAATTACCTTGCCGTCGCGAATGAGAACAGCACGAGTGTTTCCGACGTGGAGAACCCGCAACGCGTCACCTTCCAGGACAAGGAGCGTAATTGAAATGCGAACTGCGGAGCCGTTGTTTTTCGCGCAGAACGCGCATACAGCCTGATTCATCTCGCCGATCAATGAGTCCGTGAAGGAATTGAAATCGATCGAGGTCTGGTTCGATAATTCCGCGCTTCTCTTCTCGAGAATTCGCATGACACCCTGCAGCGCCATTGCGGATAACGTGTCTTCGCCTTGTGCAGACGCGATCGCGAAAAGCTGAAGCGGTGCATCAGATGAAGCCGAACGGGCAAAGGATGCGTTGAAGTCGGCAGGAAGGCGGAAAAAATTATAGAGAAAGGCATTCTCTTGTGCGATGCCGCGCTTCTGGTTGGTCTCGAGAAGGAGCGAAGTGGATGTCTTACTCATGACGCCTGCCCTCCCCAAATGTATTCGTGAAGTTTGGGGATCTGCTGCTCCCAATTGATCAACATCATCCACGGGTTCTCCTGAATGGTATAAAGACCGTCATCGGGTATGCGGAATTCTACAATGGTTCCCACAAGTCCGATCGCAACGGTTCCGACGCGGAGAAGGTCCGCCTGCGTCATGTTCGTCTCGAACATACCCGCGGAATTATCGAGGAAAGCGAGTTGTTTCAGAACATTCTGCGATGCGACCTTCTTAATCAGAGCGGAAGCAACAGCGCGCTGTCGGCTGGTTCGCATGAAGTCGGAGTCCGCATGGCGAATACGGGACCAAGCGATTGCCTGCACACCACTTAATGTCTGAAGACCCGAATTCTCCAACAAAGGCTCCTCGGTTCCCATCAGCATATTCTGCTCATTGATACTCTGGTTCGCGTATTTTACTTCCTTAGGCTGGACGTCGATCTCTATGCCGCCGACCAGATCGATCAAGGCGGAAGAACTCGAGAAATCCAACATAACAAAACGCTGGATATCAAGCCCGAAATTCTCGTTAATCGTATTGACGAGTAATCCGACACCGCCGTAGGCATAAGAATGTGTGAGTTTGTCTGTGTTGGTACGTCCCTCAATCGTAACACCCGAATCGCGCATCAAGGAGATGAGCTTGATCGAATGTGTGCGGGTATCGAGCGAGACGATCATGACGGCATCCGCGCGACACTCAACATCATCGGTTCCGCGAGAATCAACGCCGAAAACAAGAATGTTCTCGACGTTCTTGTCCTTCTGCTCAACCTTCTTGATCGGAAACCGTTCATCAATGAAGACCTTCGTATGACCTCCGTCAGACCAGGAAGCCGTCGTGTTTCCCGTCGCGACATCAGAGCTGTCCAATTCACCGAGATCCATAGGGGTGTAGTCTTCGTTATTGACAATCGATATCGGAGAATATCCGACGCGACCCATCATCTGGAAAAGATAGAGAACGCTACCACCCGACAAACCGAAGATAACGATTAGCGTATAACAGAGACCTTTGATCAGACGTTTCTTGAAAGAGGCCGGTTGTGTTCGGTTACCTGGCTCAGGGGCATTTCCCGAGGGGGTAGTATGTAACGGAGCCCGGACGCCGACAGACGTTCCGCCGTTTGTTTTCATTTGTTGTCCTCTCTTTCTGACATAGATAGTAGAATTGTAATTCATATTGTGATTCTTTTCAAGAAATCAGAATTTCTGGAGACAGATGTACGAACTTCATTTTATGGTAAAATACAGATAATCTTTTTCCAAGAACATTCCATTGAAGTAACGACACATCAAACGATGAACCAGGAGAATTGCATGAAGAAATCAAGAATACTCATCAAGATGATTGCGTTTGCAACTGTTCTCTCGACAGGTCTTGTGATTGGAGCCTGTCAGAATAAGCCGGCAGAGACTCTTGCTTCGACACAAGCAACGGAGGCAACGGCAGCGACGACTGCGGTGACGACTGCAACAGAACCCTTTCCGACAGCAGGTGACAATCCCTTTGCTGTCAATCCCCTGACCGGTGTTCAGGATATGAATCCTGATAATGTCGGGAAAAGATCCATATCGGTTTCCATCAACAACCATCCGGAGGCTCTTCCCTCTCGAGGAATATCCGTAGCGGATGTGATTTACGAGTTTGAGACGGAGGGTGGACAGACGCGCATGCTCGCTTTATTTGCCGATGTCTCTAAGGTTCCTGAAGTCGGCTCTCTTCGCAGTGCTCGAATTATCGCCGCGGACCTGTCTGCGGGAACGAATTCGATTTTTGTTCACTATGGTAAGAATGCACGGGTTCCGGATTTCCTCTCGGCTAATGATATCGACCATATTGACGGGAATAATTACAGCAAGGAGAGAGATCAATCCGTTGACGGCAAGATTACACTTCCGGACAACATCTACTTCTGGAGAGATTCGGATTGGATGGACGCGCGTGATTTGGAGCATACCGCTGTGACCAACGGAGAGCAGATTCTGCGTGCTATGGAAGATCTGAAGGTCGAAGCGACCGGCGAGACTCCTCTTCTCTTCCCGTTTGCTCCCGAAGGAAGCAAGGCGCTGACCTCCGGTGAGGCTTGTGATAAGTTGGTCGTATATTTTTCTACGAATAATGATGACTCGACCTTTACATATGATCCGGCTACGAAGCTGTATCTTAAGAGTGAGTACGGAGATCCGCAGATAGATGAGACGACCGGTAACCAGATTTCCGTCACGAATGTCGTGGTGCTTTTCGCGAATATCAAGCCGCATGGCGATACCACGATCGACGCGTATCTTACAGATGGCGGCACAGGATACTATGCCTCAGAGGGTAAGATTATTCCGATTACCTGGTCGAAGAATGGACCTCATGATCCGATCGTTCTGATGGACAGCAAGGGACAACCGATCGAAGTGAATTGTGGCAAGAGCTATATCAATGTCGTTCGTAATTCTGTATCTGCCAAGACGACATGGACCGTGAATGACGGCGAATAAGAACTAATTTATTCCAGCGGCTACCATCCATTCTCGTCGTATAAACAAACACCCTCGAGCAAAATGAGAAATCTCATGATGCTTCGAGGGTGTTTTATCTGTTATAGACGTAGGATGGACGGTCTCTTCTCGAAAAATCAATTCACAACCATGGCTTTACGGGAACGCGCGAAAACGATCAGATGTCCTAAGAAACGCAACAGCCGAATAATCAGTAACGCAGAGAGCGCTCCGAACATGTTCTGGACAAAATGGATTACGCCTGCTGTTTGGCCTGGTTGGAAAAGGAGATAATACTCAATGCAGGAGGAGTACATAAAAACCAGCCAGATCGTAAGCATCTCCGGCACGGATGTCTGAAAGATCGCAAGCTTCATCCTTTTCTCCGGCTTGGAGTCGATCTTAATCTTCGATGACAGTTCAAGTGCCGCATAGGAAAATGTAGCAAGGAATGCGTAGGCAATAACGCGTGCCACATACAGGAAGGTCTGATAATCGATCAGGATTCGATAGTTATTCATGACGCCTGAGATGATCTCTTCCGTTTGACTGTATTCATAAATTGTGATGATGAAGTACATCGCCATGAGTCCGAACACAATGACCCAACAGAAAATCGCGCCGGCAAGCGCACCAGAACGGATTTTTTTGTTCTTGGATTCATTGTGTTTCGATTTACTCATATTCCTCACCTGATCGAAGAGATGATGGCTCGGATGTATTTGTACATCTCTTCCCGTCTGATCTCCTGGCTGAAGAGCATTCGCGGTTGGGCGAAAAGAATCTTCAGAAACGTAAAGGCACGGGCTCGCAGATATGCGAAGAAGGCAGTCGGATAGATTCGAGGATACTTCTTCTTTGAGAATTCGCAAAGATCCAGACTTGCCTGTATGTAATCAAATACCTTCGCGTTATAGGCGGAATGTATGATGCTTCCGGCTCTCTGTCGATAATAATACTTTATTTCTCGGGAATAGACAATTTTATTTGCGCGATCAAGCGCCTTATAGGTTGTATAGAGATCTTCATAAAGATGACCGGATGGAAAGGAGATTCCCGTAAGAATCTCACGACGAAAAAGCTTATTCCATACGAAAGATTCATAATGAGAAACCTGAAGCATCTTCTTGATCGCCTCTTCCGGCCCCATAATACGAAGCTTCTTGCGAGGAAGGTGCGGAAACACACGGCCGCGCGGGAATGTTTTTACATGACCGCAAATTGCGATATCGGCTTGGTGCTTCTCGAGAAGATCAACAAGAAAAGCGAACATGTCCCGGCTGATGAAATCGTCACTGTCCATAAAACCAATGTACTCGCCGCGCGCAACGGAAAGCCCCGCATTTCTTGCATCCGACGGACCGCTGCTCTTCTTGTGAATCACCTTAACTCTTGGGTCCAAGGCTGCGTACTGGTCACAAATCTTTCCGCTGGCGTCGAGAGAACCGTCGTCGACGAGAATGACTTCAATGTCCTCAAACGTCTGGCGCAGAAGACTTAAGACACACTCATCCAGATAGGGCTCAGCACCGAAGACAGGAACGATAATACTGATCAAGAACTCACCTCGCGTATCAGAGAATAATTTATGTCGAGTTGCAACGGAAATGGTTTATGATTTCACGTGACTCTTCAGACTCCGTTCAATGTCCCTCTTGGCATCTTTCTTGGCCTCGACATCGCGTTTGTCGTAATTCTTTTTTCCCCTCGCAAGTCCAATCTCGATCTTAATTTTACCGTTCGAGAAGTAACATTTTGTCGGAACAAGGGTCAAGCCTTCTTGCTTGATGATGGAATACAAACGAATAATCTCGCGCTTATGCATCAGGAGTTTGCGCGTTCTCATAGGATCTTTGTTCGAGCGGTTTCCTTGCTCATATGGACTGATATGAACACCGACCAGCCACATCTCACCGTCTTTGATCTGGACATAGCTATCCTTGAGATTCATCTTTCCCTCTCGAATCGATTTGACTTCCGTGCCAAATAAAGAGATACCCGCCTCGGATTTCTCTTCAATATAATAATCGTGAAAAGCCTTTCGGTTCTCCGCAATAATCTTAATACCGTTTTGTCTTGCCATAGTTTCTTGTCCTCTCGATCATTGAAGAGTGAGTGAGGGTTCGGCATTCATCGAAAGGTCATCTCTTTTTCCTTCGATAAATCGATAATATCCCGCGCACGCTATCATTGCGGCATTATCCGTACACAGGACAGGTGGCGGGAATTGTACGTGAATATTCTCGTCTGCGGAACAGGTGCGAAGCACGTCACGCAGATGGCGATTGGCACTGACCCCACCCGCCAGACAAAGTGTCCTGATATTATGCATTTTACATGCGTCAATGGCGTTCGTCACCAACGATTGGACAATGGCATGCTGATAAGATGCTGCGAAGTCCTGCAAATGAATTTCCTCGCCGGACATCTTCAATCGGTTGATAAGATTCATCGCAGCGGTTTTGATTCCGCTAAAAGAATAATCGAATGAATCCGGGAAATGCGTTCGCGGAAATGTATACCGATGGATATCACCGCCGATAGCGGCAAGATCCATTTTGGGTCCTCCAGGATATCCCAGACCGATCGCCCGGGCGATCTTATCGAAGGCTTCGCCGGCTGCATCGTCACGGGTTCGCCCCAGAATCTGAAAACTTGTGTAATCCTTAACAAGCACGATATGACTGTGACCGCCGGAAACAACCAGACAGATAAAGGGAGGTGAAAGATTCTCGTCAGCGAGATAATTCGCCGCGATATGACCCTCAATGTGACCTACGCCGACGAGCGGAAGGCCGGTGACCTCGCAAAGACCCTTGGCAGCGGAAATGCCGACAAGAAGTGCGCCAACGAGCCCCGGGCCCTTTGTGACACAAATGCTGGAAAGATCTGACAAGGATACCCGGGCATCTTCGAGAGATTTACGGATCGTAGGAATAATAGCGTCCACATGCATTCGCGAGGCAATTTCCGGAACGACTCCACCGTATTGTGTGTGAAAGTCAGCCTGTGATGCGATGACATTCGACAGGATTTTCCGGCCGTCGGCAACGACGGCACAGGCAGTCTCGTCACAGGAGGATTCTATGCCAAGAGTAAGAACAGGTTTCATATCTATCTCCGTTTTTCGGGCTAGTCGTTCATGGGGTTAGGACGTTGTAAGTGATCACTTATTGAAAATGTACGGCAAGAAAGTCGAGAAGCTCCTTGCGATAACCGGCAGGATCAGAAGCGTATGCCTCCGTATATCCGGCATTCGGAAAAATTCCGGAGGATGTCGTGCCTGGATTGAGTCGCTTCCGTTCGTCAACAATCTGAGAAATTCGACTGGCCCCGATAAATGTATCCTTATCGCCGTAGAAGATGCAAATCGGCAGTTGTAATCTCGAAATAATTGCGGAAAGATTATAGTTTCCGGACTCACCCGCAGAAATACGAATCGCGTAAGGAACGGTATATTGCGTAATCATACCCAGTCCTCCCTTCTCACGCACCAACGGCTCGATATAGTCATCGGAATTTTTCGCGGGAGAGTCAAGAATCAACCCGATCACATAACTTCGATCGAATGCCAGTGCTTTGAAGGCGGAATCCGAAATCTCATCGAAGTCCCCCGGCTCCGGCAACTTGTCAACGGCGATCAATGCGGAAGAACATCCCGTACCCACACCGTATAGGATCACATCGGTAGTAACCGAAATCTTACGTACATGTTCAATCGCTCCGATAACATCCTGCCACTCTAAATAACCGTAGCCGGAGATATCTCCCTCGGATTCTCCGCTGTTGCGTTGATCGAAAAGAAAAACATTGTAACCGGCACCCAGCATATCTTCGATCAGGTCTACGGTATCTACATCAAATTGCATGCGGTTGGATGCAAGATCATGCACAAATATGACCGTACTGATCGGATTGTTGGTTTTGAAAAACCAACCGGACAGATTCGTCTGATTATCGAAAGATTTGAAGCTTGTCGCAGAATAACTCGGCAAAATGTTGGAAGGGATATTCGCCAGTTCCTTCTTCTCGACGCTCATCATCTCATTGGCCGTCGATGCGGAGACGGCGGCGATAATAATAAAACTAATCGCAAGTACGGTCAGAACGGAGGCGACGGTGATCACGAACGTCGACAAACGGTTTCTTGTGGTCCTGTGCCTGGTAAGGCCTCTACCCATGATGCGAACCTTCCTTTATCAGAGCATACGGCGTTTCTTCAATATGAATATCGCACCCGCCATACTGAGAATGCAAAAAGCCAGCAACGAGAAAAATGGCCACGGCATCGTGAGGAAATCCGTATCCCAAGGCATGGGGAAATTCTGCCCGAAGAAGCTGGAGATTACCGTCGGTACGGACAGAACAATGGTTGCTGCCGCCATAATCTTCATGATTACATTCATATTGTTATTAATAATCGAAGCATAGGCATCCATCGTTCCGTTGACAACGGAAGTGTAGATGTCAGCCATCTCTCGGGCTTGCTTATACTCGATGATGACGTCCTCGAGGAGATCTTCATCATCCTCATATTGTTTGACAACACGGCCGCGCATGAGCTTCTCAAGGACGGCCTCGTTCGATTTCAACGACGTTGAGAAATAGATCAAGGACTTACCGAGTTCCAGGTGCTTGTATAAGTCTTTGTTGCTGATCGAGCGCGACAGTTCGCGTTCAGACGACTCGAGAGTCTTGTCAATATAACGCAAGAGTTTTAAGTAGTCCTTCGCCCCGGCCAAGAGAATCTGAATCGCAAAACGCGTGCGGAAATTCACGATGAAATCGCGAACTCGATTGTTTGTAAACTGATCAAAAATCGTCGTCTCGCGTAAACTTACAGTTACGATGTGGCGTCTTGTGATGATAATTCCGAGCGGAGCGGTCTCGTAATGTACACTCTGCCCTTCCTTGCGAACGTAAGGAATATCGATAAGGATCAGAGCGTCGGCGGTATCGTCATCCGTATCGATACGAGGCCGTTCTTCTTCGTCTAAGGGATAGCGAAGAAACTCTGCCGGGATGCCGGTTTGTTCTTCAACGACGTGCAGCTCGTCCTCTGTCGGAGAGAACATGTTGATCCAGCAATCATCGCAGATCTTATCGACGCGTTCTAAATGATTCACCATTTTGTCTTTCTGGTTCGTCTGACGGGTGACATACATCTCGATCATGATCTCTCCTCCTTTCTCGAATGACCTATGTGCGTAAGCAAATATTCCTTCGCGCAAAAAAACCGACGCAAGAAATATGAGCTAATGTTCGCCTTTCATCTTGCATCGTAGATGGGTAGGTTTATTCTATCATCAGAAAGGAAGACTTGTCACGAAAAATATCCTCGTACTACGATGTCATCGACGATAGATATTTATACGGAAACACCCGTTGATCCGAAGCCGCCGCTCCGATCTTCTCCGATCCCCCGTAAAGACTCTACAACGGTCATTTTCGCTCGTGAAGTCTGGGAGATAACCATTTGAGCGATTCGATCCCCGCGACTAATCTGGTACGAGCCATGATGATTTCCTTTGTCTTGCAGGGTGAAAACTTCGTCCGTCACACCGTCTTTCCCGCATAGAAAGGAAGCATTATGAACAATAATACAAATCTCATCGCGATAACCCGCGTCGATCGTGCCCGGACTGTTCGGAATTCGAAGCATCGTGTTTAGCGAGAGACCGCTGCGAGGACGGATCTGCGCCTCAAACCCGTCGGGAAGCGCGATCGCAATGCCTGTGTGGACTAACTTCGTCTGACCCGGCTCAATGACCAGATCTTCCGAAGCGTATAGATCCATACCTGCATCATTGTCATGAGCGTAGCGGGGAATAACTCCCATTGGAGATAGAAGCGTAATAAATATTTCTACATTATGATCTGCCATCAGGTCGACCTCCGTTATATAGCGTCGGATAGATATTCGTTAGGTTTGTGAGGATTGAATTTATCTCTTGTTGATCGTATTTATTCGCGTATCATAATCTTCATCGTAGAAAACATAGGATTCTATCACCGTAAGGCCACTGCGACGCACCTGTTCGACTGTCGTTTCGGAGAAGGTATTCGCACAGGATCCAAGGATCTCCGTAGAACATACTTCGGGATGTGTCACAATCGATAACTCTTTGCCGGAATTGGTATCATCACTGGTCTCCTTAAGAACACGAAGGGAGAACTTGCGTTTGGAATGACAAGTTCGGCAACCCGGTACATTTCGGCCAACCGGACAAAATGCACTTTGCATCCATTCGATTCGGCCGTATCGATGAAGGATGACGGCGAACTCCGCGTATCCCGCGGATCTAACTTCGGCAAGAATATCGAGAGTATCGGACTCACTTCGTTCATAGGAGATTTGTAAGGCGGCAGGAGCGGATTGAAGCGCTGTGATCACAGCTTTCGCATTGTAAAGATTCGCCGATGCGCTGACAAAATCTTCCTGGCGACAATCGGTTATTCCTGACCGCAGGAACCCTTGAAAATGTCCGGACAGATTCCTTTGGGTTATCTCAATAGCTTGATTGATCAACGGTTGTAGCGTGCCTTTATACGCGGAAGGCAAGTCGATTAGGAAGCGAGCATCCGGCTCAATGGAAAACAAACGGACAAGCGCATCAGTATACTTCTCATTGGCTATATCAAAGACGGAAAAACCGTAATAATCGGCGCCGACAGCCAGAAAATCGGTGTCAATTACAGACAAATCCCGATACCGTACAAGATAACCGTCAACCAAAACCTTTCGATGAGAAACGTTATCTATGGACAAATCTTGTTTGAGAACGGATTCGTCGGAAAAAAACGTATGGACTGATTTCTCGAGAATTTTACGCGCGAGTTTATCTGTCAAGTCGCGACGAACTTCATTGATTGCGGAGACGGGTACGCGAAGAATTATATCGTCTGCATATTGGACGACAGACAATTGAAAAGGAGAACTCTTCATCTTACCTAATTGTGATTCCATACGGTCTCGTGACAGAACGGGATACGAATCGTCCGTGTGAAGCGGCAGCTCGGAGCTTACACTTGTATCCTTCCATCTTCCGTCCGAAACGCTTAATGTCACCTGAATGAGGTCGCTTGTCCCGGCATCGAATCGGGCATTGACCGGAGTCTTGACTGCGTCTTTTCCGGAGAGCAAATCCATTTGATTGGCTCTGTCGGACATGCGATAAACGGAAGATTGATCCGGCAACTTATCAATCATGTGCGGATGTAGTCCCTTGACCCATAATAGATCTCCCCGTTTCTCGCAAGAACCGATCGGAAAGCTGGCGATCTCCGCATTCTCCTTGCGAATCGACAAATAATCCCCCCGCTGCGGCAGCGCCGTATTGTCCGGACGTATGGTTATGGTTCCGGCCTTTGCATCCTTTTTGATGATATTTCCGATGAGTATTCCGAACCTTCCGGGATAGTCTCCGGAGAGATACTCTGAGGAGAAATCAGAAGTCATATATCTTGAAGTAAAAGATCCGCCTCGGTTATAGACCTGTAGAAGCTCTTCCCTGTCTTCTTCGCTTGATTCGCTCACATTACCTGATAGAAGATTATCAATTGCTTTCCGGTAAACCTTGACCGTGGCTGCTACATAAGCAGCATCGCGCATTCTCCCCTCAATCTTCAGAGATGAGACTCCGCTGTGAACTAAGGTCGCCAGAGATGACAATGCACACTGGTCCTTCGGGGAAAGAAGTCGTCCGTCGGCAAAAACCTTCCCATTCGATCCGGAAATAGCAAACCGGGTTCGGCATGGTTGCGCACACAGACCGCGATTTCCGCTTCTAAGTCCGTTTCCGTTCATCGCGCTGAACAGACAGAGACCCGAATAGGAGACACATAGTGCTCCGTGAACGAAGACCTCCGTCTCAACACCATAGCGTGCGGCTTCCCGCGTTCGTTGCGAAATCTCTTCGAGAGACAATTCACGGGGTAAAACAACCCGCGAGATTCCATATTTCGTGACAAAATTCTCGAAATTATCCTGAAATAGATTCATTTGTGTGCTTGCATGGATCGGGATCCCGGGCAAATTCTCATGAAGCACGCGAAGCAATCCAATATCCTGCACAATGATCGCATCCATACCGCTCTCATATGCCATTCGCGCTGTCTGCACAGCTTCGGGAAACTCATCATCACGAAGAAGTGTGTTGAGCGTTAAATAGGATCTCACTCCCCGTACATGAGCGTATTCTAATGATGAGAGAAGACTCTCTCCTTCAAAATTTGTCGCATTAGCACGGGCATTCATCGATCCGAGTCCAAGATAGACTGCGTCGGCTCCATGATCGACGGCAGCGCGCAACATTTCCGGAGATCCCGCGGGAGCTAGTAATTCTGGTCGTTTGATCACAAATAATCTCCTTCATCATCCTGGTCGCTGATGTCATCCCGAATATCAAGGGATTCCGAATCCGCAAGATAATCGAAAACCAATTCTTCCAGCGGCAGCAGTTCTTTGTCTTTGGTATCCTGCGCTCCTTCGCGCTCCTGTTTCTCTGCTTCATCGATCACAGACTGTAAGCGAAGGACTTCTTTTTTTAACTCCCAGTTGATTTCTCTAAGATGCGTGTAATTCTCTCGCATTTTGACTTGCGACTGGTCAAAGGCCTCAAGTTTTTCTTTGAGGTCAAGAATCTCCGCTTCATATTTCGAAGACTCGTCCAACGCGTTGACCAGAGCCAGAACGGTAACACTCGTCATCGATAATCCAGGCATATTGGATTGTACGTGTTGAATCAGTTGTTCCGCTTTCATGGCTATCTCACGAATATAGGCCTCTTGCTCATGATCACCGGCAACGAGTCGATACTGCATGCCGGCGATATGAACGGTGACTCGGGTGTTTCTCGGTTGGTCTGTACGAGGAGATGCCGGAATCGTTTCCCGACGAATCTGGCGATACTCTGGCATTGAAGCTGAATTTCTGGATGTCGCAGGCATCTTCTTCTCACCGCCGGGTTTCCCAGCCGAGAACCTGCGGTATATGCTTTCTTGATTCTCTGCATCTTTATCTCTCATACAGCACCTGCCTTTCAGTGATATTATACCGAATATTCGCGGATATAGACAAAAAAACGGGCCGTCTTTCGAAGAAGACGGCCCGTCCATTGTCAAATTTCTACTTACACTTCGGCAAAACGCGCCTTCAGTGCTTCAAGCTGTACGTTCATCTCGGCCGGCAGACGATCGAAGCCCGCAAAGGTCTTCTCAATATCCGCCATCTCCTCTTCCCATACGTGCTTCTCGATCGAAAGAAGTCCCTCGACATCCGCCTCTGTGAAGTTCTCGAGACCTGTAAGGTCGATGTCCTTCGCGAAAGGAATATAGCCGATCGGAGTCTTTCTCGCCTCAACTTCGCCGTTGCAACGCTTGAGGATCCACTCAAGAACGCGGAAGTTGTCGCCGTATCCGGGCCAAATGAACTTCCCGTTCTCATCCGTACGGAACCAGTTGACATTGAAGATCAACGGCTTCTTCTCGATGAGTGTACCCATGTGCAGCCAGTGTGCGAAATAGTCTCCGGCATTGTAGCCAATGAACGGCTTCATCGCCATTGGGTCACGACGAACGACACCAACCGCGCCGATAGCCGCAGCTGTTGTCTCGGATGCCATCGTGGCTCCGACAAATACGCCGTGGTTCCAGTCAAACGACTGATAGACGAGCGGAGCGGTCTTGGCTCTTCTGCCGCCGAAGAGAATCGCGGAGATCGGTACACCCTGAGGATTCTCCCATTCCGGAGAGATCGAAGGGCACTGAGCAGCAGGCGCGGTAAAGCGGCTGTTCGGGTTCGCAGCGTTCTTCTCATCGTCGCCCGTGTTCCAGTCATTGCCGAGCCAATCGGTCATATGAGCAGGTGCCGGTACGCCCATGCCCTTCCACCAAATGTTCTTGTCGTCCGTAAGAGCGACATTGGTGAAGATAGTGTTGGCCTTCGTCGTGAGAAGCGCATTGGGGTTGGATTCCATGGATGTTCCGGGCGCAACACCGAAGAAACCGTTCTCCGGGTTGATCGCATACAGATGACCATCCGGGAAAGGACGCATCCATGCGATATCGTCTCCGACGGTATAAACCTTGTATCCCTTGGCATAGGACGGAGGAATAAGCATCGCAAGGTTTGTCTTGCCGCAAGCTGACGGGAAAGCTCCTGTGATGTACTGTGTCTTGCCAGTCGCAACATTCTCGATTCCGAGAATCAGCATGTGCTCGGCCATCCAATCCTGCTCTTTGGCAAGAACAGAAGCAATACGAAGCGCGAAGCACTTCTTAGCGAGAATAACGTTGCCGCCGTAACCGGAGTTAACGGACCAGATGGTGTAGTCCTGAGGGAAATGTGCGATATAGCGATTCTCTGCATCGATCTGTGCCTTGGAGTGAAGACCCTTAACGAAATCAGAATCTTCGCCGAGCTGCTTCCATGCGATATCACCCATACGAGTCATGATGCGCATGTTCAGCACAACATAGCGACTGTCCGTAATCTCAACGCCGACCTTCGACAGCGGTGAACCGGCAGGTCCCATGATATAAGCCAGAACATACATGGTGCGACCCTTCATCGATCCGTCGAAAAGCTTACTGAGCTTCGCGTACATCTCGGCAGGATCCATCCAGTTGTTTGTCGGGCCGGCTTCTTCCTTCGTGGTGGAGCAGATGAAGGTACGATCCTCTACACGTGCAACGTCGTTCGGAGCAGTACGATGATAAAAGCATCCAGGAAGAGCTTCCTGATCAAGTTCGATCAGTTCGCCGTCAGCAAGACACTCAGACTCAAGTCTCTTCTTCTCTTCGAGAGAACCATCGATCCAGACAATCTTGTCCGGCTTACAGAGAGCGGCCATCTCATCGACCCACTCTTTTACGTACTTGTTTGTTACAACCATTTTGATTCCATCCTTTCGTGTATGACTGGCTAAATTTCGGACTGTATCTATGATACCATTTCTCTTCCGGAATGGGTAGACAAAAAACGAAAATAAAAGGTAACAAAATTGCAGATTATTTGCGCAATATCTTCAAAATCTTTTTGTTTTCTTCGCGAAATGCGAGTTTTAATGATGAATTATGCAAAATGAAAATCGTTTTGCGACAATTAAGGCTTCCCAATCATCATATTTGCGATGCGAATGAAATCTTCGGGCGTTAATGATTCAGCGCGCAACATCGGAGAAATACCGGCGGCAGACAGTACTGATGCAACCTGTTCTTTCCCTTCCGGGAAGAGTCCGCTGGAGGAAAGCGCATTCAAGAGTGTCTTCCTCCGATGCCCAAAGGACGCATTGACCAGAGGAAAAAGAACGCTCGGAGCATCGCGCAGCGCACCGCTCGAAACCAGTCGTATGACCGCGGATTTGGTGTGCGGCGCCGGATAGAAGGAACTTGAATCAAGCGTGAACAGCTTCTCCTTCTTCCCGTATAGAGAGGAGAATACAGATAACGGACCGTATGGCTTTGTATTCGGCTCGGCGAAAATTCTGTCGCAAGCGTCATTTTCCACGGTAAAAACCATACATGCGGCATCTTCCCACTCGCGAAAAAGTTTCTGCATGATCGGTGTCATCGCGTAATACGGCAGATTCGAAACAATGCGTGTTGTCTTATCCGCAATGGGAAGAGACGCGCGTGATAATTTGAGAAAATCCGTATGAAGAACCGTTGTATTACATTGGTCCTTCAGGCAATGTTGGAGAGCTTCCAATAAATGAATATCTATTTCAACGGCATATACATGTGCGGCTACCTCACTGAGCTTTTCTGTCAAAGCTCCGAGTCCCGGTCCGATCTCCACGACAACGTCGTCCGACGAGATGCCGGCTGCCGCTACAATGCGATCCGCCACGTCTTCGTCGATCAGAAAATTCTGTCCGAGACTCTTGGTCGGTAAAATAATAAAATCTTTAATCAGTTCGGAACAACGCTTCTTATCCATTAAGAGAAATACCTGACGCCGGAGATGAAGAGTTTCTGATCTTTATTGCCGGGAATATTTTTCGCGATTGATGTGCCGACACGCTCGGAATGACACATCTTGCCGAGAATTCTTCCGTCCGGACTGACAACACCTTCGATGGCAAATGACGATCCGTTCGGATTGAAATTCGTATCCATGGAAGGTATTCCCTTATCATCAACATATTGAGTCGCGATCTGACCGTCTCTCAATAACTGCTTGAGCGTATCCTCTTTTGCATAGAATCTTCCCTCGCCGTGAGACACAGGGATCTCATGCAGATCTCCCTGCGAGACAAGTGTCAACCAGGGGGAGTTCACAGATACAATTCTTGTAGTGACATACCCGGACTGGTGTCTGCCGATCCGATTGAATGTAAGTGTTGGGCCGTCCGAATCTAAGGGCAGAATGTCACCGTACGGAAGAAGACCCAGCTTCACTAATGCCTGGAAGCCGTTACAGATTCCGAGCATGAGACCGTCACGGTTCTTCAGAAGATCACGAACCGCATCGGTTACATAGGGGTTTCGGAATGCCGCTGCCAGGAACTTCGCGGAACCTTCCGGTTCGTCGCCGCCGGAAAACCCGCCGGGTAACATAACCATATTCGCCTGACGGATCTTCTCGCTCATGACGGACAGTGATTCCTCAGTATCCGCCGAGGACAGATTGCGTATTACCATAACATCCGCGATCGCGCCGGCTTCTTCGAATGCTCTGGCAGAATCCATCTCACAATTGGTTCCGGGGAATGCCGGGATAAATACGCGAGGACGAGCGGTTCTTGCGATATGAACCGCGGGAGACGGATGTGTCGTCTTCGGCAGAACAAGAGCTTCATCCGGGATTGTTTGTTCCGGCGTCTCGAAGGGGAAAACACGGGCAAGTGTTCCTTTATGAGCATTCTGGGCATCCATCAATGTTATCAGGCGACCGCGATACGAGAGTGCTTGACTTCCGGTCGTATGACCGATCAACGCTCCGCCGATCATTTCGATTTTCTCGACAGCATTCTTATCCCGTACACTTAGGAGCATTGTACCGAACGCACGGCCAAAAAGATCCTTCTCGGAAAGTCCGTCTTCAAACAGAAAACCGAGACGATTTCCGAAACACATTTGGGCAACGCGCGCAGCGACGCCGCCCTGTTTCGCGACAGCGGCCGCGTCTACCTGACCGCGGTTCATCAGGTTTGAGATGGCCGAAATCACACGATCCGCATGATCTTTCTTGAATAAGCCATTTTCGTCTCTCTTTAGGGAAACGGCGTAAAGCTTCTGATTTTCTCGTACGAGTGCTGAAGAGCAGATCTTATCCGCAGTTGTCGTCGCAACGGCAAAGGAAACCAGTGTCGGCGGAACACAGATGTCATTATATGAACCGGACATACTGTCTTTGCCGCCGATCGATGGCGTGGAAAAATCCAGCTGCGCTTTATATGCGCCGAGCAGTGCCGCGAGCGGTTTGCCCCAAGCTTCTTCGCTCGACATGCGCTCGAAGTATTCCTGGAACGTTAATCGCGCTTTTCGAGGATCCGCACCCATTGCAAGAAGTTTCAGAAGAGATTCGACAACGGCGTAATACGAACCGTGAAACGGACTCCATTCGGAATAGTAGGGATCAAATCCGTAACTCATAACGGTCACTGCATCGGTAGTACCCGACAGGACAGGAATCTTTGCAACCATTCCCTCTTCCGGTGAGTCCTGGTATTTTCCGGCAAGAGGCATAAGAACCGTTCCCGCTCCGATCGTTGAATCGAAGCGCTGAATAAGTCCTTTGCGCGAACAAGTCGAAAGGTCCGAGAGCGTATTCTTAACCGACGAGACAAAGTCACCTTCGATGTATCCTTTCGCGTTCCCCTTGGCGAAATCCTCGGAAAGATCCGGCATCATGACGACAGCCGATGCAAAAGACGGTGCACCATTCGTATCGATAAATGACCGAGGAAGGTCCACCACGCGTTGACCGCGCCAGTTCATGACCATTCTCTTCTCTTCCGTAATGGTCGCAACATGGACTGCTTCGAGATTCTCTTCGTGAGCAAACGCAAGGAAAGCGTCATGGTTTTCCTTCTTAATAACAACTGCCATGCGCTCCTGTGACTCTGAGATTGCAAGTTCTGTCCCATCCAGACCCTCGTACTTCTTGGGCACCTTATCGAGATCTATCACAAGTCCGTCAGCCAACTCGCCGATCGCAACGGACACGCCGCCCGCACCGAAATCGTTACAACGGATGATCATACGAGAGACATCGGGATTTCTGAACAGGCGCTGAATCTTGCGTTCCGTCGGAGGATTACCTTTCTGCACTTCAGAACCGCAGGTGACGACAGATTTCTCATCGTGTGCCTTCGAGGAACCCGTCGCTCCTCCGATGCCGTCTCTTCCCGTTCTGCCTCCGAGAAGAATGACGATATCACCGGACTCCGGTCTCTCCCGAACAATCGATGAAGCGGGAGCAGCACCGATCACGGCACCGATCTCCATACGTTTTGCTACATATCCGGGATGATATACTTCATCGACCTGGCCTGTTGCCAGTCCGATCTGATTCCCGTAGGAACTGTAACCTGCGGCAGCTGTGCGGACAATCTTCTTCTGCGACAGCTTGCCGGGCAAGGTTTCCGAGATCGGAACCGTAGGGTCACCGGCTCCGGTGACGCGCATCGCCTGGTATACGTAGGATCGGCCGGACAAAGGATCGCGGATCGCGCCTCCGAGACAGGTGGCTGCGCCGCCGAAAGGCTCAATTTCTGTCGGGTGATTATGTGTCTCGTTTTTGAACATGACGATATAATCTTCCGGTTTGCCGTCAACCTGAATCGTCACGCGAATGGAACACGCATTGATCTCTTCGGACTCATCCAGATCTTGAAGTTTTCCGTCCTTCTTTAAGGCGCGCATGGCCATCGTCGCAAGATCCATCAAACAGACGGGTTTCTTCTCAATGCGATCGCCATAAATGGCCTCGCGGCGGTCCAGATAATCTTCGTATACCTTGGAAAGAACCGAAGAAACGGACGATTCTGGATCGCTAAAAGAAACATCTGTCAGTTCGGTCAAGAAGGTTGTGTGACGGCAATGATCCGACCAATACGTATCGAGTACACGAATCTCCGTCACGGTAGGATCACGATTGATCTCGCGAAAAAAGTTCTGGGTAAACGTGATATCCGCGTCGGACATCGCAAGACCCATATCTTTGCGCAGTGCGCTGATGCTCGTCTCATCCATCTTGATGAAACCGTCGATCGTAGACACGGGTTCAGGTTGCGCGAAATGATCTTCCAGCGACTCCGGCTTCGATAGTGATGCGACACGGCTCTCAACGGGGTTGATCAGGAACTTTGTGATCTGCTGGCGGTTGCTCTCCGTTAATAATCCATAAAAGACAAGTACGCGAGCGGTTCGAATGACAGGACGTTCTTTACAGGTGACGATCTGTACGCACTGCGCGGCAGAATCCGCACGCTGATCGTACTGACCGGGTAATGCCTCTACCGCAAGAACAAAGCAGGAATCCTGTGTGGGAGCCTCCTCATCATAGACAATATCCACGGGAGGTTCGGAGAATACAACATGCTTGGTCGCTTCGTATTCTTCTTCCGAAAGACCGGAAATATCATATCGATTCAGAACCCTCACCTTCTCGATCGAGCCGATGCCCAGTTCAGCGCGGATGTCCTTAAGAATCCCCTGCGCCTCAATCGCAAATGCATCTTTCTTTTCCGAAAAAAGTCTTCGAACCGCCATAGTGTCCCGCATGAGCACCTCCATACGTAATGAATTATTTACGAGATTCCGGAAGACGCGTCCGTCAGAAGTTCTGAATTAAACTTCAGGAACCTCTTCAAACCTTCCGCGTTCAGTGAGCCGTGGCTCAAAAGAGCCTGATCATAAACATGTTGGGCAATTCGAAGCAGCTTCGTCTCGTCGTCAGCAACTCCGGACAAACCACGCAAGCGAAGTATCAAAGGATGATCGTTGTTCAGAACAAGATCTTTCTTCTCCGGGAACATAGCATCGAGATCTCTATACGGATCATCGTCGTTGCCGGAGCGCATCTTCTCGAATTGTTTTCTCATCTCGTGCATGCGCCGAGCTTCCTCGGTCTCGCGAATAAATGCCGGAAGATGGTCGTCACCGATCGACACCAGTGATATATCCAGTTTGTCATCCTGCGTTGCGCGACGGAAAAGATCTTCAAGGATCTTCTTGTCTTCTTCCGGTGCCGCTTCGCCCTCAAATTCCGCGTCGACGCGTTTGAAATGAATCTTGGGAAACTTATATTCCAGGAAGGAGATGAAATTATTATCGAGATCTTCGTCTAATACGACGACCTGATATCCTTTCTTCGTGCAGATATCAACATACGCCGCCTGTTTATCCGGAGATTGTGTATAACGAACGGTATCCTTCTCTGCGGTAAGTTCCTTGAGCGTCTGAAAAGCCCCGCCGATGGTCTTGAAAAGACAGCTCTCGTTGGTCTTCTCGTAGAACTTCTCATCCTTCATCATGCCGTACTTCACGAAAACACTGATGTCATTCCAATACGCAGCGAAGGCCTCACGATCCTTCTTCATCTCTTCGTTGATTTTGTCGGAGACTTTGCGAACGATATGTCCCGAGAGTTTCTTGACATATTCATCCTGTTGCAGCGCTGAGCGGGATACGTTCAGCGGAAGATCTGAACAATCCAGACAGCCGCGAAGCAGGAAAAGGAATTCCGGAATAACTTCGGCCAGATTATCCGCGACAAAAACCTGATGGTTATAAATCTTGATGCGTCCGTCCAGTGACTCGTAAACATTGTTAGTTTTCGGGAAGTACAGAATTCCCTGTAGCGTGAACGGATAATCCATATTCAGATGAATCCAGAACAGCGGATCGCGCATGTCCTGAAAAACCTCATGATAGAATGCCTTGTACTCCTCGTCTGTGCACTCCTTCGGGGTCTTCGCCCACAAAGGGGTCTTATTATTGAGCGGTTCCTTCGAGATGGCTTCCGGTTCATATGTCTCCCCTTTGGCTTCTTTCTCTTCTCTCTCTTTCTCAGCGCGCTCAGCATCGAGTGCTTCTTGCTTTACATCGGTGAAATAGAGATCAAATCCCAAAAAGGAGCAGTATTTCTTCAGCGTCGAACGAATCTTCATGGCATCAAACATACCCTTGGCTTCCTCGGAGAGCCAGAGAGTTATCACCGAACCGCGCACTTCCCGGTCGCAAGCACTGATCGTGTATTCCATTCCGTCTTCCGATTCCCAACAAACAGCCGGTTCCTCGGCGATATAGGATTTTGTCTCGATTCTGACCTTGTCGGCAACCATAAATGCCGAATAGAATCCGAGACCGAAATGACCGATAATCCCGGATTTGTCGGTTGACGACTCCTTGTACTTCTCGACAAAATCCATAGCACCGGAGAACGCGATCTGGTTAATGTAACGGTCAATCTCATCGGCTGTCATTCCAATGCCGTTGTCGGCAAAAGAAAGTGTTCCCTGCTCTTCGTCAAACGAAACATTTACCGAGTAGGCTTCATCCTGGTCACTGGACGCTTCTCCCAGATCGATCAGACGCTTATACTTTGCGATAGCGTCCGCTGCATTCGAAACAAGCTCACGAACAAAAATATCGTGGTCCGTATAGAGCCATTTCCGAATAATCGGGAAAATATTCTCTGTAGTGACAGAAACTTTACCGGAACGAATAGACATAGTTAAGACCTCCTGAACACGTAATTATATTTAATAGATTTGACGAGCATCAGAGCGCATCGGTTTTACGAGATAGTACATAAGCGTCGACAATCGATCGGTACGCCTCGGAGAGCTGTTGCAAAGACGCATTGGATGCCGAGGAGAATAGTTGATCATCGACAGAACGTATCGGAAGAATGTCAAACGGTGAACTGGTCACAAACAACGCCGGTGCATCCTGAAGAGAAGATGCATGATCGCGAAGGCGTACGAGTTCTTCGAGGGTGAAGGTTCTCTCTTCGTATTGCAGTCCGCAGTCTCGAATTGCTTGAAGGACATATTTTCTCGTAATACCGATCAAAATTGCCTCTTCCGGCGGCGAATACACCGTGCGGCCGAGCATGACGAAAAAATTCGAACGGCTGCCTTCGGTGTAGCGGCCATCCTTGTCATACAACAAGACCTCATACGGAAGCCCGAAAGCAGCAGGTGCGTGCATCTTATTATAGACAGCCGTCTTATAATCCTCTCGAAAAACCTTGACCTGCGGTTCTCTTCTCTCCCATAACAACGAAGCGCTGATGATTCCCTCTTGAAAAAGTTCCGCGGAGGGATAGATCGCGTCGGAGAAGTGAACAAGAATTGCATTGTGTGTAATGACGATGCGCAGATTTCCATCGGTAACGCGTGGTTCCGACTCATTAATAAGACGCATTGCATACGTATAAAGCAGTTCAGTATCCAAAGAGAAATTCTCCTTGGCCTCGATCGAACGCATCAAACGTGTCATATGATTCTCGAAAAAAATCAGTATTCCTTCGCGAATTCGTATGGACTCATAGTAAATGATATCCGCGATCGGGTTCGATAAAGAAGCACCGACAGCGGAGTCATAGGAGATCTTCTCTCCGTTATAGATACAAAAGCTTCCGGAGGCGTTCTCCAGCATAGGAAAAGGCATAGGATTCCCTCCCGTGGTCATGTCAAATACCCAAGCAATCATGCGAAAAAGCCGCAGTGGCTTATCAGCGCATATAATTTTACCCCACGAGCCAAGTTGCGTAAAGATAAAAATACTTTTCCCGATGTTTTCGTGCTAATTTCGCGAAAACAAAAGAATCACGTATAATTTCGCATCATTCTTTCGTCAATATGTAGAGAAATTCCTTTGCGATTCTTTTCGCTTTGTATTGTATATCTTATTTTCTCGACATAAAATGTTATGTGTTGACGTGGTGACATTCGCTCTGATAAAATGTGCTCATTTATTCAGTGCGGCGTATATTTATGCATATATGGAGGTTTACAATGGCTAAAGAAAGAATTCTTCTCGCGTATTCCGGAGGCTTGGACACATCAATTATCATTCCGTGGCTACTTGAACACTATGACTGCGAAGTTATCGCTATGGCTGGTGAAGTCGGAATTGGTATCGATGCGGAGTTTCTTAAGCAGAAAGCTTTGAACTGCGGTGCTTCGGCGTGTTTCGTTGAAGATATTTCAGAAGAATTTATTACGGACTTTATTTACCCGACGATGAAGGCGGGTGCTATTTACGAAGGGAAATATCTTCTTGGCACATCATTCGCACGTCCTGTCATTGCGAAGCGTATGGTTGAGATCGCTCGTCGCGAAGGCTGCACAACGATTGCACATGGTTGCACAGGCAAGGGCAACGATCAGGTTCGTTTCGAGTTGACGGTCAAGGCACTCGCCCCTGAGCTCAAGATTATCGCTCCGTGGAGAATCTGGGACATTAAGTCGCGCGATGAAGAGATTGATTACGCGAATGCCAGAAATATTCCCGTCCCTGTCACAAAGAAGGATAACTACTCTATGGACGAGAATCTCTGGCATCTTTCTCACGAGGGAATGGATCTTGAAGATCCGGCAAACGAGCCGAAGTACGATGCGATTCTGAAACTTATGGTTTCTCCCGAGAAAGCACCGGATCAGGCGGAGTATGTCGAGATCACTTTTGACAAGGGTGTACCTGTCGCCGTCGACGGAAAGCCAATGGATCCGGTTTCCCTTCTGAAACACCTGAATATGATCGCGGGAAGAAACGGCGTCGG
Source organism: Bacillota bacterium (assembly GCA_023397475.1). Lineage (GTDB taxonomy): Bacteria > Bacillota > Clostridia > Saccharofermentanales > Saccharofermentanaceae > Firm-13. Next base: position 135,199 of record JAEWUD010000022.1, read on the forward strand.
TATTGTTGATATGGTAGAGAATCGTCTGGTCGGAATGAAGTCCAGAGGCGTCTATGAGACACCCGGCGGGACGGTCCTCTATGCCGCACATCGAGAGCTTGAACTCCTGACTATAGATCGCGATACGCTCCACTATAAGGACATCGTTGCGCAACGTTTCGCCGAACTCGTATATTTCGGTCAATGGTTCCATCCGCTCCGTGAATCTCTTTCTGCTTTTGTCGATGAAACACAGAAGACCTGCAGCGGCAAGGTTCGTTTGAAACTTTATAAAGGAAACTGCATGCCGGCCGGAACTTCGTCTCCCTTCTCTCTGTACGATGAAGAGATCGCGACATTCTCCGAAGATCAGGTTTATGACCAGAAGGATGCAACCGGCTTCATCAACTGCTTTGGGCTCCCCATGAAGGTTGTCGCACAGATGAAGAAGCGTAACGGACTTGCGGAATGAACGGTAAAGAGAAGGTAAATCACGTGAACCAGAAGAAGATGTGGGACGGACGATTCCAGAAAGATCTGGATCAGGCAGCCGACGATTACAATACCTCTCTTCCCTTTGATGCGAGGATGTATGCCCAGGACATTCGCGGCAGCATGGCGCACTGCCGGATGCTTAACAAGGTCAAGATTTTGTCGGATGAGGATGCGGAGAGCATTCTTACAGGATTATCCGGTATTTTGACGGACATTGACGCCGGTATTCTCACCTTTGAGAATGGCGGCGAAGACATCCATATGTTTGTGGAGTCTGAATTGACGCGTCGAATCGGAGATGCCGGCAAGCGTCTTCATACCGGCCGAAGCCGAAATGATCAGGTTGCACTCGACATCCGCCTGTATCTTCTCGATGAGATATCTGCGATTCGTGTTCTGATTCTCCATCTGTATGATACGGTTCTTTCTAAAGCGCGTGAGAATCTTCACACAATCATGCCCGGTTATACGCACTTACAGCGCGCACAACCGATTACACTTGCACATCATCTCAGTGCGTATCTTCACATGCTTCGACGGGATGTTCTTCGACTGGATGATGCCGCGTCTCGTATGCGTGTGAGTCCGTTGGGTTCCGGAGCTCTCGCAGGCACAACCTATCCGTTGGATCGCGCCTTCGTCGCTGAGGAGCTCGGTCTTTCCGGAATCACGATGAACAGCATCGACGGGGTCAGCGATCGTGATTTTGTCATTGAACTCGCATCGGCGCTCTCGATTCTGATGATGCATCTTTCGCGATTCTCCGAAGAGATCATCCTGTGGTCTTCACAGGAGTTTGCGTTTGTGGAACTGGATGATGCGTATTCGACGGGATCATCGATCATGCCGCAGAAGAAGAATCCGGATATCGCCGAGCTGACACGCGGCAAGACCGGGCGAGTATACGGCGATTTGATGGCTTTGCTTGTCGTGATGAAGGGATTGCCCCTTGCCTACAACAAGGATATGCAGGAAGATAAAGAGTCCATCTTTGACGCAATCGACACCGTAAAGGGTGCACTGGTTCCCTTCACCGGGATGGTTCGAACCATGAACGTTCGTACAGAGAATATGCGGGAAGCGGCTGCGGGCGGGTTCACAAATGCGACGGATCTGGCGGATTATCTTGTTAAGAAGGGTCTTCCCTTTCGTATGGCGCACGAAGTATCGGGGAAGCTTGTCGCCTATTGTATCAAGGGTGGAATCTCGCTGGAGGATGTTTCCCTGGATGAATTTCGAAGTTTCTCCGAGTTAATCGAAGACGATGTATATCAAGAGATCTCTCTTGATACATGCGTAGCGAACCGGACGATTCCGGGCGCACCGGCTCCGGAAACCGTTTCTGCCGAGCTTGATCGTCTGGAATTGTTTGGAAGATGATTTCTTAGTATTGTGTAAGCTGCGAAGAGAGCCTGCAGTTTGGGACTGCAGGCTCTTTGTTTTCGAAATCAAAGAAAAGAATCACAGATCGTCAAACCCCATTTGTGCCGCTCTTTCCATCTCGTCAAAAGCATCCTGTTCAAGCCCGAGCGCTCGCAAAGCATCGATTCGCCCGTAGATCGCGTCTTCGTCAAAAGATGAAAGTGCGAGGGCCCGATCGAACCACAGTAAGGCTTCGTCCGCATCTGTCCGTGCGAGATAGAGATTTCCTTTCCCCACCAGTGCACCCCGGTGCGCGGGATCAAGGGCAAGAGTCCGGTCAAAATAGTCCAGAGCTGTCTCGAATTCGCTTCGGAAATAGTGGACGGTCGCTATGGAACACATGACGTCCGGGAAATCAGGTGCGACTTCCAGGGCTTTCTCCAGCAGCACCAGCGCATCATCATCGTTCCCGCTCAGGTGATATAGATATGCCATCTCATTCATGGCAATCGGATTTGCCGGCTCCAGTTCCAGGGCTTTCGTCAGAAACTTCTGAGCTTTATCATCATGGTTGAGCCGAATCTCAACTGAGCCGAGAAGAACGTAAGCTGGAGCGAATTCCGGATCCAAGGAAAGACACTTATCACAGTTCTTGACACAGTCCTCAAGATAGCCGCAGGTGAAATAAACATCCGCGAGATCATAGAATAGTTCCGCATCTTCCGGCTCTATGCGAACCGCCTGACGAAGATCCTTCATAGCATCGATCGCGTAGCCCAGCATCAGTTTAGCCTTCGCCATTCCGCGAAGCGTATCGACATGGTTCTCATCCAACAGATGAGCCCTCGTGAAGCTCGTGAGACTCTCCTGATACGCACCGGCATACAGAAGTGCAAAAGCCATCGCCAGGTGCGAGGACGGATCATCAGGGTTCAGACGTATCGCCGTCTCCCCCATCCTTCTCGCATCATCAAAATCCCCAAGAAGGAATTGAAGATTGGATGCGAGATAGAATAGCTCATGATCGGTCGGCGCTTCTTCCATCAATGACAGGATCATTTGCAGAGCGGCTTCAAAGTCACCCGATCTTCGCAATAATCTCGCATGCCATTTGCGAAACGGATAATGAGCAGGATGACGATGCTCAAGAAGTGTAACCCACTCCAATCCGATCTTGTAAAGATCATCGGAATCCAGCATTGAGAGTACTTGCAGTTCATACTCAAAGGGATCCATGTTTGTAGCGTTGTCTTTGCAGAATAATTCCCATTCTTCCGCAAGAAGCAGAAGTTTACCCAGCGCTCGCTCATCCGTTAATCGATAGAAACGAACACGAAAACGAATGATCGCGAGAGGTTCTTTGCGGATTCCTCTTCTTTCACAAATCGTTAGATCGCGTTCGAAGGAATAATCCTTGGGCAGATACTCGTGCGGAATCCGGAGGAAGCTGTAAAGACGCAACAGTCGGCACCATTGACGCGCGAGAAAAATATCCGTTGATCGCAGTGTATCCTGCGATTGTCTGGTTCGCTCGATATTGGTGACGAGATCGTTCACCTTGTCACAGAATACCTTGCATTGTGTCTGGTCCCAGTGATTCTCACAGGTTTCGACAAATTCCAGAAACGCCTCGACAACCGTATAGGTTAGCGGTAACTTTCCTCGAAAAACACCGGCCTGTGTCTCCGTGCTGGACAGGATGTATTGCAGCGCGAGCTCCACATGGGCACGCTGCAAAGTAATCTCGGTGAAAGGAGATTTCCCGACGGAGGCGTGAAGAATACTTCCCGCACTCTTTCCGAGCAAATAGAATCCATAATAAGCGTCTTTCGCGAAATTCATTGGGTAGGACGGCGCGTTCTCTAATTGTAGAATGAGAGACGCGAAGTCGAGATTTTTCACGTAGTCCGCTGTTTCTTTGTTCGACATGTTGACATTGCTCTCCATGATGTAGTTATTAGTTTCTCATGCTGTGAATCGGTGCCGGAATTCGGCCTCCCCGACTGATAAATTCAGCACAAGAAGAAGTGTTTACTCGCATAATCGGTGCCGAACCCAGAAGTCCACCGAATTCAACCGATTCGCCGACTCCCTTTCCCGGAACGGGAATAATGCGAACGGCGGTCGTTTTTCCGTTGAAAGTTCCGATAGCCATCTCATCCGCGATGATTCCGGAAATAATCTCAGCCGGAGTATCGCCGGGAATCGCGACCATATCAAGTCCCACAGAACACACACAGGTCATGGCTTCCAACTTCTCCAGAGAAAGCTTGCCGGATGCCGCAGCGGCGATCATACCTTCGTCTTCCGAAACGGGAATGAAAGCACCGGAGAGGCCGCCGACAAAGGACGAAGCCATCGTCCCGCCCTTCTTCACCGCGTCGTTCAACATCGCGAGGGCAGCTGTCGTGCCCCATGCACCGCAGTCCTTAAGGCCAAATTCCTCGAGAATTCGCGCGATCGAATCTCCGACGACAGGTGTAGGTGCCAGAGAGAGGTCGATAATTCCGAAAGGTGTATCTAATCGGGAGGAAGCTTCGCGTGCGACCAGTTCTCCGACTCGCGTGATCTTGAAGGCTGCTTTCTTAATCGTCTCCGCAACAACACCCAAATCCTGACCGCGTACCGTCTCCAGGGCGGACTTGATTACACCGGGGCCGGAAATACCGACATTAATAACACACTCCGGCTCTCCCGGCCCGAGAAAAGCTCCCGCCATAAAGGGGTTGTCCTCGGGCGCGTTGGCAAAAACTACGAGTTTGGCACAGCCGATGGCGTCCTTGTCCGCCGTCAGGTCAGCGGTCTGCTTAATGATGCGGCCCATATCGCGAACGGCATCCATGTTAATCCCCGTACGTGTCGTCGCAAGATTAAGCGACGAGCATACAAAATCCGTAGCGGCCAGACTCTCCGGAATCGATTCCATCAGATATCTGTCGCTGTCCGTAAATCCCTTGTGTACAAGCGCGGAGAATCCGCCGATGAAATTCACTCCACAGGTTTTCGCCGCACGGTCAAGTGCCTTGGCGAAAACCGTATAATCTTTGACACCCGAAGACGCCGCAACGATGGAGATCGGGGTTACAGAGATTCTCTTATTAATAATGGGAACCTTGTATTCACGGCTGATGTCATTACCGGTTTCGACGAGTTTACTTGCTCTCTTACAGATCTTGTCATAGATCTTCCTGCAGGTTTCTTCCGCATTCGACGATGAACAATCCATAAGACTGATTCCCATCGTTATCGTACGAACGTCAAGGTGTTGTTCCTGAAACATCCGTATCGTCTCAAGAATCTCGAAATCTGTTGTCATAGTTCTTCCCTTCCGTTGGTGATGATTAGATACGGTGCATTGCGTGGAACAATCCGGCATGCTGAATGCGAATCGATAGTCCCATGTCCGCTCCGAGTTTCTCCAGCTTCTCGTCCAGTGACTTGATGTCTGCATCGGATTTCTCAAGGTCGACGACCATAATCATCGTAAAAATGTTCTCGAGAATGGTCTGCGTAATATCGTTGATATTCACGTGATTATCCGCCAGAACCGTGCTGACACGTGCAATGATGCCGATCGAGTCGTTTCCGACAACCGTGATGACGGCTTTGTGCTGATCATTTAACTTCATAAAAATCTCCTTTGTTATAAAAGATAGGTTCGGTCCGGTATTGCGATGTCAAACGGCCATGAGCCGGCTTCTTGGGCCTCTTCGACGAACTCGGAGAGATGATAGTAGGGCACGAGATGCGAGAGAACAACTCTTCTGGCACCGGATTCCTCAAAGAGACGATATCCGTCAGTCGGCGTCATGTGAAACATGCCCGGTCCTTTATACTTCGAAAGACACCCGCAGTCCATAAACAGAAGGTCGGCTCCCGAGCAGAAATCGGACAGGCTCTTCGTATACAGCGAATCACTGGTGTAGACAAAAACCTTCTTGCATTCGTCGCACTGGTTCTTTTTGACAACACGAATCGCATAGCACTCGACAGGATGTTCTGTCTGTGTGAAGGTAATCGTCAGATCAAAAAGCGTGAGAGTGGTATCCCCGTCAATTCGATGATAATCAAAGACCGGTTCATCCCAGATCAATGCAGCGAGAGACTCCGGGCTTCCGGGTGCGTAAATCGGAATATTCGGAATCTCCGAACCATTTCCACGATTCATCTGAATCGCGTACTTCAATACCGACAAATCACAGAAATGATCATTATGAAAGTGCGAGATGATGATCGCGTCAAGATTCTCTAGCGAAGTATGCCGAAATAGTCTCGAAAGGACACCGCTGCCACAGTCGATAAGAATCGTTCTGCCACCCGAACGAATCAGGTAACCGGATGTAGCACCGCCCGGAGACGGATATCCTCCCGAACAACCAAGAATCGTTATTTCCATGTTCGAAAATCATCCGATGAACCCGGATGTCTCCTTTCTTACAAAAAAGTCACACTTATTGTACCACAAGAGGTGATAGATTCATGTCAACGATTCCTGAACCCATTGCGCACAACGAATTCCGTCGATTGCCGACGACATAATGCCCCCGGCATATCCGGCTCCCTCTCCGCAAGGGAACAGACCATGAAGTGATATACTTTGTCCCAGGTTGTCACGGACAATACGCACCGGTGACGAGCTTCTTGTCTCAACGCCGGTAAGATATGCGTCACCGGCGAAACCATTCAGTTTCTGATCCATCATCTGAAGCCCTTCACATATGGTATCTGTTACAAACCCGGGAAGAATTTGCCGCAGATTTGCGTCTTTCACTCCCGGTTGATACGACGGAAGAACCGACCCTCGAGTCGAAGTGCTTCGATTGGCGAGAAAATCCGAGACCGTTTGTCCGGGAGCCATACCGTTTGATCCGCCGAGGACGAAAGCCTTGCGTTCCAGATCTTCCTGAAACAGGATGCCGCCCAACGGGCCCTCCACAAGGTAGTCCTCCGTATTTACTCCCACAAGAATGGCGCTGTTAGCGTTTTGCCCATCCCTGGCTCGCAGGCTCATTCCGTTCGTAACGATTTCTCCCGCTTGTGAAGCGCTTGCAACGACAAATCCTCCCGGACACATACAAAAAGTATAAAGAGTTCGCTCGTTCTTGGTATGAGCCCACAGCTTATACTCCGAGCGCGGAAGAACCGGGGAGTCCGCAAATTTCCCGTAACGGATACGGTCCAACCAATGCTGGTGATGCTCGATTCGAAGTCCGACAGACATCGGTTTGGCCTCGAGATGTATCGAAGCGGAAATAAGAGACCGGAATGTATCGCGTGCACTGTGTCCGATCGCAAGAATCACTCGATCCGCAGGAAGACGCTCCACAGAACCGTCGGGATCGTTGGAATTGACATGAAGAACCGCTGATAATTTGTCGCCATATCGATCGAATCCTACAACACGTCGTTCGAAAAGAAAGCTTCCTCCAAGTTGAATGATTTCTTTACGTATCGATACAACCATCGTACGAAGGACATCTGTTCCAACATGAGGGCGATTTGATATGAGAATATCACCCGGAGCACCGGCGGCAACAAAAGCGTCGAGAACATACTCGCGTCTTTCGTCACTGACACCGGAATTCAATTTCCCATCCGAGAATGTCCCGGCTCCGCCTTCGCCAAATTGTATATTCGTTACCGGATCAACAATACCCGTGGAAAAATACTCGGCGACACGCTGTTCGCGTTTCTCGACGGGACTTCCTCTCTCAATTACGATGGGATTTGCGCCGGAACGAGCCAGATACAAAGCGGCCATCATCCCCGCAGGTCCAAAACCGACGACAACCGGTTGGATTTTCTTCGGATGAAGGTAGGGCGTGTGCGATGCTTGCACGCTGCGGATCGGGTCATCGGTTACACAAACACGATATCGAATCTGTATATGATCTCGTTTTCGAGCATCGATTGACTTCTTGATTACTTCCAGGCGGTATCGCTCGGACGGTGCAATATGTAGTTTTCGGATCGCTTCCGCGAGCAGAACGGAATCTTCGTCCATTCTGACCATCAGTCTCTGCAATTTATCCGGCGAAAAGGATACTTCCGTCTCTTCTCTCATTAAATATGCTTCTCCATTAGGCTTCTTGCCGCACTATGTCCCGCAACATACCCCGATGACCATGCCCATTGCAGATTATATCCTCCGCAGTCTCCGTCGATATCCAGTAGTTCGCCGGTAGCGTACAGTCCGGGACACCGCCGCGACTCCAGTGAAGCAGGATGAAAATCCCTTGTTTTGAGACCTCCAATGGTGGTTTGAGCGGACGAGAAAGGCTGGGTACCCTGGATCATAATTCTCGTGTGTTTGATCGCCTTAGCAAGTGTGATAAGATCATGATCTGTCAAATCGTGAACGGATGTATGGAGCGAATGTGAGAAAGATAACTTCATCAGCGAGATCGCCATTCGATTCTGAAATACGCCGACCAGAAAATCCTCCGCTATTCGATCGGAAAACATTTCTCTTCTTTCGAAAAGCATAGCGATAACCTCATCATCCGTGCAAGCGGGTAAAAAATCGGTCTCGATGAAGATCTCGGGAGAGGGTAAACGATGAACAGCGCGAGAAACGTTGCCGGAAAGTTGAAGAATGGGTGGACCGGATAATCCGTAATCCGTAAAGAGAACTTCCCCTTTATCCTCTCTTGAGAGATTTCCATCAATGTACAGTCGAACCTCGGCATTGCACTTGATACCGGATAATGGTTTACATAATAGAGAATTGGAACGAAGCTGAACAATGGACGGAAGGGGTTCCACAAGAGTGTGTCCCAAGGAAAGAAGAATCGGATACAAGGAGCCGTCCGATCCGGTAATCGGTGCACACACGCCGCCTACCGCAACGATAACTTTCTTCGCTCTTAGGAACTCTTTCTCCGAAGTCCGCAAGCGAAAAGACTCTGCCTCCCTTTCCAGGCTAACAATTCTGCTTCCGGTGCGAACATCCAAACGAAATGTCTTGAGTGCTAAGCGAAAAGCATCAAGTACCGAGGATGCGTGTAAGGAAAGAGGATACATCTTCCCTTCCTCTTCCGTCAGTAATACTCCGATTCTCGAGAAAAAATCACTGGTCATCTCACGCGAGAAACGATGAAGCGCACCACGACAAAATGACGCGTCTTCCCCATGATAATGGGAAAAATCCTGGTCCGTATTTGTCAGATTGCAGCGCCCGTTACCGGTCATTAGGAGTTTCTTGCCCACACGATCATTGCGCTCGAAAATGACGATAGAAAGATCTCTACCCTTGTCTTGCGCATACATCGCGGCAGACAGTCCCGCCATCATTCCGGAAGCGCCTCCGCCGATAATTGCTATATCAATGATATCTCTGATCTCACTCATGAAATTGACAGGATATCCATACAACGTGCGAACTTACTTCTGCTGTTGCGAATCGCGGAGGAGCGGAGTTCGATTTCCTCGCCGAGAGCAATTACGTCGCGGACATCTCCCTTTTTGAGTTCAATCTCCATCTCGCACAATGACTCCTTTGCGTCGCCGGCAACCAGATATCCTGTATCCATACATACTTCAACGAGACTGTCGCCGAAACCCGCGAGGGAATACGTACGTGTAAATTCCGTACGGCAGATTTCCCGTAACGTCTTACCTTCGACAGAGGAAAGCAATTCTGTGAGTGAATCCTCGGGATCTCCATCACTGATTGCATGTTGCAAGAAAACTTCCGGATCAAAATCAAAACGATCCGTCTCAAGATTCCACTCAAAACGCTGATGCAGTCCGTCGCGTCCGGGTTTGCCAATCTTGACGGTGTGGATATACCCGCCTTGACTGATTGAACGGATACGAATATTTGCACGTTGTTTGCGTAAGAGCATGTCATCCGTATCAAAATAATACGTGACATAATCCTCCGTCTTTACCGCGTCGGGGATTAGCAAGTCCTGAAACCATTCCTGCTCCCACAAAGTTTGCATCTCCTCTTTTGAAGGAAAACCGAGTTTAAATTCCGTCTCCAAAATAATCTCTCCGTTCTTTCCTATGCTTATGCGGCAATTTCCCGGACTCCGTCAGCTGTTACGGCAACCACCGTGCCATCTTCCTGAAAACCGACTCGAATAATCTCTTGATTGACTTCGACGGTCCTGATAACCGTGTTATTTGAGGCGTCGATGAACAGCAACACACCATCGGATGCGGCGACAATCATCTTATCATTCGCGATCACGGCGGAGAGCTCGTTGCCGATAATAAGAGGCGTCTGCCGTTTCATATCTGTTCCGATAAGTTCGAGACAGATTTCCTGATCGACACCTTCAGAATAGAAAACCGCAAGGCGATTTCCGGCTGGCAGTACCTGAAAGATCTGGCCGAAGGGTTCGGATATTGATTTCGAAGAACCCGCGTTGAACAGAAAAAGATCTGAGATGCCTGCTGCGAAAAGAGTATCATCACCCATCGCCTGAACGATGGAGAGAATATTCGAAGAATCCGGCGAATAAATCGAGAGATCCTTTGCCGTATATGCTCCATTTTCCACAGAGAGACCGATTTCCTTCATGTGAGGTCGTACAACACCGCCGTCTGTATCCGCCAAGGCGATATATACGGATGTCTGGTCGGGAGAAAAACATGCACTGAGAGGATAGCCGGATTCAACGGAACGCCACTCGGAAATGAATACCGAATTCTTATCAAGAAGAAACAAAGTACCTTTGGTATCCGTTTTCTCCAGAATATATGCTGTAGTACCATCTGTCCCGACGGTGCCGAACCGTATCGCGCCATCCGTCTGGTACGTGTATAGCTGACCATTTGTATCGAATAACGCACTGAAATATCCACCGGCATCCGCAACCAGAGCATAGCCCTGATTTACGACACAAAATGGATTCTCCATCTCGATATCTGCTCCGTAAACTTCCGAACCGGTCATGGATAAATAAGCGACGCGTGTCGGAGTTACTTTGAGAACACCCTCTCCAAAGGGATACAATTTCTGCGCTTCGGAGTATTCACAAGTAAAACCGCTTGCCATCATCTCATACGCGGTCTTATCGTATCCCTTCGACGCTTCCACGTGTTCGCGAACAAGATAAACCAAGACGCCGGAGGCGATCATCAGAAGTACTGTGAAAAGAATGACAAGCGGGAAAAGAGACCGCTTATTCTTCGATCCCTTTCCCCGTCTACTGTCTATGTCCGATGAAGACATTTATAATCCTCTCTTACGATGCGACGATGTCATAGATTCCGTTCTCGGCACCGGCAACAGCTTCTAACGTTCGCTGGTACGCCGGCCAGATACCGTAATCATAAAGTTTGACGCCGTTATCTTTATAGAGCTCTTCCTTATCAACAAGAAATCCCTCATAGACACCGTTTATAAAAGCATAATACGTATTTTCGTCTTTAATCGCAAGGTCTACGACAATACTTGTTCCGTCTTTTCGATTGAGGGTAATCGAAATGTCCTTGGTGTTCACAGGTTTAGCATCGAAATCAATGCCTGTAATCTCAATCGTCGAAAATGCCTCGAACAAGTTTGCGTAGTACATCCGGTTGGTAGAATCCGTTACCTTGGCTTCCTGCCCGTTGAGGTTTAGGATCGCTCCGTCATCGGTCATTTTCTGACCATCGGGGATAACGATGTCCATGACAAAGCTTCCTTCCGGGAAGACGGCACTGACTTTCTCGATATCTGTTATGAACTCATAACAGGTATAAGCCTTGATCAATTCAAGAGCCGGCGTTTGAATTCCGGAAATCGCAGCGGTACGCAGGGAAAAAACATCCGGAGAATCCGAGTAGATACCATAGTAGATACCGCCCATATCGCGAGAAAGTGCCAGATCTTTTTTTGATCCGTCTTTCATCGTAAAGGAGAAGCGAAAGACCGGTTCGTCGAGCGAATAGGTTTTGAGATCGACGACATTTTGTTCCACATACTCTGTTACGGACAAATCAAACACAGATTCGACCAAATTCGTAAACGTTGAGTTGGCCGTGATATGAAAGGGTGATTCAAACACCCATCCGAGTTCCATCTCCTTGGTATTCGATCCGACAACCTCCTGTGAACGTGCAACCAACGTAAGATCGTCGTCTTGCCGATAAAAACTTACAAGTGAAACATCGGTTATGTCGAGAGATGTTATTGTCGTATCGAGAAAATCAATGAGATTCTGCTCGCACTTCTCTCTAATGATTTTGTACGTTGTATAGACAACGCCGGAATCGTCCATCATACAGTATACGAAGCGATCGTCATATGTGATATCACCGATCATAAGCTTATGTGTTTCGCCGGACGTAAGGGTATAGTCCACCGTACAGAAGGGCGTGTCTAATCCATACTCTTTGAGATCCGCTTCCTTTTCGACAACGACAGAGGTAACGGTTATTGAGGAAAGAACATCGACGAAATAGTTGAGCTGTGTACGTGAAAGTTTGACGGAAGAGGTATCTTCGTAGGAGCTTGAAAACACAAAGTCAACAAGACTGTCGGTCTCCCCCATTCCATTGGCTTCGATGACAAAGGACTCTTCATTCTCGCGTTCCACAACTAACTTCTCGACTTCCGGCGGCTCAACATTGATCAGGTACTGATTCAGTTCCTGTGTCGCAACCGTTGTCTCCGTATCCGTTTGGCTATTCTGAACAGCTTGATAGATCAGCAAGGCCGCAAGAAGAACGATAAATAAAGCGGCCGGAAGGATCAGATTTTTCCATGTTTTCATTCTTGACTCTCTTTTCCCTTCGAATACTTACAGATGCTTGCGCTTCCTGTAAACAATAATTGACGTAACAATAAGAGCAAGCGGAACGATTGCAATCAGAAAGATAGATATGGCGGTCTGCGTATTTGCCGATGGCATTGAGGATAGGGTGAAGCTCGGGTACTCTTTAACCGGAATCTGTACCGTGCTCTCCATACCAACGAGTTTCTTGACAATCGTATAGAAGAACGAGATGTTCTGATGATTTAACGAGAAGTTCTCAATAAAGGAATCGGAGGTAAGATACGATGTGCCGATTACCACAGCTTCACCGGGAACGGCACCAAATGCATTCTGCGAATACATGGCAATATTCTGTGTTCCCTCGATGCCTGCCTTCGTCGGATCTCCATTCTCTTCCAGGACCGCGTTCGAAGAGGATGTGATCAGAGCTTCCGTGGATATATAGGCTTTCGGATTGTCAAACACATTGATACCGCGATTATATGCGGAAAGAATCGCCTGATCGACATCCGCGTCGGAGATGGAGCCTTGTTTGACATTTGCGTAAGACCCATAGCCGGTTGTTGCCTGGAATCGATAGTCCATGTTGTTCTCCGAAATAAGGGAATCCGTAATGTTGAGATTCATCGTATGAAGAACCTTATTCAGATTCGTGAAGGTAACGCCCTGCGCGGAAAAATCGGTAACAACGATTAGATTTCCGCCGGCTTCAAGGAAGTCAGTAAACATCTTGATATCATCTTTGGACAAGTCTGACGTCGGAAGATGGACGATGACCATGGAGCAATCATCCGGAATCTTATCTATTGACATCGTAGAAACTTCTTCAACGGAGAAGCCGTTGTTGCGCAAGAGTGATGTAATTTGCACTGCACTCTGCTCACCATGATTTGTCGTGAAAAGGACTTTGAACAGGCTGTCCGATGTCACCGACTGGATCGCGCCGGTAAAATTCATTTCAACCGAATTGGACAGAACATTTAGAACACCGGTTGAGTAATAGGTTTGTTCATCAATGATATAGCAATCTTCCGGCGTTACTTGACGGAGACGATCACCGCTCTTGACGATGAAAGCGCCGGCATCCGGAATCAATGTGCCGTTAGGATCCAGTTCTTTGATAATGGAGGGGTACTTCTGAGGGTCCACATAACGGACACGAACTCTTCCTCCCGATTGTGCTTCATAATCCTTCAGAAGAGGAATAAAATCTTTATACTGCAGCTCGTTGGCGTCGTTGAGTTCAAAGAGACCTACGATCTCAACATCTTTATCAATCTGGGTCAGGATGCCCTTGGAAATATCCCCGATCGAATTGCTCTGATTCTGGGTAAGATCCCATTTGAGGACATTGCCGAGGACAGTTTCAAACAAGATGTTAACAACAATAAGAATCGCGATTATCGCTATGACAGAGCCCACCGAAAACAACCGAAGAGAAAGGGATCTCTTGTCAATGCCTTTGGATTTCTTCTTTGTATTGGTATCGTTTACGACCTTGCTCATGGAATAACCTCCAACTTTCCTACTTCGATATTCTCAGCCCTGGCTCCAGCGCCGCTTCTCCAAGATGCGGAACGTGAAGAACAGGAAGACAGTTATCAAACTGATGCAGAAGACTAGCGGACTGACCGAGAAAATGCCCAGGAGAAAGGTGTCGGTTTTGGAAAAAGGATCGAGCCAGTTAATCGCCTGAGCAATCTTCTCACCCACGGTCTGGATCGTCGAAGTCGACATATTAAACGGATTCAAAGTTGTCATCGTGCTTACGATAAAACTTTGGACAACACTGGCAATATAAGAGATCGCCGCAGTGAATAAAATTAGCAGAAAGGAAGTGATCGCAGCAATAATCTGGTTCTCCGTGACTACCGAGCAGAAAGTTCCGATCGCAATGAAAACGGCCGCGAGGAAGATAAATCCGACAAAAGAGCCGAGAGTGCCGGCATCAACAAGCCCCCCGAGGGCAATGACGAGAACAACATGGATGAGAAGTGTTGAAATCATAATTAACATCAACGCCAATGCGGCGAAATACTTCCCGAGAACGATTCGGAAAAGCGACACCGGAGAAGTGTATAGAAGTACTTCAGTTCCGTTCTTCCGATCCTCGGTAAACAAGCGCATCGTCATGAGGGGAATTACAACGAAAAGGATCGGTTTTAAGAATGCGATCTCACTGCTCAGATCGATCGTGTTCGTATTCATGATCAACATGCTGAAATAGAAACCACTCATCAACGTAAAAATTGCCACGACAATAAATCCGATCGGTGAGCGAAAAAAGGACAAGAACTCTCTTTTAAATACTGCCAGCATTATACATTACCCCCGCTTCTTGCTCTCGTTCGATGTGACACTCAAGAAAATCTCCTCAAGTGTCGGATCGAGAGACCGGAATTCTAGTATCGGTATGGATGCGTTGGACATTGCGAAGAAAACAGACTTGCGAACATCTGTCTTGGAATCTGTTGTAATCTCAATTGTCTGGATTTTGGGTGTCTCATTGATCGGCGCTACGGAGGTAACACCGGGGAGTGACCGGATGCGGCTGGAAGCGTCCTTGTATGCTCCCTCGACAGTAATCGACAAACGGGACGTGTCGGACATCTTATGGGAAAGAGAATCCGGCGTGTCAATCGCCGCAATTTTTCCCTTGTTAATAATAACCACACGATCGCAAACAGCCTGAACCTCGGGCAATATATGCGAACTTAAGACAACGGTATGATCCTTGCTTAACGTCTTGATGAGATTTCTGATCTCGATGATTTGTTTCGGATCAAGACCGACCGTCGGTTCGTCGAGGATAAGAACGGAAGGATTTCCAATCATCGCTTGAGCGATTCCAACGCGCTGACGATATCCTTTGGAGAGATTTCGGATTAATCGATCGGCTACATCGGAAATACGAACAAGTTTCATTATCTCAGCCAACTGACGTATACGATCTTCTTTTGCGACCGATTTCAAATCGCAAACAAATCGAAGATATTCGAGAACCGTCATATCAAGGTAAAGAGGTGGATTCTCCGGTAAATATCCGATCTCCTTCTTCGCGAGTTCAGGTTCCTCCAAAATATCATGACCGTTCACGGTAACCTTGCCGGATGTCGCAGAAAGATAACCCGTTACAATATTCATGGTCGTAGTTTTTCCGGCTCCGTTCGGACCGAGAAAGCCTAAGATCTCGCCTTTATTTACGGTAAATGAAATACCGTCAACGGCTTTCTTCTCGCCGTAGTATTTCACAAGATTCGAAATCTCAATCATATTGCTCCTCCTTATTGATGCGAAGTATGCGCGAATGAAATTATAACCTACTTTTCAAAAACAAGAAAGCAATTACGAATCATCCGGAAAGCAATTCTTCGCCGGATATCATGATTCATCGAAAATCGCCGAAAAATTGCCGCACTTATCCCTCAGATATCGTTGCGATCGAATCCGGATCGACCGCGCGGAATAAACAACAAGAGAACGCGGTTTTCTTTGTGCTCTCGCAAAATCCGTCAATAGAGACCCTTGGATCATCTTCGCGAATGAAAAGATGGACTTTCTCACCGTATTTGATCTCGGCGTGATAACAGATATCAATTCCAAGAATATCTCCCTGCTCCAGCGATTGCCGATGCGCCGCGTCGATACTCCACGCGACATATCGCGTGTTATTCACATGCAAGTTCCGATCGATTTCCGAGAAATCCGCATACTTAACAAGAGTTTGCGAAGCATACTCTCCCGAAGCCATCTCTTCTGCAGAATAAGTTGTACGAAGTTTTGGCGGCTCGAATGGGAGTACACCTACCGGATCAAATTGCGTCTTCTCTAATGAAAAAACATGATCCGGACGTACGGGGCGATGTGAAATGCGGTCGGCAAGAATCCATATGGAGGTTGCTGCGCCGATCCGGTTCTTATTCTCATCCATAATAATAAAATCGCGGTGAAAGTATAGCTTATCCGCGCCTCTTGACCATGTGTCAACGTGAACCTTTTCGCGCCAGGAAGGTAGTCTCTGCATTCGCACAGACATTCGAAGAAGAATCCAACAGTAATCCTCCCCGTCAAGCTTCTCAAAGCCCCAGCCATGTTCGGTTGCGTTGCATGAGGCTGCTTCTTGAAGCATCGAGAAAAGCGCGTTCATTTGGAGTCTGTCTCGATAGTCCGTATCGGTACCCATAACGGTGTACGTGTAGGTCTGTCGCAACTCCTGAGAACCGTTAACCGGTTTCGGTATAACGGTTGCATCAAGTGCTGATAAATCTTCCATGAGTAAGTCGGTTCCTTTCATGGTAAATATTAATGTTTCGAGGCCATCTAGCCAGGTGGTCAAGCTTTCGCAGACGACAGGTGCTTGCGTCCCGCGACCAATATGATAAATGCGACGATAAACAAAGCGGAAACACTCAAGATTCCAACCGCTGAGCTTCCGGACAGGCCGGCCAGAAGAGAATATAGAAATGGTCCGATAACGGCGGCAAATTTTCCGAAGATGTCGAAGAATCCAAAGAACTCGTTCGAGCGCTCCGGTGGTATCAATTTGCCGAAATACGAGCGGGACAATGCCTGAATACCGCCCTGCACGGTTCCGACCAGGGCGGCCATCAACCAGAACAGGAGCTGCGAGGTGGATAACGCCGCCTGATACACGGTGCCTTTCAACGGATCAAGAACAAGAGCCTGCTCAATCGTGATTCCCATGTAGAATCCCACAAGACATATGATGATATACATGCATACGGCGAAAAGAATCATTCGGATCGACCCGAATTTTTTCGCGAAGACACTGAACAGTAGCGAACACGGCACGGCAACAAATTGTGTGACAAGAAGTGCCAGAATCATGCCGGTGGTATCGAGTCCCAGCGTAGAACCATAAGCAGTCGCCATGTGGATGACGGTATTAACGCCATCGATATAGAAGAAATATGCGAGAATGAATACGAAAATCGAACGGTTTTTGAGGAGTTCTTTCGCTGTATGGAGAATGCTACGAAACGTATTCCTGACCAGTTCCTTCTTGGGGGTCTCCAGGAAATGAACCTGATGAACATTCTTTAGAATCGGAATACTGAATACAGCCCACCAAACAGCTGTAATCACTACAGCGATCTTGACAGCGGACGCTGGATTCTCCTTGCCAAAGGCGGATGTGACGATAAGTATGGACGCGATGAAAGGAATGGTACTTCCACCGATATAACCCAGCGCGTAGCCGGAGGATGAGACCCGATCCATACGATCCGGTGTGGTGACATCCGTCAGGAAGGAGTCGTAGAAGAGATTCGCTCCTGTAAAGCCAATGTAGGAAATCACGTATCCGACAAGCATCAACTGCCATTGGTCGAACATGGCCATCGACAAGGTAAACAGTACTCCGATGATAAGAAAAGCTGAAAATAACTTCTTCTTCATCCCTTTGTAATCGCCAACGGCGCCGAGAATGGGTGCGGTTATCGCGACAAGCAACGTCGCGATGGACGTTCCATAACCCCACATCTGATCTCCGGAAACGCCCTGCGCCTTGCAGACCGATGCAAAGTAGATCGGGAAAATTGCCGCCATGATATTGGTAGCATACACAGAATTGGCCCAATCATAGAACATCCAACTCAATTCACGCAGTGTCAAACGGTTCTTCTTCGGTTTCATATCACCGATCGTAAGATTCGAGGAATTATTTCCGGAATCATTCGTCGAGTACGCTTTGTCTTCTCTCCTTGACACGATGGTACCTCCTGATCAATATCGTTGCGATAAGTCAATGTCCGAGGTCGGTTCCGGAAGGATCTGTTTTAGAGGAAGATATTCTTTTGACAGCACGGGGATTGTATCTTCTCATGACCTGGATCATTCGATCATCGAGTTCAATAAGAATCATCAAAGAACTTCCGCCTGATTTCGTCATGATAAACCAGTCGTCATCGGTAAAATTTCCGGATCGGACATCCAGATGCAAACATTTCTCAGAAAGGTATCGATCAAAATCATCATCAGCCATCGGAGCGGCAAAGGCAAAATCCTTACAGCTGCCGTCAAAGAGATTCTTCCGTCTCTTACGCGCGACTATGCGATCGATGGTGAGTAAATCATTTGTGAAACTGTACTCATATTCTTTCGACAGCCCGGTAATCATGCGATAAAGAAAATAAATTATACCGGGAGTCGCAATGATGGAGACAAGAAAAAGTGAAGGCTCAAACATCACCGGCAGGAGGAAAAATACAAGAGTCAAGGATAATCCCGACAAAATCATGAGGACAATAAGGACGATATCAGAAGTTTGCTTCTTCCGCTTAACAATTTTCTCGACAAACATTTCCTGCATAGAGTTCTCCAATTGTTTTCTTTCATCATAACGTATATTCAATCGATTGGTAACTGAAGCTCGAGAAATTTTCCAAATAATTACATTAAAAAGAGGCTGCCCTTTGTGCAAGGGACAGCCTCTTTTTCGAATAATTATTTACATTAATACATACCGGCTCCGGGATTCGGCATCGGGGCTTCCGGCTGAGGAATGTCACATACAACCGCTTCTGTCGTAAGCAGAACTGCGGAAACGGACGCGGCATTCTGCAGGGCCGAACGTGTAACCTTGGCCGGGTCGACAATTCCTGCCTCTACCATGTCAACGTATGTCTCTTTGAGCGCGTCAAACCCGTGTCCAACCGGAGACTTCTTGACGTTCTCGCAGATAACGCTACCATCAAGTCCCGCATTCGTCGCGATCTGACGAACCGGCTCTTCAAGAGCCTTAGCAACGATGCGAATGCCCGTGAGCACATCGCCGGTATGGTTCGGCATCAATGCCTGAACATCAGGAAGTGCGTTAATATATGCGGTTCCGCCACCGGGAACGATGCCTTCTTCGACAGCTGCACGTGTCGCCGCGAGAGCATCTTCAATGCGAAGCTTCTTCTCCTTCATCTCCGTCTCCGTTGCGGCTCCAACCTTGATGACCGCTACGCCGCCGGAGAGCTTCGCAAGACGTTCCTGAAGCTTCTCTTTATCAAACTCTGACGTTGTCTCTTCGATCTGATTGCGAATCTGTGAGACACGAGACTTGATCTCGTCCTCAGATCCCGCGCCGTCGACAACAATTGTCAGTTCTTTCTGGACCTTAACCTGACGAGCGCGGCCGAGCTGATCGACGGTCGTTTCCTTAAGTTCCAGACCGAGATCTTCTGTGATAACCGTACCGCCGGTAAGAATCGCAATATCCTGAAGCATTGCTTTTCTTCTGTCGCCGAAACCGGGTGCCTTGACGCCGACACAAGTAAATGTTCCGCGAAGCTTGTTTACGATAAGCGTAGCAAGGGCTTCGCCTTCAATGTCTTCCGCGATGATGAGGAGTTTCTTACCCTGCTGAACTACCTTCTCAAGAAGAGGCAGCACATCCTGGATATTGTTGATCTTCTTGTCTGTGATGAGGATGTACGGATCATCCAAAACCGCTTCCATCTTGTCCATGTCAGTACACATGTACGAAGAAACATAACCGCGATCAAACTGCATGCCCTCGACAACTTCAAGCTCGGTGCCCATGGTCTTCGACTCTTCTACTGTGATGACACCGTCCGCCGAAACCATTTCCATCGCTTTGGAAATAAGTTCGCCGATATAATCATCACCCGCAGAAATTGCGGCTACACGAGCGATATCCTTGGAACCGTCCACCGGTTTTGCTTCGCGCTTGATTCCATCAACCGCAGCCTCTACGGCAAGCTGGATACCCTTGCGAAGGATAATCGGATTCGCACCTGCAGCAATGTTCTTCATTCCTTCGCGGATCATCGCCTGGGCCAGAAGTGTTGCTGTCGTAGTTCCGTCACCGGCAACATCGTTTGTCTTCGACGCGACCTCTTTGACAAGCTGAGCTCCGGCATTCTCGAAACGATCCTCGAGTTCAATCTCTTTGGCGATCGTAACGCCGTCGTTTGTAATCAAAGGCGCACCGTACTTCTTATCGAGAACAACATTTCTTCCCTTCGGTCCGAGAGTGATTCGAACCGTGTCGGCAACTTTGTTCACGCCAATTTCCATGGAGCGGCGTGCATCCTCTGCATATTTAAGTTCCTTAGCCATATGTCATGTACCTCCTATACGTTTCTTGAATTATTCAACGATTGCGAGGATATCGCTCTGACGAAGAATCGTGTAATCAACATTGTCAATCTTGACTTCCGTTCCCGCATACTTGCTGATCAAAACACGATCACCGACAGATACCGACATTGTGATCTCCTTACCGTCCACGATTCCGCCGGGTCCGACGGCAACGATCTCGGCAACCTGTGGCTTCTCCTTCGCCGTACCGGGAAGGACGATTCCGCTCTTGGTTGTCTCGACAGCTTCGATCATCTTAATAACTACTCTGTCGCTAAGTGGTTTGATTGTCATACAAAAAACCTCCCTTATATCTGGTAAAATATCTTAGCACTCACAGATTGCGAGTGCTAATTCCTTCCTAAATATATGGCATATGCCCGCTCATGTCAATACCTGAACGGGCAAATGTCAAAATTAGTCAAAGTCAGTTTTTGAGATTATCCGGCAGGGGCCGGCTCCTCTGAAGGTATAGGCGTAGGTGTCGCTACAGGAGCTTGAGGAATAACAGGAACAGGGTCGAACTTGAAGGTCTCTCCGAAGATAAACTGCTGAATCAACGGGATCATACCATTCCAATTCGGTCGTATACTCCATTCGCCATTTTCGCGAAAATCATAATACATTCCTTCGACGGAGTAACCTTCAACCGGTATCTGAAGATAGGTCAATTCGGTCGAAGTCAGCATCGGCAACAGCGTAAAAGCATACTGTTCAATCTTCTCTTTCGGAATATTGGTACAAACTTCGCCGAGAATCTCCGCGAGAACATCGGTCTTCCCCGTGAAACTCATCTGCATGAAGGAATCCAGAAGTGCCTGAAGGACCTCAACCTGACGCTTAGACCGGTCATAATCGCCGTTACCTACATGACGAATTCGCGCATAGGCGACAGCTTGCCGACCATTCAACCGTAAGTTGCCGGTCTGATAGATCTTATTATCGTCGGCATTCGCACCGAAAATAACATTCTGTTCGGCAATCAGTTCGTTCAAACCACCCTCTGGGTTGGTTCGTTCAGATTCAGAAACATTGACCGTAACACCACCAACCGCATCAATAATCTTCTCCATATGGCGGAAATTCACATAGGCATATTCTTCCAAATCAATTCGAAGGTGTTGCTCGATGACTGTGCGAAGCAATTGCGGGCCGCCATAATTCATCGCTGCATTAATCTTCATCGGGTCCGTATGACCGGGAACATATACCATAGAGTCTCGTTGAATTGAAGTCAGTTTCATGGAAGCGTCGTTCTCGTTGATCGTGAGAATCATGATAATATCGGCAAGGTTTCCGGAACCATCATCCGAATATCCCTTGCTTCGACTGTCGATTCCAATGAGTAAGATATTATGAATACCCTCGAAAGTCGGAATCGGTTCTTTGGTTGTTTCCGTTACTACATCCGAAAGATATACGACAGAACTCTCATCATTAATAATTGTCGGGTTCGTATCATCCGGAATGATCTGGATCTGGTTAAGAAGATGTTGGGCCTCAAAATACGCCAGGGTTCCTGCCGTCAATGAGACACCGAGAACGACGATTAACGCTCCGATGAGAATCTTCTTCCAAAGCTTCATGCTCTTGCGCTTCTTCGGCCTTGAATTCGGGTCTGCTCGCATAGACGTCTCAGGACGTCGGACGCCGGACGCCGCAACGGACCGAACAGGCGTTGTAGCGCGCTCGCTCCTGTAGTTCTGGCCATCTCCCTTTGGAGTGCGTCCTTTCGAAACAGCTTTCTGCGAATGATTACGAGAATTCATGAGGATCCCTGGGGAAGAAGTATCTTCATATTGTTGCGCACGAGAGTCAGTGACCTGCTCTTCTTGAAGAAGTGCCTCAAGCGGGAAATCTGGCTTGCGAACTGTCGGTCTGTGTCTTTTCATTGAGATCTTGCCGTCGAAAGACGACAGCCTCCCTTCTTCTATCAGACATTTACGAATATATATCAGAAGAAATAATCATCTGAATTTCTTTAGATTATTGAATCCACAAGATAATAACATATCTGAATACGAAAAGAAAGATACGCACGCACTGAGTGACAATTCTGAAATAATCATGTCTCATGAAGTATAATAGATACAAAGGTCGTTTTCACACAGAATACAGAATCACGTACGATTTTCACTAGTTTTCACGCAATTCCTGATCTGAAACCGCATAACATGTAGGTATAGACATACGTTTTCATTCTGGGAGGTAATATGAATAAGTCAATTTATATAGCAGATGATGACGCGAATATTCGTCATCTTGTACTTACATTTCTGGAGCGAGAAGGTTACCAGGTTACAGGATTTATGGACGGCGAATCCTTATTGCGACATTTTTCGACGAATCCTGCGGATCTTGTGATTCTTGATGTGATGATGCCCGGCCGTGACGGATTCTTCATTTGCAGCGACCTTCGGAAGATCAGTGATGTACCAATCATTATGCTTACGGCCAGAGACAGCGACGCTGACTACATTGCCGGATTATCACTCGGCAGCGATGATTATTTCACCAAACCGTTCAGCCCCGTGAAACTCGTCACCAAAGTAAAGGCTATCTTCCGCCGGATGGAGTCAGAGAAGAGCTCGAAGAGCTCTGATGATCGTTTGGTATTTGAAGATATTTCAATAATATCGAAAACAAAGACAGCCCTATGTGGCAACGAGGACCTTTTATTGACACCGAATGAATTCTCTCTTCTGTCGTATCTGATGATCAATCAAGATCGTGCTGTCTCGCGTGCCGAGCTTCTCGACCGCATATGGGGATACGAGACGGAGGTTGAGACCAGAGTTGCGGATGATACCGTGAAACGGCTTCGCAAGAAGCTCGTAAAGTCTCGCGTTGTGATTAAGACCGTTTGGGGTTATGGATTCCGATTGAAGGCCGTGTCGGATGAGGATCCGGACGCAGAAATGAACGAAGGAGACGAGATCAAGGCATGAAGAAGCTGAAGATTGGACTTCGCCTTCACATTTTTCTGGCATTTCTCCTTGTTTTTGTATTATCTTTTGGACTGATTATTCTCTCCTTCAATCTGGTTCTTCAGAATTATATCAACAGTGACGCGACAACAAAGATACGGGATGCGATCGTCACCGCAAGTTCTCTTGCGGAGAAACGAAATCTGGAGAAAGACATCTTCATGCCGGTCAACGAGACGGCGGCCGATCTTCTGGTTCGGCAGCTGGTTCGTCCATTAACCAGTACATCTGAAGTTTATGCAGCTTTGATATCGGAATCTTACGCAATTGAATATCCGAAATACACAGATTCCATCAAAGAGCGTTCGATGGTTCAGGATATCGTACGACAGTTAAAACGTTTGCAAATATCTTCCGGCAAATCCGTTGTTCACATCATGAAGACCGAAAACAATTCGACTTATTATGTTTCATTGGTCGAGGTAAAGATTACCTATCCGGATCCTAACGCTGATTCGACGCCGTTATATTTGTTGCTTTACTTTGATGCCACACCGTTTCTCCTGTTTGCGGAACGCGTCAACGCCTTTCTGATTATTGTCCTCTTAACGGCGCTTCTTCTTACTTTGATAACATCACTTATTGTTTCCAACAGCATTATTCGATCTGTTAAGAAACTCACATTGTTTGCCGTAAGGATTGGTTCGGGCATGTATCAGCGCGAGAATTTTCAATTTTTTGACAGAGAACTGGATACTCTTGCAATTAATATGAATACCATGGCGGAGAAGATCGAACAAGCCGACCAAGATCAGAAGACGTTTTTTCAGAATGCTTCGCATGAATTGCGAACACCGTTGATGTCCATTCAGGGATATGCGGAAGGCATTAAGTATGATGTGTTTGACGACAAGGAGAATGCTTCCGACATCATAATATCTGAAGCGCAAAGACTTACGCAAATGGTCGAGAATTTACTTACCATTTCAAGACTTGACACTGCGGCGGCAGGCAGGAACCAGATCCCGAAGAGCATTGTTGACTTGCGAGAACTGATGGAATCTGTGGTTGAGAATATGCGTGGGAGTGCTTTCATCGCGAAGAAATCGATTCTGTTTGATCTTCCATCCTCTCCGGTTTATTTATTGGCTAATGAGAATGATCTATCTCGAGCATTTGAGAATATTATTGCCAATGGTATCCGTTATTGCTCATCTACGGTTACTGTGGCCTTCAAACGCAATGGATCGGATCAGGTAATCGTTGAGATTTCGGATGATGGTCCTGGAATTCCCGAGTCCCTTCTTCCCTGTATCTTCGACAGATTCTCCAAGGGAGACGGCGGAAAACATGGAATCGGACTGGCACTCGTTCGCGCAATCGTGAAAGAACACTCCGGTAACGTTACTGCAGGTAATCTTCCGGATCAAAAAGGTGCCGTATTCGCAATTACCCTTCCTACTATTCGAGAAATTCTTCCCAAACGGCAAAATACTTCCGAATAATTCGGAAGTATTTTGTTGTGTTCACATAGATGTAAAGTAACACTAACCACGAGTTGCGGAGACGGTAGCCGATGTTGACGGCTCCGTTACGACATCGGAACTCAGTTGTGAATCCGTTGAAACTGTGGTCGCGTTAGGATCTACAACAACGGTGGGGGCGGCGGGGTCTGTCGAGAAAGTTTGTAATGGGAGATAATCCAGAAGTACAACAACAGCATCCATAACGCCGACTTCCTGTTTTTCAGGTGTTTTGGGCGCAAGTCCTGTGACCCCGAATAGTCTTCCGGCCATGGTCGTAACAGCCGCGATAATTAGTCCGGCTATAATAAGCTGAACAAGCAACAGAATCGAGACGCCGGTTTTTTGGATCTGCGCGACAAAAGGTTCAGAATGGGAGCTGACCAACGTCGTCGCGGAGGATGTGAAGGCTTCAACCAAACGAAATGGCGCAGAATCCAATCGTCTGTGCAACTCATTCAGAATTGCGTTCTCCGTAAACTCGTCAAGCGCTCTCGATTTGGGCGCTTGCGTTTCGGATAATGGATACTGACGGGCAAGTTGTTCGACGCGATTCTGCAAAATATCACTGAACAAAAAAACAAAATCCGTATTCTCATCGATAGTGCGCTTCTGATACACTTCCATAAATGCTTCCGTCAATGCATTCTCAGTTCTTGTTGAGTCCCCGAGAATACGATAAGCAGACCGGTAAGCTGCCGGGGCAAAAAGATGAAAGAAATCATCAAACGTTTCGCGATTCAGAGGTTTATTCCAAATACTCATGAATAACTGCCTCCCCGATAATCATCACTTTCCGAGGAAAATTCGTCTGCCGGCGGATAATACGCTTGACGTTCTTGCGAATACATATTCGCGTACCCTTGGGAGCCGTCGGCTGCGCGGCCGGAATAGATCTTGACATCCTCATCATCTTCATGCAGGTTCGAAGAAACATTCGAATACATATTTGCCGGATTGGAGGATTCTACAGGAAGGAAGGGTTCCTGAACAGGTTCCTGTCTCTTCGAGGCGCCTGGCTTGCCGTGTCCGGGAGTAAACAACAAAACGGAAAAGGGATAAGAGAACAGCATAACTGCGTAGAGAGCGGCGATTACGAGTAATGGGATCATCACGTTATCAAACAAAAACACGGCTCCGAAAAAGAAGGCACCCGTAATTCCTCCGATGGCGGTAGCGGTCTCGATAATGCTTCTTGCGATGGGATGCTTATCCGGACGCAACATCTCTTTATATTGGTCAAGACGCAAGAATTCGTGTAATGACAACGCAAAGGCAAACATAACCACACTGATGACCAGAACCTTCGCTGAAGGCATGAACGCGAGCAGCAAGAAGCCCGCGGTCTGAAGACAAGCGGAAATTACTACCCGGGCGCGCATTCCGATCTTCCCCGGAATCAACATAAATACGATTCGAACAAATACTGAACCGATGAAGAAGAAAAGAATGTAGTAGAAAGAAACGGTGGCAAGCGACATACGAAGCGAACGAATGAACTGTGGAATGAAAAGGAAAAAGAAAGCAATTTGTATGCCGGAAGTCACAATAGTACTCCAGAGAAATGTTCCTGATTTGGCACTGGACAAAGCATAGATCATGGAAGGCATGGTCAGACCGGAAGCTGGAGATGCCGGACAATGTTGCACAAACAGAAGGGCCTGAATTCCTACAATGAGAAGAATGATCCCGCAAACAAGGGCAACCGCCAATAGACCGAATCGCTCGAACAACATACCGGAAATCACGGCACCTACACTGGCCCCGAGAATGAAACCAAGGTATTGCGTCGACAGAATCCGTCGGTCACTGAAATCATCATAACCGAGTCTTCCGGCATATAAGCGGTACTCTCTTTGAAAATACAACACCATTCCGAGGAAAAAACCCACAGGAAGAAGCAGAACAAGGAATACGATGAAGTTAGAGAAAATAGCTGAAAGAACTAAAAGGATGAATGCCGTGAATATCGAGGCAATCAGAGATACGCGTGTCGTCAAGCTGCGAACAAAAAGCTCGCGAAGAGATCGAAACCCGAAAAACCCTGCCGCAAAGAGAACATATCCAAGCAAGACAAAGATACGAGGGAATATTCGGTTTCCCAGATCGGATGTCGACGCGGTTATAAAGGAGGAAATAACAATCGGCGGCATTGCACACGCCATGGCCGAAAAGAATGCAACCGACTGACATCCGGATAGCCCATACCGAATGATCTTGGGCAACGTACGGTCGGGTTTACCAAAAACCGTCTGCAGGAGCTTTGTCGTCTCAAAATAAACCATACACATAGCTACCGCGATTGACACGATTGTGAATGCCCAAGAGAGTGAAATTCCGTTCTCCGTATATGTATAATCACTATAGGGCATGGTAATCTCCAGAAGACCGGATACCGTACCTTGAGAGCTGATAACAGGTGCGACACCCGCTACAAATTTGCCCTTCTTGTCTGACCTTGTCGATACGATGACTTTCTGGTCATTGTATACCTTCTGGTATGCTTCCCCTGCCCCTTCGAGCGTTATTTGTTCGTCGTTATCTGCAACGGTGGCGGAAGAGTACACAAGCAGAAATGAATTACCTGCTTTCGTATAAATGTTCAGCGTATAAGGCTTGATTTCACTCCCCAAATAATAGGTCGGAATGGACACGGGATATTCCATACCCTCTTGAAGCGGCAAGTGCGCGGAAGAGAGAGCACTTGCGGAGGCCATCGTCATAAGAGCGTCGCTCCGATCCTGTTTAAGAACCGATGTATATGCGTCAGAGACCAAAGAGGATACGACGACCAGAATCACGAGCAAAATGACGAAACAATGACCGATTTGCGATGCAAGAGAACGGTTGCCGCGAGGCGAAGTCGAAAGAATGGAAAGCAGATAATCCTTCATTTCAGCTTCTCC
Organism: Bacillota bacterium; assembly: GCA_023397475.1. Classification (GTDB taxonomy): domain Bacteria; phylum Bacillota; class Clostridia; order Saccharofermentanales; family Saccharofermentanaceae; genus Firm-13. The sequence goes on from JAEWUD010000022.1 coordinate 163,215, forward strand.
CTCCTTTTTTTCGCAAACCATTTACAATCAGCGGCAGAATGAATTGGAAAGAGAACAAGACCATGCCGACCGCTACGCTGAGAAGTACAACAAGTAAAACATTCCGCTCGAGTTGGGCTCCGAATGAATTCATAAAGGCAAACGAGCCCTGAATCTCCAGAAGGCCGGTCACCTTGCCTTGACTATCCTTAATCGGGGTCAGTACGATGGATCTGTTATCTTCATAAACATAATAAGGACCCGCTTCAATGGTTAACCATTCGGAGACTGGAACTTCCAACGCTTTGAGACCGGTTGATGTGCTCTGAATCAGTGTTACAAGCGAACCATTGGAATAAGCGTACAGTCCAAATGACTTGGCAATCTTCTGATCCGCACCTGAATCAACCAGAACGGCGGGAATCGCTGCCGCGTATTTATTCTGAGACATCACGGGGTCGTTCACAAGATCATCCCCCCGAATCATAAGAGCGACCGCAGCCGAAGTCTCACGAAGCGTATGGTTCATTTGATCCTTATATTCGCGTTCGAATCCGTTGCGCAGATGATTGGCGGCAAAGGAAACCGCAACAATCGCGGTGGCAATCGTAAACAACGCAAGCAGAAGAATCCGAAGACCGGCGTATCCGGTTCCGGTTGCTGTTGCCGGTTCGGAAGAAACAGACATACGCACCCCCACAATTCATTTCTAATGGCTAATTATACCCTAACGCAGCAATATCGAGAAGAAATCTGAAAAAATGCGTAATCAGGATACGATATTGAGAATTTATAAATAGAAACGATCATACTGAATCACGAGAAATACCGTATCCTTCGTCGTTTCCTTCAGACCTTTTTCGATGAGTTGTGTAATCTCAGCATCCGTCATGGAAAGATGTGAAGGAACGGATATATCGAAGATCAGGTTTGTATGTGTCTTGCCGTACACAACGCGAAAATCATGCAGTGATAAAAGTTCAGAAATATCCGTAAGAATCTCGGAAATCTTCTGGCGGTAAGCAAGTGTTTGAGGATTATCATGATCGACCGGATCCATATGAAGTGTGATCGGGATCCCCATCTCCGTCAGTATCCGTTTCTCGAGAAGATCCACAAGATCATGAATTTCAAGTATGTTTCCCTTCGCGTCAACTTCGACATGGGCGGACGCTAACAAGCGACCGGGACCATAATCATGAACAATAACATCATGAACCCCGAGAATGCCGCTATTCTCGCGAAGCTTATCCGAAATTCCCTCGATAATTGCAGGATCCGGAGCACGACCAAGTAATGGTGATAGCGCATCTCTTGCTACCGTATATCCGGCGAACAACACAAGAAGGGATACAATGATTCCGACATAACCATCAATAGATATCTTGAAGACCATATAGGTAATCAAAGACATGAATGTTACAAACGTGATGGCAACGTCGGAGATGCTGTCAACAGAGGCCGCGGCCATCGACTGAGATTCGATACATTTTCCGACTTTTCGATAGAAGAAAAAGAGCCAGGTCTTCACGAGTATAGATCCGGCGAGAATAAAGGGCATCACCGGTGAGACATATAGATCGGCCGGATGAAGTATACGATCAATTGAAGACTTCATAAACTCGAAACCGATTGCGATGATCAGGAACGACATGATAAGTCCGGTAATATATTCTGTTCGGCCATGACCAAACGGATGATCCTTGTCGGCTTTCTTGCCGGACATGACAAACCCGAACAAGTTGATAAATTGCGTCGCAGCGTCCGAAAGATTGTTGATCGAATCCGAAACAATCGCGATACTGTTTGCAAGAAGACCAACTGTCAGCTTCGATGCGAATAGAAGTATATTGACAATCATTCCGGTGATACTTGTTCCCTTGCCTATACGGCGACGAATATCAGGAATTCGATAATCCGAGCTATTGCGCGAGAATACTCTGATCAGTCTCTCATTCATACATGTCTCCCGTTCGCTTGCGTTGTCTTCTTGTCACAAATTTGTCATTGGTATGATCAAAGTTACACATGAATCCAGACGAAACGGACCGCCTCGTGGCGGTCCGCTCGAAGATTCGCCTAAAAAATTAAGATCATTCAGCCTCTATGTATGTAACCGTTCCGGTACCGTCTTCCGCTCGGGTAAATGCGACGGTGTTCCCGTCTTTATCGGATTTTGTGAAGAATATTGTGTTGTTGTCAGATCCGCCGAATCCATCTTCGAATCCAAGATCTTCTTCGAGATACTTGACATAATCTTCCGCTTCTTCAAGAGAGAGGCCTTCAAATGTAACTGTAGTGGTGTTCTCCAGCGTAAAGATGTTTGTGATCTTCGGGAAAACATTCTTCAACGGTCCCATGTCATCTTCCGGCCAATCCTTAGCATCCGCGTCGGATGTTGTCACCTTGGTATCATCCGTGTCATCGTTGTCATCCTCTGAATCATCTTCATCTTCCTCAGATTCATCTTCATCATTCTCGACTTCGTCTTCGTCCTCATCTTCGTCCTCATCCTCGTCTTTGGATTTACTGATCTCATCTTCGATCTTATCTTTGGCGAGATCAGCAGCCTTGTTGAACAACGAGGAACAGCCACTAAGAGATAAGAAAACAATAACAGCTACGAGTATAACGATATATTTTAGAAATTTCTTCATATAGATACCTCCATGATTTGTTTGCATATCACTACTCTCAAATAAGTTTAAGGCTTATCCAGAACAATTTCAACCACTGACCTTATACGTATTTGTTATGATATGATTCATATGGAGGTGCTCATAATGCTTTCTGTATTACTGGATCTTCTAAGAAACGCCGGAGTTTCAGGCTCATGGCTAACAATTCTCGCTTATTTGCTACTTTCGATCCTTGTTCTTATCCTAAGCATCGGCACAGCATTACTGATACAGTATGTGTTTATTCCGCTCATCTTTCATATGACAAAGAACTCGCGTCTTCGCATCTTTGGAATTATTCGCAAGCGTCGTATTCTGGAGCGCCTGACACTCCTTGTTCCCCCCTTTGTTTTCTATCTTGCATCGGATACCTATGGGAAATACACACCGCTGATCTCTCGCATTATCGATATTTATCTTGTTCTGGTTTTGATCATTCTTTTGCATGCGATTTTTAACAGCATCGATGATATCTATCGATCTTATGAAGTTTCGAAGAAACGTCCGATCAAAGGATTTCTTCAGATTCTTGAGCTTGTGATCGTCATCGTATTTGCTACCGTCATGGTCGCTTCGTGGATCGGCGAGAGTCCCGCGGTTCTGCTCGGTGGAATCGGAGCATTCACCGCGTTATTAAGTGTAATTTTCAAAGATACTTTGTTGGGCTTTGTCGCCGGAATTCAACTGACTTCAAATGATATGGTCCGCATTGGTGACTGGATCGAGATGCCGAAGTACGCAGTCGATGGAACCGTTACGGATATTACTTTGATTTCCGTAAAGATCAACAACTTCGATCATACCAGTACGACTGTTCCCGCATATGCTCTCGTAACCGATTCGTTTAAGAACTGGCGTGATATGACCGCATCCGGAGCAAGAAGAATTAAGAGAGCTGTTTACCTAGATATGACCAGCATTACCTTCTGTTCGGAAAAAATGCTCGACCGATTCTCCGTCAATCCATTACTCTCCGATTATATTCGTACGAAGAAAACAGAATTCGCTTCTCATAACAAGAAAAGTTCCTCTTTAGATCGAAGCAACGAACATCGACGCCTGACCAACATTGGTGTTTTTCGCGTGTACCTTGAAGAATATCTGAGAAGGAATCCGTTCATTCACAATGAGATGACAATTCTTGTAAGGCAGCTTCCCGCCGAGAACCGTGGACTTCCGATGGAGATTTATTGTTTCTCGCGTGAAACGGACTGGATTTTATACGAGAATATCCAATCAGACCTTTTTGATCATGTATATGCAATCGCGCCTTTTTTTGATCTTCGTCTGTTTCAAGAGCCGACCGGACATGATATGCGTGGTCAATCAGACCTTCTCAATGTATGACAGATGCCGTAACTAATTCGTCTTTATCTTTGTCGAAAAGAATCGCAAATACAAAAGGCCCGATATCTTGCGATACCGGGCCTTCTTAGTGGTTGCGGAGGCGGGACTCGAACCTCGCGACCTTCGGGTTATGAGCCCGACAAGCTACCAACTGCTCCACTCCGCGATATAAGCTCCCAATACGTAACCATTCTGGATGGTGCTCGTGACCGGACTTGAACCGGTACGGGAATTACCCCGACGGATTTTAAGTCCGTTGCGTCTGCCGATTCCGCCACACGAGCTTGTTCCCGCTTAGGTGCCTTGCTATTGTAGCACGGGATTTTTGATATGTCAAACGAGAATTTTATTGATTTATTTATGGATAATTATATGAATTACATCCGATAAATGTTTCAATTCATTGACCTTTTTTCTCGTTGGTTGTACCATTTTCTTTGACGAAAAACACGTATTTCATGGTAATATTGTATAAATACGTGATTCTATTCGTAAATTTGGAGGGGAAATAACGATATGGACGACACGCAGTCAGGCGATAATAACTCCTTATACTCTTCATTGGATAAAGATCCGAATGTGGATAACACATCGACAGAGCCATTCAAAGATGATGATTCTGAGGTGTCGGTCTTTACATCATTCATGAAGCAACCATCCGGCGAGAAGTCCGGTCTTCTTGGAGGGTTACGCTCCTCTTCTTCTGCAGAGTCGGCTCTTGGAGGTCTGCGCGGAACCGCTCCGGCTTCATCTGCATCGGATCAGGGTCCGCGATTGTTCTCTTCCTATATTAATTCGGATGAGGAAGAATTAATCGATCAATCGACGGATATTCCAGTTCTCTCCGATAACCAGGAACCGTCAGACGTTACACAGCCAGACATATCACAACCAGCCGATACGAATGTCATGCCTGCGGAAATCACGGACACTACTACAGTGGGTGAACTTTCAGAGAATTCATTCCCTCTTTTTCTCTCATTCAAAGCAAACGACAATATCGCTAGTGTATCCGATGCTCTTCGTGAGAAAGCGATAAAGACTACGCCACCCTCAGAATCAAAAGAAATTGCAACTAATTCGCTCTCCCCTTCGACTTCTGTTATCGAAGAAACCGCCAAGATTGATGAACCTGTTTTCGATGATCTTGACGATTTTGATATCGACCAGGATCTTCTGAGTCGTCCGATCTTCAAACCCGTTCATATGACCGGGGAGGATGCTGCTAATGAGACAAATTCTGTCGTTTCGAAAGAGATTCCAGCGACAGCTGTCAGCGAGGACTCGTCAGAGACGGTTATTCCAAGTGACAACAACATTCCCGCTCTCGATTTCCCGGATGTTTTTTCAGTAACCCCTGCTGTATTGGAGTCTGAAGAGTCGATTCCAGAACCTTCGGTTGAACCTGCAGAGGATTCTTCTCCTGTGATCGTGCCGGAGACACCCGATACTGCGGTGACTTCTGCGATGGCTTCTGCCCCTGCGATCCCCGGAGCCGAACCGCTTTTTTTCACAGATGACGACAAGCCTGTCTTCAAGCCATTTCGTTCCCAGAGGTCTGTGGAAGATTCGGACAGCGTGACGGAGACATCCTCCGCAAATGCTGACAATTCTCCTTCATTTGATATTCCATCGATGAAGCGTCCGGCGACCTCTCCCGACCCCATACCGCTGACGCCGGAACAGCCGCCCGCATTCATCCCCGTATTCCAACCGCCGAAAAATGCCGAAAGACCCGGTTCTAAGGATAAACTTGAGAATGCTACGGCGAAAGAGAGAATGAATGAAAGACCCGGCGCCAAGGAACGTTCAGCGGAGCGACAGGCTGCAATGGATGCCAGGATGGAGAGACCCGGCGGTCATGATCATAAAGATCAGCGAGCACATGTGATCAAGCCGACGCCCAACAAACCTTCGCAAGCCGCTAAGGTTGCACAGGAGGATGTCCAGACCAGTGAGCGATCCGTCTCCAACCGTTATACCGCAGCTCAACAAATGGGTAGAATTGCTCCTCTCCCCGCTCGCGACATAAAAGCTTCGCGCAAGAAAGGTTCGCACCTACCTATTCTTTTTGCGCTTCTGTCTGTAGCTTTCGTTGTATCCATTTTTGCTCTGTGGACATTTTTGGACATCGGCTCGATTTTATTCGGAAACAACGCTAAACCAACGCCCACTTCGTCTGTTGCTACAAGTTCCGTTACCGCTGTAGCTACGACTACTGAGACAACGCAGGATGTTACGACGCAGGCCAGTTCAGAGGTAACCACTGCTGCGACCACGACCAAAGAGACGACTGCGGCAACGACCACGGAACAGACGACAGCCGCGACAACGAAGGAGACAACGAAAGAGACAACAGCGGCGACCACGAAGGAAACAACGGCAGCCACGACCAAGGAAACGACTGCGGCGACGACGAAGGCTACGACGACCAAATCAGGCTCTTCTACTTCGGCGATGATTCCATCCGCATTCGCCACTACGATCACGGATGGTAAATCCTCAGCTGATACGGCCAGCTTTAACATCAACTTCAAGAACACCGGTGCGAGTGATGTATCGCTTCTCGACGGTGTCGAGAATATTACGGTAACCTTTGTCACGAATGGGGCCGTCATCGAATCTGTCACTTCGGACGACTTTGTCTTCACACCCAAGGAAGGTAAGACGAATGTATTCATCGGAGTACCCGTAAGTACAGATATTATTAAGAAGACGGAGACGAAGACGGTCACAGTTTCTGCCGTCTCCGAAGATGATGTTACGATCGGTAAATACTCGGTCAAATATTACGTTCTCTGCTACTCCTGATTCTCGACTCACCGCAAATCAAAAGGCCTTCGATTTTAAAGAATCGAAGGCCTTTTATTCATTTCGTTTAATATGTAGACTTACTTCTCGATCTTCATGCCCGAAAGATATGCATTGATGAAGCCGTCTAACTCACCATCCATTACAGCGTCAACATCTACGAGCTCGTATCCGGTACGATGGTCCTTTACCATCGTGTACGGACAGAAAACATAGGACCGAATCTGGCTGCCCCAAGCAATATCCATCTGATTGCCCTTAAGATCTTCAATCTTCTCCATGTGCGCCGCCTGAGCCAAGGCAAAAAGCTTGGCCTTAAGCATGTTCATCGCGGTTTCTTTGTTCTGGACTTGTGACCGTTCTGATTGACAGGATGTAACGCAACCGGTAGGAAGATGCGTAAGTCGAACGGCTGAATCCGTCTTATTGATATGCTGTCCGCCTTTACCCGAAGCACGATAGGTATCGATGCGGAGATCGGCCGGATTTATTGTGATATTGATCGATTCATCAAGCTCCGGAATTACTTCACAGGAAGCAAACGACGTGTGACGACGTCCGGAAGAATCAAACGGTGAGATTCGAACAAGACGATGGACGCCAATCTCGGATCGCAAAAAACCATAAGCATTCTCACCGGTTACAAGAATTGAACAACTTTTGATTCCTGCCTCATCACCGTCAAGATAATCAAGTTCTTTCACCACAAAATCATGCGCTTCTGCCCATCGATTGTACATGCGATAGAGCATAGATACCCAGTCCTGCGCCTCTGTGCCACCGGCACCCGCATGCAGGGTGAGAATCGCATTGTTCTTGTCGTATTCTCCCGTCAGGAGAGTCTCAAGCCGCATATTCTCCAGTTCGTGCCGGAAGTGCACACTGCCCTGCAAAGCCTCCTCAAGAACCTCGCGATCTTCCACTTCATTCCCAAGTTCACAAAGAACCAGAAGGTCTTCTCTTTCCTTCTCAAGCGCGTGATAACGGTCAACTCTCTTCTGCAACTGGCGCATTCTCGATTGAACGGACTGAGCACGCTCAATATTGCCCCAGAAATCCGGTTCCTGCGCTCTGGCTTCCAGTTCCGAAATCTCATCATGAAGACGCGAAATATGGAGTGCGTCTTTCAAAACACGAAGCTGACCTTCCGCTCCTTCGAGCTCAAGTCGCAAGGTGTCAAATTCTAACATAATTTATCGTCCTTCCTCTTTAAGTTGCTTAACAAATTCTCCCAGTCGAATCATCGCCTGTTGAATGTTTTCGATAGATGAAGCATAACTGATTCTGACGAATCCTTCTCCGCAATCGCCGAATGCTCGTCCCGGTACAATAGCTACTTTCTTCTCTCGAAGGAAACGCTCGCAGAATGTATCCGAATCAATTCCAAGAGACGCGATACAGGGAAATGCATAGAATGCCCCGGTTGGTTCATAACAAGATAGACCGGCATCCCGGCATCCTTTGACGACAATTCTTCTTCTGCGGTTGTACTCGTCCCTCATCTCCACAACGTCCTTATCCGCATTGCGAGCCGCTTCAATCGCGGCATACTGTGCGGTTGTCGGAGAACTCATGATACAGTATTGATGAATCTTGTTCATGGCTCCAATGATCTCAGCAGGCCCGCAGGCATAGCCGATTCGCCAGCCGGTCATTGCATATGCCTTAGAAAAACCGTTGATCAAGATTGTGCGATCTGTCATAGACGGAAACGACGCCAAAGAATAATGCGGTTCATCGTTATAGGATAACTCTGAATAGAGTTCATCGGTAAGTACAAGCACATCCGAGTATCGATCGAGGACATCCACGATCGCGGACAGCTCGCTCTTTGACATTGTCGCTCCGGTCGGGTTATTAGGATATCCGATCATAACAAGCTTCGTCTTCTTGGTAATTGCAGCCTCGAGATCCTGAGGGAGCAATTTGAAAGAGTCCTCGGCACGCGTCGGCACGATCACAGGAACTCCCATCGCCAGCTTAACCGCAGCCTTGTACGCGACGAAGCAGGGTTCGACAATGACAACCTCATCGCCCGGATTAATCAATGCGCGAATGGCGATATCTATGCCTTCGCTGCCTCCAACCGTGACGAGTACCTGATTCTGAGGATCATAGCGAAGTTTCTGCTTGCGCAACAGATATTCCGCGATCGCTTCACGCAATTCGGAAAAACCTGCATTCGGTGAATAATGGGTATAACCCAATTCCAACGAATAAATTCCGGCTTCGCGTATACGCCAAGGCGTTACGAAATCCGGTTCGCCGATCGATAACGAAATGACCTCGCCTTTCATTTCGTTCGCGAGATCAAAAAAACGACGGATCGCCGAAGGTGGGATGGACTTCACTTGATCAGATAACAGGTCGTTATAATCCTTCATCATATATGTTGACTCTCTTTACTATGAATTCGGGTCAATCCAATCACAAAATCACAGTTTCTCTGCGATCAACCGGCTTATCATCGAAAACCACGCCGTTGCTCTTATACTTCTTTAAGATGAAATGTGTCGCGGTAGATACAACACCATCCATCGGAGCGACCTTATTAGAAATAAATGACGCGACTTCCCTAAGCGTCGAATCTTCAATGATCAGCATAAGATCGAATCCGCCGGACATAAGATAGCAGCTTGTCACCTGGGGATATCGGAACAGATGCTGCGCAATACGGTCAAAGCCCTGATCTCGCTGTGGGTTCAACCGCACCTCAATCAAAGCGGTAACAGACTCTCTCTTCGTCTTGTCCCAATTGACGACGGTTGTATATCCGAGAATGATCTCTTCCTCGCGAAGCTTCGTAAGTTCCTCGGCAATCTCATCCTCAGATACTCCGAGCATTACAGCCAGATCCGGCTGCGTTAATCTGGCATTATGTTCAATCAGTCGAAGAAGTTCATAACGATCCAGCATAGACACCTCCAAAGGTCACCATAACGTTTCCGCTCATTGTAACACAACGCATGAAGCAAGGGCAACGCTGCCGACAGGCGAAACGCGTCGAACGTATGTTCTCCGCGCCGTTTTACGATTCAGCATCCGCACCCGGGAGTACATGAATCCATTTACGTGACATGAAGCGAAAAAATCCAATAACTGCTTTGATGAATTCGTCGGATACGGTAAGCAGATATACAATGATAAGTCCGGCACCCCAATATCTTCCGGCTGCAAATGCCATAGGAATCGAGAACAACCAGAGCGGGACAAGTTCAGCAACAAAAGCGAATCGAGTATCTCCTCCCGCTCGCATCGCACCGAGGAGATTCTCCAGATTGAAAGTCTTGATCGGCAGCACAATCCCGAAAAGAATGATGAGAAGTTGAGCGTACGACCTCGCATCTTCCGAAACGCGAAAATAGCTTGTGATCGTCCCGGAGAAAAGAATGAGAAGAATTCCCGTGACAAGTCCCAAAAGGCTTCCAAACGCATTGGTTCTGGCCGCATAGACAAAGGCATGTCTGGGCTTTCCTTCCCCGATTTTGTGACCGACCATAGCGGCAGATGCAGAAGCGATACCCATTAACAAGGCAAAACTTACCCGATCAATGGTTTGCATTATACTGTAGGCAGTTGCATAAGCGGTCCCCATATGACCATACAAAGCCGTATATGTAGAGACACCCAGTGCCCAGAAAAACTCATTTGCAACTACAGGGATCGATACAACAAGCATCTCACGCACAAAATCTTTACGAATACCCGAGAAATTACGAGGGTAGACAGCAACGAGGTATTTTCGCGCATAGATAATCAACACAAGAACAGTAAATTCTACGATTCGTGCGACAAGAGTAGCAATTGCCGCTCCTTTAACTCCTAGCGCGGGTGCACCGAACAATCCGTTAATTAGGATCGCGTTTAGAACTGTATTCGTAACAATGGAGATAAGCGAGACCGCAAAGGGCATTACAGCTCTCTTGGTACTTCGAAGACCGCTATAGAACAGGTTTGCCACGGCCGTAAGCGGATAACTGATCGAGACAATCTGAAGGTATTCACTGCCAAGTCGAATTGTCTCCTGGTCAGTGGTAAAGATTCCGATGATTTGTTTCGCAAAAATCAAGGTGAGAATCGTAAAGATTACCGATAAACAGAGCGCAGATAAGAAACCCAGCGCGAGGGTCTTCTTAATACCAGAATGGTCGTTGCGGCCGAAATATTGGGCGACAAAGACGGCACTTCCAGAACCGACACCAAAAATGATGACGATTAACAGAAAAAAGACGGTATTGGCAAAACCTACCGACGCCAAGGCGCGATCGCCCAAACCCGAGACCATAAGATTGTCGATCAGATTGAGACTTGCACTGAAAAGATTCTGCAAAGCAACGGGGAGTCCGATGACAACAAGCGTCTTCCAATATGCTTTGTCCCGAAAGATTCCCGGTATATCTGTATTTAGCATAAATATTCGTCCTTCAATGTCGCTGAAACGCAAGGTTTTTCTTCAGGGAATACTATTATATTCGATCCCCACGCACTTGCATAGAAAAAGAAAGAATAGAGTCCGTAAGCTCTTGCCACGGACTCTATTCCTATCTGAAAATGAAATTTCCGATCGCAGGGATTAGATACGAGCTACGCCGCTCTTTCTGGCTGCTTCGCTGACGGCGGCTGCAACAGCCTTGCCAACGCGAGGATCGAACGCATCCGGAATAATATACTCGGGTGTAAGCTCGGACTCCGATACAAGATCCGCAATCGCAAATGCTGCGGCAAGCTTCATCTCGTCATTGATATCGCTGGCGCGAACATCGAATGTACCGCGGAAGATTCCGGGGAAAGCGAGAACGTTGTTGATCTGGTTCGGGAAATCCGAACGGCCCGTCGCCATAACCTTGACTCCGGCCTTCTTCGCAACGTCGGGCATAATCTCGGGAACCGGGTTCGCACAGGCAAAGATCACAGGATCTTTGGCCATCGAAGCGACCATCTCTTCGGTCATAACGCCGGGAGCGGATACACCGATAAATACATCGGCACCCTTGATAACATCCGCAAGGCTACCCTTCTTCATCTTCTGGTTGGTCATAGCGGCAATCTCTGCCTTCGCTTCGTTCAAGTTGTCACGACCCGCCCAGATTGCACCGGTACGGTCGCAGAGAACAACATCCGACAGACCGCAGGAGATCAGAAGCTTCGTGATCGCGGTAGCGGCAGCACCGGCACCGTTAACGACGACGGCAACATCGGAAATGTTCTTGCCGACAATACGCAGAGCATTAATCATACCGGCTAAAGTAACGACCGCGGTACCGTGCTGGTCATCGTGGAAGATCGGGATGTCACAGCGCTCTTTGAGCTTCTTCTCTATCTCGAAGCAACGAGGAGCGGAGATGTCCTCAAGGTTGATTCCGCCGAAGGATCCGGCGAGAAGCGCAACCGTGTTAACAATATCATCGACTTCCTTCGAACGGATGCACAGAGGGAATGCGTCAACATCGCCGAAGGCTTTGAAGAGAGCGCACTTGCCTTCCATAACGGGCATACCGGCCTCAGGTCCGATATCGCCGAGACCGAGAACAGCGGTGCCGTCAGTAACGACAGCAACGAGATTGTGACGTCTGGTATAAAGATAAGAAAGATCTACGTCCTTGGATATCTCAAGGCAAGGTTCTGCAACACCGGGAGTGTACGCGACGGCCAGCTCTTGCTTGGAGCCTACGGGAGCGCGGGCGATAACCTCGATTTTTCCTTGCCATTCAATGTGTTTCTGAATTGCTATACTTTTATCCATGTCAGAATCCTCCACCTCATTCGAGTGTTTATTGAACCAGAATCATAATAGTGATGTTTTCAGAAAAAAACAACTGTTCCCGTGTGTCAGAACCGTTAAAAAGATAAGAATTCCACGTGTTTTCAAACATTTTAACGAAATGCACAAAAAATCACGGATTTTCGATTGAATTTTGACTACTTTCATTTTTTTCGATTTGCATGTTCACCATTCGATAGATTACGGCACTCATGCGCGCGAATGAAAGACAAAGGAAAGAGATCAGGAACGCATCGAGGATCGCTGAAGCTTCACGATATTCCCATAGAAACATAATAAGAAGGAACTTGGGAACAGAGTACAGCACATGAAGCGACAACATGGATATGAAGATGAACGGCTTCAAACCTCTCGTGCGAGATGCGTTCTGTGTAAATGCTTCGATGAACCCTTTCTTCTCAAATACCAGGTAGGAGGGTACAAAGAAGAAATACGTAATCACCAGAATTATCGCATAGATAAAGAGCCACTGTGTTGCCTGGGATCGATTCATTACACTGGAAAGAAAAAGAATGATGATCCACAAAACCAAGATGAATACCAAGAAATACGGAAATCTGCGCAAATAGGATTTGAGACTACTGCCAACGCTCTGACCTGCATAATCTCCAATGAGAATACGCGTATAAACATATGAAATAAGCATATTAAAAAACAAAAGAGCGATAATTGAAAATATATACAAAAGATTGGCCATCAGATTCAAAGGCATCGGAGGCAATGCGGTCATCTCCGGGTTGAGACTCTGCAACTTCTCGACCCATGCGTTATAGGCCGAAAAATCTGAATCTCCGGGTTCGAAGAACAGAACGGCGGCATTAATGAAATAAACCAGGAGAAATAGGCAGCGAGCTACCCATCTCTTCCTGAGTTTATCAATCTGTAACGACTCTATGAGGACCCCGAACGGTGTCGTTCTCATTTATGCTTCTACGGATGTAATGGAGATGTCCGTGCAAACCTTTCCGTTCACAATATGCTCCGCGACAATACGCTTTGCCTTATTCGTATCAACCTGAACATACGTTACCTTCGTACCATCCGCATCAATAACCTCAACGAGAGGCTCTAGGCGGCAAAGTCCGAGACAGCCGGTCATCGTTACGGCTACATCATTAATACCGCGCGTGCGAAGCTCTTCAACGAGAGCCGACATGACAGGTCTTGCTCCGGCAGCAATACCGCAGGTGGCCATTCCGACGACAATACGCTTGCCTCCCTGATTTCTTGCAGCCATATCGGCCTGTGCCTTCATCTTAATCTCTTGAAGTTCTGCTAATGATTTCATGCTTACAATCCTCCCAGAATTTGTTCTTGCTGCTCACCTATATAGTCACGTAAAAAAACGTAGACATCCAATGAAGATAACGGTACTCCGTCCAGTCTTGTTCTTATGTCCTGTGTATCAATTGTAACACGCTCTCCGCCGGAAGAATCAAAAGTAATCGTGAAATCCAGGTCAGGGTGAGATTGGATCAGACCGGCTAATGTCTCTCCCCAATCGCCGAGCGGTAAACGATCGATCGAGTGAATTCTCATCGAAGCAACCAACTCTGTTCCAATGCCAACGGTCGACCGAATGTCCAGCGTACCGCCGGTCAACTCACAGGACTCCTTAAATAGCGGAATTCCCAGTCCAACCTTGCGCGTCGTTCTTGTTGTGGCAAAAGGGTCAGTCACACGAGAAAGCAATTCAGGGGACATTCCCTTACCGTTGTCAATGATGCGGATCGTGAGCATATCGCTGTTATCGTCTTTATGGACAATAACGGTCATATGTGTTGCTTCAGCACGGATGGAATTCATCAGAATATCAAGCAAATGCAGTGAAAGATCGCGCAATTTCTGTCCTTCCCCGGCGAGGCCGTGATCAAGTGGTGACCTTTGGACTCGTGTCATTATATCACTTCATCATCTTCTCCCGCAACGCTTGGAGGACATGATTCGAATCAAGAGTATCTTCAGAAATCGACGGAACGTCGATCACAAATCCGTCGGAGATATCTTCCAGTCGATGCGCATCGGAATTCATTACATACGGAAGATGCTTAAGATCCGGATGCTTTTCGAAAAAAACCGAGAGATCGCAACCTTTGGATAATTCAAATGCACGAACAGGGTATTCCGGAGGAAAAGCACCGAGATGAATCAAAATGCTATACGAATCGCGGTCGATGTGCGCGGGGATGACAAGACCTCCCAGCGCGAGAATTTCGGAGGCGATTTGATTCGAACTCCATTCACACGCGGTCAAAAGCAGGCCTTCCACTTCACCCTTCTCATTATCATCCTCATCGAAAAGAATCTGTCGACCAAAGATCTCCGGACGATTCTTGACGGTAAGCCGAGTGTTGGACAATTCCTTCTCGAAATCTTCGGCCGTCTGCACATCAGGAAACAGGGCCAGTAAGTGAAAGCCTTCCTGACATTCGATCTCCATTCCGGGGATGACGACGATTTTTTTCTTCTCGCTTGTATAAAGACGATTCGCGGCAGTGATAGCACTTCGTACATTTCCGCACGTCTGATGATCTGTGATGGCAATGACATCCAGGCCGTTAATGCATGACATTCCGACGATATTGCCCGGCGTCATGTCGTTTTCCGCACACGGTGACAAGGCGGAATGAATGTGAAGATCACACTTGATCAACATGAGCGGCCTTCGTTCTTGCTAAAGATGTATAGAGAATTCCCGATGCTTCGAATGTCGTATGTCGTGTAGAAATGATACAGATCTCTTCCGATCTTGCCTTGGAAAGAACCGCTTCCTCCATAACAACACTCTCGGTAAGTACGACAACCGGACAATCGGAAAGTGAAGCCACCGCGACAACATTCATGCTCGACAGGATTGTAAACCAGCAATCCGCCGAGGTCACCTTCGCCATCGCCCAACTTAACATATCGCAACAACTGCCGTTCTCGATGATCTTATCCTGATAAACATCCGTCAAAACCGTTGCCTCAAGGTCTTTGATCAATTGAGAAATCGTATATTCTTTCTGCATGTACTACCCCTTGCATTTCTACAGGTCGAGGATGTTGATTTCCTTTGCGACCTTGCGAATATGCTCTTTCAATTTGATGATACAATCCGTTTCGAGGGCTTTGCCTTGTACAATATCTTCCGCGAGCGCGGCACAGGTCGGCGCTCCGCATGCGCCGCAATCCAGACCCGGAAGCGTCTTGAGTAATGCCTCCATCTGCTGATATTTATCCATAGCGGCACCCATATCTTCATCCAATCGCATCGCGTTATTTTCGGCGACCGGAATCTCCCATGTTCTCGTTTCAAGCTGTTCCGGGGAGAGGAACTGGTCCGGACGCAGGTTGACTTCATCTTTGGCCGACTGAACAAATCCCCGCATGCGAGCCCTCGCGGAAAAAGGGTTGGATGCAACCAGAGGTCCTCCGATACATCCGCCGAAGCAACACGAAGGTTCGACAAACTCAATATCCTTCAAACGCTCGTTCTCGATCTCATCAAGGATCGAAATAACATTCTGAATTCCATCCACCGCCATATATTTATCCGTTCCGAGAGTCATCGCCTCACCTCCCGCCGTTGCCCATTGGACACCGTCAGAGTCGGCAAGCTTAATCGGCGTCTCCGCTGTGATCGAGCGATGATTTCCTTCGTTCTTCTCCAGCATATTCAGAATGTATGGATAAACCTCATGTAAAGCGACAACATGACTCACATCGGACTTCTCCTGCCCGATGGGGATTTGTGTGGCCGTTCTCTTCGAAGGACAGGGTGACAGGAAGTAGGTAACAACATCCGTCGCCGGGATACCTGTCTTCTGGGCAACGTCCTCTCTCGCGTAATGCGCGGTAATCTCCATGGGTGAATAAAGCGGAACCAGATGGGATATCAATGATCGATACTTCATCTGAATGAGACGTACAACGACCGGACACGCCGATGATATTAGCGGAAACACAGTGACATAATCCGCTTCGCCGTCTCTGACGAGACGCCGTCTTTCTTCCAGCAGCTCTCGTGTGCGCAGCGATGAAGCGGATGCTCCGAGAGCGACTTCATAAACAAAATCAAAACCTATCTCATACATCGCGGAAATGATCTTCGCGCGTGTGGCGGGAGGTCCAAATTGGGCATATAGAGAAGGCGGTAACAGAACCGCTGTCGGGTGTTTGGGATCCCGCGAACGCAATTCCGGAAAAGGATCCGTAACGGCACTCTTCGCGTGATGCGGACAGATACGAATACACTCGCCGCAATCAATGCAACGCGCTTCGTCAATATGTGCCTTGCCGTCACGGACGCGAATGGCCTCCGTAGGACATCCTTTGATACAATTTGTGCAACCGACACACAGATCCTGATTTAATGCGACACTATGAAGCTTACCCACGATTCTTCCTCTTCTTAAAAATTGACGATCATCGTAACTGTCGTTCCTTCTCCAACCTTCGTATCAATCTTCATCTCATCCGAATGCCTCTTGATATTCGGAAGTCCCATGCCCGCGCCGAATCCCATTTCGCGGGCAGTGTCAGGCGCCGTGGAGTAGCCGGCCGTCATGGCCTTCTCCACATCCGGAATACCCGGACCCCGATCAATGATCTCGATTTGGACCCGGCCCGGATAGATTGATACCACAGCCTTGCCGCCATGGGCGTGTATGACCGCGTTAATCTCCGCCTCGTACATCGCAATCGCCGCACGTTTGATGCAGTCCGGCCGAACACCGAGTCGCGACAGAGTCTTCTTCATATTACTGGAGGCCTCGCCCGCATGGGTGAAGTCTCCTCCCTGTATCGGAAATTCCAGTATAATCGGTTCGATGATTATTCACCCTTTCCGCGGACGCCAGCCTCGTGCAGGAGGCCGCAACTCGTAAACATCGAATGTGGTGTGGAAAGAAGGGATATTCCCTTTTCCTTCGCAAGTTCACACATAATCTCATCCGGGATCTTGCCCCGAACAAATACGATGGCGTGAACGTCCATCATTTCGGCTGTTCGAATCGTCTGCGGGTTTACCAGTCCGGTTAACATCATCTGGTTTGTGGAACAAGAAAAAGCCATGACATCACTCATCAGATCCGAGCCGCAGGCTACGGTGATATCCATGTCCATGTTGTCCGCAGGAACGACAACATTGGCTTTGAGTATCTTGGCACATTCGCTTAGTTTCATGGAATCCTCCTATTAACGACGCCTTAATTGGCGAAAATTATGTTAATCTATTTCATTATACAGACATGACGGAAAGACAGCAAACAGATATAATAGTAAAAAATCAATTATCGAAAGGCAGGCAGTAATATGATCGATTTCAAGGTGAATCCGGATCTTCTGTATGTTCTCCCCGTCGAGACGCACCGCGTGGAGGAACTGATACGAATTTTGGGAATTCACCCCGAGATACAATTTGTTTCTTTTGTAGGCATCGACCTCGCGGGCAATGACACAGATGAGAAGATTCCGATCGCGCTGTTCCTCGAAAGCGTAGATGAATACCTGAACGGTTGTATGGTACAGACAGATGGTTCCTCCGTCGTATTACCCGGCATTGCGACCCTGAACGATGGGAGAGTTGATTTCGAACCGGACAAGAATGTTGTATGGTTTATCGATTATAATTACGAGCATATCGATTCCGCCACCCAGAAGCCGGTCGGTACTTTGCGAATCCCTTCATTTCTTATTCATAACAACGTCAAGGTTTGCTCGCGTTCCATTCTCAAGAGAGCCTGCGAACACTTTGCCGATCAGACGATGAAGCTTCTTTCCGACAAACCGGAGCTTTGTGACACGTGGGGGATCAAGCTTGCGGATATTGCCCGGGTGGAGCTCCTTTCTGCTACTGAACTCGAGTTCTGGGTCAGCTCTCCCGACGAGAAGATCAGTGCCGCGAGACTTTCCGTCTCCGAGAGTCTTAAAGAACAATACTGGAAGCGGACGAAAGGTGTTGTCCGTACAGCGCTCGAGCAGGTCATTCTTCTTCTCAATCTGTACGGGTTCCAGCCGGAGATGGCGCACAAGGAAGTTGGCGGCGTCAAGGCGCATCTGTCTGGTCAGGGCGATTTCCACAATATCATGGAACAGCTTGAAGTGGACTGGCGCTATGCGGAGGCTCTGCAATCGGCTGACTATGAGCTCTGCGCCCGTATACTGATCAAGGAAGTGTTCCGTATGCATGGTCTGGATGTCAGTTTCTCGGCCAAACCGCTTCCCGGCGTAGCCGGCAGCGGAGAGCATACACACGTCAATGCCGTTGCCTATTTGAAAAACGGCAAGAAGATCAACCTTTTCAGTCCCAAGGACATGCACGAAGATTTCCTGAGCATCATTGGCTGGGGAGCGCTTTTCGGATTTATGAAGCACTACTCCCTCGTGAATCCCTTTATTTCGGTTACAAATGACAGTTTCCTTCGTCTTCAACCGGGATTTGAAGCGCCGACCCATCCGGTTGCTTCCCTTGGCAGAGATCTGGAAACACCGTCGAGAAACCGCACGGTTCTCCTCGGACTCATCCGCAACTCCGACAGTTCTGCGCAGACTCGTTTCGAGATCCGCTCTCCCAATCCCCATACAAACACGTACTTATGCCTCGCCGCTTCGATCCAGTGCATGCTCGACGGTGTCCGTTATGCGGTTCTTTCCGGGCGAACTTCCGGAGATCTTGAAGAAGAATTTTGTAAGAACGCCGGAGATGATGCGTTGTATTTGGAGAAAGACCGCATGTATCGCTCCGAAGATGACATTTTTGCCGACTATTCAGATAAGGAACGCGATGAATTGTTCGGCACACCTCCCGCCACGGTGTACGAATCCCTACGCACACTTCTCAAGGATGATCTTCTGATTCCGGTTCTGTGTGACGGCGATGTCTTCTCAGACAATCTGTTCGCGTCATATGCGAGAGCGATGTTGAATACATGGCAGCTTGAACTTGCCGAGCGAATCATTCCGGAGAATCTGACATTGATCAAGGAAATTGTACCCGTTCACAATCCTTCGAATACCTATGATGAGATGATGTGGTCAGAGATCGATAAGCTTCGCAATCGTCTTGCGAAAGACACACAGGATTATGTCTCCATCTTCACGGAGATCCGAATGGCGATTGATGCGAAGAATCTTAAGGAATTATCGAGATTACAGCTTCAGATGATGAAGATGCAGTCGGAGCTGGTCACGCGATACAACGAATATTGCCAGAATCAGATCTAATTCACGTTATCCTTACGGATGTTAAGAAGGGGCTGTTGCAAAATGAACCTCATGGTTCAAGATGCAACAGCCCATTTTATCATTATTATTTTCGAAGATTAATAGATGCGAACTCGATGAATGAGTCCCTTTACCTTGGGCAGTGTAGTTGCCAGGGACTCCTCGGTAAGGAGTCCGTCCGTTCCGATGATATAACCGGCTTCACCATCCACGATTCCGTCGATACGCTCAAAGAAGATGTTCGGGAAAGCGACTTCGATATCAGCATCTGATGTCGAGGCCGCCACGCGCAATAGAACTTTGACCTTCGACTGTAAATGCGAAGATAATGTCGGCTTCTCGCTGTTATACCAAGTGGCTATATGCGCACTGCGATCACGATGGAGTGCGGCGTCCAGAATATCGCCGACAACCGCCGATGCGGTTGCCATCTTCCCAGCACCTTGTCCGTAAAACATCACATCTCCGATCGCATTTCCCCGAACCGAAATGGCGTTGAATACCCCGTCGGCTACACTGATCGGTTCCTCAACGGATACGATATGCGGAGCGACGATCGCTGTATTCTGTTCGTTCTCAGGATGGCGAAAGATCGCGAGTAATTTGACCTTGCTGCCCAACGCCGTCGCATATGCGATATCCTCTTGCGTGATGCTCGAGATTCCTTCGGTATGGATCTGATGATTATCGACAAAAGCACCATTCAGACAAATACTGGCCAGGATCGCTATCTTGCGGCGGGCATCATGACCCTCTATGTCGGCTACGGGATTCTGTTCGGCATAGCCCTTTTGTTGGGCTTCGGATAAAGCTTCCGCAAACTCCTGTCCGCCCTTCTGCATTTGGGTCAAGACATAGTTTGTCGTGCCGTTGATAATTCCGACGATTTTGGAGATCCGGTTAGCCGCAAGGCAACGGTGCAAGGGTCGAATAATGGGGATTCCGCCGCCGACGGATGCTTCAAATAAGTAGGTGCAGTTATTTTTTGCCGCCAACTGCATCAGTTCGACGCCATGTTCGGCTACCAATTCCTTATTAGATGTAACAACCGATTTCCTCCTGGAAAGGGCCTTCTTTGTAAAGTCATACGCGATTGTGACACCGCCGATTGTCTCGGCAACAATGGAAATCTCGCGATCTTCAAAGATCTCATCAGCGTTCTTTGTAAATAATGACGCGTAAGGGCTGTCGGAAAAATCTCGTATATCAAGAATCTTCTTCACTTGAATCTTGGTTCCGAGATGTCCCGCAAGCTGACGCTCGTTCATAGAAATCACATCCGCGACCCCGGATCCTACAACACCAAATCCCAATATTGCGACATAGATCATTGATATATCCTCCGAAAATTATTCTCTGGCCAGTATTCTGCTCGAACGGACACCGGGAATCTTTCCGATGTCGGACAGCAAGAGATCAATCGATTTATTCATCAAATCAGTCTCAAGGGAAATCGAGACGTCAGCTAAACCATTGATCGGTATGTTCTGGTTGATTGTTAAGATATTTCCTTTCGCAAAAGCGATACATTGGATAATTCCTGACAATATTCCGGGGAAGTTCTCAACCGCAACAATGAGCGTCACGAGCTTCCCTTTGCTCGTCTCGTAAAAAGGCATGACCGAATCCTTGTATTTGTAATATGCGCTCCGAGATAAACCGATGCGTTGTACCGCTTCGTTGACGGACTTTGACTTGCCGGAATTCAGGAGGCGCTTCACTTCCATGACTTTGACAAAAACCTCAGGAAGAACATCCGTCTTCACAAGAAGATATTCATTATTCTTCGCCATACATGCCTCCCAACGCAAATCGGCGGAATTGATTTCCGCATTTGCATGTCCGTCGCACAAGTACATTTGTTTATGAGTGAGAGTATATCACGAGCGTTCGAGTTCTGCAAGCATGGCGCGCAAAGCTTTTCCGCGATGACTGATCGAATGTTTCATTTGCGGGGACATTTCAGCGGTGGTCATCCCATACTCGGGCACGAAGAACACCGGATCATAGCCAAACCCGTTTGTACCAAGGATCTTGTCCCATAGAATACCATCCAAACTACCATGCACGACGAATGAAGATCCGTCGGGTCGAATCACTGCTATCGCGCAAATGAAGTGAGCGGTTCGCTTCATAAGAGGCACATTGGACAACAGATCCCAAAGTGCGGAAATCTTCTGTTCGTAGGAGGAGTCCTTCCCGTGAAACCTTGCGGAATACACTCCGGGCGCGCCACTCAACGCATCGATCGCAAGTCCCGAGTCATCGGCCATCACATATCCGCCGGTGACAGCATGCACAGCCTTCGCTTTAATCAATGCATTCTCCGCGAACATCGTCCCTGTTTCTTCAATTTCCTCTCGAAAACCTGCTTCATCCATTGTCATGATTTGAAACGGGTGCTCTGACAGTATTTCGGATATTTCCTTTACTTTATCTTTATTCTGTGTCGCCAGAATAAAAGGCAATCGATTGTCCATGGTCATCCTCTTTTCAATTAACGTAATCTCCAGGCCTTAGGATACAAATTCTTTAATGTCGCACCTTCTCTTTTGGAAAAACCCACTGGGAACTGATCAACGGCGACAAGAATGTAAGAACGATCGGATAAGAGATCCATCTCCTCTTGATTCAATGAAATGGTTTCACCCAAGAGATATCGACGAAGACGGTCATCCGACCTTTCAAAAGAAATTTTTCGGTTCTCATTTACTTCGGCATACGGCATCGAAAGCGCGAAAGCATGAGAAGGCGTAAACACAATGCCCTTGGGGAGTACTCTGACTTCTCCGGGGAAATCCCCCATTTTTACGACGCGGATCCGATCGAACATCTCGGGACGTACCGGCATGAGATGTATTTTTTCGCCGTGCAGGAAGAAACCTCCATCGATTCTTTTCACGTACTCCTCGTAAGCCGGAAACGTCATCATCTGTCCGGCAAATTCACGCAAGGCTTCTTTCGCGGTGCGAACAGAATAAACCTGACCCGTCTCGTACTTCGTTCCACGCGATTTTCGAATGGGGGGATCGTATACGGCAGCCTCATTCGACTTCCGTATATGTGCGCAAAAATGTCCGTCTCCGTTGGATATATGCGGCCATATTCGCATAAAGCCTTCCGCCGCTCCGTCCGCGTGCACCGAAATTCCCGGAATATTCAAATGAGTAATGACTTCATATTCCGGATACTGCTCCATGAAGGAACGAATCATCTCTTCATTCTCTCCCGGATGAAACGTACATGTCGAGTAAACAAGGTGTCCTCCCGGTTTGAGCATCTGATGTGCGGCGGAGAGAATATCCCGTTGAATTTCCATGCAGGAAGCAGGTCCGTACGTCTCCCAACTTCGCACCGCATTCTTGTCCCGGCGGAACATTCCTTCTCCGGAACAAGGGGCATCGATAAGAATTCTGTCGAAGAACGAAGGGAAATTCTTCGCAAGGTTCTCGGGATTCTCATTGGTAATCACCGCATTGGTAATCCCGAAAAGTTCAACATTTCGCAGCAAAGCTTTCGCTCTGTCCTCCGATATCTCATTGGCCACGAGCAGCCCCTGATTTCTCATGTCCGCACCGATTCGGGTTGTCTTCCCACCCGGTGCCGCGCACAGATCAAGTATATACTCGCCGGGCATCGCCCCAAGGACTTCCGCGGGAAGCATGGCACTTGGTTCCTGAACATAATAAACACCTGCGTGATAGTACGGATCTTTGCCGGCGGAATCCATTGACTCGTCGATGTAATATCCGTCCCTGCACCAGGGAACTCGCTGTATCTCGCGCGAAAAATTACGAAGAACGTCCGCATCTCGATTTGCCGGAACTTTGGCCCGATTAATACGAATCCCTTTGGGTGATTTCTGATCAAAACTCGAAAAGAAAGGATTCCTCTCCGATTCGCGATTGCCGGAAAAATATGCATTCATTCGAAGGATAAAGTCTTCCGGTAATTTCATAAATTGAGATACTCGCACGCTTTATAGGCGACTTTTTTGAAGAGATCGGGTTTGAATGGTGACGTGAGTCCGGCTTTGCGAAGGAGCTCGAGAAAGGTTGCGTTTCCACCCTCCATGCAGAGCTGATCATAGGCGGACAAAGCAGCTTTGGGATCCTTCTGCGCTCGATCCCAAATCTCAAGCGCACAGATCTGCGCGAGACAATAATCGATGTAGTAGAACGGGTCAGTAAAGATATGACCCTTCTTCTGCCACGCTCCGCCGGTCTCATATATCTCTACGCCGTCATAATCCATGAACGGCTGGTACTTATCTTCCAAGAGCCGCCATACCGAATCACGCTCGGCCTTGCTCATTTCGGGATTGCTATAGATGACATGTTGAAATTCATCGACCATACATCCGTACGGGAGAAACAAAAGGGCACGTGTCATATGAAGTTGCCGGTACGCGTCCGCGTGTTCGCCGAAGAAAATCTCCATGTGAGGATAGGTTAGATACTCCATGGCTGTGGAGTGAATCTCACAAGTCTCCAGTGTCGGTGACAGACATTCAATGAATGGAGAACTATCCGCGCTGCGAATCGCCGCATAGGCATGACCAGATTCATGGATAAGCGTCGCCACATCATCGGCAGTACCGTTGGCGTTCATGAAGACATATGGGATTCCATAATCAAGAAGGGTCGAACAGTATCCGCCGGTAGATTTTGCCTTGCGTGCCGTAAGATCCATAAATTGATGAGATGCCAGCACATCAAAGAAACTCGGATCCTTCTCAAAGATTTTGCGAAAAAGTGTCGCCGCAGCCTCGTGTAAGTCGTCCGGTGCCAGGATCGGACGAGGATTTCCATTCGGAAACAAGAACGGAAAATCGTAAAATTTTAACTCTGAAACCTCGAGCCGTTCGCGTTGCAGACGACGTATCTCACTTGTCACGGGAACAATATATCGAACGACGAGAGAACGAAATGACGATACCATTTCGGGGGTGTAATCATAACGCTCCATACGCTTATATCCGAGCTCTACAAAGGATGGGTACGATAATTTCTTCGCAATCGAGGTGCGGATGCTGACGAGTCGGTCAAAGATCTCATCAAAGCTCGCCTTCTTCTCCCGAAAGAAATCTGCGACCGCAAGATGTGCCCGTCGTCGGGTCTCCCGATCCGATGATTCCAGAAAGGGTTCCATCATCGATAACGCGTATTCTTGACCGTCAAATGTAACAATGGCCTCTGACATCATTTGATTGTAATCATTCTCCAGCGCAGCTTCCAGCGTCAAGTCCGCAAGGATCTCCGTCGAGATGGTTTCTTTACGCGTTAATGCTTTGCGAAAAATCATTCCTCCGAAACGCGACGTCAACTCATCCCGGTATGTTGAGCTAAGAAGTAACGTGTAGACGCCGGCTGCCAGGTCATCGATCATCGGGCCGGATTCTTCGAAGAACTCCATCTCGTCGCAATAAAACGGATCGCTTGTGTCCAGATCATGACGAATTTGGCAGAGAGTAAATGCCGTGTCAAATCGGCTCAACTCTTTCTGGAATTCGAGAAGTCCGGACTCGATGGTTGCAGCGGAATGCGCGGTCATAAT
Source organism: Bacillota bacterium (assembly GCA_023397475.1). Classification (GTDB taxonomy): domain Bacteria; phylum Bacillota; class Clostridia; order Saccharofermentanales; family Saccharofermentanaceae; genus Firm-13. The sequence continues at coordinate 188,574 of JAEWUD010000022.1, forward strand.
CTTTAGCCTGACACGCAATACACACTCGCGAAACACGTCCAGTGACGGCCGTTCGTAAATAATTTCGGGGAAATTCGGCATATCCATTGAATTCTCTCCGTTCACCCGAGTTCACATCCGCTCTACGACAGAAATCCCCAGAAGTCCCGTACCCACAGAAATGGCCTCGCATACAGCCTCACACAAAGCGAGTCTGGCGGATCGTTTCTCCGTGTCAGGATCTGACAGAATTGAGGAGTTGTTATAGAAACGATTAAAAGAACGAGCGATCTGTGCCGTTGCCCGGGCTATCATGAAAGGTTCGTTGCTGGCGGCAGACTTCGTAACGGCATCCGGAAGCTCGTCGATAGAACGAACGACGGCAAATTCTTCCTCCGAAGAAAGGCACCGCAGTGCATTGTCTCCCGCTTGAGTAACCGGAATCGACTGTTCCTTCGCCTTGCGAAGAATCGATCGAGCTCTGGCGTAAGTGTAAATCAAATAAGGCGCTGTATCGCCTTCGAAATCCAACATCTCTTCCCAGGAAAAAATGATATCGCGCTCACGCCCGGACTTGACGAAAGTATACATGACCGCACCGATTCCGACCTTCTCGGCGATCTCCTTGATTTCTTCCGGAGACATGTCCGTATTGCGCAGATCCGCGTTCGACTTGATGATTTCATATGTTTTCGCGACACTCTCTTCGAGTAAGGCATCCAAGGTAATAATATTGCCTTCGCGCGTCGAGAATTTCATGTCCGCAAACTTTACAAGGCCAAAACCTACGTGAACACAGTCTTTTGCGAACGAGAATCCGGCCTTATCAAGGACCGAAAAAACTTGCTTAAAGTGAAGTGCCTGCGGAGTTCCGACGACATAAATATTCTTATAAAAATGATAGGTGTCATATCGATACAACGCGGATGCGATATCCCGCGACGCATAGATTGTCGTTCCGTCCGATTTCAGGATGATACAAGGCGGAACTTTATATTCATCGAGCATGACGACCTGAGCACCGTCGCTCTCAATAAGAAGTTCCTTCTCCTTGAGCATCGTAACTACTTCAGGGATCTTGTCGCTGTAATAACTCTCCCCGTTGTAATTATCGAAGGATACGCCGATTCTCTGATAGATCTTCTCGAATTCCTTCAGCGACAACTCGCGGAATTCTTCCCACAGAGCCACTTCACCCGCTTCACCGTTCTCGAGTCGACGGAAATTCTCTCGTGCCGATTCTGTCAGCGCAGGATCCTTCTTCTCTTCTTCGTGAAACTTTACATAGATGCGAAGTAATTCCTTGATCGCATCTTCACGTAACGCATTCTCGTCCCCCCATAAGCGAAACGCTGTGATCAGTTTGCCGAACTGTGTTCCGTAATCTCCGAGATGATTCATGCGGACCACGTTATAACCGAGTTTCTGATAAATCTTCGAGAGGGAGTGACCGATAATCGTTGTGAAAGCATGCCCTACATGAAAGGGTTTGGCGATGTTCGGAGAGGAGAATTCAACGAGGACCGTCTTGCCGGCACCTTCCGTAGAGCTTGCATATGCATCAGACTGCGCAAGTATCTGCGAAAGAATCTCTTTGGCGTATGCGCCCTTATCGACGAAAAAATTCACGTAACCGCCGGCACATGCGACCTTCTGAAGCCATGGCGCTTGAAGACGAGGATCGGAGGCCAATTCGGAGGCGATCACCGGCGGCGCTTTCCGAAGGGTTTTTGAAAGAAGAAAGCAGGGAAAAGCGTAGTCGCCGAGTTCGCGCTGCGGCGGTATCTCGATCGCCGACAGGATTTGCTCAACGGGAAGTCCCGCTACCTCTGCAAGTATTTTTGCGGTTTCTTCTTTATAATTCATCTTATTCCTCCGAAATTCTTTTCGCTGCGAAGATCAACTGATCACGGGCTTTCGCAACCTATTTGTGCATGTGTCAATGTATCATTTCAACGCGTCGGCGTCAATTTATGATATTATAGCGTAGAAGTTTTTCGTAAGGGTAATTCTTTTTCATCGGAGGAACATCGAGTTGCTTTTGTCTTATTTATCCTTTCACACGTATCTCCCCGCCATCGTTGCGTGCTTGCTGGCGGTCATCCTGGCATTTGTCTCATTCAAGAAGTTTCTCTTTCTATTACCTCTTGATCATGGGCGAGCCTTTGCCATCGAGGGACAGGTCAGCAAGGGGAAACCCACGGGTGCCGGTCTTCTGTTCATCGTTGTTTTTGCGTTTATTTCTCTGTTGTTCATGCCGATGAGAGTCGACTATATTCTCTATATTCTCTGCATTTCGTTAGCAATGATTTTCGGATATTTGGACGACGGCGCAAAGAAGCCCTGGAGTGAATATGTCAAAGGCGCACTGGATCTTCTGATATCACTCGGTGTCGCAATTACTTTTGCGATTTTCTCCGGTTGTGAGATTTCCTCCCCGATCCTTGGCATTCGTATGGATCTCCCGATGCCGATCTTCATTCTTCTTGCCATGATACTTGTATGGGCGGCGATCAATGTCACGAACTGCACGGATGGCGTCGACGGTTTATCGTCTTCACTCTCTATCGTCGCGATCTTCTCTTTTCTTTTATTGATGTTCATCACAAAGAACGCTTTGGACTTCTCGACGCCGATGCTCGTCATGGCGTCTGTTCTCTTCGTCTACCTCTGGTTCAATACCAACCCCAGTAAACTTCTGATGGGAGATGCCGGATCGCGTGCGATCGGCGTGTTTCTTGCGGTCATCGTTCTGCAGAGTCGGATTCCCTTGGCATATCTTGTACTTTGCCTGCTATTCATTCTGGACGGAGCCTCCGGAATCCTTAAGATTTCGCTGAAGAGGTTTTTTCGCATCAGTATACTTAAGAATACTCTGACGCCGATTCATGACCATCTTCGCAAGCGTCTCAACTGGCCGAATCAGCAGGTAACCGTACGTGTTACGATCCTGCAATGTATGATAAGCGCTCTGTATATATCTCTGGTTCTGCTGACAAACGTGTAAGGTTATGGATGTATTTGAATTATCTTATATTCTCCGATATCCACTCGTTCTGCTGATTCTATTTATCGGTTGGAATCTCCTGCGACAATCCATCGGAGAACTGCGATTTACGTTCAAGAATCACGCTTCGCCTTCGAAGGGTTTCTATTTGACCGCTGCTTCCGCTTCGGAAGATCATGATCGCTTAGGCGGATTCATTCCCCTGTATCATACGACCTATATCGGTTCATCGCGATCATCAGATATTCGCCTCAAGAGTCGCGTCGTATTCAAACGTCATGCAATCATTTATTTCTTTGAAGGAGCTTGGCAGATACGAGCCGTTTCCTCGAAAACACCCGTTTATATTAATCATTTTGAGATCACGCATCCCATTCTGCTCGAGAACATGGATATCATCGGCATCGGCGAACACTCCTTTACCTTTATTGATGAACGCCAGTCCGCGCATGACGCGAATATTATTTATGAGGATTACACTCCCGATCCGTTGTATCCCAGAGAGAAGACATCGCCCTATCAGCTTTCTTCTCTCATTGGAATGAATGTTTTTGCGCTTCTTTGTGTTCTTCTTCTGTATCTCTTCATTCCTGCGGCTTCCGACTCGTCGAGACATGTCCTTCTTCTTTCCGGCGGCATCTGTCTTCTTGTCTCAAATCTCTATTACTTTCTTCTTCCCGTAATTCTGCGGGGCATGGATCGCTCAATACTCCTCATCCTGTATTTTCTAAGCATGATTGGCATTTTTCTGCAAACGCGCTTAGCCATATTGCCGATGGAGAAGATCGATGATTTTCCGCAGAGTATGCTGACACAAACCGCCTCTCTTGTGATCGGTTGGATCATGTTGCCATTCATCGTTTTTCTTGTATCAAGGACCCTCGTTCTTGAGAATCTCGTTAAAGCGTCGTTTGTCATAACACCCCTTCTTCTTGTTGCTACGCTAATCTTCGGCAACGGCGCGGACTCGCATGGAGCCACACTTTGGATATCTCTCGGGGGCACATCCCTGCAGTTGACGGAATTCGCAAAAATCACCTATCTGATTGTATTGGCCGGTTTTTTCAAGAATCGGGCGGAAAAGAAACAACAAGTAATTTTTGCCGCGTGGGCGGCTGTCGTTTTTCTCCTGATTATGTTGTTGCCGGACCTTGGATCTGCGATGATCCTTTTACCCACTACACTGATAGTCTATGTTGTTATGACCTCCGAATACCTTACAACCCTTTTGATTCTTGTCTCAGGAACCGGCCTGGGTGCGATCGCTTATACGCTTTTCCCTCATGTTCAACGCCGGATTGTAGGCTGGACTTCATTATGGACGGAGGTAAACGACAACAACCGTCAAATTGTCTACGGTCTTCAAGCGATGGCTCGGGGAGGTCTTTTCGGTCGTGGACTGGGTAATGGTACGCCGGCCGGTATACCTCTTGCGTCTTCCGATATGGTTTACTCGATTTTCTGTGAAGAATTCGGCCTTCTGGCCGGTTTGATGCTCGTCGTATTATTCATAATCCTTTGGCTTAGAGCCGCCTCTTCGACAATCCGTTCCCGCGATGGATTCTCCTCAAGTCTATCTCTTGGTATCGGTACGCTACTGTTCGTCGAAGCCGCCATCGTCATTTCCGGAGTTACCGGACTGGTTCCGCTCACAGGTGCAACACTTCCGTTGATTGCTAAAGGGGGAAGCTCTGTCCTTACAATTGTAATCCTCTTCTCTCTTCTGCTCGGGTTGACCGCAAGGCAAAAGATCGGAGGACGTAATTTATGAAAACGATTCTCCGCAATCTGAAAGTGATCCTTCTGATATTCATTTGTTTATCTATTACACTTCTCATCGGATTATATCTCCAGCAATACAGAAGTCGGCATGAACTGAACACCGCAGCCGGCGAGAATAAAGATGCCTTGCGCACACGCTATGCGCAAGCTGGCACCATATATGACACTCGCGGGATAATTCTTGCGCAGAGCGTCAACGGTGAGCGTTTGTATGCCGAGGATGACATGACATCCCAGGCTTTGCTTCATGTCGTAGGTGATTATACGCATAATATAGAGAATACGATCGAGGGTACATACCAGGGTGTTCTTCTCGGGAATGACCGCAATGTCTTTCGGCAGGCCATCCTGGATATCTTCGGGAAAGGCTTGTATGGCGATGACATTGTCTTAACGCTCGACAGTGAGTTATCCGCGTATGCTTACGATATTCTGGACGGTCGCAGAGGTTCGGTCGTAGTCATGAATTATACAACCGGAGATATTCTGGCCAGCGTCAGTTCGCCCTCTGTAATGCCGGAACATGTTGTCACGTATTCGGAGATTCCGGATACGGCGCTATTCAATCGAGCTTTCCTTGGCGCCTATGCACCGGGCTCGACATTCAAGATTATCACAGCTTCAACCTATATGCAGTCTGCGGTGTATGATCCAGAGCTGACACTTATCTGTGACAGCCATTCAACCGTAGATCCGTTTGGTGCCAGTGAAACCGGCGACGGCCACGGCGAAATAACGCTGAAAGATGCCATTGCTCGATCATGTAATGTTTTTTTCGGTCATATCGGAATTCAAATCGATAAAGAATTCTTCTCTCTCCAACTTGATCGGTTTGGTTTTGGCGAAAGCATAGCGGTAGATCGCTTGTATGCTTCCGGCGGGAAATATATCATTCCGGAGAACTCGTCCACCGTTTCGTGGTTTGCGATCGGGCAACCCGTCGCTGACAGCGTCCTGTATACATCCCCGTTACATCTCGCTATGATTGCCGGTGCAATTGGAAATGAAGGCGCAATGATGATGCCGCATGTCGTCGACTACAGCCGAACACCGCTGGGAGAAATCTACGACCGCTCAGAATCCAAAATCTGGACAGAAGTGATGTCGTCCGAGTTAGCATTGGAAATCGAAACAATGATGATCGGCACCACACAGTACGGTACAGGCACCACCGCATCGGTTAACGGATATACGGTAGCCGCGAAAACGGGAACCGTGCAAGTCGAGGGCAAAAAAAACAACGCACTTTGTGTAGCGTACATAACGGAAGATGATATGCCCTTTGTTATAGCCGTGGTCGTAGAAGAAGGCGGTGCCGGCGGTGATACAGCAGCACCGATTGCTGGTCGAATACTGTCCAAAACAGTGGATATCTATACTTCCTCGACACCGGAATCCTGATTCAAACCGGTGTTATCTCATTACAAGAAGAGAATCATTTGGACTCAGGTTCTTGCTCAATCGATTCTTCTTTCACTTCGGGTTGATCAGATGCAGAATCCTCGATTTCTTGGGCGGTCTCAACGGCAGAAACGGATTCTTGCAATTCATCTCCCTCGGATACCGACTCTTCGATAATCTCCTTGTGAGATTTCTCTTCTTCCTCTACAACAGCCGAGACCAGCGCTTCCATCTCCTGCTTAATGATGTCCAGTTCTTCGTTGCGAATGACCGGTTTCTTGATATACTTTGCCGCAGCCTGCTTCGCACCCGGAATCTCAGCGAATTTGCGCATGGTTACCGGGGGAGGAGTTTGGGGCTCTGTGAATTGACCGGCCGCTTTACAGATGTCTTCCATCGATGGAACACGGACATTGGACTCAAAATCATATCTTCTTTTCTTGCCTTCCATAATATCCTCCCTATGCCTACTCGCAAGCGATTTATCCACGTAGTGTTGCAATAAATCTACGAAACCAACTCATGGGTTTTGTAGTGTTTAGCTCTGTTTGCTTCTGGTTCGCCGGAGGAGAATTAGCAACAGAATCTCCGACTTCTTTCGATGTGCTGTTGCTTATTTCCGCCGCAGGCTCAGACTGAGGAACGGCAAGAGATATTGCTCCGTCTCTTTCTGCTTCGCGCTCTTTTGCTAGTATTTCCCTGGCCTTCTGGACTCGCGGCAGAATATCATGTTGGACCGAACTGATATTGTCATAACTTGTACGCGGAACAAACAACTTGTCCGAAACGAGCGTATCCGGATCCGGTCGCTGGGTACCGTCGAAGTAGATAATACCAATACTCGCATCATCTGATAGCGGAGACGATTCGATGACAAAATTATGAATGGTCTTCTCGAGTTCAGCCTTGCCATCCTCAAACGGTAAAGCTCCGAATTCCGCTAATCGAGCAACCACAGGCATGAGTAATAATTTGGTATTATCATAGACAAGATCTGACAATCCGTCTGTCATCATGACGATCGCGTGGGTGTCATCTGTCGTCGAGCGAATCAATCGTAAATAATTCTGCGCGTGCGGAAGCGTTACAAATATTGTACTCGAAATGTCCTCACCATTCTGCGGTATGGTAACCAATTGCAAACCGGAGCCGGTAATTCTGGCGATGATACCGTCGCCAATATGACCGAATATCACACGCGTGTCCTTGACCGCACAGAACAACATAGTCGCTGCCATGGAATCAGAATTCGCAAGGTTAAGCTCATTCGCCCGAATTGTCAGTTCAGACTGTATTGCTGCGACAAGTACACTGCGTACCAAAGCCTCATGATTATCATAATAGAATGCGTCGAAATGCTTGGTCAGAAGCTCGCATACTGTTTCGACGACACACTGCGATCCCATGTCAGAATTTGAGTATTGACTGCTGCCGGCTCCGTCGGAAAGGCACACAACCGAGACCCCGTTACGACGCATCGTCATCGACGCGTCTTCGCATGGTTTATTCTTCTCTTTGTGTTTTCTTCCGCTAAGCGATATACTCAGCATCCGTAATGGTATCGTCTCGATCATTTGTTGTCCTCAAGATACTTAAAGAAATCGTCCATAGCGATCGATTTCGACTGTTGCTTGTTCGTGAAATCATAGAGGGCATCGTCCCGCATTCCGCCGGAAATAATCGACGAACTACTGGAGCCGAGAAATTCGAATAATTTCGAGAATTGTGCGGATAGGATGCTGATCGGTTCGGCACGTTTCACCGATAGTCTCTTGAGCACGGACATGTCTACAGAATTTCCGACACCGATATTGAAGACAACCAAACGGTTTGATTTCTCAAGCTCACAGGTTGCCGCGATGGCTTTCTCCATATTCTCCGCCGCATTGTCCCCCTGTGGCGCTCCGTCAGTAATAACAACCAGCCAGGGTTGATAGTACTTGATGCCAAGATGCTTGTAGCCTTCTTTGCGTTCCGCGAGAAGTTCTAATGAGGTGAGGATGCCTTCGCCGATCGGTGTCAGGCTTGTCGTTGCTTGCATACGAGGAAGCGCCTGATCCTTGGAAAGACGGCCGAACGGCAAGGCAATTTCTACAGCACCGCCAAAAGTTACGACGCATATATCCGCAGCGGATCGTGTCTCTTCATTCTCGCGAATCGACGACAGAAAGCTGATAAGACCATCATTAAGTTCCTCTATCGGATTACCGCTCATTGATCCGCTGACATCCAGACAAAAGCAGATGGGAAGTCTTCGTCTCGTGCTTCTACCAAAATCAGATTCACTGAAGACAGGAATTGGATTACTCATATGCTACCCCCTTATTCACCTGTACATGCTGAAGAACAATGCAAATCCGACGCAAATCAATACGATTATGATCAGTAATATTATGGACAGTCGAGAGAATGTGACCTCTTTATGATGTGGGCTGCCGCGGTCCGTTCGTTTGCCCTTAGGCGGTGTAGAATTTGAAGATATAGAGCTTTGGGATTGTGTGTCTGATGAGTCATCACACCCTCGTGAGTTCTGCGGTTCAATCTCAAAACTCCCCCGGTAGCCTGCATTCCTCTGTATCTCAATATCAACCATCTTCTCTTGGTTCAAGAAGGCCGAACCGATCGGTCGACCGTTATAGAGAATGCGACCGTTCTCAGAAGCGGTTGAAAACGATTCTTTGCCTTCTTCGAGATCAGGATTATGAATGATAGCATCCTTGATCGATCTCTTCATTCCGGGCTTGGGGGTGACGTCTTTCTGCTTACGGGCATAATACGGAAAGAGGCTGTACGAATTCTCGTCGCCGAGTCGATGACATCGCAAATCATCGAGATAGGAGCTGATCTCCTTATACCACGTGATTGTCTCGTAGCGGCGTCCTTCAGAGAATGCCCCATGCAATAACTTGCGAAAATGTTCCGGCAAAGCGCGCCAGATCATCTCGTATCCGCCTAATGGAACAGCGGAATTATCTAGATTCGATAGATCGTAAGGGAATGCCTTCGCTGCGATCTCTTCTCGCAGAGTCTCGTGCCCCTGCCTTTGATTGTAAGGATGTTGTCCACAAAAAATCATTGCAAAAGCAAGAATGCCGCACGAATAGTCTTCATGAAGCGGTGTCCTCAAAAAAGATTGGAAGGACTTATCCCACAATTCGGGAGGAGTAAATTCTTCCGTCCCGACGGGACAAGGTAAGTCCTCCAATTGAACACTGTCCATATCGATAAGATAGACTTGTTCCGGATTCTTTATCATCGCGTTCTTCAACTGAATATCGCCGATGAGAATTCCGTGAAGATGCAGAAAAACAATCTTCTCGAACACTTGTTGAGCTGCCATCACAACCGCGGATCGATCCCACTCAGGAAACTTATCGGTCATGGCATCCTGTCCGTCAAATACCGAACCAAGTGTTGTTCCTTCGGCTCGAGGCATAATAAAACCAACCGGTTCATGATTGCTGTTGTAGAGAAGCTCACTTGGCCAGCAGATACCCTTGCCTGACAGACCGAGCCGGGTCATACGCATTAACTTCATCCAGCGAAGAGGGGTCATAACACCCCGATGATATACCTTAGCTACAGTGTTGGGGTCGTTTGTCTTGAATACCAAACCTTCTGCTCCGGTCGAGATCTTCTCCGCGAGATAGACAGGCTTCCCGTCCGCGGTAAATACTTTGTCTCCGACATTCACATAAATCGCGACATCAAGATAATCCGTAGAGGTAGATATCGGATTCACTCGAATCTGTGGATGGTTCTCCAAATAAAGGGAACTACGATCAAAGTATTCATAAATATCTTGTGCGAAAACAAGTATTCCGTTTGAAATCTCTTGCTGTGAAGCTCGGATTTGGCTCAAAATTGTTGAGAAACGACCGGTAAGTAGTAACACCCGTGAGTTATTCCTGGAATATCGAAGAAAAACGTCGTACATCGACATGTCCGGTTCGATGATACGCTCAATTCCTGCTTCATCCATCTCGGCAAAGTAAATCTTCGGATCCGGATAAGAAGAGTCAGATTTCTTGCCAGAGGAGAGATATGTGTTCTTAACGCACGAGTCATAGTATTCAAAAGAAGAACAAGTTACCACAGTAGGCTTGCTCTCAAGGATCGCATCGATGACACGAGAAAACACAGGACCTTTACCCGCCTCGAAATACGCGGGATAGTCGAGCAGTATGACTTCATATTGCGAGAAAATATCCGAAAACTCGGCTGCCATACAACCCCCATACTCGTAATAGTTATAACTTATACTACATGAGGAACAAGGGCTTTACAAGTAAACCTTACGATTTTTTGTTATAAAGAAACCGCCCGAAGGCGGTGTCTGCGAATGCTCTGAACATTACGGGAAACAGCGCATCAGATCTTCCAGCGTATCGCGTCGACGTATCAGACGAGGTTCACCGTCAGATCCGATTAATACTTCGGCGGGACGCAAACGATTGTTATAGTTCGAACACATGGAATACCCGTAAGCTCCCGCGTCCAGAACACAGATAACATCCTCTTCGCGAATCACCGGTAGCTCTCTCTCCTTCGCAAGAATATCTCCGCTCTCACAGATGTTACCGACTACCGTTACGGTCTCAATGGTGTTATCCTCCACGGGTTGCCCATGGCGAAACAGTTCAATATCGTGCCAGGAGTCATACATGGAAGGTCGAACAAGAACATTCATTCCAATGTCCGTTCCGACATACGTAACATCTGCATTCTTCTTGATCGAATGGACTCTTCCGAGAAGAACAGAACCTTCCGCAGCGATATATCTTCCGGGTTCACACTTGAAGACAAGCTGTCTGCCATAACGGGTTGTGAAGTCATTAACGACACCGGATAATGCGGCACCGAAGCTATCCATATCAAATTCCTTCTCTCCGGACAACTTATGATAAGGAATCCCAAATCCTCCTCCAAAATCTACAAAAGTCAAATCGGGGAATTGCATGGCAAGCTCAAGAAAATTCTTCACAGCAGACAGGAACGGAGACCCGTCCATGAATAGAGATCCGATATGTTGGTTGACTCCAACAATACGAAGATCATACTCCTTCGCAATACGAAAAATCTCAGGTACATCTTCCGCAGCAATCGCAAACTTTGTCTTCTTGCCCGCGGTAACAACTTTCTCATGATGGCCGGCACCGACACCGGGATTCAGTCGAACCGCGCATTCTCCGCCTCGATTCAAGCGGCCGAATCTCTCAAGTTGCGACAAGCTGTCAAGGCTTGTCATAATATTGTGATCAATGGCAAATCGAAGTTCCTCATCAGAAACGTTATTAGAAACGTAGAAGATTCTTTCTTCAGGAAAGCCCGCCTTGAGAAGAACATAGATCTCTCCCGGCGACATCGCGTCGGCGTTAAGTCCTTCCTCTAATGCGATACGAAGAATGGATAGATTCGAATTTGTCTTGATGGAATAGTTCGCTGTGAATCCGGGCACAGAAATCAAATTCGCAACCTTACGCATTTGTCTACGGAGGATATTCTCATTATAAACATACAGTGGAGTACCGAACTCGGCAGCCAATTCTTCCGGATTCGTATTCCCAAAGAAATTCATTTGTTGTGTAAACGTGTTCATACATCCTCCAAACGATACATGATCGAGAAACTCGCACCAGCGATTCCTTCATGATTCTTCTACCATTCTGCAAGACAACGTCGATATTTGCAAGTCATTTGCAAGATCGAATGCTGCTATCTTTCATTTTAACGCTTAATATGGGTGCACACAAGGCTTATATGCATAATTTACAAACACAACCGCCATTAACGCACCTTTATTCTATCCCGATCAATCGCATTAAGAATCTCGCATTCGTAGAGGTAGAGACTCCGTCTGTCAATTTGTAGTTGAAGTGAATTCCATCTTCATCATAATATTCGGAAAAATGGTACGTTATGATCGGAAGTCCTTTACGATTGTCTTCCGAACACAACTCATAATCATGCGTCGACATCAATCCGATAATGAATGGGCGAGCCAGATTTTCCAAAACAATCTTCGCTCCGTCGGTACGATCTCTTGAGTTTGTTCCGCGAAAAATCTCGTCAATCAGAAACAGAAGGGCGCCTCCCTCTCTGGACTTCGAAATAATCTTCTCGATACGAAGCAGTTCCGCGTAAAAAGTAGACACTCCCTCTCCGAGATCATCCGTAATTCGCATGGATGATCCAATCCTCATAATACCCAATCGCATCGCTGATGCATCGCAAATTGTGCCGGCGTATGCCAGAACAGCGTTAATCCCGACAGTTCTCAAAAGCGTCGTCTTTCCGGACATATTGGATCCTGTGATGAGGGCGATTCCGGACGGAAGCGAGAACAAATTCCGAACCTTATCCTTTTCGGGAATTAACGGATGGCCCATTCCTTCAGCAAAATAGAAAGCATTGGAGGCAGGTTCCTCCGAACTATCTTTGAAATCCGGATATACGCCTTCCGGATACACATGCGTAAGCGTCGAAAGTGACATAATGCCTTCCCATTCAGCCAAGGCATGAAGATACGACTCTAAACGAAATCCTTGATTGCGCTTCCAACGCTCAAGCGCATACACGCAATATACATCATATTGAAACAGAACATTCAATATAAAAAACAACAAAGGTTGGCTTCTTGCCTGGATAAAGAGAAGGATTCGATGTAATCGTCGAACACAAGTTGAGGCAGAAGTAGCAACTTTAGATTCATGCGGCACCAGCGTTTGTTGCGCTTGTCGCAACAGATCCGCGTCTACTTTCGCGTTCTCTATGGCAGCGAAAAGACCTCCGTACGAGGAGAGCTGTTCTTGATAATCGTCGACCGAAGCTAGGATTGTCTTAAACCGTTGGTATTTTACCGCAATAAGAACAAGCTGGACCACAAGGAAAAACGCCGGAACAAGAACCGGAATGACACCACCCCCCCAAACAAGCAGGGCTGAAATCAATAAAGCCGCAGAATTACTTGCTGACAGAAGAATCCATCCTTTTCTCACGGCAGGTTCGCCTTCATCGACACCGCCGGTATAATCGATGAGTCGACGAGGATCTTCCGAGCTTCGTCTCGACATTCTGGCCAGCGCTTGAATTTCTTGGACGAGTGGAAGATTACTGCTCATTTCACGAACGGCTTGCTGTCGCCGGATAATCTCCGCGCCGGTCAGATCAGCTTTCTCGGCCGCACATAAGTAGTCGGCAAACGTTCGACGACCGAACCATGTCTTTGCAACCGACATAAGGTGAAATAGAGATTTGGGTCCGAACAGATCCAGGTCGCCGGAAAAATCATGTTGATAATTTAAAAAATCAGCCCCGTTATCCGGAAGCTCGTCAAAATTATGGATCAAACGCGCCTTATATTCATGATGGATGGAAAGAAGAGTCGTGAAGTAGAGCACGTCACGCTTCACCCCGGCGTGGTAGAGCGCAGCGATGCAGAAGCCAACAAACAGAACCGCGGACAAAAGATAGGCCTGACTCGGTAGCGCAAAGGATGCCGTACCAATTGCGGAAATAACGGCCGCCACGAAAAGTATAAGACGAAGGTTACTGATTCGATTTGAAAGAATACTGTTCAGGCGAAGTTTCTCAATTAACACATCTTCCCTTTCGGAAAAAACTGCGTCCCTCAACTTGTATTTTGATTCTTCCACGATCTTCGTTCCTCCAAAATCATACATTTCTATTCGATTCTATCACAAGATTGGAAGCGAGCATCACAACTGATATAATTAACCCGAATTTGCTCAAGTGAGGTATCCTGTATGATTTCACCATTAACACAAAATGATTTTCGTAAGAAAAGTCAAATTCGACTTTTTATTTCTTACTATAAACCAAACATCGGCCTGTTTCTCTTGGATATGATCTGTGCTCTTATCATTGCAGGGATCGACTTGACCTTCCCCGCTTTATCTCGAAGCGCGCTACACACGTATCTGCCCGGCAAAGAATTTCAAGCCTTTTTCTCCATCATCCTAATTCTGATCGGATTCTTCGTTTTGCGAGGCCTGATGCAATTTATTGTAAGTTATTGGGGACACCTGATGGGCGCCAATATTGAGATGCTTATGCGACGTGACCTGTTCTCACATCTTCAGCGTCAATCGTTTTCGTTTTTTGACAAGAGTCGCACAGGAAGCTTGATGAGTAGAATCATGTCGGATCTTTTCGATATTACCGAATTGGCACATCACGGTCCGGAAGATCTCTTCATTTCTGCTGTCTCGATCATCGGATCGTTTATTATTCTCTTCACCATCAATGTGGAACTAACCTTAACTCTTGCGGTATTTCTTCCGCTTCTCATTGCTTTCACATTATTCTTACGACGGAAGATGTCTCATGCTTCCCGCGCGCTCAAAGAAAATACGGCAGAAATTAATGCCGATATCGAATCAGGCATCTCGGGAATACGCGTATCCAAGGCTTTTGCAAATGAATCATTTGAATCTGAGAAATTTTTTCGCGGAACATCCAAGTATCGGAATGCACGAGGGAAGTTTTATTTTGTCATGGCGACGTTCTTCTCGGGTATGGAATTTCTGATCAGTCTGTTGAATATCTTAGCGATTGGATTCGGCGGATATCTGATCATGATCGATCGGTTGGAGATTGTCGACCTTATAACTTTCACTCTTTATATCTCGATGTTCCTGTCGCCGATACGAAAACTTACGAATTTCACTGAACTGTTCCAGTCAGGAATGGCGGGTTTCTCGCGGTTTGTCGATATCATGAAACAGGAGCCGGAAATTACCGATCGTACGGATGCGACCGCACCGGAAAACCTTCGAGGTGAGATCACCTTTTCGCATGTCTCTTTCTCCTATGAGAGCGATATGCAAGCCCAAAGCGTTCTGAACGATATCAATCTATCCATTCCTGCCGGGAAAACCTACGCAATTGTCGGACCTTCCGGCAGTGGCAAGACGACACTCTGTCACTTGATTCCTCGTTTCTACGAGGTTAAATCCGGTTCGGTTTGTATTGATGGTGTGGATATACGTAATTTTCGCCTAGAGGCATTACGTAAAAATATTGGAATCGTCCAACAGGATGTCTTCTTATTCCCTTCTACCATCATGGAGAATATTCGTTATGGAAATCTCGAAGCGTCGGATGAAGATGTGATCGAAGCAGCCAAGAAGGCTCGTTTACATGATTTTGTTATGAGTTTGCCGGAGGGTTATGAATCCTACGTTGGCGAACGAGGCGTGATGTTGTCAGGCGGACAGAAACAGAGAATATCAATAGCACGGGTATTCCTGAAAAATCCGACAATTTTGCTTCTGGATGAGGCGACATCGGCCTTGGATACGCAGACCGAGAAAGAGATCCAGCATTCATTGGAATCATTGTCCATCGGACGAACAAGTCTTATCGTAGCCCACCGTTTGTCGACCATTCGTCGCGCAGACATTATCGTCTACTTGGATGAAGAAGGAATCGCGGAGTGTGGAACACATGCGGAACTTCTGGCGAAGCATGGTAAATACGCGCGTTTATACAACGTTCAATATGCCGATTACGCAGATCAAAATGTAAGCCAGAATCAGAATTCCATCTAGGATCAGGATTGTATCCAGGATTTCGGGATGCGTCTGGGTATAACACTATCCAGAACATCGCCGATACTGTCGTGGATCGTAAGCATGGCCTGCAGATCCAGATAAGTGGAACTCTTATTGATGATGACAACCCGATCATGCGGGAGAAATTGAGCGAACGTTGCCGCAGGATATACGGTAAGCGACGTACCACCGATGATCAGAAGATCCGCCTTCTCAATATACGAAATCGCACGGTCAATATTCGCATGATCGAGATGCTCTTCGTACAGGACGACATCGGGACGAACAATCCCGCCGCATTTCTCACATGTCGGTACACCTTTGCGTTTCAAAACGTAGGACAAGTCATATTCTGCGTGGCAGTTCATGCAATAATTCCGATAGACAGAGCCGTGCAATTCGATTGTCTTCGAACTGCCGGCCAACTGATGAAGGTTATCGATATTCTGAGTGATTACCGCACGCAATTTCCCGCAGTTCTCCAGACGAACAAGTGCCTTGTGGGCTTTGTTCGGTCGGGCATGAGGATAACAGAGTTTCCTTCGGTAGAAATCAAAGAATTCCAACGTGTGATCGACAAAAAAAGAATGACTGATGATATCAACCGGACGATAGGACAATCCGCTGTCCTGATTGTAGATTCCCTGACCGCTCCGAAAATCCGGAATTCCACTCTCGGTAGAAACGCCCGCGCCGCCAAGGAACACAATGTTATCCGATTTCTCAATCAGCTCCTTGAGTTGCGAAAGCTTCTTCTCTCGTGCTCCGTCATAACGGTCAAGTCTTGTCTCCACAGTTATTCAACGCTCCTGAAGTGATACGATATTGATCTGTATCTTCTTCTCTACTTCTATGCTGTCACTATCTTCTGGGTCATCGAAGGATCAGAATCCCGTATCAAGCGTGCCGTTGTCTCCGGTAACATCAATGCCTGCGGCTCCGAACATCTCCTTGCCCATGATACGCTTCTCGTTGCGTTCGCGTTCAACAATATTGCTGATCAGGCGACGGATCTTGTCCGAGTTCTTCACGTTCTTAATCTCAAGAACGGGGTTCGTCTTGTCCGCGGTTGACAGTGTAATCGTCCCGACGCGAAAAATCTTCTGGAAAAGGCTGCGAGACAGCTTAATATCCAGGATTCGATATAGAAGCAACTCATCCATTATCGAGTTGAAAAGACCCTTCTTCACATATAAACGGTTATTATCGATCGAATATACGGTGAAAGAGATCGGCATACCCAGAATTCTCTTCCTGTCCTTCCAAAGAATCGCTTCATCTTGCATCAACGCATTAACACTGGACGCCCCAGAATCCTTATCCATCTCACACCTCCGTGATTATGTACATGAACAGTTATTCTATTATAATATTTTTGTTGACTTTTCGTCTATCAAATTTGTCTAATTTATCGATCCTTACGCCATATGTTGTTCAATTCATCAGGATTTTCACTACAAGTCATCGAACGATGCTATGGATTTAGCGACATCTCTTCATAATCATACGGGCAGGCGCTATAAAAGCTGGTCCATGTATGATCCAGTCTCATGAACATATCGGATCGGTTCAGATATGTATGTGATACATACTCCTTCATATCCGGCACAGGATCATTCCATGTTGCATCAACGTGATACCAATTCCCATCGATGAATACCTGATTCCACGCATGTGGCTCAGAAACCTCGGATGAATTACTGGCGTATCCGCTGATGACTCTTGTTCGGATTCCCGACAAGGTCAGAAGAAGTCCCATGGCTTCTGCATATCCCTGACACTGCCCTTCTTTATTAATAAGAACACTCTGGGCTAGAGACAAGACCGTCTGATCTCCCTCCGTCGCATAGGTAGTACCGGAAACGAGATAATCGTGAATAGCGATCTCCTTCTCGATATCCGTCATTTCATCGCGTATAATCTCATCCTTGACCGACATCGCCTTTTGCCAAAGAAGAGCTGTGCTTTCGCGATCAAATTCCATCGGTTCTCCGTTGATGTGCTTTTGCAAAATAAGTCCGGCGTCATCATAGCTAAACATCATGCGAATAACACAAGGGCTCGTATCTCTGTATTCAAGATCAATCGGACCCTTCAGGTAAACAGAATGAATCGCAGCCTCACGTAAGAGTTCATCCCAATACGTCCAAAACAAGTCTAAACTTTCGATCTCAATGTATAAATCGTCTGAAAATACATCGAGTGATTCTTGCATTGCAAAAAAAAGATCCTGACTGCTTCCGATCTCTCGAATCGTCGAACTATTTCCCGTCGGAATCCCAATCTCTGCCTCGAGATTATCCGCGACCATTTGGAGAAGCGGGCTCTCTCCTTCAACGGCTAAGGAATGTTCGAGTGTCGGTAAAGAATGATCAAAACTGCACGAAGAAACCGTTACCGACAAGATAAGACCGGCAAGGAGCAGAGCTACCCTTCGACGGTGTTTCTCCGGCAACTGTTTCGTATTTCCCGAACATACATCAGGTTGCAATTCTGACATTCTCAAAGACCACCGTCCTGTTTTTTCTCAGAATATCACATACCTGTAAGGATTGTGAAATAATCTGACAAATAACTCACAGGAGTGTCGGCCTTCTTGTATCGTAGACAGCAGCAACATCAAAAAGACGTGAGTAGTCAATATTTCGCAATGTATCACCGTTCAACATCGCGCGGTCCAGATACAGATAGTTCGCACCATAGGTATAATACGCTAACGGACCGACACCGAAGAAAATGCGAAATCCATTATCTTTCAGATAGACACACCGGGGATCCGAGCCTTTGATAAAGTCTCCGTTCGGATACACAAGAATCTCCACGGGACCCAGTAGTGACCCGATCTGTGACAACCACTTCTGTGTGTCATTCTCGATCCCGGCCATATCGCTGCCGTTTGCATTGATAAAACCATACGTAGACGACGCAAAAACCCAACCGGTATCCTTGAGCGTGGCAAGCACATCCAGAACTGTCTTTCGATTGCGGTCGATTTCTTCTTCTGTCGGCATAATTGTGGGAAGATTCATCGCTGATAACGCGGCATTCCGATCATCTACCTGATCCATGTCCGTAATGTAGCCCATCGTTGTCTCGTATCCGGAGAAAGAGATTATGCCCTTAGCACCATCAAATGAGAAATCCGGATGTTTTTCGACGAAAGCATCCAGTATTCCGATTGCCTCCGCATCGCGTCCTATGACAGTTCTACCGGAAGAGTCAATGTACTCGCCTGCTACCATTCCATTCTCATCAAGGGTCAACCGGTTGCAGGTACCTGTTCCTCTCTGGTACGCAGAATAATTAACATCCTCCAGAATAATGACAATCGGCTTCTTCCCTTCCGGTAATCGAAGCGCTTCTTCCTCGACAACGGAGAGGTTGGTTCGATCGGTCATCGATCTGACGTCAATCAAGATAAAGTTATTTGCATAAAGCTGTTCCAGAATTTTTGTGAACTCAAGCGTCGTAAGTTTTAATGAATCGGCTGTTGCGGCAGCCTGGCCTGCGAATGCAACCTGCGGATCCGCGATCAGCGGTTTCACACAAATAACCTCGACGGCTCCCTGGTACTCGACGACAAGGGATGTATTGGAGGTCGCTTCCAGGAGTTTAGTTTCTACTTTCGGGTCATCAGGAAAAATTCGGGCCATGTCCGAAAGAATTTCTTCTGCTGTATAATAGCGGAACGTCTTCAAAAGATGATCGCATTCGGCCATGATCGGCTCATACATCTCAGATTCACAGATCTGCAATCTTTTTTGCGCGTAGGTGTTTACAAAACCCTTCGAATACGCAATGATACCTTCGAATTTTTCGACAGCAAGAATATAGGACTTGGTTGCAAAGTAGTCTTCAGCGACAAGCACATCACCACGCGCCTGTTCAATTGAATCAATTTCACTGAGCAACGGTTTCACGGCAGCCGCGACATTCGATAGATCCGAGATTTGATCCAGAATAAATTGCAGTGTCGGTCGCTCTAACTTACCAAGCAAGAAGTCTTCACATGCGAGGTTGAGCCAGATGGCCAGACGAGCACCTGTCAGCTCCCCCATCTCCTCGAGAAAAGCCAAATCATCCGCGTTGGGAATGTAGCGTTCCTCGCGTATACTATCCAGAACAACGTCACAACGTGTGAATACGATGCTCTCCATCGAGGCAAGAACGTATTGTTCTTTCTCCGAAGAAGATGTATCCGCAGGATCCTTAACCAGAACATCCGATTGGACCTTTCGGTAAATCTCAATCGCCTCTGTATATCTCCGGTTCTGAATCGCGTTCTCGAAGGAAGGAAGAACGGAGGTAAGATGGTCGTTATAAGAATATATAACCGTAAATGCAATCACGGCGGCCACAAGTATGGCCAAGTAAGAAAACATGAGAATTCTGCGGGGTATCGTCCCCGTATCATCCGGTCGTTCTCCGAGATAGTATCTTTGTGGCATGCTTACGGCTCCTCCAAGCTAAGCTGTCTTTGCGTGATGAGCTGCTCCTTGAGATAATATCCGATCGCCGGCGTGCGGCGGATCCGGTAGTATTCCGGATCTGAGAAGCCTGCATCCGCGAGGCGCACGACCGAGGTCATGACACTTCCTTTCTTGGCGGCAAGAACCTGAACTCCCTGCGTCGACCGCGTTGTCTTGGTCGGAATCAGGGTCGAACTGAAGGAGATTGCCTTGCCAAGGCTGGAGAAGGCGGCAAAATCCTCTTCATGATCAAGAAAAAGGATCGAAGAGATCGGAGAGGTTTCCGCACAAGCATGGATCAGCTTCTTGCGATTGGTCTTCGTCTCGTAGGACTTAAGAACAACGCGCGAAATCTTCCCGTTCTCATACGCAAACATGATCTCGCCTTGATAATCCTCTGTGATATGCATGAAAAGTATCTTCTCGCCATCTTCCATGCTCAATACATTCGGAAGGTATCCACCAAGCTCCGAAGGCTTCGTGTCTGCGAGTTCATACGCTCTCATCTTATAGACATTACAACGATCCGAAAAGAAAAGTACATCGCTCTTATTTTTGCCTTCGAGCTCAATGACGATTTTGTCCTCTTCTTTTGTTTTGAGTTCACCCGCGCTTCGCAATGATGTCAGAGGAATCTTCTTAATATACCCGTGTTCTGTCATGAAGAGCTTCAAGCGGTAATCCTCAATCATTCGGTCATCCGTGAAGGTAACCGCTTCGTCAACATGCAGGATTTCGCTTCGTCTGTTCTGACCGTATTTCTTGATGATATTCTCAAGCGTTTTCTTGATCATCGCATCGATACGTTGCGGCTTACGTAAAACATCCGAGAGATCCTCAATTTCTTTCTTGAGATTCTCGCGGTCCGCGATACGGTTGACGATATACTGGCGGTTGATGTTACGAAGCTTGATCTCCGCGACATACTCCGCCTGTAATGCGTCAATCCCAAATCCCTTCATAAGATTCGAGACGACATCCTCTTCGAGCTCGGTATTCCGGATAATCGCAATCGCTTTGTCAATATCCAGAAGGATCATCGATAATCCTTCGAGTAGGTGCAAACGATCTTTCTTGCGATTCAGATCGAAAAGCACCTCACGCTTCTGACAGGCGCGTCGCCAAACCAGCCATTCGGCCAGAAGTCCGCGAACACCCAAGACTCTCGGCATACCGTTGATCAACACGTTGAAGTTACAAGAGAAGGTATCTTGAAGCTTGGTAAATCGATACAACTTGGTCATCAATGAATCGAGATCCGTCCCGCGTTTACATTCAATCGCGATCGTAAGTCCATCGAGGTCGGTCTCGTCACGAACGTCGGAAATCTCTTTAATTTTACCGGAGCGAACCAATTCCGTAATCTCGTCAATTATGGCTTCGACTGTGGTCGAGTAGGGAATCTCGTAAACTTCAATCAGATTGTTCTTCTTGTCCGTACGATATTTGGCCCGAATGCGGACCGGCCCTCGACCGGTCTCATAGATCGCACGCATCTCCGCCTTATCATAGAGAATCATGCCACCACCGGAGAAATCCGGCGCCGGCATGACTTCCATCAAATCCGCCGTCGGATCCTGCATAAAGGCGATTGTAGCCTCGCATACCTCGCGAATATTGAAGGAACAGATATTGCTGGCCATACCGACTGCAATACCCTGATTACTGTTAACAAGAATGGACGGAAAAGAAGCGGGCAACAGGACGGGTTCCTTCATAGAACCGTCATAGTTATCTATGAAGTCCGTGGCATTCTTGTCCATCCCGCGAAAAATCTCTTCGCAGAGCTTCTCTAGACGAACTTCCGTATATCGTGCGGCCGCAAATTGCATGTCGCGTGAATACTGACGACCGAAATTACCTTTGGAATCGACATACGGATGCAATAGACTTCCGTTACCGCGCGTCAAACGGACCATCGTCTCATAGATGGCCATGTCGCCATGAGGATTCAATTTCATCGTCTGCCCGACGACATTGGCAGATTTGGTACGGTTTCCCGTAAGCAAACCCATCTTGTACATTGTATAGAGAAGTTTACGATGCGACGGTTTGAAACCGTCAATCTCCGGAATCGCGCGTGACACGATGACACTCATCGCGTACGGCATATAATTCGTTTCCAGAGTATCCGTTATAGCCTGATCGACCGAAGGATGTTCCGCGGCAAGTGTTCGCCGGCGATCATCTCCGGCACCTTCACGCGCCTTCGCCGATTTCTTCTTGTGATCTTCCGTATTACTCATTTGTACTCCCAATCCTTTGGCGCAAAGTCATGATAGAATCAGCCGACATCCAGCATTTCGAGATAAAGGTGACCATTCTTCTCAATATGTGCCTTGCGGCCGGCCAAATTATCTCCGAGAAGCAGGTCAAAGACTTCGGATGTTCGTTTCGCATCATCCGGTTGAACCTTGATCAGTCGACGGCTCGCCGGATTCATCGTGGTTTCCCACATCATCTCCGGCTCGTTCTCACCCAGACCCTTCGATCGCTGGATCGTCAGATGTTCCGGAGGGTATTTCGTCAGAATGTCTGCCTTTTCTTTCTCCGTGAACGCGAAAAGCGTCTCCTCCTGCTTCTTGTTCCGGTAGGTAATCTCAAACAGAGGAGATTCTGCGATGAATACCTTGCCCTCGTTGATCAAAGTCGGAGTCAGGCGATACAGCATCGCCAGAATCAACGTGCGAATCTGATATCCGTCGACATCGGCATCGGTACAGATAATAATCTTATTCCAACGCAACTGGTCCAACGCGAACGAAGACAGATCTTTATTGTGTTTGGACTGGATCTCAACGCCGCAACCGAGAACCTTCAGGAGATCAACAATGATATCACTCTTGAAGATCACATCATAGTCCGCCTTCAGACAGTTCAAGATCTTGCCGCGAACCGGCATGATCGCCTGAAACTCAGAGTCTCTTCCCATCTTGCAGGAGCCGAGAGCCGAATCACCCTCAACGATGTAGAGCTCACGTTCATTAACATCCCGTGTACGGCAGTCAACAAACTTCTTCACACGGTTATTGATGTCGAGATTGCCCATGAGCTTCTTCTTAACATTGAGACGTGTTTTCTCGGCATTTTCGCGACTGCGTTTGTTGATCAGAAGCTGTTCGACGACCTTGTCGGCATCGGTTTTATTCTCAATAAACCAGACTTCCATCTTCGTTCGAATCAGTTCGTTCATGAACTCCTGAATGAACTTATTGTTAATCGCCTTCTTGGTCTGATTCTCGTAACTGGTCTGGGTGGAGAACGAGCTTGTTACCAGAATCAAACTGTCCGCGATATCCTGAAACGTTATCTTACTCTCGCCGGATTTATACTTGTCACGAAGGCGAATCTGGCGGTCGATCTCTGCGGTAAATGCGGCTCGCACCGCCTTGTCCGGAGCGCCTCCGTGCTCGAGGAAGCTGGAGTTGTGATAATATTCGAGAACGTTGATCTCATTATTAAAACAAAATGCGATCTGGGAACGAACCTTGTAATCCGGTTTGTCGTCCCGATCTTTCCCTCGGCCTGTGCTCTCAAAAAGAAAAGGCTTCGAGATCCCCTTGCCGTCATCCAATTCTTCCACATAACCCAGAATACCCTGCGGGTAACAGAAATTCATCGTCTCGCCGGAAGCCTCGTCTGTAAGCACAAAGGTCACACCGCTGTTGACAACCGCCTGACGTTTAATCACTTGTACAAAGGACTCCAGCGGTATGTGGATCTCCGTGAATACATCACGATCCGGCTTCCACTTCTGAATCGTGCCGGTTCTCTTATATCGCGTCGGCTCCTTCACGAGTCCGCCGACATTCTCACCCTTCTCGAAGTGAAGCGAGTGCTTAAATCCGTCGCGAAAAACCGTTACATCGAAATACTCTGACGCGTACTGCGTCGCGCACGCACCGAGACCGTTCAAGCCGAGACTGAACTCATAGTTCTCTCCGGAATTATTATTATACTTGCCGCCGGCGTACAACTCACAATAGACAAGTTCCCAATTGTATCGTTCTTCCTTCGAGTTATAATCGAGCGGAATGCCGCGGCCGAAATCCTCTACCTGAATGGATCCGTCCGCATAACGGACGATCTCAATGCGGTCACCATGACCTTCCCTGGCCTCGTCAATCGAATTCGACAGGATCTCAAAAAATGAATGCTCGCATCCCTCTAATCCGTCTGATCCGAAAATAACCCCCGGACGTTTCCGAACACGATCTGCGCCCTTAAGTGAAGATATGCTCTCATTATCATACGCGGTCTTCTTCGTCATATTACAGTTCCTTTCGATTCGTTCGTACTGATTATAGCACAACAGATCACGATCAAATCTCTGCTTGATTATCGATGCTGCCGTTATATTCGCAGAATAATTCCTACATCATCGCGGAAGACATGGCAAAGGTAAAGCCGCAAGTCGGAAAACCTGCGGCTTCTTGGATGGGTGGTGAGCCTAGGGGGATTCGAACCTCCGACCCACAGCTTAGAAGGCTGTTGCTCTATCCTGCTGAGCTATAGACCCATGATAAGAATGGCGGCCTCAATGACCGCCATCAGTGTGGAGCGGGTGATGGGAATCGAACCCACGTGATCAGCTTGGAAGGCTGGAGTTCTACCATTGAACTACACCCGCAAATCGAATCACCTTGTGAAGGGCGATTCAAAACTCGCTTAGCTATAATACAACAAGAAATTTCTCTTGTCTACCCCGAAATGGTAGTCAGTTGAGAAGTTATTGCCGGAACCGGATGAGACATGCTTACGGCGCATCCTTAACATATTCACCGTATACATAATATCCGTCACTCATCTTGTACCAGTTTGTATCCGTCTTGGCAATAACAGAAATTGCCATCCCGTCCGTCAAGGCAGAAACCTGAGCGTATTCCGTACCGGGACCGTTGCGTACCTTCAAGAAACCGTCCTTCAAATCGACATACTTGGTAACCGCCGGATCTATCGCAGTTTCTGTCCATGTTACTTCACGGGTATTCTGTGTAAAGGAACTATCGATTGTAATGACATTGGGTGCTGTCGTCGTGGCTACCGTTGTGGGTACCGTAGCCACCGCAGTCTCTGTCGTTGAAGGCGCCGTTGTATCCGTCGGCTCAGTGCCCCCGCAACCAGAGAGTGCGGTTGTTATAATGATTAACACCGTAAGTATCGCAAGCATCCGTTGTTTCTTGATCATTCGTACGTCCTCCCGATCCTCTATGCATTCGTTAATAAACCGGATCTACCGGCAAAATGTCAAACACTTTAGAATAATTATACCCCTTGTTCTAATCATACCATATTACTTTTTTATTAATCCTGTGATTCTTACGAATGGTACATCTCCGGCAAATGACATAGATCCGGTTCATTCAGCAGAGCGTAGATCTCGTGATCCTCCCAACGTCCGGCAATGCACATATACCGCTCGTTTCTTCCCTGCAGACGAAAACCCAGTGCGGATACTGTGCTTTTGGAAGCAAGATTCGACGGCATGATATCGGCCTGAATCCGATGTAGCTTCTGTTCATTGAACATATATGCGCACCCTGAAGCAAGCGCTTCTCTCATATATCCGTTACCTGTCATCTCCTCATCCAGATGATACCCGACAAGACATGAGCAAAGTGCGCCACGGATAATATTTGAGAAGGATAGTCGGCCAATTACACGGTCGGGATGCTCTCGAGTATAGATCCAGAATGGGAACGCCGTTTGCGAATAGAACTTCGTAAGATCCGACCGGATATATTCTCTCTGTTCTCTTGCAGTGAAATAATCTTCTTCGTGAAGCTGATGAAAGGGGGCGTGAAACGATCGATTCTTACGAAGATAGCCCGCGATTGCATTCGCCTCCGACGGACGAACGATCCGCAGAATCAGCCTTTCGGTTTCGATTGAGAATACCTCTTTCGGATGAGGTTTTCGAACAAAGCCACGCATCATTTTTTCTCCTAACATTACATTCGGATTATAGCACATGGTCCATTTTCTGAAATGATTTAAGCGATCCCAAATGATGTATAATGAAAAAAAACGCTTGCGTTACCTTTGATCCATTTAGCGAAAAGCGGAAAGAGTACATCATGAACTACGGTTTTTTTCGCGTCGGTGCCTATACACCGAAGTTGCGCGTCGCAGATCCGGCTTACAATGCCGAGAGAATTCTGGAGGCCCTAACCTACTGCCATGAACAGAATGTCGGTTTTGTGGCTTTCCCGGAGCTTTCTCTGACCGGATATACATGCCAGGATCTCTTCTTCTCACACACGCTCCGATCCGCCGCCGAGAAAGCTCTGCTTACGCTCATCGACGCGTCTTCGAATTTATCTCCGATCTTTGTCGTCGGCCTTCCTATCGAGCACAGAAACAAGTTGTACAATTGCGCGGCCGTTGTGCATGGGGGCGTTCTCTACGGATTTGTTCCGAAGATTCACCTTCCGAACTATGGCGAATTCTATGAACGTCGTCATTTTGCGTCCGGCCCTTCACGAGGCGAGGTTCTTTTCGCGGGTCGAACCTACCCCTTCGGCACGAATCAGATTTTCACAATCAAGGACATGCCCGAGTTCCGATTATGCGTAGAAATTTGTGAGGATCTCTGGGTACCTTCACCACCGTCCGCCAGACACGCGGTTGCCGGGGCGACAGTCATTGCTAACTTGTCCGCAAGCGACGAGACGGTTATGAAGGAATCCTACCGGAGACTTCTGGTCTCTTCGCAATCCGCACGCCTTATTGCGACTTATATTTACGCTGATGCGGGGCTGGGAGAATCTACGACAGATATGGTTTTCGCCGGCCATAATCTCATAGCAGAGAACGGAAGAATGCTTGCGGAATCCAAGTTATTCTCCGATGGACTGGTCGCGGCGGATACCGATTTGCAGCTCCTGTGTCAGGAGAGAATCCATCAGTCCACTTTCCCTGATCAGGTGACGGAGGATGGTGATGATTATCTTTATCATGAGATTCCGTATATTCCGCGAGATACTGATCTTTTGCGCGACATATCTCCCTATCCGTTTGTTCCGTCAGATCCGACGGAGCGCAACCGTCGTTGCGAGGAGATCCTGTCCATACAGGCCAGCGGTCTTGCGAAGCGTTTGTCTCATACCGGCTGCAAAAATGTTGTCATCGGTATGTCGGGAGGTCTGGATTCCACATTAGCGGCACTTGTTTGTACAAGAGCCTTTGAGAAGCTGGAATTACCTCTTGAAGGAATCATTGCGGTGACGATGCCGGGATTTGGAACGACGGATCGTACGTACCGGAATGCTGTGATGTTGGCGAAGGCCTTTGGAGCAACACTTCGAGAGATTTCGATCAGCGATGCTGTTCTTCTTCATTTTCGCGATATCGGTCATGATCCGACTGTGTTGGATATCACCTATGAGAACAGCCAGGCCCGGGAGAGAACGCAGATTCTTATGGATCTTGCGAACCAGGTCGGCGGTCTGGTGATCGGTACCGGAGATTTGTCTGAACTTGCCCTGGGATGGGCGACATATAATGGCGATCATATGTCCATGTATGCCGTGAACAGCTCGATTCCCAAGACATTGGTGCGCTATCTTGTCGGTTACGCGGCGACTATCTCGACCCCTTCCGTAGCTGCTGTCCTCATGGATGTCCTGGATACGCCGGTGAGTCCGGAGCTTCTTCCTCACGATGACGGACGCATTACGCAGGTAACGGAGGATATCGTAGGTCCCTACGCTCTTCATGATTTCTTCCTCTATTACCTCATGCGCTACGGGTTCTCTCCCGAAAAGATCCTCTATCTGGCTTGCGCCGCCTTTGACGGAGAATACGACAAGGATTTTATACAGAAATGGCTCAAGATCTTCATTCGCCGCTTCTTCTCGCAACAGTTCAAACGGTCCTGCCTTCCCGACGGTCCGAAGGTCGGTTCGGTTACCCTATCTCCGAGAAGCGATTGGAGAATGCCAAGCGACGCCTCTGTCTTTGCATGGCTGGATTCCTTACAATAACCTTGATTTCAACTTTCAATTTACGGTATTAAGCCCTCAATGCTTCGAAAAGTATTGAGGGCTTCACTTCGTACTTATAGATCATCCTTCGTCCGGATCTCCGAACATCGGACGCTGTCTTGTATCTTGCACGGGATCACCGAATAACGGCACCTGACTTCCCGGACGCAAGGGTTTATTCTGTAGTTCTTCCTTGCCGACCGAACTCGTGCCATGAATATCGGGAATGTCCAGCACGGGAGAGTTTGCCTTTCTTGAGGATGTTCTCTGATGGTTCTCCGGTCCGAGCAATACTCTCGGTACGACTTTACCTTCCTTCGTCTCGTAAACATAAGAATCTCGCGATGTTTGACCTCGTGGCCCGTTATCAGTGGGATCTGCCTCATCCGGCTCGTGAAAAGATGTATAGGTTCCCGTATCTTCTTCATACGATCGTTGTTCACGAGATTTTGTGAAAACGATCGGACGATATTCCGGAACTTTCGGTTCCTCCTCAGGTTCCTCATCTTCGAAATCATCGGAATAAGACATTTTACGTTGTCGTATGACAAGCGTGATAACTGCGATGAGTAGAGCAAGGCAAAGAATGATGGGTATATAAACAACGAGGATCATCGGATCACGAAAATTCGTAAGTTGTGATAATGTGATCGTTCCTGCTGGCGGCGTAATATCAGGAATCAGAATCTCAGGAGATGATTCGGACGCAGGAACATCTGTAATCGTTGCCGGAGTTGTCGTGACGGGTGTCGGGGATATCGTAGGAGTCGGCGTCGGATCCAGAAGGATAACTTCACCGCGATACGGAATCAACATCCCGTCGATCGTATCAAACAGGTAAAAATCTGAGATGCCATCTGCATCCATCAGATATAGCAAGATCTGTTTGGATTCCGGATCGCTAATCGGTCGATAGGCTGTAATCTCTGTCTTCTCCATCAAATAACGAAATGATTCATATCCCTTCGGGATCATCTGACTCGGCGCCGCTGTGCAAAGTGAATAATCCATTGCCGGCAATTTCATCTCATAGTATGGATAAAAGGCCTCTTGTTTTGGATCATACGAGAAGAAATGCACTCCGGCATCATCGGCAAGCATAACCAAATACAACGAAACTGCGTCTACAGCATCTCCGAATGTTCGAACAAGAACCGGAATCGGAGATGTCTTATAGGATTGAGTTGCCGCAACAAATCCCGTGGGAATCGGATCGCTTGTGCCGGGTGTGAGTATCGTGAATGTTTTACCACCAAACTCAACGAGCGGAAGCGGTGCCACCGTCGGTGTCGGCGTCGCGGTAGGTCCGTCTGCTTTCGTAACCGTAATGGTGTAGACGCGCGTAGATCCGTCCTCTGCCGTGACCGTAATCTTTACTGTGTTGACTCCCGCGACAAGTTTATTCTGAACACCGTTTAGGGTAACTTTGGCCTTAGCGTCTTTGACCTGCGCGCTGACAGTGATTTTCTGTTGAGAGGAATCGACTTTCGCTGTGTAATCATAAACGTTTTCGGCAAAGGCCGGGGTCAGGGTTCCGGGAGATACGGAAAGTGATTTAAGAGATTTTTCGGACGACTTGGGTACGGGATTCTTAACACTCAGGGAAACGGATGACCCGGTTACGTCGATGTCGTTTCCGTTCATGTCTCCGAGTCCGTCGAGAGAAATCGTTACCGATGTATCTCCGACCGCGAGGCAGGAGAAGGTTGCGACGACGAGAACCGAACCACCCGGTATCGTCGCCTCATAATCGAGAAACTTGACACCGGAGGACTGGAAGTTCTTGGAGGTATAATTACCTGACGATATGCCGTCAAGCGCAAGAATTTTCGAATCATATTGAACAGAGCCGTTAAACCCCGCATAGGGACCGGCTCCGGAAACTGTGGCGCTTACAGTGACCTTGCCTCCGACTTCGGAATTTCCCGATAATGACACGCTAATTGTCTCCTGCGCCGACAAATCAGCCCCTGTGAATGCCGAGAGAAATACAATTACTCCCGCCAGAACACATGTCACTTTAGATAGATATTTGAATTTATTCATCGTATTCACCTCATGTTTGAGAGATTGTCGTCTGTCCAAGAATATGTCGGGCAATGACGGTTAAATCGGAGGATGTTGTCTTTCCGTCATGATTAGCATCAGCAGCATAGAGTCCTGCTCCGGAAATCGGGGTAACTGAAAGTATATGTCGGCATATAACGGTGAGATCAGAAGAAGAAATCTTTCCGTCACCGTTTGAATCGCCAAAAATAACAACAACAAATTCATAGGAAAGGACATTGTCCTTATTCATAATCCGTATGCGATCACCGGTTATAGCGGCGCGTTTAAAATCGGATACCGGATTGCCGGCAGAATCACAGTAGACCATAGTGGCACCGTTCTTAAGTTCAAACATAGGTGCTAGTGATTCGATTGTCGTGCCCGGTAGCATTCCTGAGATGGTCTGTTCTTGTGTTATACGTAGAGAAGTCGCGAAAAGATCCTCTCCGGCTGCCGGGTTCCGTATAATGGTCAAGGTATAGGTCTTCACTGCCCCGCTTTGCGCTGTGACGGTAATCGGAAATACATTCTCCCCCTGAGTAAGCGTCACCGTACCGGCGCCGCGCACCACGGAGGTCTTGGCCACGGGATTCGCGGTAATATCTGCCGTCGACACATGATAGGGAACAATCAAGGAGTATGCTTCATCGCTGTCCGGCGAGAAAGACGGGGTTATTGAATAACCGGACACAGAAAGCGAAGAGAGAAATACATTTGCGTTACCGGTCTTCGCGGGTTGAGGTACTGCGATTTCAGGCATCTGCCCATAAATAGGAATACAAAAGGTAAGTGACGCATCCAACAAGCCGGACTTCGCATACGCTTTGTAGAGTGTTGACGCTTCACCCGTCATCGCTTGGATATTTGTCATGTACTGATGTCCGAAATATCCGTTACCTCCATCCGTTACGTCAAATTTCTGGAAATATGGCGTATATTGACCTTTGGAGATATAGGTTCCCGAAATATATACAGCACCGCCGACAATGGAACGGTACGGTGAGTTCCAGGGAATCGAGTAAAGAGTCATCTGGTCGGCGGGCATCTGATATTTCGCCGGATTATTCGTACCGAATTTCGCGAACGTGAGTCCAAGAATCACCGGATCTGCAGATGATGCGGCTCCGATATTGTAGAAATTATAAAGCCCCTCATAGCCGGCCTCGCTTCCCGACGTCGAGCGACTTCCGGATGCTGATACCTCTTGAATTACCCGTGATACAAGTTGATACGGACTCGATCCGCTTAATTCCGCAGCCTTCATAAATGTCTGCGCATAACTGATATCCGTTCCGGACGGGTCCTTAATGATACTCTTGTCCATGAATGTTCCGGCAAGAACCTTCTGAACCGCTTCCGTAGACTGGGTCGCCGGATCATAAGCAAGGCTCAGAAACTGAAAAACATACGTCTCTCCGAGGAAATTTCTTGGATCGAGATAATATGCGACAACATCGCGGGAAGCGTTCACCCACGTCTGCCCGTCATACGGTGTATAAACATTCGTTAGTGGATTGTAACAACCGGGAGCCGTAGATTTCCACGAATCGTCCGCCGAAGAAGAAATCAGGGATCGTCCGATCTTGGTTTCTTCATTTAGGACGGTGTTCCAGTCATGAGGAACCGACACAGCGACAAACTTCCAGTTGGGATGAAGCTCATGTAGTGAGCGCAACCCATTCTTATAAGATTCTGGAAAATTCTTAATCTGTTCCTCAAATGTCGGATCACTATTGATCGGATCCTTCTGAACAAATCCGCTGACGATATATCCTTCTTTCTCGGTACCTCCGATAACCGCCCGGATCTTATACCAGGAATTATATCCGTTCGGATCTCCGGTAATCGATACGGATTCGAGAACCAGAATACGATCCTTGTTCACCAACGCGCCGATGACCGTTGACCGGGTTCCCGGCTCGGAGCGAACATTGGCGGAAGAGACGATAACGGAGGCATTCGCCGTGAATTCGGCATTAACGTTATTTATCGAAAAGACCTGCATGGACAAAACAGTTGAGACAAAAATCAGGATCGCGAAAAAAGCATACCGCAAAGATATGCCGGCCGAATGCTTTCTCGTTGTCCGACAAAATACCAATGATTGCAAAGACATCCGACGCGCTCCTTCATGCAGAACGATCTATGTCTTTATCATAACAACTTCGTCTGACAGCACCGTTACACAACGTTTGCAATACCGCTCATTCGTTGAATATTCGGCGTCAAAGAGGGGTTTTCTTGAAAAATTCAAGCTATTACGTTGCCCTAATCTGATAACGTTCACATAGTCCGGCAAATTCCTGTGAATAGACAAATCCGTAGAGTACGCTCTCGCGGCTCTGACCAGCGTTAAGAAGAGAGATCCAGTTCTGTTTGCCTGCCTCGTCGGGTTCCCGGTCAAAAAATGCACGATACATAATTCTTACGAATTCTTCGTTACCGGTTCCCTTTTTGACAAACTCCGGACTGAAGATAAAACCATAGGCAACGTCAGAACCTGATCTCGAGCCACCCGAAAGCTGTGATACCCAATCATTGATTCCGACCGAATCCGGCATTCGCCCAAGACATTCTTTATAGAATCGAGTGACAAACGCCGTGATTTCGGGATGAAGATCTGCAGGAGAAGACAACGTCAAGCTTCCCGGTGAAATCAGATAAGACTGGCACAGTTGAACGAACTCCTGTGAGTTTGTGAAGCCGCGCAGTACATAAAAACGACTCATACCTGAAGAGAGCGCGTCCGTCCATGCTTGCTGACCCGAAGGATCAGGATCCCTCGCAAAAAATGCATGATACAGAATTCCGGTGAAACTCGCATCATCTAGACCCTTGCCAAGATATTCCGAGCTGAAAACAAAGCCATATGCGACATCGGCTCCGGTCTTGTTACCGTTAGCCAGAGCGACGGACCACGAACGCAATCCGGTAGGATCAGGCGTGCGGGACAAACAGAGCTCATAAAACCGCGTAACAAACAAGTCGATCTTCTCATACGTCTTCTGATCGATCCATTTCGCGTACAAAGTCATATCCTGTGATACGGAATCTTTCGAGAAATCCCACAGGGTTGTGTACGCAGAATCCTTAAACCAGCCGAGGAACACATATCCGGATCGCGTCGGATCCTGCGGTTTGGTGATAAGACTCATACGATTAACATAGGAAACCGGAATGGATGTACCTCCCTTGGAATCATACGACACCTTAACGGGAAGTATCTGACCATTCAAATCGACAACAATAAAACCCATCTGCCCCTGATAGGAAATCTGATACCACAAATTTCCATAGGTTGTGGATTCCCCTACGACAACATCCTCGATCATATAACTTGTTGATTTACTTGTTTTCCCAAGAATCGTAGCCGTCGCCGAAGCGGAGGCACGAATATTATACGTAACAGAATCGGACATTACGGGCAAACCGGGCAATCCAGGCAAAGCTGTCGATTGTTTGGAAGACGCCATGACATTGGGAAGTCCGCAAGGTTTTTGCGGCATGTCACGATATACGGGAATACGAAAAACAAATGGTTGATCGAGCATTCCGGCATTGGCATAGGCCGTATTATATCTCTGCCCTTCCGAATTCGCCGCCTGAACATTCTGCATATACTGATGCACGTATAGAATCGAAGGATCGCCGGAAACCGCAAACTTCTGGAAATACATCGTGTCCTGGCCTTTGGCAATATAATTGCTCGCAATGTACTTCGCTCCACCGGTTACTGCCTTCTCCATAGAAGT
Source organism: Bacillota bacterium (assembly GCA_023397475.1). Lineage (GTDB taxonomy): Bacteria > Bacillota > Clostridia > Saccharofermentanales > Saccharofermentanaceae > Firm-13. The sequence continues at coordinate 222,573 of JAEWUD010000022.1, forward strand.
CCACGGAAGATCGAAGCTCGCATTTGAATTCATCGCATATTTAATGGCATTGATCCTTGCCCCGTCGATAACGGACGGATTGGGGACCGCGCCAATATTATAAACGTTATAATACCTTGCCGTAGGAAGGGGTATCGCAATCTGCGGATTGGATTGCAGACCGGCAAGCCAGGTCTCCTGCTGCTGGTTACGGGAAGGCAGAGCGAGCAGAGCCGCCAATTGTTCGGACGGCGTCATGAAGCACGGGCTGATTCCGCCGGAAGTAAGCGGCGGATAGGAAGCACTCAAGTCTCCCCTCGCAGAATTCACGATTCCGTACGATGAGCTCTCACTTACCTCTTGTCGGATGCGTGATGCGAGAAAATACGCACTGCTATTCGAACTCTGCGCCGCTGTCAGCACATATGAGACCATGGAAAGAAGACCGGCATTGTCTTTGAATATCGCGCGAACTCCGGCTTCATTCTGTGTCGCAGCGTCATAGGATAACTTCTCGAACTGGAATATCGCCTTCTCCGTCAGAAAATTTCTGGGATCCATGTAATAGGATAAGAGCAACGAAGACGCTGGAACCCATGTGGTTCCATCGTAGACCTTAAAACTGCGGATCCATGCACGGTTGCTGGAATTAGGAATCAGATTCAAATCTTCTTTTTCGAGTTCCTTCTGAATGACAACCGGCCAAGAGTCCGTTATCGGTACGGCCTCGAAGATCCAGGAAGGATGGAGATTATGCAGAGCAATAAGGCTTGCTTGATAACTTTCCGGGAATGTAGCGAGTTGCTGTTCAAATGTCGTTGCTGCCGAAAGCTGTGTTTCAGCCGATAATTGTATATATGAAAGATCAATACGAAGAAAGGAAAACATAGAAATAGATGTTATCAGCGCTACAATTGTCGCAATTGTTCTTGTCGTTCTTGTCATTTATGTCTCCTATAGATTGCTGTACGTCAAGAGGATGCGAAAGCAATATCTACATTCTATCATAAGTACCGGAATCATGAAAAACCTCGATCATCGCAAAAAAAACGAAAACCCTCTTCGCTTCAAAAAGCTTCAGGGTTTTCGTTGGTGGCTCACCGGAGGATCGAACTCCGGACCCCCTGATTAAAAGTCAGGTGCTCTACCAGCTGAGCTAGTGAACCAAAATGGCTGGGGTGGCAGGACTTGAACCTGCGGATGCGGGAGTCAAAGTCCCGTGCCTTACCACTTGGCTACACCCCAATATAAGGGTTCTCTATGCTCTATATCGGAGTGCCTGTTGTAGGAAGGAAAAATGGGGTGGAATATGGGAATCGAACCCACGACCTCTAGTGCCACAAACTAGCGCTCTAACCAACTGAGCTAATTCCACCATCGAATCCGCGGATGCGAAGGCACGATGAAAATTATATGTGTCGCCAACGAAAATGTCAATACACAATTAAAGGCTGTCTCCATGTAACGGAGGTCTCTCAACAATATAGAAACCTTTCTTAATACCATAATCGAACGAAACCGCTGCTTGATCAATATCATTTTGTGTCTTCGGCGGTTCCATGGGAACAATTCCCCTCCACGTATTTCGGCCTTCATTCTTGGCGACATACATCGCCTGGTCTGCAAGATTGACATGCTGCTCCACGGACAGAGATGTCGCTTCCTTAGGAAAAAGCGGAAACGGAACATATCCGATACTGCATGTGACCGAACGAATCTCCTGTGTCTTCGGATCATTAACATGGACTGTCTCACTGAATTCTTTTCGCAACTTCTCGGCCAACTGGGAAAAATGCATCGGGAAGCTTAAACAAGCGATGACCAGAAACTCCTCGCCGCCGTTACGTACAACTACACCTTCCGGTCCGATCGCAGAACGTAAAGTCTTCCCTACCTGTCGCAACACCTGATCGCCATAGGCATGACCGAATTCGTCGTTGATCTTCTTGAAATGGTCGATGTCGATGAGATAGATTCCGTAAGAGTAGCTGGATATCGTCTGCGGTCCGTTGGAATTCGTCAACGCACAGAGCATCTGCGTCTTCAGAATATCGGTAATTGCCTGCGCAAAGTATTTACGGTTGAAACAACCGGTCATCTCATCAAAATAACGATCCTGCGTCGCATCCTCAATATAGTCATGAACCAGATCCGCCCAAGATTCTCTGGGCTTATATAAATCAAGAATGTGCTTCTTGCCGCCGCGGAGATACTGGTCAGCCTGCTTCGATAATCCTCGAATACCGGACGCCTTCTCGACTTCACCCAGCAAATCCTTTACAGGGAAATATATAATCCGCTCGTACATAACGGTTAGCAACAGTGTCATAAACAGAGAATAGAGCAACGTGCTAATAACAATCGTCCCGATGATCGATTGTTGCAACAAGCCCATAGAAGCCCAATCCGTGAACATCGGCAGACGAAGATAAAGGCAGCTGAGCATATAGGTAAAAAATCCCACCAGGAGGGAAAACAAAAAAATGCATGCAAACAAAAAAGCGGCCGCTTGCCAGATTACGTCCCAGGAACCAAGCGCCATTCGTCTCTTCTTCATGAATAACCTCTTTGCCTCCCGTTACGTATGAGGTCATACCTACATAATTTCCTTGATTTTATCACGAAATCGTCATTATTGCAGATAATTATATACAGATTGCGGCAATTGCGATCTTTTTTTGAACGAATTCACAATTTATTTATATGTCCAGCATCCGGAAAACGTGGTATTATTTTTTTTAGTCTGGGTAATTATGGCTCGCATCGTTTAACGTAGCGTCCATGCTTAATAAATCAATTTCAGGAGGAAGAAGAAATGTCAATGTTGAAGGGAAATCTTATGTTTGGCCAGTCGGGCGGTCCGACCTCCGTCATCAATGCGTCTGCTGCGGGTGTCTTTATCGAGGCTCTCAAGCATTCTGACGTCATCGAGAAGGTTTATGGTGCGGCAAACGGAATTGTCGGAATTCTGAACGAGAAATTCTATGACATGGGTGAGGAGGATCCTGCAGAACTTGAACTACTCAAGTATACGCCTTCTTCCAGCCTAGGTTCTTGCCGTTACAAGCTCGCCAATGCCGATGTCGACGAGACAGATTACAAGAGAATTCTTGAAGTCTTCAAGAAGTACAATATCCGTTACTTCTTCTACAACGGCGGTAATGATTCTATGGATACCTGCAACAAGATCTCGAAGTACATGCAGAAGGCTGGTTATGACTGCCGCGTCATGGGCGTTCCGAAGACCATCGATAATGATCTGTTTGGAACGGATCACTGTCCTGGCTTCTCCTCTGCCGCGAAGTATATTGCGACAACGACGATGGAAGTTTATGAAGATGCCCGTGTTTACGACACGGGAATGATCTGTGTTATTGAGGTCATGGGTCGTCACGCCGGTTGGCTCACAGCCGCAACAGCCCTTGCATCCTATAAAGGTCATGGACCGGATCTGATCTACCTTCCCGAGATCGACTTTGATCTTGAGAAGATGCTTGCGGATGTCAAAGAAATCTACGCAAAAACCAAGAAAGTTATTATCGCGGTATCCGAAGGTGTTCAGACCAAAGATGGTAAGTTTATTCCCGAACTTGTCGCAACAGAAGATGTTGCTGTCGACTCCTTCGGTCACAAGCAGCTTGGCGGAACCGCAACTGTGCTTGCGGATTACCTGAAGAAGGAGATCGGTTGCAAGGTTCGCGGTATTGAGCTTTCTCTTATGCAGCGCTGCGCGTCGCACTGTGCTTCTAAGTCAGACTATGAAGAGTCCTTCCTCGCCGGACAGACGGCGGTTCTCAAGGCCATTGAGGGGATGACAGATTACATGGTCGGTTTCGAGCGCGAAGAGGGCGACAAGTATGTCTGCAATATCAAGATGATCCCCTTGAGCCAGGTAGCCAACACGGAGAAGAAGGTACCGCGCGAGTGGATTAACGAGGCCGGTAACAATGTCGGTGTCGAGTTTATCAAGTATGCGCTTCCTCTCATCAACGGAGAGACTGAGCAGCCCAAGGAAGATGGTCTTCCGAGATTTGCCAAGCTCAAAAAGATCTCCGCTGCAAAGTAATTCTCTCTCAGCTTCATAAAAGATAAACTCCCGTCACCGTTTATCGTGTGGCGGGAGTTTTTTCATGAACAGGATAGAGTTTGTGAGCGAAGAAGTAATTTAGTCTTCCGATGAGTTCTTGCGACGATACGATCTCTTCTCCCCTTGTGAGGAGGTATCCTTCTGGGAGGAAGATTTCGGTCGATGATATGAATCCGGTTTACCGGATGATCTCGGCCGAGCGGATGAACTGGGTCGATCATACGACTTAGATCCTTCTGATGTTCTCGGTCGATCGCTCGCCTTTGGGGCGGACGGTTTTCTTGTGGCGGAAGTTCCTGATCCGATGCGAGCTGTATCTGACCTTTTTCGAGAGGAAGAAATGGCCACTTTGTTCTTATCCGAGGATATTTCCGCAGGCTTTCTTCCACGATTCCGACGAGCGAGGGCATCCTTTGACGCGACGGAGTATCCGAAGAATCCAAGATACTCACCGATTTTGTAATACTCACCGTGAGAGAATGCGACGAGATTCGCCTGATCCAGTTGAAGTTTTCCCTTCGCGTTGAACAGATCCGACTCCGCAGATACAGCAACAATACGCGCTGTGAACATATCGTGAGATCCCAATCGAATCACCGACTCCACCTTACAGGAGATCGATACCGGTGCCTCCTTGATCGCGGGTGCGTACACCATGCCTTCGGCGGGAATTGCCGTCAATTTCATTGAAGCAAATTTATCCTCATCTCGTCCGGAACGAACACCGCAATAGTCGCATTCCTTCAGCAATTCATCAGAAACGAAGTTCAGAACGAATTCTTTGGTCTCAGAAATCAGTTTATACGAGTGCCGGCTGGGCCTTATGGAAATACTGAGCATCGGCGGTTCTGAGTTGATGGTTCCAACCCATGCCAGCGTTATGATATTGGGTCGTTCGGAAGGATTTCCGGGACGTTTACCCGCACACGAGACCATCACAACAGGAACGGGACTTAGTAGAGTTGAGGGTGGCATGGATATTTTTTTACTGTCTTTCATTCTATTCTCCTTATCTCATTTGCGTCCGAAGACGATTGGGATCCATTCTTCATCTATCGACGGATGCTCGTGCCGTGTCACGAAAAAATCCAAACATCTCGTGGTCAAGAAGAAACTCCTTGTTCTCCACCCCGCCGGAAAACCCGACAAGGCGACCATCTTTCCCGATCACTCGATGACACGGTACAAGGATCGGAATCGGATTCTCGGCACAAGCTGATCCGACGGCACGTGAGAGGTTTCTTGCGGCCACACGATCATTTGCCGTAAGCGCCAGAGCAACATCTTCATAACTTACGGTCGAACCGTAGGGGATTTTCTGTAACTCAGACCACACATGTCGCTGAAACTCACTTCCGCCGGCGAAACGAATTTTCACAGAAAAATTGGTTCTCGACTTATTGAAATATTCCTTGAGCTCTCTTGCCGCTTTGTTGATCTCTTCCGGGCATCCGTTGCAAAGTCCCGAATATACTTTGGAGCCGGCTTCGAAAAGATGTCCCTTAGGATCCGCAATGCCAACTCGAATCGCGACCTGCCTCTCGTAAGGATCGGTGATCTCTTGTCCGTATTGATAGAATCGCACACCCTCTACCGCCTCTGAGCCGCCACGCACAGCGAGTACACCCTGCGGATATGCAACAAAAGCCGCTCCGTAATCCGGATATTCAGACGCAAGAAGCGAGAACAGACCGGCATCCACAAATACATCATCAATGCATAATGCTTCATCTAGCACAGCCTCCTGCACCATACCACATTGCATCGCGATTTCCGCGATATGATGATCTGAAATCGGAAGCAGCAAACTGACGCGATGAAGTTGCATCGTAAAAAAAGCGTACCGCAATGTTGTATCAATTACTGACTTCATGATCGGGTCGGATGGGCAATATGTGAAACGTATGTCCATCGTGGCGCTCTTATGAATGGGATGGATTTGCGAGAAGATACACAGACCCAGAACAACGCGATCCGGCGAGTCATTTCGAGAGGCAAGATAACAAGACTGATGATTCTCAGACAACAAATCTCGTATCTGTGTGGATATTTCCTGATTCTTTCCCGAGAGAATTCCTGCCGAACGGAGTCGGTTTGCATCAAGTAATCTGAGCGGTGACATCGAAATGTCAATTTGCATTCTATCCCACCCTTTCGAGATTATTTCTTTGCCGCAATCGCAATCTCGGTTATAACAGCATCAATATCAGATTCAGGCAGTATAAGTTTGGCACCATAGGTAAGAAGCAAAGCGTTCATCTTATTGGAAATTTCCTGTTCATTCGTTTGCGGATTATAAATCGCATTCGGCATTAGTGCTTTACAGGTAACTAAGTCCTCTCCGAAGTCCGTGTTCTCGAAAACAATGCGCCAGACTGTGTCTGAGTTGACAACAGGAAGAAATCCTTCCCGGTTCTCAAGACGGTCTGTCAACAGGATGGCATCGGAATCCAGCGCCAGAAAAGCTGCGAATTCCGATGCAAGCTTCGGTGATGTGGTCTGAGACATGACGCAAATCGGATAAACCGTCAGCGCCAAAGGCGATGCTCCGTCATTTTGCTTGGATGGAATTCTGGTTATATCAATCTCGGGCATCGTTGATGTCCAATACAATATATCCTGCGTATTTCCGCACCACGCGGCTACGCGGCCTGAGATTCGTGGATCTATCATTCCAAAAGCCTCTTCTCTTGTATCCTCGTCAAGAGTCTCAACACAGAAATCCGGCGTACTTGTAAGTTCGCGCAATGAAGTTAGAACCTGTCGAAACACCGGTGAATCGAAATCGAAACCATTTTCTTCGCGAAGAAACCAGGCAGAATTCGGATCAAACGAATTCGGCAAAGTCATCAGAAGTGAGCTCGGTTCAAAAAAAGCATAGACGCGGGTGTCCGGAAGAGAGTCTTCGCCGGAAGGATTCGTCTCCTCTGACGTCGCATTGTCTTCATCATTCTCCGAATTCACCAAAGTATCATTTAAATCCAGAACCCGATTTGTTATCTCCTCGATCTGTGGGATCGAGATCTCAAAGGGGAGGAAATCTTCACCCGCCGTCGAAAGTAACGCCTTGTTCCAGAAGATGATTTCGGCAGATACCGAATATGGGATCGCATACAATGTGTCCTCGTACATGCATGTGGACAACATGTCGGTGTAGATATAGTCCGGTGAAAGATATGGAGACGATGCAAGACTATCCGACAAGGGTAGCAACGCTCCGTTGCGATAGAATTGAGACAGAGAGTTCGCGAAAACAATATCGGGGGATACATCTTCCCGAATCCATCTGGATGTCATGTCATACGTCGCTCCGGTAGAAGGCGTCTGCAATGATTCGATATAGAACTCGGGCTCGAGTGTACGAAGGAAGGAAACCGAGACCGTAGCACCCGTTTCGCCTTCCGGCAGAAGTCCTTGTTTTTTCGCGGCGAAAAGCAAAGCGAGAAGCTTAGCGTTATCCGATGAAATGGGTGCGGCGATACGTATGACCGGTTTATCGGAATCGGGATCCGAATCCGTTGTTTGCGACGGCTCTGTCGAGCCCTCCGTCTCCTGGATTATCTCCGGAAAAGATACATCCGGAAACTCACTGTCAGGTTTATTAGTACAACCGGTAAGAAACAATGAGAACACGACAAGAAGAGCCATACTGCTATGTCTCATTTTCTTGTTGAAGGACAATATCGGTCTCTTGCTTTGTATGGTCATATCAACCTGTGCGTTCGGGGATTTTTTCATTCTGACCACTCTTTGCAGCGAAATTAATCTTCGAATCATAATGGAATAATTATACCATTCCCATGTGTTCGAAAAGTACGCAGAATTACTAAAAATGAAATCTCCTCTTCAACTCGTTTTTCACGGTGCGTTCACCGAAGATAAACGTCGCCGCCAGAGACGCAAGAGAGATTGCGGCCGTAATGATCGGAATAATCGGGTGGTGAATAATCGAGAATCCATAGAGAATCGCAGGGACAAAACCAAGAAGACCCAACATAATGTGATAAATAACATAGTTGTGCCAGTCCAGTCGATTTACGAGAATTACAATGAGGATGACGATGTTCGCCAAACTCAGAATATTGGGGATAACATAGTTGACCGCCCACCCGGAATATCCGGCAACAAAATCGATCACCACGAGAAGCAGTGACGCGCAAACCGCTTGAACCAGAATCTTTGATGCGACGTTCGCATGATTTTTGACGACAAATACAATCGCCGCCCAGAAATAGATAATCGAAGCTGTCGTCAACAGGGACCACATGACGCCGTCATACAGAACGACATTGACCATAATCGATACAATCCCCGCAACAATGGACAGAAACAGAAGCACGCGGGTAAAGATCGTGAAACTTTTTACACTGGCATCCGTTACCGGATACATCATCTCACCGGGGTCGCCGTCGCTCTCCTCGAGCACAGTCTTGCATAAGGGGCAGGTAGCCGCATCGTCAAGAATTTTGATATTGCATCGATTACAAGTCTTCATAATACACTCCGTTGGTTTCGATGGAGACGTTCACGCCTTCCTTGACCAGCTCTCGAAAAAAAGTACGCTGCAGATAGGCATCTTTATAACGAGACGTAAAGATAACATTCATCTTGTTCGCATATGAACAGATTCCGCACTTGAAGGGTTCTCGATCAGCAACATTAACCTGAACTCCAAATGAGTCAATCATGTCAGAAAATTTTTCCGGCACGGAAACATTTCCCAGATTCGTAAGCGTTGTTGAATAGGAATCGAATGACATGAGATAAGCGATCTTTACAATCAAATTCTTAATTACAAGAGGGATAAATCGTGCGAAGATATTCTTGCCGAGACGTACATTGGCTGCAATTTTCTGAAGAAACAGATCCTTGTTCATCTGTTCTTTGTATTGGGAAACAACGGAAGTCAGGATATCGTCCATCGTATGTTCCTGGTTCTTGAATCGGAATCCGATCGCGATGTTGGAAAAGAAGTTCATTGTTGTAGTCGAATCGAATAATGGACGCAAATTTACCGGAACGAATATCTTGACCGGATATTTGGAAGGTTGGCGATTCATGTTCCCTACATATATTGAGTAAAGAAGTAGCGAACACAGATACTGGGTGATCGTAACGCCCTTATCCCGACACACTTTGAGCAGTTCATCCACGGGCAGATATCCGTGAATAATTCCTGTAGAATAAAGCGGAAGTCTGTCTCCGCGAAGTTGATATGACCTCTCCGAAGTCATCTTGAGCTTGGCGGTCTTCTGATAATTCTTAATGTAACTGTCCTCTGAATCACATGTAACTTCTACCGTCGGCAAGGAGATCTTCGCCGGTGTATTCGGAGACAGTTCGGAAAGCCGCAAATAGCATAGCGTCAGTTCCTTGAGAAAGTTGATCGTTCCCGTTCCGTCCGACAACGCGTGAAATACTTCAAGGCTGATTCTGTTCTTAAAATAAATAACGCGAAACAGAAGATGTGAGTTCGGCACAGGATCAATGTATCCACAAGGACCGTTCTTCTCCTCTTGGACAAGCGGTCTCTTATGATTGGATTCGAAATAGTACCAGAAGAATCCGCGTCGAAGCCGAACCAGAAAACTGTCAAACCAGGGAATTGTAACATCCAGAGCCTTCTGAAGAATCTCAGGATCTATATCTGATTTAAGGCGAACAGACATTCTGTAGACGCCACTAAAAGTCTTATTCGAGATAACCGGGAAAACCGTTGCCGTGTTATCCAGGCGATGCCACTTGGTATCGTTGATCGGTCTGTTAATAATCCTCACCTTCCTTTTTTGGAAACTCTTCTCCTTATATTATGCACGAACAGCGTTGCGAATCCAAGAAACGGGAAAAAAAAAGAGGGTCTGCTGAAAAAGCAGATCCTCTTGGAGCCGATGGTGAGAATCGAACTCACGACCTATTCATTACGAGTGAATTGCTCTACCCCTGAGCCACATCGGCGTGTGACCGGCATCACAGAACTGCTTCTGTCGAGCGGCACGAATAAGAATATACAAATTTTCCTCGGATCTGTCAAGCGAATTGCGTAATGTAGGCAGCTCTTTTTTCGGTTTCCGCTTTCACCTTTTCGAGGTCAATCGTCATAAGCTCTCCCTTGTATTTCACGAATCTGCCGGCAATCATGACGGATTCGACTGCTGCGCTCGAGCTGCTGTATACGAGTGCAGATACGGGATCTCCAATCGGCCACATAGAGGGTCGATCGTAGTCGATAATCTGAAGATCGGCGGACATTCCCTCCGAAATGAGACCACAATCCGCAAATCCCATTCCTACGTAACCGTTTCGAGTCGCTATCGTCAGAATCTGTTCCGCGGACAGAATCGTCGGATCGAATGTTCTTCCTTTGGCAATAAGTGAAGCCAGGCGCATCTCCATGAACATGTCCGTATTATTGTTACTCGCACATCCGTCGGTGCCGAGAGCCACGCGAACATTCTTCTTCATCATGCCATCGACATCGGCAAAGCCAGACGCGAGCTTCATGTTACTCGAGGGATTATGCGCAACGGTAACGTGACTGGCCGCAAGAATATCCATATCTTCCGGGGTCAGATGAACACCGTGAGCGGCGATACAGGGTCTGTCAAATACACCAAAGTCAGCTAATGCCGCGGCGGGCGTCTTATGGTACGAACGAAGACAATTCTCTACCTCCGTACGGGTTTCGGCGAGATGGACTTGAATCGGGACGTCAAGATCCGCTGCCTCCGAAACCAGTTCCGGATATAAAGATGATGGATATAGGTAAATTGAGTGTATCATCAACGACGTGCGAAGAAGACCGCCACCGGCACCGTCAAACGTCCTCTTAAAAGCGGACAGGGAATTACGATCTGTACTCCAGACATTATTCTCATATACCTTGCCGTCCTGACAAAGATTCATACGGAAGGAAGACTGCAGAGCGGCACAAGCTGTCTCATCTGACATGAAATACATATCCGCGGTCGCTCCGATTCCGCCGGAAATCATCTCCGCCATACCAAGCAGGCTGGCATAATATACATCTTCCGGCCGAAGATGTTCTTCACGCTTCAGAATTTTACCGAAGAGCCAGTCTTCAAGGCTCATATCATCCGCAGAATTTCGCATGATCGACATAGGTATATGAGAATGCGCATTCGCAAAAGTCGGCATGAGGATCTTGTTCTTTCCGCTGTACTCGTCAAATCCGATCTGCGTCCCGCCGGATTCGCGTTGTGCTTCCATCAATGATCGGACGGCATCCGAACGCTCCTTGCCGACATAAATTATTCGATCGCCCTTAATTCCGACAAACGCGTCACGGATAACCTTGACATGACCATCCTCATCCGGAGTTACTACCGTGAAATTCTTAAAAAGGACTGTGCGTGACATAACCACTTCCTCCTTAAATATCCCAGCTCGAAATATAACGCTCCTGTTCTTGTGTTAACGCGTCAATGGAGATTGTCTTCGTCGATAGGAGAATAGAAGCAACACGATCATCAATCTCTCTTGGAATATCGTATACCTTCTTCTGAAGACTGGCACCATGAGCCGCCATATATCGCGCACTCTGAGCCTGTAATGCGAAGCTCATATCCATGATTTCGACCGGATGTCCATCACCGGCGGCAAGATTAACAAGTCGCCCTTCCGCAAGGACACAGATTATGCGATGGTCATCCATCTCATAGCCTTCAACTCCGTCACGTAATGTCATTACACGAACCGCTGCAGACTTCAATTCATGAAGATTAATCTCAACATCAAAATGACCGGCGTTGCACAAGATCGCACCATCCTTCATCAGAGGGAAATGCTTACCGGTGATAACATCCTTGCAGCCTGTTAATGTCACGAAAAGGTCTCCAACTGCAGCCGCTTCATCCATGGTCATGACTTCATAACCCTCCATAAGGGCTTCGCACGCCTTAACTGGATCGATTTCGGTAACAATTACGCGAGCACCAAGTCCTTTCGCTCGAAGTGCGACACCCTTACCGCACATGCCATATCCGGCGACAACGACCGATTTCCCGGCGACGAGAAGATTTGTGGCAGACATGATTGCTGTCCAAACCGATTGTCCAGTTCCAAAACGATTGTCAAATAAATGCTTGCAACGAGCGTCATTGACAGCAATGACAGGGTAAGCAAGTCTTCCCTGCTCTTCGAGAATCTTCAACCGATGAACGCCTGTCGTTGTCTCCTCACATCCTCCGATGAGATCGGGAAGTAAATGACTGTGCGTCGTGTGAAGCAGCTGTGCAAAATCCCCGCCGTCGTCAATTACGATATGCGGATTGATTGAGAGTGCCAAAGATAAGTGCTCTGTGTATTGCTTCTCATCCGCGCCATGAAGACAATAGACCTTCATTCCCGTAGCAGCCAATGCCGCAGCGACATCATCCTGCGTGGAAAGCGGATTACATCCGGTAAGCGACACGTTCGCACCGCCCGCACGCAAGGCACGCGCAAGACATGCTGTTTTGGCCTCAACGTGAACACTAACGGCAATATTCAATCCGGCAAAGGGCTGTGATGCTATCAGCTCCTCCTCGATCGCACGAAGAACCGGCATATTCTTATACGCCCAGTCGATTTTACGCTGTCCGGAGGGAGCTAAGGTAATATCTTTGACAACATACGGTGGGAAATCCATTCAATTCTCCTTTGCGTTATATCTCAGCAAGAAATGCTTCGACGAGTGCAATACTTTTATCGGATGCCATAGCGCCGACTTCAATGACTTCCTTATGGGACAGCGGCTGATCAGAGATTCCGGCGGCAAAGTTCGTAATACAGGACATGGCAAGAACATTCAGGCCACTGTGAGCGGCGACGATGGCTTCCGGCACCGTCGACATGCCGACAGCGTCCGCACCCAGCATACGAAGAGCACGAATCTCGGCCGGGGTCTCATACTGCGGCCCTGTCATGTATGCATATACGCCCTCATGAAAATCAATTCCCAAACGACTTCCGACACGCCGAAGAATATCTATGTAGGCCGGCGTATACACGTGGGACTGATCGGGAAAACGTGGGCCGAAATCGTCCAAATTGGCACCGATCAGCGGAGATTTGCAGAACATCGATAAATGATCCCGGATTACCATCAGGTCTCCCGGCTTCATCGCCGTATTAACTCCTCCGGCCGCATTCGTGAGAATCAGATTGCGGATTCCCAAATGAGCAAGAACGCGTAACGGAAATGTCACGGCAACGGTATCATAACCCTCGTAAAAATGGTATCGTCCCTGCATCATGTACGTTACTACAGATCCGACTCGAGCGATAAGAAGACGTCCTTCATGTCCCGGAGTTGTCGGCAGCGGGAAAAAGGGAATGTCCTGAAACCTTGCGGATGCGATAATCTCGCATCGCTGAGCCATCGGCCCCAATCCCGAACCCAGAACAATACAGGTTAATGGTTTCTCAGTCGTCAAACTGCGTATATACGATGCAGCTTCTTCAATCATCGTCATGTCCATCGCGAAAGCCTTCATAAAGCCTCCTTCTCCGCTGGATAAGCGGACTTACTCTTCCTTACCGCAGCAGTTCTTATACTTCTTGCCGCTTCCGCAAGGACAAGGGTCATTACGGCCAACCTTCTTCAGATCTCTTTTTACCGGTTCTCTCGCCTGTGTCTGATTGCCCGCTACAGCCGTTTGCTGGGCTTTGGATGTCTGCGGAACTTGCGCTGCGGGCGGCGCTTTGGCGATGCCGTCTCCGCCATGCCCCTCCTGAATATTTCGTACCTGTGATTTACGCTCGATGCGTTCGCCCGTTGAGATATTCGCCTTCATGATCAAGCGAACCGCGTCCGTCTGAATGGAGACATTCATCTCTTCGAACATCGCGGATCCCTCCATGCGATACTCCATAACAGGATCTTGCTGTCCGACACTTCTCATGCCAATCGAGTAGCGCATCTGATCCATCTGATCGATGTGATCCATCCACTTCTGGTCAACATTATAAAGAAGAATCTGGCGTTCCGCTTCACGGAAAACTTCAGGAGTCAGAGCACGATCACGTTCTTCAAGCTTCGCAAGAGCCTGCTCGATAATTACCTGCGTCCATTCAGATGAAGAGATAGCGTCCGAAGTGTTCTTGATCTGGTCGATGGCCGGAATATCACCAAATACATCTTGGAGTTTGAGGCAAAGAGCCATCTTCTCATTCGAAGAGATCGAATCGTCGAGCGCAAAACTATCTACAAGACGTTCCGCAACACTCTTGATCATCTTAATATAAGAATCGTGGATATCCTGTCCTTCCAAAACTTGTCTGCGCTGCGCGTATGTCATATTACGCTGAATATTCATGACATCGTCATACTCGAGCACATGCTTTCTCGCACTGAAATTAATACCTTCGATCTTCTTCTGCGCATTCTCAATCTGTTTGGATAAGAATCCGGCCTGAATCTCAACCGACTCGTCAACACCCAGACGGTTAAATGCGCCTGTCGCTCTTTCTCCGCCAAACAATCTCATCAGATCATCATCAAGCGCGAGGAAAAACTTTGTTCTTCCCGGATCGCCCTGTCTTCCGGCACGTCCGCGCAACTGATTATCGATTCGTCTCGATTCGTGTCTCTCCGTGCCGATAATGAAGAGACCTCCGGCAGCGACAACCTTTTCTCTCTCTATCCCAGTCTGCTTCTTGAATCCCGCTTCCAGTTCCGCAAACTTTGCTCTGGATTCAAGGATGACCTCGTCATCCGTCTCATTATGTGCGGTTGCCGCGTCGATCAGTTCTTCGATATATCCAAGTTTACGCATCTCCTGTTTGGCCATGAACTCCGCATTACCGCCGAGCAGAATATCCGTTCCACGACCGGCCATATTGGTTGCGATCGTCACCGCATTAAACCTACCGGCTTGAGCGACAATCTCCGCCTCACGCAAATGATTCTTGGCATTAAGAACATTGTGTTTGATGCCGGCCTTCGTAAACAAACGGGACAAGTATTCTGATTTGTCGACATTTACCGTTCCGACAAGTACCGGTTGTCCCTTATCGTGTGCCTCGATGACCTGTTTGAGAACAGCCGCATATTTTCCCGATTGTGATTTATAAATCGCATCGTTCTCGTCTACTCTGGCAAGCGGCCGGTTTGTAGGAATCTGGATAACATCCAGATTATATATTGATCTGAATTCACCCTCTTCTGTATACGCTGTACCTGTCATACCGGACAGCTTATTATACATACGGAAGTAGTTCTGAAAAGTGATTGTCGCAAGAGTCTTGCTCTCGCGTTCGACCTTCACACCTTCCTTGGCTTCAATGGCTTGATGTAAGCCATCAGAGAAGCGTCGGCCATACATCAGACGGCCGGTAAAATCATCAACAATGATGACCTCCCCATCGGTAACAACGTACTTCTGGTCTCGCTCCATCGTGCCGTTGGCCTTGAGAGCATTATTAATATAGTGTTGCAGCTCAAAATTCCCGGAGTCTGATAAATTGTCGATGCCAAAATATCTTTCAGCAGCCGCGACGCCATTTGCCGTAAGAACGGCAGACTTCGCCTTCTCATCGACAACATACTCACATTCGCCGACAATGTCGTCCATATTGATCTTATCGTCCGTCTCAACAACGACATACTTCTTAAGGTTCTTAACAAAGCGATCCGCTTTAACATACAGATCTGATGAATCATCGCCCATACCGGAAATGATAAGAGGTGTTCTCGCTTCGTCAATGAGAATACTGTCAACTTCGTCGACGATCGCGTAATTCAAATCACGTTGAACCATTTTCGCTTTGCGATCCACCATATTGTCACGCAGGTAATCAAAGCCGTACTCATTGTTCGTCCCGTATGTAATATCCGAATTGTATGCGATTCTGCGCTGATCATTCGATAAATCATGGACAATCAGTCCGACGGAAAGACCAAGATAACGATAAACCTTACCCATCCATTCACTGTCACGTCGTGCCAGGTAATCATTGACTGTAACAACATGAACGCCTTTGCCGGTAAGAGCGTTTAGGTAAACAGGCAAGGTGGCAACGAGCGTCTTTCCTTCACCTGTCTTCATTTCGGAGATACGTCCCTGATGAAGAATAATTCCTCCGATAAGCTGTACGCGGTAAGGCTTCATTCCCAGAACACGTAAGGAGGCTTCTCTGATGGTTGCAAAAGCTTCGGGAAGGATATCGTCAAGAGTCTCGCCGTTATCAAGGCGAGACTTGAACTCGGAAGTCATTCCTCTTAACTCAGATTCGGACATTCCTTCAAACCGGTCGGAAAGAGCTTCGATTTTGTTCACGATCGGCATTATTCTCTTGATCTCGTGATCGCTGTGGGTTCCAAAAATCTTCGTGATGATACTCATGTATGTATTCCTCTCATCTATAATTATAAATAATGTTATTCTCTCGCGTCATCGAGACGCTTTAAAACCGTATTATAACCGTCAGCGCCATATTCCAGACATCGGTTCACACGACTGATTGTCGCAGTACTGACCCCTGTATTCTCAATAATCTCTGTATACGTCTTCCCTTCATAAAGAAGAGTTGCGATGTGTAGTCGTTGTGCTAAGGACTTAATCTCAGAAACCGTACAGAGATCTTCAAACAATCGGTAGCATTCTTCACGGTTTCGCAAAGCAAGTATCGCGTCAAACAGTGCATCCGTCTGTGGGTCTACAAGCTTCTCATTCATGCTAATCCTCACATCAGATAATCAAGAACCGTATGAAACAGATTCTCAGCAGTGCCATTCAAGACAAAAAAAGCTAAAGCAGCGAGGGCTACAACGCCTCCGATGAGAAAAAAGAAACGTTTTAGAAAGAGATCGCGTTTGGCTGCTCGAAGTGCAGACCCGACGGAAACATTGCGAGTATTCGAGCTTCCTTTGACGAGCCTGGAACCCTTGGGAGATCGAACCGATCCCTTTCCTCTTCTCACAGAATACCTCCGATAGTAAGTATTGCAGAATTTCTTTGTCGCATGTCGGATTAACATTCCTATATTATAGGAAAAAAACGCATGTGGCAACCTGTGGACATGTATGTGTACACCTATCTATCATACGATATTTTCGGCACAACCACCGCCTTACTCTTCTTTTCTCGTAATATATCGATAGGATTCCCCGTATTTCTTTAAGATAAGATTTATCCCCTTCGATTCTGCATAGGCTTTGCATTGCAGAAGCGCTTCATAGGCTTGTGCCGGAGAGTTCTCAGGAATAATGATGATCAGTTCTCGTTTTGAAATGTCTTCTTCACGTATCGTGATCTCATTACGTCCAAATCCATTGGGAGTTCCGGCAAAATCGGCAAGATCATCGATTTCAGCATTGACCTTGTCTTCGATCGCATCGGCAGTACTGTACTCCGGCGCTGTTAGATCGATGCTTTTGATCGATGTTGCTGTCTGATTGGACCATTTTGCGATGACCGGATAGGAGAATGGAAGATTGGCTCCAAATGTTTGTCTGAGTTCCTGTCCTCGTTCGAAATTGCCCTTCAACCACACAGCATCCTTTGCATCCTCGCTCTCCTCTGTATCAGGCAGAGCAAACTCGATATCCCCATACACAGGAATCGCACTTGAAATCATTCTCTCGCTTTGACCAAAGATCGTATTCCATAGGTAGTACACACGCAGCCAAATCACATGATTATCATGATCGACGTCAACGTAAACAGATACATCTGATATTCGGGAGGCCAGAACTTCAGTGCCACATAATGCAGAGTAAACAGAAGTTATGCGATCGCGAATGACACGTCCAAGGAGAATTGTTGTCACCGTATCCTCGGGTGAAATGCCAAATAGCTCGAATACAGCTCCAATTCCACCGACAACGGATAGAACTGAGTTCTTAGCGTCTGATTCTCCTTCTTTCCCTGTGGAGGCAGTAAGCTTATCAGCTACGCTAACGGCAATTTCGGCCGCATCGATACCGCAACTGATGACAGGAACCAGAAGAGATGCCTCCTGTGTTACCTGATCAATTGACTGCAGCATCAGTATATCTGCCTTCTGTAATGTAATCGAAGTCAGAAGAAATGCTGAAATCAAGAGAAACACCGGAAGAGCAATCGCTGTCTCAAGCGCTGCAGATCCGAATCGGAAATTTTTCGGGCTACATCGTTCGATATGTATCATAGCTGTCCTCCGAATAGTATTGTCGATCCTGATATTGTACGGTCACAGATACACCGGAATACATCGCAGCTCCTGCATCTCTCCGAATAATGGTCTCTATTCGAGAAGATTTCCATTCATTCGGGATAATTAGCAATAGGATTCCGATATAGTCTCTGTAGTTCGTATCCAGTGCATTTTGAAGGATACTGTTCTCGTCAACGTATTTTGATGTGAATAACGGAACACTTTCTCCGCGTAATAACTTCATCCCGTCAGACATTGCATCCGCTATTGACCAAACATATAGAACAACGTATTTAAGGTACTCCGGGGGTATATCTACGTATCCACCGGAAAGTAGCAGAATAATCGGCGATAAGACACCGGCGATCTCCAGGGCAGTAGCATTCTTCTCTTTATCAAGAATATTCATAGCCAGATCAATGACGAATCGAACATCCAATACCATAGTTGCCGTTATATACCTGGATGTATTTATATCCTCAATTCCGGTAACAACATATTCCATGTCCGGCATGTTCTCGGAATGAATCTTCTCAAATGAGTCTCCAAAAGCATTGGTCTCTTCTTCATCTTCACCATTCACCTGTAGAGTTGATAAACGAGAGTCAAATAACGATGCCACATAGGTGGATAGTAGCATGCTGTCGGCAAATTCCGGCATATCGCTTCGTGATAAACGATCATATCTCTTCATTACTGACGAAATTGTAGAGAGATCCAAAACATCGGATACTTCACCGTCTTGTTGAAGAAACGATGTTCCTCCTCTCTCGGCGACATTCTTCATCGTCGTGAGAAACGATTGGACCTTCTCTGTCGTTCCGGTAATATCAACAGTTTCCACGGTGTTAAGAACCGATTCTATCGTAGATACCCACGTATCCTTCTGATCGACAAATGTAGCGAGATAACTCATCCAATCAGATGTTCCCTCATCTGTTATTGTCTGATATAGCGAGCTCTCGGAAACAAGATCCCCGATAATCGACAATCTCGACAGTATCTCAGATGCCAGTAAGGCCGGAAATCGAATTAACATAAATCGTATGACACCTGTCCGTATAGATTCAGCTGTCATTTCTGATGTAGGATTAAGCAGAACCTGTATCTCATCGCCGTCCTGGAAGCACGTTGTTAATACTGTCGAATCAAGGATTGACGTATCAAGGGTATACAGGCCATAGAAATCGTAGATCTTTTCATTCCAACAGGATAGAGATTGTTGAAGTTGAAGTCGCATGCTTCGCGCAAGATCCGCTTCTTTCGCACGACGAGCCGCTGCCGTCCACAATATGCTTTCTGTTAATACAAGTGCCGCGAGAATAATGCACAGAAATATCGTCATACTTCCGCGTCTTCGTTGATATCCGAAGGGTCTTTGCTGTGTCTTGGATAAGCAGATCATGGGATCACCCCCTCAATAAGAAGCTCTGCTGAATCTTGAATCGCTCTGATCATGAAATGCATGCGTTCAGGAGATGCCGCGGTTACAAAGACCTCTCGTGTTCCGAGCACGGCTGTTACTTGCTCGAGAATCTCCTGATTCTCGTAAGACATTCGAATAGCGTCCGACTGAAAAGATGCTGAAATGGAGACTTGTTGATAAAGAATCGGTCCCGAGAGTATCATCGCGGAAAGAATTCCCATCGCAACAGGAAATGTCAGAGAAGCCTGGAGAGTATTGGACATAAGAAAATCACCTCCGTGATACAAAGGTATCAGGAGGTGATGTAGTATTTTTCGCGAATATTCGACAAAACATTTTTTATTCGACAATCAAGTCGCGGATCCTCCGGGCAAAGGTTCTTCGTTTATCGAAGAACCGCTCCGAATTCTTTCTGCAAACTGTCGAGTATCATAGCAAACGGTTCTTGAATCTCAGCATCCGACAAAGTCTTCTCGGGTGAACGGAAAAGAAGGCTATATGCGACGGACTTCTTACCCTGTCCAACCTGAGCACCCGTATACACGTCAAATAACTTCACTTCCGAAAGCAGCTTCCCTCCCTTTTTGCGAAGGACGCGTTCAATATCACCGACAGGAACCTTCGCATCCACAAGGATCGCAAGATCTCTGGAAATCCCGGGGAACTTAGGCAACTGTGTGAATACCCGTTTGGCGGTCGCTGCCTTAACGATCGCATCTGTCTCCAGAATCAGGAAGACCAGGCTCTCCGGGCACTCGAACTCATCTGCAACATCCGGATGAACATATCCGATGTATCCACAACGTTTCCCATTCACAAGAACGGCGGCACCACGACCCGGATGTAAGTAAGATATCTCGGAAACCGGTTCAAAAGACAGGCTCCGAATACCAAGATTCGTACAAAGTTCCGAAACAGCGCCCTTCATCGAGAAGAAGAGATCAGTTCTCTCTGCGGTATGTTCCGAGGCGAATGTAAATGCTGACAGAATCTGACGTTCTTCCGGCAAGAGTTGTGAATCTTCATTCGGTAAATAAACATAGGCAATCTCGAAGATCGACGCTTCCTTCACGGAACGTTTATGATTTGTCGCGGCGATACGAAGCATCGAAGGAACCATGGAGGTTCGCATTACAGAGAAGTCTTCGCCGAGAGGATTCTGTATAACGAGTTGCTTGCGCAAAAGGTCATCTTGTGCGAGCAAAAGACGATCAAGATCTTTCGGACTCTCGAAGGAATATGTCAGGGCTTCAAAATACCCTTGAGAGACCATAATATCTTTGATTCGCTCAATCGTATTCTGTTCTGTCGTTCTTCCGCCGAGCATCGTTTTCCCGGAGAACAATGTCGGTGTAATCCGATTATATCCGTAGAAACGAGCGACTTCCTCCGCCAGGTCCGCCGAACACACGAGATCCGGACGATAACTCGGCGGAGTAACGCAATAGGAACTATCGACTCCGTCCACCAGGCAGCCTATCTCACGAAGGGTATCCGTCATAAAATCCTCGGATATGGACGTGCCAAGGAAATCATTGGTTTTCTTCACCGAGAAAGGAATCGGAACAATGGTCTTCTTCGTCGGGTAGACATCGATCACGCCTTGCATGACGACACCACAGCCGAGAAGTTCAACCAGTTCACAGGCACGATTCAACGCGCGCAAGGCGTTCTCCGGATCAAGCCCCTTCTCATAGCGAGATGATGCCTCTGTACGAAGGCCGTTACGCATTGCCGTCCGGCGCACACTGATACCTTCGAAGGTCGCTGACTCGAAAAGAATCTCCGTCGTGTCGTCTTTGACTTCGGAGTTCTCGCTGCCCATAACACCAGCAATTGCGCAGACCTTGGACTCGTCGGCAATGACGAGCATATCGGAGGAAAGAACACGATCCACACCGTCCAACGTCTTCGTTTTTTCATGTTCCTGTGCCGTTCTGACAATAATATGATTGCCGCTCAGGTATCGGAGATCAAAAGCATGCATTGGCTGTCCGAGCTCAATGCAGACATAGTTTGTAATGTCAACAATATTGTTGATCGGCCGCATACCCGCGTCACGAAGTCTTCGCTGCATCCAGTCCGGCGACGGCCCGATGCGGACGTTCTTGACGATGCGCGAGCAGTAACGGAAGCAGAGCTCGGGATTACGAATTTCGATCGTCGCAAGATCGGAAGATCTCTCCTGGCCTTCCTCCCTAACCTTTGGCGTACATGCGCGAAAATCTGATCCGAGAGTGATGGCAGCTTCGCGTGCCAAACCCTCGATGGAGAAGCAGTCCGGCCGGTTCGAAGTGATCTCAAAATCGATCGTCGTCGTACCAAGCCCAAGAAATTCACGGACGTCCACGCCGATCTTCGTATCCGCCGGCATATGCCAGAGTCCGTTCTCCGAAGCCCCGGGGAAATCCTCGTGTGAGAATCCAAGTTCCTGGATCGAACAACACATGCCGTTGCTCTCGATGCCGCGAATCTTGCCCTTCTTGATCGTAAGACCGGACGGCAACTTCGCACCGGCAATCGCGACGGGACAGATCATTCCGACTTCAACATTGGGTGCGCCGCAAACAATGGACAGAACCCCGCCCAAGTCCTCACGACCCATGTCCGCTTCGACAAGAACCAGATGATCCGAATCCGGATGCGGTTTTCTCGAGAGAATCTTAGCAGTGAAAACATTCGAAATGTCTTCTCCGCTCGTAATAACGCCTTCCACCTTAGATCCCGAGAGCGTCATGCTCTCGCAGAAATCATGGGTTGGTATAGAAATTTCTGTGAAGTCCTGTAGCCATTCCAGCGGTGCTTTCATGTAAATCGCCTCCAAACGCGTAAATCATGATTTGAATTATCAACTGTCACGAAATAAGAGGATTACTTGAATTGCCGCAGGAAGCGGACATCATTCTCATATAAGTGACGGATATCGTCGATCCCGTATCGTCCCATCGCGGTTCGCTCTATACCGATACCGAACGCAAACCCGCTATAGATCTCCGGGTCAATTCCACAACCCGACAGCACCTCAGGATGAACCATACCGGCTCCAAGGACTTCGATCCAACCTTCTCCTTTACAAACACGGCAACCCTTGCCACCGCACGCCCAGCACGTAAGATCGACCTCACAGGACGGCTCGGTAAACGGGAAATGATGCGGGCGAAGACGGATCTTCGTATTCTCGCCGAAAAGCTTCGCCGCGAAAAGCTGCAAGGAGCCGACAAGGTCGCCCATGGTAATTCCTTTATCTACGACGAGGCCCTCGATCTGATGAAATATCGGCGAATGTGTACTGTCAAGAGCATCCGAACGATAAACCTTACCGGGACAGACGATGCGAATCGGCGGCTCAGTGACCTCCATGACACGCACTTGAACCGGTGATGTTTGCGGACGAAGTAAAATATTCTCAGAGAAATAAAATGTATCCTGTGTATCACGCGCCGGATGACCCTTCGGGAGACGAAGCTTCTCAAAACTATAGGAATCGTATTCGACTTCAGGGCCTTCCGCCAGGGAGAAACCAAGGCCGAGGAATATCCCGCAAATCTCATCCACGACTTTATAAATCGGATGTCGCGAGCCCATGGAATTTGCCGCGGACGGCATCGTAACGTCGATTGTCTCGGCGGCCAGCTTCTGCGCATTCTCCGTCTGTGTAATTACACGGATTTTCTCCGACAACTCCGATTCCATCTCAGAACGAAGATCATTAACCAGCTGTCCGACGGCAGGACGTTCCTCAGCCGGAACTGATCCCATGCCGCGGAGAACCGTAGTCAACTCTCCCTTCTTTCCGAAGTAACGGACACGGATACCATCGGCTTCTACGGAAGTTGTGATGGCAGCGAGCTCACTGCGAAAAGTATCGCGTATCAGGTAAAGTGATGATGTCAGGTCACTCATATGCGCCTCCAAGCGGACGATTGACGCGGTAACTGTACCGCGAAATATAACGTCGATAAAAAGAAAAAACCGTCCAATCGTTGGACGGATATCTCATCCCGATGGAACTTGCCACGGAAGCCGGCTCAAAAAACCAAAGACCGCGCGAAGCCCCTCGCCCGACGTACGAAATATCTTAACATTTCACAGTATAGCTGTAAAGTAGGGGTTCTGTCTTTTCTCCCTGCCAATCGTGGTGGCCGGACCGTGTCCGGGATACACTATCACTTCATCCGGAAGACGGGAGAGCTTGAGGAGAGAATGCAACATCTCCTCCATGGATCCGTCAAGATCGGTCCGTCCGATTGTATCGGCAAACAAAGTATCTCCGGAGAAAAGGACCTGTGTCTTTGTCTCCCGACTCGTTTCCGAAACAAGAAGACACATCGATCCCTTCGAGTGACCGGGTGTATGAATGACACGTATCTCGATATCTTCCGATACATTAATGTCAAAATCAACCGGGCGAAGAATGTCTCCGTCCTTGAGAGCGCATATCGGCGGATCTACAGATACATTAGCGATTTGCGGAAATGGAGATGACGTATTCCCGGAGAGAATATTTGAGCACTCAAGTTCGTGAGCCATAACGACCGCACCTGAAAGATGTCGAAAGGTGTTCGCTTCCGTCAGATGATCATAATGACCATGAGTAAGGAAAATCCCGCGAATATGAGCGCCATCAAGATCTATATGATCCATTCGAACACATGGATCAATAAGAAACGCATCCTTCCCAAAAGTAACAAGGTATGCATTGGCCTGTAATGGCCCGAATGGAAAACACTTAATCTTCACGTGAGTCCTCCCGAAAATAATGTGCAGAACATATTATCACACATCCGGGAGATAAAGATGCGAACAAAACGTGATGAAATCTTGAAATATCTCGAAATTAACAAATATAATTGACGAATCATCAATTCGTACGCTACCCATTATGACCGGATAAGATCTCTCCAATCAAGATCTCCGCGGTCAATCGCGAGAATCAGGATCTCCGCCGACGCAAGATTGGTCGCATAAGGAATATTGTTATAATCGCAAGCCTTCAGAAGCCCGTTCGGCTGATCATACATCCCAAGCTGCGTATCGCGAAGATAGAATACGGCGTCGATCTCGTTGAACATCGCCCGGGAAGCCAATTGGTCAAATCCACCGGTATAGTCCATCGACAATCCGACAACATCTAGTTCTGCGGAAGCAAGGAGAAGCTTGGCGGTATTTTGCATGGAAAATATCTCGTGCTTCGCGAAAAGCTGTCGATACGCGATGCAGAAGTTAACAAGCAATTCATTCTTACGGCTGTCCGCTAAAAGGACAATCTTCATACTCTTCCTCCCGCACCTGCAATACTAACGTTCATTTTACAAATACTCAAACCATTGCGCAAGACGAAGCACCTATCGAATCAGTAGAAACATTCGCTCTTTTTTTGGTGAAAAGAGACAGAGGCGAAAAAGACAAAATCAAACGGGCGACTCAATATTACTGTTCCGTCGTCTCCGATGAGCTTGTTTCAATTGACGTTTCTGTCGGAATTACATCACCGATGGCGGCATCTTCTTCCTTCGTCTCCTGATTATTTGATTCAGAGATACCGAAGTACGCCATCATGAGTTTTTTTGCAATAATGGTTGTCGAAGATCCCCACTCACCCTTCTCAACGACCAGAGCGATCGCAATCTCCGGATCTTCGTACGGCGCATAAGCGACGAACAATCCGTTCGAGTACTCTTTGTTAGAATCTTCGAATCCGGTCTCCGCCGTTCCGGTCTTACAGCCGATCGTGATCGGAAAATCCATGAAACTATCATACGCGGTTCCATTTATATCTTCACTAACGGCAAGCATGCCAAGCCGTACCGCTTCGAGAGTCGGTTCCGGGATATTCAGAGGCTTCACTTCCGTTGACCCCGCATAGAGAATCGTACCGTCCTGTGCCGTAACATCTTTAATGACATGAGGGGTCACCAGTGTGTTCGTTGCGAGCGCGGCCGTATAGCGAGCGAGCTGCAATATTGTGAAAACATTGTCGAACTGTCCGATGGAACTCTGAGCGGTGTCGGCCGGAAACCACGTCTTGTCATATTCCTTCTCGCGAAGAAGACGTTTGGTCTCCTTACTTGCGCGAAGGCCCTGAACCTCACCCGGAAGATCGACACCGGTCAGTTCGCCAAGGCCGAATACTTCACCCCAGAAGTCAATTGCATCAATTCCCGTGTCGACGCCAAGTCGCTGAAAATAGACGTTACAGGAAGTCGCCATTCCATCTGAAAGAGAAAGCGGACCGTGACCTCCATTGGGTTCCTCAAGACATTTTACGATAAATCCATCAATATCGTACGGACTCTTACACTCAATTATTGTTGAACCGGGAGAGATGACTCCCTTCTCCAAACCCGCAACCGCCGTGACCATCTTGAACGTCGATCCCGGCGCGTATTGCGCCTGAATCGCACGATTGAAGAGCGGCTTGTCGGCATCCGTAATCTCAGCATAATCGCCGAGCCCGAGATAATACTTCACCTGTTCCGTCGCCTGCGCGTCATCTTCCATTGTCAAAACAAAGTCCATCGGATCGAAGTTAGGATACGAGACCATGGTTAAGATCTCACCCGTCTTCACGTTCAACATAACGATAGCGCCCGCGGAAGCCGTCTTATAGCCCGGTTCACCGTTGGCGGCGGCTTCATCGATGAAATCCTTCAGGGCATCCATCGCGACCTTCTGCAGCTTGGTATCAATGGTCAGCCGTACATTGGCGCCGGCTACAGGCTCCATTCCGATCGTCTCCGGGAAGAATAGTCCGTCCGCTCCCTCATCCGTCCAGATATTATATGGCTGAGTCCCGGACTGACCATGGAGATAGCGTTCCATCTGGGCTTCTATACCTTGCTGTCCGACAACATCTTCCGCCGAATAACCGAAATCCTTTAAGGTTGTGTATGTCTCCTGAGAAATCTTGCCGATATAACCGACGACCTGCGAAGATGTCTCCGCTAAGGGTGAGTATACACGGCGGTACTCCTTCGCAGAGATGATTCCCTGATACTTCGTATTCTGTTCCAGAAGGAAACTGATCAGTTCTTCCGGCACGTCCGTCGCAATTTTGACGGCGGTTCCTGTCTGGAAGGCCCATCGCGCGGCATAGATCTGGTATCGAAGGAGCGCTATTCGATAGGCCTCTTCATCGGAATATTCGGTAGATATATTAAACACCTCTTTGGTGCGCAAATACAGGAAGAAAACTTGCGGATCCTTCTTCACATATTCGTCTGAATAAGAGACGATCGCGTCGGTAGTGGACTCCTTAAGCCCGAAAAGATTCTGACTGACCTGCCAGGAAGTGATCTTATCGTCGTCCTGCAAAAAGGTATAAGGATCAACCGATAGATAATCGGCAAGATCATACACAGGAACAACGTTATACTGATCGAAAAGATAGGACAATTCCAAAAGCATCGCATTGAGATGCTCATCATCCAGACCCGCATTGGCTATGAGAAGCGTATTAACTTCTTCGGTAGTCGCTAATGGAATGCCGTTACAATCGACAATATTTCCTCTCGGAGCGGGCACGATATATTGTTGCGAGACACCGGAAGACGAATTTAGAATTTGTGTCGTATTTCCGGAGAATTGCAGAGTCGATGTCATCACCAGAATGGTAATTCCGAAGAGCCAAAACAAGATTCCGAGGATCGCATATCGACTCCGCAGCAATCCGAGCAGAGAAAATACCGATTGGGGCGTTTCTTTTGTCGTCGATTCTACGTGATCGTGGTCAAAGACGTATACACCGTCGTCATTTATCCTTTGCGCCATAATCCCTCCGTTGAAACCCGGGTACCTTCTTCTGGCTGAACATACCCAACGCGATATGGACCGATATACTTGATAAGGAATATCATCGGAATCGCGACCAAAAGATTAACACCGAGTTGCGGCAATATGCTGTCGAGTACAATGGTCTGAAACGGCAAATAGATGGTATCATGCCGTTCCAGCATGGGAATGAAAAAGAACCACAAATGGCCGATGATCTTATACCCGAGGGTCATAATCGTGACCTGAAGTATCGCTAAGCTGGCGCGGCTGTGGAATGCCTTCGAGAAGAAGACAGATGATAGAATTCCAATGAAGAAAAAAAGCAAAGCTCCGACACCAAGCGTTGTCCCGGCAAGGACATCACGAATGAGACCGACGGTTAATCCGACAACCGCTCCGTCAAACGTCTTATAGAAATATCCGCTCAACACGACCAGAACCAGCATGAAGTCAGCGGTCTGATTACGCAGAGAGAACGAATCAGGAAATGAGACCTGAAGAGTTGTAAAAAATATGATGTATACCGAATATACAGCGATTTGTCGAATTCTTTCGTTACGCTTCATTGCTCTCCTTCTCTTACGCTGCCGGTGTCGGAGTAACCGTTATAGAGGTGTCAGCGTTTGCGTCCACCGTTCCGTCTTCGGATGTCGCAGTCGGAGGGACCATGATAAACACATCGGTTAGACTGGCAATATCCGAGTATGGCTTCAACATAGCAAAACGATTCAG
Organism: Bacillota bacterium; assembly: GCA_023397475.1. Classification (GTDB taxonomy): domain Bacteria; phylum Bacillota; class Clostridia; order Saccharofermentanales; family Saccharofermentanaceae; genus Firm-13. The sequence goes on from JAEWUD010000022.1 coordinate 250,706, forward strand.
CGGCGAGCTGTCATCGATCGAAACAATAACGCCAATAGGAATTCCCGCCGGAAAAAGCCCGCCGGAGCCGCTGGTAACCAATTCATCTCCCACCTGGAGAACCGCTGAATCGGATAGCTGATCTACCTTGAGAAGTCCGTCTTCCTTGAGTTCAATCTCTCCGTGGACGATAACCGTCGCTCCATTTACCACATTGACGCGTGCGCTCACCGAAAATCCTTCATGAAGCAGCGGAAGAATCTTCGCGGAAGTCATGTCAGATGACAAAACCTTGCCGACGAGCTGCATTTGAGCGTCAACAACGGCGTAAGACGTGATCTCCTCATTGATAACAATCCCGTCTTTACTACCGACACCTACGCGAATCACGCTGAACCATTCATCGGCTTCTCTTGAAAGAATAGGAGCTCCGTAGATCTCATAATTCTCAAAAGTATCCTTAATATGAAACGCGTCCTTGAGTTCTTCCCAGCGAATCGCCGCTTCCTTTTGCTGCTGAACTTGATACTGCAGTTCTGCGATCTGCGCCTCGAGCTCCCGATTCTTATTGCGAATCTCAATTCCTTCGGTTATCGAAGAATAGAAGTCGGAAAAAGCATTGCCTCCACCGGCTATCGCCGTCTGAACCGGTTGAAGTACCAGCGTTATCGGCGTCGAGAGGTTGTGTATGAAGTTTCCCTGAATCGAGTCGAAAATAATGACGGCCACAAGAAGCAACACGACCAAAATAATAATAAATACCTTGTTGGCTAATAATTTTCTGAGCACAAAACACCTCGCCGGCACGATTGATAATCCGCACCTTGTGTTCAAAATCTTATGAAATTATACCATAGAATCGATTTGACTTCCTGCGTCATATCATACCGAGCTCTTTGAGGCTTGAACTCGAACCTCTGCCGACGACAATATGGTCGATCAAATCGATACCGATCAGATCCGCAGCTTTCTTCAACGTCCTCGTCGTGGATGCATCGTCAGGGCTCGGTTTCGGGTCCCCGCTCGGGTGATTATGCGCCAGCACAATTGCCGAAGCATTGGCCTTTATCGCCTCACGAAGCAATTCACGGGGATAAATTCCCGTCGAAGCCAGTCCGCCGGAGGAGATCACCGACTTACGAATAACTCGGTGTCTTGTATCGAGCAAAGCCACATGTACTTCCTCTTTTTTCAGGAAACACATCTCATTTTCGAAAAGTGCAATCGCATCAGCGGGAGAGGATATCTGCTTACTCTTCCAGAACGGATCGCCCCGAAGAGAGCGTTTCCCAAGTTCCATCGCAGCCTTCACCGTAATCGCCTTCACTTTACCCAGACCGTGGCACTCCTTGAGTTCTTCAATAGAAAGATCCCGCAAAAAGGATAGTCCCTGCCCGTTCTTGTCTAGAAGCAGCAACTCGTGTGCCAAATCCAGCGAAGATTGACCCCTGGCACCGCAACGAAATAAAACAGCGAGAAGCTCCGCATCAGAGAGCGAAGCTTCACCGTATGCCTCAAGTCGTTCATAAGGACGACTCGAGATTGGAACGGACTTAATCTTTGTAGACATGTTGTTCCTCCCTCTCGGGGCACAAAATCCATATCACAAAAAATCAAGCAAGCTCCGACAAATTATTAATGATTTGGATTATGATTCTTTGGCCATGCAGCACTTCTTGTATTTCTTGCCGCTTCCGCAAGGACAGGGATCATTACGTCCGATTTTCTCAACATGTACAGTCTTTGACTCGCGATATTCTTTGGAAATCTCCGCGCGACGATCCTTGGAAATGACATTGTTCCACGAAGGCAGATTATAAAGCCAATCCGCCTTAGCGTCGTGCATGTTAAAATAGAGTTTCTCATAATCGACGGCAAGATTGATTTCTGTATCATCATCAATCTCTTCCGGCTTCAGAGCCTCTGTCAGACTCGGATTAATACCATCGATGAAACCGACAAAAATCTCCATCTCGGATTTCTTGAACCCAAGGCGGAAGGCAAGCTCTGACGCTTTGCCCGACAAATACTCCGAATTCTCCGGGAAGTTCGTAAGAATGCGATCGTACGCTTCCTTCTCAAGTTCATAATAATGTTGCACATACTCGGTATACTGTGTCTGGTCTATCGGCTCTTCTATGCTCTTGTTCCATGTTTCAAAGTAACTCATAGATTCTCCTTCATTCCGTTCAAGTGGATTCTTACATGGCTATGCGGGAAGCGATGGCTGTAAGGAAATCTTCTGTCTTTACCACCGAAAGTTCCTTGCCCTTGAGAAGTGGCGCAAGATCTCCCGTAACGATCCCGTCCTCAATGGTCTTAATCGATGCTGCTTCGAGTTGGTCCGCAAAACGCTCCAAATCGTCCAGTCCATCCAGTTGGCCGCGCTTCCGAAGTGCGCCGGACCACGCGTAAATCGTAGCCATAGGATTTGTGGATGTCGTCTCACCCTTAAGATATCGATAATAATGGCGAGTCACGGTTCCATGCGCAGCCTCATACTCGTATTTGCCGTCAGGCGAGACGAGAACAGATGTCATCATCGCAAGACTTCCGCAAGCGGACGCAATCATATCCGACATCACGTCACCGTCATAGTTCTTGCAAGCCCAAAGAATGCCGCCTTCCGAACGCATGATTCTTGCCACAACGTCGTCGATTAAGGTATAGAAATACGAAATACCTGCTTCATGGAAGCGATCCTTATATTCCGCGTCAAAAATCTCTTGGAAAATATCTTTGAAACGATGGTCATAGGTCTTCGAAATCGTATCCTTCGTGGCGAACCAGAGGTCCTGATGGATATCAAGCGCATAGGTGAAACAGGAATGCGCGAATGCAGAGATCGAAGCATCTGTGTTGTGCATTCCAAGAAGAACGCCGGGGCCTTCGAAGTTGTGAATCTTCTGCATCTTCGTCGTACCGTCCGGAAACGTAACGCAAAGCTCGGCAGTACACGCCGCAGGAATCAACATCTCGGAATCACGGTACACATCGCCGTACGCATGACGGGCAATCGTAATCGGCTTCTTCCAGCACGAAACATAGGGCGTAATGCCGTCGACAAGGATCGGCGCACGAAATACCGTTCCGTCTAAAATCGCACGAATCGTACCGTTCGGGCTCTTCCACATCTTTTTTAACTTATACTCATCCATTCGCTGCGCGTTCGGCGTGATCGTCGCACACTTGACGGCGACCCCAAGCTCCTTCGTTCGGTTGGCGGAATCGATGGTAACCTGATCATTCGTTGCGTCACGATTCTCCAGAGAGAGATCATAATACTCCGACTTTAAGTCGACAAACGGTGTTATGAGTATGTCCTTGATCTGTTTCCAGATCACTCTTGTCATCTCGTCTCCGTCCATCTCAACCAACGGAGTTTTCATCGCAATTTTGGCCATATTCTGTCCTCCCTGCTTTTTCGTGAAATCCAAATGATTTTATCCTACTACACGTGTATCGTCAAATCTTCCGGCGAAAATTCATATTCTTTTTGCGGCCTCCGCCAGGAGCAACTCCATCGATAAGCGATCCTCCATCTTTCCGGTCTTAACATGATAATCAGACGTCGCACACGATTCATAAAGTGAAAGCAACTCATCCATACGAAAGGACCGGGCCTGGGAAAGAAGATTGCGGGCAACAAAGGGAACGACTTTTAGAGACGCAATGATCGATTCCTGATTTGCCTGCTCCTTCGCACAAATCAGCTGACGAACGTGACGCGCAAGCATGAAACGAATACGAGGGATCGGTTCTTTGAGTGCAATCAAGGTGTCGAGAACCGTCAATGCCCGGTTCACGTCGCGTGCGCCGATTGCATCCGTCATCTGAAATACCGATCCACGAATATCCGGAATGCAGATCGCATTGATATCATCGATGGAGATTTCCTTCGAATCCCGACCCAGGCTACTGAGAATTAGCTTCTTAACCTCGTTGTCAATCAGACGCATACTGCCCTCACAGCGGTCGATGAGACTGCCGATCGCGTCGACGGTAATCCGGATCTCGTATTTCTTCAGTGAGAAAGCAATCCAGCGACTGAGTTCATCCGCGCTTCGTGTTGCAAAATTAACAACTGTGCCTTCCCGTGCAACCGCCTCGTACATGGCCTTCTTGCGTTTGTCGACCTTCTCTTCAACGAAAACCAGACAGGAGGTGTCCGGAATGGCTGAGAATAGCTTGATATACGCTGCGGCGTCTGCCTGTTCCGGAGCATTTGCGCCGAAAAGACCGGTATTCTGAAGAATTACGAGCCGCTTCGACGAGAGAAAGGGCGGTGTCATGACCCATTCGGAAAGACGCTCCGCATCCAACCGTGTTGAAGCCATATCTGCCTTATAGAAATCGGCTTCCTTCATTCCGGGAGCGATGACCAGGTTTGTTAATGCGCGAAGAATCTGTTCGATCAGAAATTCTTCTTCACCGAACAATAGATAAACGGGCTGGACTTCTCCGCTCTTTATCGCTCTTGCAAGAACATCATAGGTCGACGCCGGAGGTGCGGCTTTACTGCCGGAAGCGCCTTTGGGCTTTGCCATACTTACCTCTCTTATCACTGTGGATGGGTTATTATCTCGTACCGATCTATATATATGTTAATGATAACGGCTCCGTCCTGATCCGTTCGGTATAATGTCGAACCGGAAGACAGAATATTTGCCGTCGCATCCCCGGAAGGGTGTCCGTAATTATTATCACCGACACTGATCACCGACACTTCCGGGTCCATCGCAAGAAGAAATTCCTCTCCGCTCGAGTATCGGCTTCCATGATGTCCTACCTTAAGAACATCTATAGATAGATCCTTCATCTCACCTGCAGTCAATGCGTCGAGAATCAGATTCTCTTCTCGAAAACCTGCGTCCCCCATAAAGAGGATGTCCGTTTGCGCAACCGTCAGAAGCAGGATCGCGGAGTCCCGATTGCCGCCGTTCTCCGTAATCTCCGAAGGGCCGATAACCCGAATCGAAACCGATTCGGACAGCACTATTCTATCATCTTTCGCAGTTAAGTTGATCGCGATCTCCGAATTCTCCATCTCCAGAAACAGATCCTGAAGTTCTCCGCTGCTCATAGTGTAAGGAGTAAAGATGGACATCAAACGTCGATCCTTTACAAGCGGCAGGAAACCACCTCCGTGATCACTGTGTAGATGAGTTAGGAAACAAAGATCCGGCTTTACAATTCCGTAATAATTCAGTGCCGGAAGAACCACATATTCGCCGGAAGACTCGGTACCCGCGTCAATCAACAGGCTCTTCCCGTCATCAAGAATCACCATTGCAGCATCTCCCTGTCCGACATCGAAAAAGATTACGGTGGCGATCGGCGGCTCTTCCCTTGAGACAAAATGACACAGCAGGGAAATGCTGATGAGAAACGCACATGCTGTGATGAAGATTCGGCGGAAGAAGCTCCGCGGAATAAGGAAAGCAATAATTCCCAGAGCGACCGAGATTGGAAGTAATGGGTGAACGCTTTGAAATCGAAAGGATTCGATACCCATCGGACTTAGTTTCTCCGCAGATTCCCGAAGAAGGAACAGCAATCCGCCGACGGGAAGAAAGGCCAGTCGTGTGAACGGGAGCAATCCTCGGATATATGTCCCGACGATGGCGATGGGCGTTACGATCAATCCTAGAGAGGATATTCCTTCCGCAAGAATACCTGCATACAGATTTACCGCAATGAGAAATATTGATTCGCGCCCGGACAAGACGATCATCCAAGGAAGCATGCCGATATGCGCCGATATTACCGGACCCAGAAGATCTGCGATAAATACAGGGCATCCGTGATCTCGAAAAAAGGCCGAGGTCCGTCTCGACATAAGTACAATTGACAATGCCGCACTTACCGAAAGACAGAATCCGATATCCACGGCACAGAAAGGCGACTGGAAAACGAGAAGCAAAACGGCGGCAAACATGGACGATATCGGGCAGAATTTCCGAGTGATTAGTCTCGACACCAAGTGAACTCCGGCGATGAGTATCGCCCGGCTGACCGACGGACTCCAGCCCGTGATATATCCGATGCAGATGAGAAAGGCAAGTAATATGAGGCATCGTATGCGACGCTTGGTTCCAGACATTTGCAAAGCGGCAACCGCCGGAGCGAGAAAATAGGCGATATTTGCGCCGGATACCGCCGTGAGATGCGAGAGATTTAAGAGTCGGAAATCCACCTTGGTCCCGTTGTCCATCTCCGACGTATCCCCCAGAAGCATCGCTGACAAGAGCGCTGCGTCCTCTGCTCCTCCGTTATCCTCCCATGCCTTCGATAAGAAACTGCGCATCCGTGCCCCGAAATCTCGAAGTATGTCCTGTAAAGACGAAGAACGAATCTCAGGAGACAATGGTAACAATTTGCCGGTGTGACTGGATATCTCCGCATATACTCCCTGTCTCGCATAGTAGTCGCTGCGATCAAATGAACCCGGATTCGATGGTCCGGACACCGGTCCGATTACGCCAAGGACTCCGACATGCATATTCTCTTCCGGCCATTCTTCGACCGTCCCGAACAATACATCCACGCCTTGATCGAGCCGGATAATGCATGTGCGATAGCCGCTTGCCGATACACGAACGGAACGAATCGTCCCGTCAAACTCATCGTATCGGCTTGGCTCGGAATCGAATCCCAAGCTTTGAGATATCTCTGCGGTTAATCCGTCGGTAGAATCAAGCAGACGATCAGACATGACTCTCGCATAGGCAACGGAAGTAAACGTATACAGAAAAAAGATCGAGGAAGCTATAAGGATAAGCAACGCTCGTTGCCGCATAGCCTCGCCTACCCACGCTGTATGAATAAGGGATAAAAATATTAAAAACAGAAATAGACCGGCGACAACTGCGTAGGACAACGGAAGGAAAAATGCCGCATTCGAGCCGAGAAACGCGCAGATCGCCGGAAGCACAATAGGTCTTCCGAGGACGGCTCGGACGCCCTCCTTGAACGTATCGGAAAGAAGACTTCCCGCGTGCCGAAGTAAGACCAGATGAATATAGCCATGAATTCGCCTCTGAAAGATCGCGAGCACAGACGGAATCGTCTGCGGCATGGAACGAAGGCTCCGGAAAACGGATCTCGAAAAACGCGAAACTCGTTCGCGTATTCCGGTCACGTGCAATCTAATCCATTCGGCAAAACTCGCTCGAGAACCCATCGCCGCCCCTCCCTGTCCCAACCCGCGAAATCGCCGACTCGTGTAGTTTGCGAGTACGGTGTCGCGAAAATGGGCGCTTCACAGGGATGAGTATAGAGCGTGGAATTGTCGAATTTTCAGGAACTTTTCGACAAAAAGATTCAATTGTCGACAAATCAGATACAGGATGCTCCGGGAAAAAGATACTCCGTCACAGCTTCCTTAAGATCCTTGAGCCCTTCTTTCTTCTCTGCGGATACAGCAAAGCAAAGCGACATGTCTTTGATGAGAAGCTCTTGAGCGATCTCGTTGAGACGCTTATCAAGACCCGCCTTCGATAGTTTGTCGCATTTGGTGAAAACGACATAGTACGGTATGGACTGGCGGTTCATGTATTCGAGCATCGCGATATCCTCACGCGACGGAGAATGGCGGATATCGATCAGATGAAGAACCAAAGAAATTGGGCGGCCGCTGGAAAAGTATTGATCGACAAGCTTCGAGAACTTCTCGCGGACATCTTTGGGTGCCTTTGCAAAACCATAGCCCGGAAGATCCGCTATATAAAATGCGCTGTCAACATCGAAATACACAACCAGACGTGTCTTACCAGGAGCCTGACTGACGCGTGCCAGCTTACGCTGATCGGCGAGCGCGTTCAGTAGCGAGGATTTGCCGACATTGGATTTCCCAGAGAGAACTACTTCCGGGCGATCCGAAGGCGGGCAGGATGCGATTTCGGCAGCTACGCCGAAAAACTTTGTTTTGCGAAAATTGATCTCCATGAAAGTCCTTCTTTCGGATGGATTTGTGTTATTGTCTATGTAGGTACTGTACCATTCTTTCTCTTCGGAAGAAAGCCGAACATCATGAACACATAACGATTTGCTTTTTTCGTTTTTACACAAATCGTCTTGAAAAAAACGTTCTTTTCGTGTCAATTTGCATGATTCAAAATTACAAGGAAAAGCGTTATACTTGGTTTGTGTGCGAATTCTTCGGGCCTCGGGTCCGACCGGACACAAAAATGAGATCAGAGGCCGGGGGAATACATGCCAGCATCTCTTTATTCTGAATCCGTACAAAATACCAATCCGGACTTCCGGGGATACTTCCTCGAACCGTTCGGACCGATCGGAATTATTTGTCATACATCAAATCTCGATTTTGTTCATCAGGTCAATCGTATTCTTTTCGACAAGCGTCAGCGTCGTCAAGAAGAGAACAGCAATCCCTATGTCCATAGTGTCGGATATTTGCGCAACGATTACCTGATCCAGTCACAGATCGTTCGTTTTGCTACCGGCGAGGGGAAGGTCACACTGAATCAGACGGTTCGCGGACATGATATCTTTATCATCACGGACGTTCTTGCTCATCAGACGTCCTTTCCATTGTTCGGGAAGGATCATTATTCCAGTCCAGACGACCATTTTCGCGATTTATTGCGAATTATCATGGCAGTCAGCGGGAAGGCCAGAAGAATCAACGTGATCATGCCGTTCCTTTACGAAGGACGTCAGGATCTTCGGAATTCCCGGGAGTCTCTCGACTGCGCGTCGATGCTCCAGCAGCTGTACAATCTCGGTGTTGCGAATATTATCACCTTTGATCCGCATGATATCCGAATCACCAACGCCGTGCCGCTGATGGGTGTCGAGACGCCGAAGTCCGCCTACAAGATTATCAGTTCATTAATTGCATCGAATCCCTCTCTCAAGATCAACAAAGAGAATATGATGGTCGTAAGTCCGGATGAGACAGGCGTCTCACGGGCGGTTTTCTATTCATCCATGTTGAGTCTTCCGCTGGGGATTTTCTATCGCCGTCTCGATTATTCGACTAGAGTCAACGGAGTTCATCCGGTAAAGGAGATTCGTTTCCTGGGCGAGAGCTGTCAGGGCAAGGATATTCTTATCGTCGATGATATGATCAATTCCGGTCGGACGATGACGGAGACCGCACAGTTCATGAAGGATAACGGAGCCAAAGACATCTTCTGTGCCGCACCCTTCGGACTCTTTACCGAAGGCATTGAGCTGGTGGACGAGTATGTTCGCAAGGGTACAATCAAGCAGGTTCTTTGCACAAATCTGATCTATCGCCGGCCTGAGCTTCTCGCGGCACCCTGGTACATTGACGTTAATATGACACCTTTCATCGCGCGTCTGATCGACGCGCTCAATGTTGACGAATCTTTAGGCCATCTGGTCAACCCGAGTTTCCGTATTCAGGATCTTCTTGGCCAGGTACGCATCGGTGAGCTTTTCGAATAAGCCGTTATCACAATTAGGGGGATTACAACATGACATCAATTCCGTCAGCTGCCGACGAAAAGTCCTACTCCAGATATAATCAGTATGGTGATAACCCCATGGCTCCCATCGGTCCGGTTGGATTGATTCCCCTTAAAGGAAGCATGGAATTCACCGAACGCGTGAATTTCTACTTGAACAAACGCCGTTCCGAATATCAGGAACAACTGATCGGCAGCCGGTATCCCGGATTTTTCCGCAACGATTACCGTATCAGCGTCGATAATGCACGGTTCTCTTCCGGCGAGGGCAAAGCTGTGGTCAATCACTCCGTGCGTGGCCATGATCTTTTCCTGATCAGTGACGTAATGAACTTCTCCTGTACCTATAAGATGTTCGGCAAAGAGAATCATATGAGTCCGGACGATCATTACCAGGATCTGAAGCGCGTTATTCTGGCCTGTTCAGGCAAAGCAAGACGCGTCAATATCATCATGCCGTTCCTGTATGAGAGTCGACAGCACAAGAGGAACGCGCGCGAGTCTCTCGACTGCGCATTTGCGTTGGAGGAGCTCTACGGCCTGGGCGTCGAGAATATAATTACCTTTGATGCCCATGACGAGCGTGTTGCTAACGCGATTCCGACGTCGGGCTTTGAGAGCTTATCTGCCAACTATCAGATCATCAAGGCAATGTTCCGGACGATTCCCGACCTTAACTTCTCGAACGGTCGCTTCATGATTGTCAGCCCCGATGAAGGCGGAATCACGAGAGCGATGTATTTCGCCTCTATTCTCGGTATTCCTCTGGGTACATTCTACAAGCGCAGAGATTACACACAGGTCATTAATGGCAGAAACCCGATTGTTGCGCACGAATTCCTCGGAGATTCCGTGGAAGGTATGGACATTCTCATCGTGGACGATATAATTTCATCAGGTGAATCGATGCTCGATATCGGCCGGGAGATGAAGAAGCGTGGCGCGCGGAATATTTACTGCGCCGCGACGTTCGGATTATTCACCGAAGGAATCGAATGTTTCGACAAAGCCTACGCGGAGGGCATCATCAACAAGGTGTATGCCACGAACTTGATTTACAGGCGACCGGAGCTCTTGACTGCTCCCTGGTTCTGCGATGTAAATATGGCTAAATTTGTCGCCCTTCTGATCGACGCCATCAACCATGATTCTTCTTTAGCAAATCTGATTAACCCGACAGATAAGATAAAGAGTCTTCTGGCCACGATGGAATAAGAATCAGACGGAACGACGCAACGGGAGGTACGACTGATGATTGAAGTCCTTAAGGAGATTCTCAACGGTTTTGTCTACTTCGGTCAGGGGGATAACTGGAAAGCGTTGATCATGTATGTGATCGGCGGTTTACTGATTTATCTTGCCATCAAGAAGGAGTATGAACCGGCACTGTTACTGCCGATCGGGTTCGGCGCCATCCTTGTCAACCTCCCATTAAGTATCGCCGGTCAGCCGACGACGATCGCCGGGGTCATCGACACCGCGGCGGAGGGCGGATTTCTTCAAGTCCTGTTCGATGCGGGTATCGCAACGGAATTGTTTCCGATTCTGATCTTTATCGCGATCGGCGCAATGATCGATTTTACTCCGCTATTCAAGAATCCTTATATGATTTTCTTTGGTGCCGCGGCACAGTTTGGTATCTTCGTGACCTTCTTCGTTACGTTGATGCTCCTGCCGCTGGTCGTTCCCGGAATGGATAACACCTATGCGCTGAAGCTAGCCTCGGCCATCGGAATCATCGGAGCCGCAGACGGTCCGACGACTCTTTTTGTCGCCAATCACTTTAATCTTGCCGAATACTTAGGTCCGATCTCGGTTGCGGCCTACTCGTATATGTCTCTTGTTCCGATCATTCAGCCTCCGGTCATCAAGCTCCTTACAAGCAAGAAGGAACGCATGATCCGCATGGATTATCATGAAGAGCCGGTCTCCAAGACGATCAAGGTCGTCTTCCCGATTCTCGTCACAATCATCGCCGGTATCATCGTACCGATGAGTGTTCCGCTTGTAGGATCTCTGATGTTCGGTAACTTGATTCGCGAATCCGGTGTTCTCGAGAACCTGTCGCAGACGGCGCAGCATGAGCTCGCCAACCTGATCACGCTTCTTCTCGGAATTACCATCGGTTCTACCATGGTCGCTGACAAGTTCATTGATCCGGTTACCGGTATGATTCTTCTTCTTGGCCTTTTCGCCTTTGTATTCGATACGGCCGGCGGAGTGCTTTTCGCGAAAACCCTTAATCTCTTCCTTAAGAAAAAGATCAATCCGATGATCGGTGCCGCAGGTATCTCGGCGTTTCCGATGTCTGCTCGCGTCATTCAAAAGATGGCAAAGAAGGAAGATCCTACGAATTTCATACTCATGCAGGCCATCAGCGCGAACGTCGCCGGCCAGCTCGGTTCGATTGTCGCAGGCGGTCTTGTCATCGCTCTGATTGACATGCTGATCAGCGCGGCGTAAGGAGGAACACAAATATGTTTTCGAATGCTTTACTTAACGGTGCTGATTTCTCGATTGAAGGACTTCGTACCATGGATCTGTGGGCGCAGGGACTCTTTGTTGTCATCATTGGTCTCATCGGAGTTTTCCTGGTTCTGACGCTCTTCTTCTTCACAATCGTCGTCATGCAGAAGATTTCTGAAGCGGCCAAGAAGAGCAAATCAAATGCGGAGGCCGCCGCGGAGTAACCGCCTTCCCTTTATACCTTCAACATTAGATCCCTACGGCGGAGTGCGAATAGGCACTCCGCCTTCTTTTTTGGTATACTGAGACTCGATAACGAGAAGGAAGGTATTGTATGGCTGGCACGAACTCGAAGAAAGCTCCCGCAACACGTCGCCGATCGACTGCGTCATCTCGCGCTACAGCTGCCTCACGTCAGACGAAGCAGCAGTCCTTTGCAGATGTCATGCGTTCGCTTTTTGCCGGGAAGGCAGGAAAGATTCTCCTGATATGCGTCGTTTTCCTTCTGGTAATCGGTCTTGATTTTCTGATCTCCTTCAATTCGATGGACAAATTCTTCATCGCGATTGGTATTGAATTTATTCTGCTTGTTCTCATCGGCTGGATTCGATTCGTCATCCGCGGCCGCTCGGAAGAACAAGGATGAGGTATCTATGTCTTTGGACGGAATAACCACACATTTTCTGGCACAAGAATTGGACAATCGACTATCCGGAGGAAGAATTGATAAGGTCTATCAGCCAAGTCGATACGATATTTATCTTCTGATCCGCTGTGATTCGACAAACTACCGTCTTCTTCTTACCGCAAACCCTTCCGGTCCTCGCATTCATCTGACCGAATCCATGCGTGAGAATCCGATGCTCCCGCCCTCCTTCTGTATGCTTCTCCGCAAGCATCTTCAAGGCGCACGGATTGTATCGGTAACCTCTCCCGGATATGAACGTATCGTCGAGATTACCGTCTCTACCGTTGATGAACTCGGGGACCGCAAGGATAAACGTCTCATTATCGAGATGATGGGGCGATACAGCAACGTCATTCTTGTGAATTGTCAGGACCGAATTTTCGACAGTCTGCTTCACGTGGACCAGAAGATGAGCCGCGTGAGAGAAATCATGCCGGCAAGACCTTATGTATATCCTCCTGCGCAGGGCAAGCTCTCTCCTTCCGACGCCCTCGCTCGCGTGCGCGCCGGCGAACTGCCCGTTCTGACAGAATCCTTGCAGCGCCCTTTGGAGAAGGGTCTTCAGGATTCTCTGCAGGGCTTCTCTCCGGAGCTCTGTCGGGAGATCTGTTTTCTGTCGGGAATTGATTCTCGAAAAGGTATTCGACAGCTTGAGAACGACGAGATTCATCGCCTACTCCAAGCCTCCGCAGATCTTCTCGGAAGAATCGTGGACGGATGTATTTCTCCCGCCGCCTATCGATCGGCTGCCGGCGAACCATACTATCTCTTCCATGCACTGGCCCTTCGCGAGGCGGGCGTTCCGACCTTGTTTCCCGGAATCTCCGAAGCGATGGATGCCGTACATCGCGACAAAGACATCACGGCGGATTTCGAACAGAGAAAGAAGGACCTTACTTCTTTCGTCCGAGCCGCTTTGGATCACGCGATTCGTCGCGCACAAATCCACCGTGCGGATTTCGACAGTTGTCAGGATATGGAACGCGACCAACTATTCGGAACGTTAATACTGCAGAATGCCTATCGCGTGAAACCCGGTGACGAACTGGTTTCGGTCATCGATTACGAACATCCGGACCTTGTTACCCTGGAGATTCCTCTGGATCCGACCTTATCCCCTGCGAAAAACGCACAAATACTTTTCAAGAGATACGCGAAACTCAAATCGAAGAGGGTCTCTTCCGAGAGTTTTCTGGCGGAAGATGAGAGTGCGATCGCATATCTTCTGACCTTGTTGCAAGCCATCGACACCGCAACGGATCGAGAAGACCTTGCAGCGCTCGCTGATGAGATGAGAGAAGGCGGTCTCACCTCTGCTCGTACAAGGGATCCTGCAAGTCCTTCAGCGGCAAAGAATTTTCCGAGCCATCCGGGAAAATCAAAAAGCGGCAATGCATCGACGCGAGCGATTCGCGCCGCAGGCAAAGCGGCCAGCATGCGTAAAAACAGCAAAGCCGCAACAACTTCAAAAGGATCCCGATCCTCCGAGTCGACCGGCTTCAGAAAATACGACGCACCGGATGGTTTCATCATCCTCTGCGGGCGCAATAATCTTCAGAATGATCAGCTTACGTTACGAACGGCTGCTCCGGATGACCTCTGGTTCCATGTGCAGAAGATGCCCGGAACACACGTGATTCTGCGAAGCATCGACGGAAGTTCGAGACCGTTCACCGAGGCTGCGATACTCTGTGCTGCCCAAACGGCAGCCTTCTTCTCCCGCACCGTCGCAAGAATGGAGAAACAGCGCGCTGTTCCGATGACAATCGATGAGAAGTTTGACCTGCAATCATTGAAGATTCCGGTCGATTACTGTCCGGTGAAGAACGTAAAAAAACCATCCAAGGCGAAACCCGGAATGGTTGTATATGATCATTATAAAACCGTCGTGGTCGCTCCGATCGAACCCTCGAAGTCCCGATAGATCTTCTCCCGGAAATCGGATTCTTCCAACGATAGAATACAACCGCAGTACTTCTGTCTGTAGACGCCGTGTTCCCTGGCCATCTTCTGTCCCTCGCGAAAACCCAGACGGAAATCGCGGTAGAGAAACTTCACATCATAACGCAGCGCAGCTTCCTCACAAACTTCGATAAGCTTCTCATGATTCTGATAAGGACTTACCAGAAGAGAAGTTGTAAACATCGGAATGCCACGCGCCTTCGCCTCTGCGGCTACCCGATCCATCCGTATCCGGTAGCACATCGCGCAACGCCCTTCCTCCTCAGGACTTCTCTTCTCCGACATGGCAATCCACCTCTCGGGCTCGCACGAATCATCCGAGAAAAAGGGTACATCCTGTAATGAACATACCGTCTTCGCTCCGTTAAGACGTCTCCGATGCTCGAACAACGGGTGAATGTTCGGATTATAGAAGTAAGCTGTCAATGAGAATCCCTCTTGCTTCAATGAGGCAATCGGCCACTCGGCACACGGTCCGCAACAAATATGAAGCAAAACTTCGCCGACACGAATCTCTTCGCGGACTAAGTCCGGTGTGCGCCTATCTTGCGTATTCCCGATCATTTGTACCTCATCCTTGTCGTGCGTCTTCGTCATCGCGTGATTGTCCATGTCTGATTCTGTAAATATATTGTCCGCAATCTGATTCTACATATTCTCTTCTTCCAGCGATAACTGGATCGGGAATTCCTCCCGAATATCTCCGGTGATCGCCGATCCGAGGCCGCGAACCTTCTTCTCATAATCGTCCGGACAAGCCAGTCCCAGATGTTGCCATCCCAACCGTGTGAGAACACGCCCTCGCGGTGTCTTGGCCACATAGCCGATCTGCATAAGAAAAGGCTCATAGACATCCTCGATCGTAACCGCGTCTTCGCCGGTACAAGCCGCCAACGTCTCAAGTCCTACCGGTCCGCCGCAGAACATCTCCACCATATTCGTGAGAATTCTGCGATCCGTCGAGTCAAGGCCTCGAGCGTCAATCTCCAGTGCGTTCAGTCCATAGTCGGCGACGGCAGAGTCAATATGCCCCTCGCCCTTGACCTGCGCAAAGTCTCTCATGCGTTTCAAGAGCCGAATCGCGATACGCGGCGTGCCGCGGGATCTTGAGGCGATCGTTCGAAGACCATCCTCGTCGATCGTGATACCGAGAATCGATGCGTCACGTCGTAGGATTTCCATCAGATCCGGCGTGTCGTAAAGTTCCAGGCGATGGATCATTCCAAAACGGTCCCGAAGAGGCGCCGACAACAGTCCGGCCCGGGTCGTAGCCCCGATCAGGGTGAACTTCGGAAGATCAAGCCGAATCGAACGAGCCGAGGGGCCTTTGCCAATCATGATGTCCAGACAATAGTCCTCCATCGCCGGATAGAGGATCTCTTCGACACTGCGATTCAATCGGTGAATCTCATCGATAAAAAGTACGTCGCGTTCGTTAAGATTCGTAAGAATCGCAGCCAACTCGCCCGGTTTCTCGATCGCGGGTCCCGTGGTGATCCGCAGATTCACGCCCATTTCGGCCGCGATGATGCCGGCGAGCGTCGTCTTCCCGAGACCCGGCGGGCCATAGAGAAGCACATGATCAAGGGATTCACCTCTTGCGGCAGCCGCGGCGATAAAGATACGAAGATTCTCCTTCGCCTTCGTCTGACCGGCATAATCATCCCACCGAGTCGGTCGAAGACTGCGCTCCTCCCGATCCTCTACCAGCCGTTCACGGCCGACAATTCGCTCTGATTCATCAAAATCCGTAAAATCCATACGCTACCGTTCCTTACAGCATCGCCCGAAGAGCTTTGCGAATGATCTCTTCCACCGGAATATCTTCCGCGAAAACCGCCGTTACGGCCTTCTTCGCATCAACGGGAGAATAACCGAGAACCACAAGTGCACTGACTGCCTCGGCAACACGGAGTGACTCTCCCTGTTCGAGATGAACCAGCGCGCCATCAACGTCCTTGTCAAAATCCGAAGCGTCGAAAGCGAATCCCTTAAGCTTGTCCTTGAGCTCAAGAATCAATCTCTCCGCGCCCTTCTTGCCAACGCCCTTGACCTGCGTAAGGCTCTTGATATCGCCCGTGATTACGGAAAGCGCAAACGCACCGGGGGTCACCTGAGCGACAATCGCCAAAGCGACCTTCGGACCGATACCCGAAACACCCAAAAGAAGGAGAAACAAGTCATGTTCTTCCTGTGAAGGAAAGCCATAAAGGGCAAAGGTGTCCTCTCGTACGTAAAGATACGTATGAACAAGGATCTTGTCCCCGGTGCGCCCGAACTTGTCCTGCATCGGCATGTGACAGAAAATCTTATAGCCGATTCCTGCATTCTCAACAACAATGAAGTCTTCCTTCTTCGCAACCAGTTCCCCACGGATGAATGCGTACATGATGCCGCTCCTTATCGTTATGTGATGATATTATTACGCGGCGCAGGACCCAACTGGTATCCCCCGACCGCCTTATTCCCTTCCCGTAATCCGGAATGTGCCTGACATATAGCGATGGCCAGCGCATCAGATGCGTCATCGATGATCTTCGTACTCTGCGGAATCGCAAGAAGAATCCGGATCATCTGCAACACCTGGTTCTTGTCCGCCCGCCCGTATCCGGTCACGGCGGACTTCACCTGCATCGGCGTATATTCATACACCGGAAGACCTGCCTCCGCGCCGGCAAGAATCACAACGCCTCGCGCTTGTGCGGTTCCGATCGCCGTCGTGGTATTTCGCGAAAAAAACAACTCCTCAATCGCCATAACATCCGGATGATAGCGCTCCATCAGCACCTTCACCTCGTGATAAATCGTCAACAATCGGAGTTCAAAGGGTGTGTGTGCCTTCGTCGAGATCACCCCGTAGTCAAGGACGCGGAATCGGTTCGAAATATACTCAACTACTCCGTATCCGGTTATCGCGTAACCCGGGTCAATTCCGATGATAATCATGTTGTCCTCTCACGCTGGATCAGCCATAACAAACATTCGTTCTAATTTCTGTTCATTATAGCAATCCTCTTAACGTAACGCAACTCATTTGCAAGCAGGGCATACGGGACGAAATCATTCGTTCTTCAGGATCGTCTCATCGAGAACGGCAAGAATCTCTTTGGGAACATCCGGTCGCTTCGTCGAGAAGGAATATGCCGAATACGCACGTTCCTTAGCTTCTTTCATCGCGGCTTCCGAGATTGTTGAAGAAGAACCCGTGAAGAGTTCCGCGATAACATCACCCCGTCGAACATAATCCCCAACCTTGGCGGAAAGAAGTATGCCGGCTCCCATATCAATCGCGTCTTCCTTCTTGCGTCGACCTGCTCCGAGAAGCATGCTGGCTTCGCCGATTCGTTGTGCGTGAAGTCCGCTAAGATATCCGTCATTTGGAGCCGTCAAAACATCGCGCAGAACCGGCGTTTCGACAAAAACCGGAAGCCCATCGGAGACCTCTCCGTCCTGGCCCGTGATAAATCGTCGAAACGCAACCGCGGCTTTCCCGCTGTCAATGGCTTGACGCGCCATCGCGAAGCATTCCGCAAAGGATCGTCCCCGACCGATATCCGAGCGCATGAGCATCGCGGCGGCAAGTGTCAGAGAAACTTCGACCGTGTCCTCCGGGCCTTTTCCGTTGACTACGTCCATAGCTTCCTTGATCTCCAGCGCATTGCCGACCGCACGTCCTAACGGCTGCTCCATCGAGGAAATCACACAAGTTACGGGACGATTTGCGATCGAACCGATTTGGATCATCGCCCGGGCAAGTTCACGAGCGGAAGTCTCATTCTTCATGAACGCTCCGGCGCCGCATGTCACATCAAGCACAATGGCATCCGCGCCTCCTGCGATCTTCTTGCTCATAATACTCGAAGCGATCAACGGAATGGATTCCACCGTCCCGGTAACATCGCGCAGCGCATAGAGAACCTTATCGGCAGGAGCGAGTTCCGGTGTCTGACCAGATAGAACCATGCCGGACTCCGCAAGTCTCTTCTCGAAATCTGCCACCGGAATTGACGTTCGAAAACCACGAATCGACTCCAGTTTATCGATGGTTCCGCCGGTAAATCCGAGGCCTCTTCCCGAGAGTTTTACAATCGGAACACCGAGAGAGGCGACGATCGGCAGGACAATCAGCGTGCATTTATCGCCGACACCTCCGGAACTGTGCTTATCCACCTTGGTTCCCGGAATGTACGACAGATCAAGAACTTCGCCGGAACGAGCCATCTCAAGGGTAAGATACGTCATCTCACGCTCTGTCATGCCGTTCAGGACAATCGCCATCAACAATGAGGCTATCTGATAATCCGGAATCGTCTTTGTTGTCACTCCCTGAATAAAATAATGGATCTGCTCATCGTTCAGTTCTTCTTTATATCTCTTTGCAAGAATGATATCGAGCATATTCATACACGAATCCTCCGGTACTCTTGTGTTATCTCATCTTCTTCATTGTACACCAAAGAATTTAACAAAACATTTCGCCTATGTTAGAATGATTCGGATACGAACCGTGAGTGCCATCGGAGGAACAAATTGATGATTCCAGTCGATCGTCATACCCATACAGTTTTACGCGAGACATTAGCCGCGATCAACGGACTTTCGGTGTACACCGGCATTCGATCCGAATCGACGGTCTCCGCTCTGCGAATGCTTCTGCAGCGAATTCTCAAGCACACATCCCAGGAGACAGACTCATTGTTTGATCTGTCGACGGGCGGCAAGGACTCTGCAAAGCTCGAAGGTCAAGATCTGATCAACGTCCTTCAATGGGTCGAAGATTACACCTCGCTCTATTCACTGCTTCTTCCCGACGCACTGTCCGCGACCCCCGACCTCGGCGACGGCATTCTGAATGCCGTCCGGTTTGATGATAATCCGTTTGTCCGGAACGCGTCCGGAATCATAACCGATGCGGGTTGCGGGGTTCCCGAGGCTGAATTGAAGCGTCTGATGCTGGGAGAATTCGAGCGCATCCGCAAGATCGCTTCTTTTCCCGCACGAATGATCACCGGCATCGTCTCTCCCTATATCGCCACAGAGTTACCCGAATGGCGGCATTTACCCCCGGAGACGGATTCTCTCCGCCTCTATGAGGATTTTTTTGCATTCCATCGCGAGCACAGTTTTGGAATCTTCTCGAAGTACCATGCGTTTATCTGGAAGAACGGCGAGCTTGAACCTGTCGCAAAGCCGGATCCAATCTCTCTCGAGCAGCTATTCTCCTACGATTATGAGATCAATCAAGTGAAAGAGAACACCTTCCGTCTTCTGGAGCGGCGTCGCGCGGATAATATCCTGCTTTTCGGTGCTCGCGGCACGGGCAAGTCTTCAACCGTTAAGGCTATTGCCAATGCCTACAAAGGACAGGGACTACGCCTCATTGAGATTGACAAAGACAGCTTCCTTACCATCGCCGACCTCTTGGCGTACCTGTCGGAGCTTACATCCGTACGCCTCTCGTTTATCCTCTTTCTCGATGACCTTACGTTCCCGGAAGACGATCACCGCTATACGGTTTTGAAGACCCTCCTCGAGGGCGGTATGAAGACAAGACCGGAGAATGTCGCCATCTACGCAACTTCGAACCGCAGGCACATCGTTGCGGAGAAGGAATCCAACGACATGTATGCGAACGATGCAAAGGAAGAGCGACTCTCTCTCTCTGACCGGTTCGGTATCTCGGTTCGCTTCTCCTCGCCGACGCAGAAGATCTTTCTCGATATTGTTTATGGCATTCTCGAGAACCGTGGAATTACATATGATCCCGAGATTACCGCCCAGCGCGCGATCACTTGGACGATGCGCGAGAATGGGCGTTCCCCTCGTACGGCTCGCCAGTTTGCCGACTATTATGAATCCGAACTCCGTGCCTCCCGAATTGCGGAGAACACACCGTCAAGTTCAACGTAAACCCGCATAACAAAGGAGATCCCCATGCCAGAAGCATCTACCCCGGTATTGCGTTTTGCCCTGATCGGTTGCGGCCGGATTGCCGTGAAGCATTTGAAAGCCATTTTCAAGAGTCGCGATTATCAACTGGTGGGAATTGCCGATGTAAGTCCCGACGCGCCCGGACGCCTACTCGCAGATTGCGGATTATCACCCGCATCTGTCGAGAAACTCAGGACCGAGGTCGGCTTTTTCACGAACTATCACGAGATGCTCGAAAAGCTCCGTCCGGACGTTGTCGCCGTTACTGTGCCCTCCGGCCTTCATTACCGTATCGGCAAAGACGCGATGCTTGCCGGCGCGCATATCCTTCTGGAGAAGCCGATGACCATGTGTGTCGGCGAGGCCAGAGAACTTTACGAGATCTCTCATGCAACCGGCAGGAAGATTGCCATGGGCCATATCTATCGTTACTTTCCGGTCGTCAAACGACTTCGTTCCGATATCGCTTCCGGCAATTTCGGAACGATCAGCCATGGATCGGTGGTCGTTCGATGGGGACACGACCAGGCATACTACGATCAGGCACCCTGGCGCGGCACATGGAAGTCCGACGGCGGCGCTCTGATGAATCAATCCGTCCATGCCCTTGACCTTCTGTGCTGGCTCATGTGCGGCGAAGCTGTAAAGGTCAGCGCGATGCTCGAGCGCCGGATGCACCATATGGAGGCTGAGGACGTTGCCCTGGGCACCGTTCGTTTGAACAACGGCGCTTTGTGCCAAATCGAGGGAACAACAAATTCTCCGAAGAAAGATCACGAAGCCTCCTTCTACCTCTGCGGAACACAAGGCACTATTCGCATCGGACTTCGCAAAGGTATTCCTTCCTTTGATATTCGGGACGCGAACAACAAGAAACTAAATTTCTATTACCTTCGTGAGGATCTTCGCGAGAAGGGTCTCGCATCCATTCTTGCGGCAACGAATCCGCATGCCGGTATTTATAAGGATCTTGCCGAGGCGATTCACGAAACAAGAGAACCCCTGGCGGACGCTCAATCTGGTTTCACCTCCGTTCAGATGGTTCTTGCCATGTACTTGTCCGCCAAAGAACAGAAGCATGTTTCCCTGCCCTTGGCGGATTCCGTTTCCTCTGAAACAATGATAGGATTTTTTCCTTCACAGGATCCTTCCTCGTCTTCCGACACTTCGAAGAAATGAAATCGAAGACAACAACCAGAGCGGATAACAATAATGGGATCGAGCAAAGTGCGTATGCCATTACTCCATATTTCTCAAGTACCCGATCCATCCCGGCAAGTGTTTCTTCCAATGTTTTATCAGATGATCTTGTGTCGAGTGCACTGTTAACAGGAAGAGGCTCCGATTTTTCCTGAGAAGAGGAATCAGACATCTTCCCCTCGATTATGTTTATAACCTCCTCGATGTCGTCCTTCTCGCCCTCTGTCACGGAACGTGTGACATCTGCTACTGCAGACAACACGGATTCATGTGTAGGGAGAGACGCTGTTATACTCTCCTCTCCAGACGTTTCTTCTGACGCAATTTGTGTTGCGGAATCTCTCGTAACACCCGCAATCGAAGACGTCTCTTCCGTAGGAGATGTTTCCGGAACCTCTGATGTGATCGTCTCCGGCACCGTCTCACTTCCCTGCGTTACAAGCGGATCCGTAACCGTAGGCTCCGGATTCGAGGCAGCAATCGCCTCAATGACTGCCATTGTACCGGCAAATCCAGGTTCTGACGTCACGAGGATCTGGAAGCCGTCAGCCGGTTTTCCGAGTATTTGAATTCGCCAAACTCCTGCCTCCGCGGAAGATATGCCTACACGAAGAATCTTCTCTTCCCGAAGATATGAACCCGGATATGTCGCCTCATTGACAGCTGCACCGCTCGGTGATTTCAGTGAAACAGAACTTACCTCTCCTTCGTAATACAGGCTGAAGACCGCATTCGCAACACTCTTCTCCAAGGTTATTTGAAATGCACAATCCGCGCGAACATTCGCCACCGGCGCCGCAACCATGATGAAAGCGATGGCAATGACGATCATCCCATATCGAATTCTCTTCATCCTTTTCACGTCCTTTCTTACGAAACCTCGTCATCCGTCGGAACCGGATGCGGCTTCCCACCCTGTTTTTTTCGCGAAACGATTACCGCGAAAAGTATCGAAGCGGCTCCGAAAAGAATGATCCAAATCGGATAGTTCTTCGTCATTTCTCCTGTCTTTGGAGGAATCGGCGCGTTCACCAATGTGATGACTGTCGTCAACCCATCCATCGAAAACGTCTGCGGTGTCGGATCGATCAAGTAGCCTTCCGGTGCCCGCGTCTCTTTGATCGAATAGGATCCGGGCAGAAGTCCTCGTATATATGCACTTCCCTCCGGTCCTGTTACGCCGAAATCGGATGCCTCCGTTAACGGCTCCGGGTAATCGTCCGTATACGCTGCCGGAAGATAGAACTTATTTAGCGCATCGTAGCACAGAGGAATAACCTCTCCGTTCGCATCATTGATCACAGAGAATTCCATTCCCTCCAGAAACTTCCCGTCCGTCGACTGTTTATTCACTTGTAACGAGGTGTAGTCATTGGTCAGGCGAAAGGTATAGATCGCTCCAAACGTCATATCACGAATTTGTATCCGCTCATTTATCAGGGCAAATCCGTCCCATGTTGACAGTTCTTTCAAATATAGTTCGCCCGGTGTCAGATAGATCTCTGCATATCCGTCATTATCTGTTGTCATGCGCGCAAGCTCACGATCCGTTCTCGCATCATATACGCCGAATACGACTCCGTGCATTGGCGTTTCCGTATTCTCGGTGACCTTGTAGACTTGGAGCAACGCAAGTTTCTGGTTTACGAGCGTGAGATTCGCGGAAGAGAGATCTGTTCCGTCCTCCAAAGAACGTTCAATGACAAAGCTCTTGTTCTCTCCTAATGCATATCCTGTATTCGTCTTCGTCTCAACAAGCGTGTATTCGCCATACGGCAAGACAATCGTATTCGCCAGACCCAACTCATTTGTAATCAATCTGTCGACGAGATTGGCATCTTTATCATAAACATCAAACTCCACGTCGCTCATCGGAAGGTTCGTGTCTCCGGCAACCTTGTAGATCTCCAGTACTCCCTTGATTGAACGGTTCACGATCGGTTGTCCGTTGTTGAGAGCTACGGTGACAATCTCTGTCTCTCCGTCGGTGTCCGGGCTTACCGTCAATGGCCACACGCTTGTCTTATCCCATACCACGCCTTCGGTAACCTTCAGCTCCTTGGCATAGTATTGACCGAACGGGAGATCCTTGGTCGATGTGGCCTTTCCGTCTGCTCCCGTGATCAGGAGATCGACGAGGCTGTCCTTCTTGACGATGACCGTGCCGTTCGGGGACAGGATGTCGTTCGTCGTATAGAGACCGAATACAATGCCCTGGGCCGCGACAATCGATGTCTCGTAGTTGCCGGTCGAAGCATTTCTTGTCATGACTTCCTTCTGCTTCTCGACGGCGATCGCGATGTCCTGCTTACTATCCTGCATCGCCTTGCCCTGGGAGATCACGGTGATCGTCTGATCGGCATAGGTGAAGTCAAAGATCAGGGGATTAGACGCAAGCGTCTGTCCCAGAGGCGCGGTCGTCTCGCGAACGATGTACTGCGCGGTACCGTCCGCGCCGAGCGGAAGATCATCCATCGTCGCGATGTACTTAATACTGTTATCCGGCTGTGTGACGGCTGATGTCGTCATCGTTCCGACCCATTCGTTGGCACGGTACAGTATCACTCCGTTTACATCCACGATGTCCTCTTCGCTTGCATAGACCATGAAAACCGCTCCGTTCATCGGGCGCTGGTCATAATAGAAGTCATAGACAGAGAGCTGATTCCCGTCTCCGTCGGTGACAAGGTTTCCGGACATGTCCTTCGCGTCAACCTTCGCCGCCGTGATCAAGGTCTCGCCCTGCTTCTCAACCGAGAGCGAACAGGTCTGACGATCGTTCGCGAATTCTTCGGAACGGACATCCTTGCCCATGGAGACAGTAACAACTGAGGATCCATGATCGGCCATGCGCACGGTGAACGGGTACAGTCCTGTTGTAAGCGTGTAGCCGACCGGGGCCTTGATCTCCTTGATGTAATAGGTTCCGACAAGAAGAGGAAGATCCGAGAGATTGACGGTACCGGTGATGTCGGTGGTGAAGGTATTAACGTCATTGCTGTCAGAGAGAACCGTCGCCTGATCCGATGCAAGGATCTGGAACGAGGCTCCCGCCAGCGGGATGACAAGTCCGGTATCTGCGTCTGTCTTGATTATCTTCAGGTATTGTTCGTAGATCTCATTGGTACGCTCATACGTGTAGTGCTGATTGGCCGTCGCTCCGATCGTGACGGTCCAGGGCTGCACGAGGAAGGTATCCGTTGTCGCTGCGGATGTGATCTGCTCACAAGTGTAGGTGCCATACGGCAGGAGATGTGTAGATCTTCCGATTCCATCCGCTCCGGTCGTGATGACATCACAGGTATCCGCTGCCTTGGGATCTCCCGCGAGAGCTGCAGCGTAGTTTGCGTAAGCTGCCGGATAAATGACAAACGTCGCTCCCGGTTCCACGGTACGGTTATCCGGATCTGATGCGGGCGCCCGGTACTTCTGGATCTCGATGTCCCCCCAATAGGTGTCGTTTACAAGGTTCAAGACTTGGTTATCGTTGTTGACGGCGCCAACGGTCACGTTGCGATCGGCGACCGGGATCGTCCCTGCCGGGGCGGAAGACTGATGCACCGTGTATGTTCCGTACGGGAGAAGACCGGTGCGCGCATAACCGGTAGGATCGGTTGTGACCAACGAGCAGATCGCGCCGGCATTGACCGCATCCGTATAGGTTGCATACACCGAGGGGAAAACCTGGAATATTGCGTTAGCTTCCGGAACATCGACCGAGAGATTTGTCGTCTTGTGGATCTCTACGGTTCCCTGGGTGATCTGGTTGTCGATGTCAAAATACACAACATCCGCGTGCGCAGCATTTCCGGAGTCATCCACACCGATCTCAAACGAACGAACGGTGGTATCGATGACGGTTCCTACCGGGGCGAATGTCTGGACCAGGGTATAGGTACCGTGTGGCAGAAGGATCGATCGATCGTATCCGGTAACGCTAGTCGTGAGGGTGTCTACCACGACATTGGAAGCGTTTCGCACCTCGAAGATCGCGCCGACTTCTGGGAAGCGAACCGAGCCGAGCCGCGTAAACTTCTGGACATCGACATAGCCGTCGCCCTGCTCATTAAAGTACGAGTTCGGTGGATCGGTCGGACCATAAACCTTGACCGTAACAACCTGATCCGCGATCGGGAACGTTCCGCGGGGAGCTACCGTCTGATGGAGAACGTAATCCCCCAGGGGCAAGGGTGTTGATGTTCCGAAGCCGGTTGCGTCCGTAGTAAGCGTTCCCACGGGTGCTCCGGCAGCGACGGCAGCTTCATAGGAGGCGTAGGTTGTCGGATACAAGACAAACGTTGCGTTCGCTTCCGGGATGTCGCCCCGGTCCATCGTGCGCGTTACTTTGTAGATCTGCAGTTCGCCCATTCCTTCGGGAAGGTCAACTGATGCGGGGTCAGCATACGCATTTCCACTCACGGCAATCATCGTCTGCTTCGTCTTATCCTGTTCATCTTGCGAGATATCGAAGACGTGAATGTTTTGAATCGCATTCTGTGAATAAGACGTACATTCGATTTGATGATTTGGATCGGCGGCATACGCGACCGGATCTGTCATCCGTAAATGCAGTAGTACATTCCCGGTAAAGTCTAATCCACCATCTACCGAAATGCCTGCCGGTAGACGAGTGACGGACCAATGGTCTGTATCCGTCTCCGTGACCTGAACAGTACAGAGTAGTGTGCCACCATCCATAGTCCATGCAGACGGAAGATCCATAGTGACACGAGGATATATAACCGTCTGATTCACGCCGTAATTATACAATGTTTTAGCAAACGCCAAAGCTCCTTCGTGACCCGGTGCGGTAACACGATCGATGAAGGTATGATCCCAACTTCTCCCTGCGCCATTATTCAAGCAGAAAGATTCCAGCCAATGAATGGCCGCCTGCGTGGCATATCTCGCGTCGTCTGCGGAGAGTCCATTCGTATCGAACGGAAATCCGTGCTGGATAATTGAATACATGCCGTTCATGTAATTGGTATCAGCAATAGAAGCGTCATTGAAATCGTAGAGTTCGCCGTTTGGGGCAGTGGCATACGCATCAACGCAATATGCTGTTTCTCGGTTTCCCATTCCTGCTTCCGGAGCGAGGTAGTAGAAACCCGTCTGCATAGCAGTCCCGCCTGGCGTATAGAAATAACTTCGCATCCCTCCATCTTCCTGATGAATATGTGCTTGGGCCGGAGCTGTCCATGCGACGAGTGTCGAAGCAGGGACAAGGGATATGAGCATCGAGAGTGTAATAAGTAGTGAGAGCAGTCTACGGTATTTGTTCTTCATGTGTTTCCTCCTTGGTTGAATCATTGGTTTCATAAATGATTGTCCTACGTAGGACGGTGGATAAACCTGGGCAGAAAAAAACCGCCTTGTTTTCACAAAACGGTTTTGTGGGTATATTGTTATCTTGCGATTACGGAGACGGTGTAGGTGTGTCCGCTGGAGGTGGAGCCGGTGTTGTTTCTGGCGGAGGTGCTGCGGTTGGGGCAGGCGTTGGTAAGTAGGCTATCTCAAATGACATATGCAACCATCCACTCTCTATCCAACAAGAAACGGATACTATTGCACTCTTACCTGTGATTTTTCCTTTTATGAAAGCGTCAATATACCGCTGGTCGCTCGACATAAATCCGAGTTCTGCACTCATCGATCCATTACCTTTAACTTCGGCATCCGGAAACCATAGCCCGTTATCCTTGGCATACTGAACAATCCCTTCGCGGATCGCGTCCGGGTTCTCCGTGTATCTGGGTGTCGTAGCCTTAGTTGTCGTCGGCGCAGGCTCGGTTGCCTTCGTCGTTGCCGCTGGAGCGGTTGTCTGCGTCGGCTGGGTCGGAGCCTTGGTCGGCTTCGCTGTCGGGGCGGCGGTAGTTGTCGCTACCGTCGTCGCACTTGTCTCAGGCGTGATCGTCGGTGTAACCGTCGGAGTGACCGTTGGCTTCTCGGTCGGCGTGGGCGTCGCGGTCTTGGTTGTCTCGGTCTGGGCAGCGGTCTCGGTCGTCGCAAGAGTATCCGGAGCGGTGCTTACCGCACTGAGGATCGTCAGATCCGTCTCTGCCACCGTGTTACTTCCGGACACGTTGCATGCAGATAGCAGCATGGTTCCAATAAGTCCCAGTGTGATGATGGCGATGGTCTTCTTGTTTCTCATATAGATACTCTCCTTCTCTTGTTGTTTCTCTCCGCTTGAGCGGTCTTCAGAAAGGTTGAACTCGATAATTCTCGCCCTCCCCTTCTGTATCCTTCGCCTCGTCGATCGCGACGAGCTTACGTAATGTGTCGATGATCGCTACTTTCTCGGAATCTCCCCACATGTGCCAGGTGTCCCGCAGGAACTTACTGACCATGGCAAGGAGTTCATTCTTCTTCATCGCTCCGAGGAGAAAGAAATCCAGCTTCGCTGCTTCGATTCTGCCGCCGTCATTTCTGGTCTTCTCGTTAAATTCCTCTTCTTCCAGCGATGAGACAGCCGCGACGGCCACCCCATCATAAACTTGTGTCTTCCCCTTATAGGTGATCAACACCTTATCGTCTGCGTTAATCTCCGTCATGCTTGGTCCTCCCCACTCTCCGTCATCCTCTCGATCACTTCCATGACCTTCAAAATCCATAATCTAATGTGATTAGCTCACGCAGTGTTCTTGTGAATTCGAGCCTATCTGGAAGATTCATATTTTTCCAGGTTTCCCGGATAAATTCCTGACTCATTGCCAGGATTTCTTCTTGACTCAAAAATCCAAGCAGAAAGTAGTTTACTCGAAATAAGTCGACTCCTTCATATTCTTCGTTGGTCAACTCGTTCTTCTCCTCGGCATCTACGGTAGTGGTGCTTACTACGATCACTCCGTCATATACTTCTGTCTCACCATTATAGCTGATCAGCACTTTGTCTTTCACGCATATCTCCGGCATATTTTACCTCCACATATCTCTTATTGGTCGAACTCGATCACTTTATCCTAATTCTTTTGCTTCTCTTGCTTCGTCAAAAGCGACCAGCGCTTTCAGTGTTCGAAAGATCTCTGCTTTCTCGTAATTGGTCCACATACGCCAAGTTTCCCGCAGCAACTTCTGCTCCATAAGGAGGATTTCTTCCTTCGCCATATATCCGAGGCAAATAAGATCAACCTTCACAACTTCGGTCTTCTTGTCATCATTTCCGGTACTCTCGTTGGTCTTAACTTCTTCCATTGTTGTGACGGCAGCGAATATAACTCCGTCATAAATCTCGGTCCTACCCTTGAAGCTGATCACTACTTTATCGTCTGTGTTTATCTCAGGCATGCTTCTTCCTCCATCTTCATCAGTGGCGTGTACGCCGATTTTTGAGAACAAAAAAGGTGACAGATTCTTCTGTCACCCTCTAAGTCATAATTAAATTATCATAGTGTTTTTTACTTTACAACTCTACTTTTTGGATATATCCAAAAGAAATGCAAATTATTCTTTACAGATCTCTCCGATGTCGCGAAAAAGGATATCCGCAATCTCAAGAGCCATCGGATCAATGACCGAATAGCAGATCTCTTTGCCGTTTCTGACGCCCTTAATGATACCGACGGCCTTCATCTTCGACAGGTGTTGCGAGAGCCCGCTCTGGGACAGCCCGAGGGTGTCCTGGATCTTGCCGACATTGCACTTATACGCTGTCAGTCCACGGATGATGCAGAGGCGCTGCGGATGCGATAGCACCTTAAGAATTTCGGCACGCCGTGACAACTCGTCCATATTCATGATAAGATCCTCCTATAGATCGAAAAAAACGATGATAAACTGTTGACACATTCAAACATCATGATATAATGAAATCAGTCAGAAGGAATTTGAACAACATAATAATAACATATTTGAATATTTAGTTCACTATTTTTCTGACAAATCATTTCTCGGCCGACAAGCCTTCGAACGTGATCAAATAAAAGAGATATAAAGGAGAGATCGATTATGAGCGCAAATGAAAAAATCCTCAACAGCCAGAACTTTTCCGAGACCGTCAGCACAGGTGTTACCCTGGTAGATTTCTACGCTGATTGGTGTATGCCTTGCCGTATGCTGGCTCCGACGATTTCACAGGTAGCCGATGAATATGTCGGTAAGGCTACCGTAGCCAAGCTTAACATCGATCAGGCGCAGGATATCGCCGCGAAATATGGCGTCATGAGCATCCCGACAGTGGTTCTTTTCAAGGACGGAATCGCCGTTGACAAGAAGGTCGGCCTCTCCGCGAAGGATGTCTACCAGAAGATGATTGACTCTGCTCTGTAAGACAAAGAGCCAACATACAATCCCTTCTTTCACCCTCCAAAAGAAATGCCGGCTCCTCCCACAGAGCCGGCATTTTGTTGTCTTAAAGGTGACATTTTTGCGAAAAGAATCAGACCTTCGCGAGCGCCTGTTCCAGATCATAGATGATATCGTCGACGCTCTCGATTCCTACCGAGAGGCGGATCAGATCCGGGCTGACACCCGCGGCCGCAAGCTCCTCATCGTTCATCTGTCGATGTGTATGGCTCGCCGGGTGCAGAACACAGGTCCGGCAATCCGCGACATGCGTAACGATCGCGGCCAACTCCAGGCTGTCCATGAAGCGAATCGCCGCGGCTCTACCACCCTTCACGCCGAAGGACAGAACACCGCAGGATCCCTTCGGCAGATACTTATGTGCCAGGTTGTAGGACGTGTCCGAAGCAAGTCCGGGAAAACGTACCCAACCGACCTTCGGATGTTGCGACAAAAACTCAGCGACGGCTGTCGCATTCGCGACATGACGCTCGACGCGCAGGTGCAGCGTCTCGAGACCGATATTGAGAAGGAAGGAATTAAACGGCGACGGGATAGAGCCCAGATCGCGCATCAGTTGCACGGTAGACTTGACGATAAACGCAGCTTCACCGAAACGCTCGGTATACGTGACGCCATGGTAGGACTCGTCGGGCGTTGTAAGTCCCGGATACTTGTCCGCATACTTCGTGAAATCGAACTTGCCGCTGTCGACGATGCATCCGCCGACGCTCGTCGCGTGCCCGTCCATGTACTTCGTCGTGGAGTGGATGACAATATCGGCTCCCCACTCGAACGGCCGGCAGTTGATCGGCGTGGCAAAGGTATTGTCGACGATTAAGGGAACGCCGTGCGCATGCGCCGCGGCCGCAAATCTCTCGATATCCAGAACTGTGAGCGCGGGATTCGCGATCGTCTCCCCGAAAACCGCCTTGGTCATCGGCGTGAACGCCGCATTCAGCTCTTCGTCCGAGGCATCCGGCGCGACAAAGGTAAAGTCGATGCCGAGGCGCTTGAGCGTCACCGCAAAAAGATTATAGGTGCCGCCGTAAATGGTCGAAGAACAGACGACATGATCGCCGGTCGAGCAGATATTGAAAATCGCGTAAAAGGACGCCGATTGTCCCGAAGACAGGAGCATCGCCGCGACGCCGCCCTCCAGGTCACAAATCTTTGCCGCAACATGGTCATTGGTCGGATTCTGGAGTCTCGTATAGAAGTATCCCGACTCCTCGAGATCAAACAGTCTCCCCATCTGCTCCGTCGAAGAATACTTGAAAGTCGTGCTCTGAACGATCGGCATGACTCTCGGCTCCCCGTTCTTTGGTTGATAGCCGGACTGTACACACTTGGTTTCCGGACGGTACTGTCGCATAAAGTCATCCTCCTTACAGGTAATATTGATCGTTCGCGAGAATTCCCGCGGACAGATTACCTGATTATAGCACACGTGTTCCCGCTCGAAAACAACCGAATCAAATCTTCAAGGAATCGTCTTTCCGGCAGCCGCATACAAGCCGTACCACTCTTCCCGGGTAAGCCAGATGCCGGATGCCGCCGCAATCTCTTCCATATGACGGCGACTCATTGTTCCGACAACCGTCTGTATCCTCGCCGGATGCCGCAAGATCCACGCAACCGCTATCGCGGTCTTTGTCACACCGTATTTCGTCGCGATGGACTCGAGAAGATCATTTAGGGGCTGATACTTCGGGTGTCCGACAAACGCTCCGGCAAAGAACCCGAACTGGAACGGAGACCAGGCCTGAATCGTAATATTGTGAAGCCGGCAATAGTCAAGAAGACCCGCCTCACGCTCATCGGCCTCACCTTCGGCGGGCAACATGTTGACGTGTAAACCCGTACCGGCAAGCTGTGCGTGCGCAATCGAGAACTGAAGTTGATTCGCGACGATCGGAAACGGTACATATCGTGCAAGAAGCGCGATCTGAAGCGCGTTGTGATTACTGACGCCAAAACTTCTGACCTTCCCACTGGCATGCAGGATGCCAAAGGCCTCCGCGACCTCTTCCGGTTGCACAAGTGCGTCCGGCCGGTGTAATAACAGAATGTCCAGATAATCGGTTCCGAGCCGCGAGAGAATCTGATCCACAGAGGCCACGATATGGCTCTTGGAGAAATCGTAATACCCTTCGCGAATCCCGCACTTGGATTGGATCACGATATCTTCCCGGCGTGTACCGAGATCGCGAACGATTTGGCGGAAGATTTCCTCCGACTGTCCCTGCCCGTATACATCCGCGTGATCGAAGAAATTCACACCATTTTGAAGCGCACAGGCAACGGTCTCCAGAGCTTTCTCATACGGGACCGAATGAATCCGCATACATCCCAAGGCGATTTCCGACGCTGTAATTCCACTTCGACCGATCGGTATCTTTTGCATATTCATACCTCCTTTGCGAAAAAAAGAACGCGACATATACCGTCGCGTTCTGTCAACTTTGTTGTCTTATCCGGCTTTTACTCTTCGATAACCTTCTTATGCTTCTTAACGACTTCCGGTTGCGTAACGACTGTGCCGAGCGACGGTTTAACGGTAGCGGTTACGTCCGTCTTCTTTTTCTTCTTGACCTCTTTATTATTGATGTTGCGATTAGCCATAGAATCACCCCTTCATCTGCTCCGAATATGTCTTTTTGTATCTTCTTATATTTTACCCCAAAGCCAAACGAGATTAAAGATCCCCTTACGTTTCTTCCGGCGAGCTTATCGATATGATTTACGAAATATCCTTAACATTTCATGCATTTTTTGGTATGTTTATTCCTGTCTTTTCTTTTCGTGAAAAGAATTATAGCCGTGCAAAGGAGCACAACGTATATGGGCGGATTATTTGGGGTCATCTCGCAAGACGACTGTGTCATGGATCTGTATTTCGGCACCGATTATCACTCACACTTGGGAACCAGAAAGGGCGGACTGGCCGTATGGGGCGGTCACGACGCGACACCGTCGATTCATCGGGTTATTCACAATATCGAGAACGTCCAGTTCCGCGCTCGTTTCGAACAGGAACTCCCCGGCCTCTCGGGATTCTCCGGAATCGGTTGCATCAGCGACACCGATTCACAGCCTTTGACCGTCCGCTCCAGAATCGGTTCCTACGCCATCGCAACCGTAGGCAAGATTACAAATACGGATGAGTTGGTTGAAGAAGCCTTCAAGAACGAGAATATTCATTTCATGGAATCCAATAAAGGCAATGTCAGCATGACGGAGCTCATCTCGGTCCTGATTGACCGCGAGGGCAACTTTGTCGAGGGGCTCCGTAAGGTTGCCCAGATGATTCGCGGTTCCGCGTCAATCCTGCTTCTCACCGCGGAGGGCATCTATGCGGCTCGTGACAAGTTCGGCCGTACTCCGCTCGTGATCGGCAGCAAAGAGAACGGATATTGTGTTGCCTCGGAATCCTGCACCTTCGCAAATCTCGGCTATTCCTTCCATTACGAGCTCGGCCCGGCGGAGATCGTCCGCATTACGGCGGACAAGGGTACTGAGGTTCTCTCCCCCGCAGCGGATAAGATGAAGATCTGTGCCTTCCTTTGGGTATATTACGGATATCCCTCCTCGACCTACGAGGGGATCAGCGTCGAATTGATGCGCTACAGAAACGGCAGCCTGATCGCCCAGAAGGATAACGTCGAGGTTGATCTGGTCGCTGGAGTTCCCGATTCCGGCATCGGCCACGCGATCGGATATTCGAACGAGGCTAAAGTTCCCTACGGACGTCCGTTCATCAAGTACACGCCGACATGGTCGAGAAGCTTCATGCCGCAGGATCAGGGCGTCAGAAACCTCGTCGCCCGTATGAAGTTGATGCCGATTCCCGAACTCGTCGCGAACAAGCGCCTTCTGTTGTGTGATGACTCCGTCGTGCGAGGCACCCAGATGCGCGAGACCGCAGAGCTTCTGTATAAAGCCGACGCGAAAGAGGTCCACCTTCGTTCCGCGTGTCCGCCAATCATGTTCGACTGCAAGTATTTGAACTTCTCCGCCTCCCGCTCGATCATGGATCTGGCTTCCTGGCAGGCGATGACCGAGATCGAAGGGAAGATTCCGGACAATATCGATGAGTATGTTGACGCCAACACTGAAAAGCATACACAAATGGTCGAATGCATCGGA
Organism: Bacillota bacterium; assembly: GCA_023397475.1. Taxonomy (GTDB): domain Bacteria; phylum Bacillota; class Clostridia; order Saccharofermentanales; family Saccharofermentanaceae; genus Firm-13. The sequence continues at coordinate 284,825 of JAEWUD010000022.1, forward strand.
AAGAAACTAAATCTGACCTCCCTGCAATATCAGAACCTCGATGACATGCTCGAAGCGATCGGCCTTCCGAAAGACAAGGTCTGTACCTATTGCTGGACCGGCAAAGAATAATAATTTTCTTTTCTGAAAACAAAAGCGCGGCTTCCTGCGATGGAGCCGCGCTTTTTGTTACAGGATAATTGAGAAATTATCGATAATCCCATAACGCGTTGATGATCAGCCAAGCACCCTGGACTTTCGCCAGATGCAGGTAATCATCAAATGCCTCTGATACGAGCTTGACACTTGCCATAGTCTGCGTCATGTCGAGAATGGTGATTTCCTTTTTCCCGGCAGACGGATCATCAATGTGTCCGTTTCCTTTGCCTGTGGCTTCAAGCATCCAATCCTTTGATACATCCCAAGCCTCTCCTTCGGGCGTAATACGCCGTTTTGAGAGATTGGGATGGAGAGCCTTATCCATTCTTTTCGCGTCCGCTTCATACCAACCTTCAACATAATGCAGAACTGTATTCCTGATCAATTCTTGGTCCGTCAAACACCTCTACCTTCTCTTCCGTCTTTTCCATCATCTTAACAGAAAACAAACATCATTGATGCACGGGTCTGAACGATGATCTTTTCGCGAATAATTATTAGAAATAAGCATTTGGCAGCAATTTCTTATGGCTTCTATATTGTATTTTAATCGATTATTTCCGGCGAAAAGCGCATAATGATAGATGAACGATTCTTTTCACGAAAATCGGCATAGATGCAGAGGGGAGTCATATATGGCTTTGAACGTTTTGATTGGCGGTGCTGCCGGTCAAGGAATTGATACCACGGCAACCATTCTCGAACACTTATTCAAACATGCCGGATACCACGTCTATACGATCCGGGACTTTATGTCACGCGTCCGAGGCGGTCATAATTTCATTCTGATTCGTTTTGGACCGGAACGGATCACATCACACAGTGACAAGATCGATTGTCTGGTTGCTTTCAATGAAGAAACCATTCAACTTCATCTCGGCCAACTCTCTGACCGGGGAATCATTCTCTGCGACGCAAGTCATAAAACAGACGACAAGCGTGCCATTCGAGTCGATATGTCGGGAATCGCCAAGGAATTGGGTAATCCCCGCGTCTTTGGAAGTGTTGCTGTCGGCGCAATCCTACAGATTTTCACACTGGATATGGGAAACCTGGCGGATGTTTTCGAGAAGCATGTTCCGAATGCTGCCTATGCAGTCAATCTTGAAGCCGCCAAACGGGGGTTTGAGCGTGTGAAGCCGCAGCTCTCCGAACCGACCGGCGAAGATCGTCACTTCATTACAATCTCCGGTAATCAATCCCTTGGTCTTGGTGCCTTGGCAGCGGATATTCGATTCTATTCCGCGTATCCCATGTCCCCATCGACCAGTATTATGGAGTTTCTTGCGGAACACGGGTCATCTTGTGATGTTGTCGTCGAACAAGCGGAAGATGAGATTGCGGCAATTAATATGGCGATCGGCGCCTCCTTCACAGGGGTCCGAGCCATGACCGGCACGTCCGGCGGAGGTTTCTGCCTGATGGTCGAAGCCTTAGGCCTCTCTGGAATAGCGGAGATCCCTTTGGTAATTTGCGATATCCAGCGACCGGGACCCGCGACCGGTCTTCCTACAAGAACCGAGCAAAGCGACCTAAAATTTGTTATAAGCGCCTCCCAGGGCGAGTTTCCGCGTATGGTCATCGCCTTGCGCTCTCATAAAGATGCTTTTGAACAGACTGTCCGTGCCTTTCACTTAGCTGAACGTTATCGTATACCGGTTATTCTTCTGAGTGATCAATACCTGGCGGATTCCACAGCCACAATAGAGCCATTCATGCTGACAGAAGAAATGGCTCACCGTGAAGCTAATGAGAGTCAGATGATTTCTCCTTCTACGCCGAAAGAGTCGATATTTGACAATGGATATCGCAACTATCAACTTACGACGGACGGGATCACTCCGCGAATTTATCCCGGACACGAAGTCTTCTTCGCCGCCGCGGATAGTGATGAGCATGACGAATTGGCACATCTTACGGAGTCGGGTGAAGTTCGTCAACAGATGATGGATAAGAGAATGCGCAAGCTGGATACGCTCAAACAAGAACTGATCGAACCTCTCTTGATCGGAAGTCCTGATTGCGAGACGCTGCTCCTTGGCTGGGGTTCAATGCAAGGACCTCTGGAAGAGGCGATTTCTCTTCTCGACAAGGAGTATCCCGGCAAGATCAGCGCCCTGGTTTTCGGTGACATCTTCCCGCTTCCGGACCAAAAGCTCCGATTGCTGGCATCAAATGCAAAGCGTCTGATCAATGTAGAGCAAAATGCCACAGGGCAACTTGCGGGTCTGATTCGAGAATATACAGGTATTACGTGTCATGCCGGCATATTGAAGTATGACGGTCGACAAATGTCCGGCGAAGAAATCTGCAGTCGCTTGAAAGAGGAGGTCCTCGGATGAGCAGTAATAATCATACAGACCCCGTTGCGGGAAACAATCGGGAATCGCGATTCGATATATACGAAACCGCTTGGTGCCCCGGGTGCGGCGACCATATTATCTTGCGTTGTTTGCAGCGTGCTCTGACAGAACTGGAGAAAAATCCTCACGAGGTTCTGCTCGTGGCCGGAATCGGACAAGCGGCCAAGATTCCTCAATACATCAGTGCAAACGCGTTTTGCGGACTGCATGGAAGATCCCTTCCGGCTGCCGTCGCCGCCAAGATCGCCAACGAGAAACTTACGGTCATTGTCAGCAGCGGTGACGGCGACTCCTATGGTGAGGGCGGAAATCATTTCATTCACAATATCCGGCGCAATGTCGATATCACTCATTTTGTTCATGATAACCAGATCTACGGTCTCACAAAGGGTCAAGCCTCACCGACCAGTCAGAAGGGGCATGTGACGCCCGTACAGGTTCAAGGCAACATCAACATACCCTTGAACCCAATGCTTCTCGCATTAGCGATGGGGGCCGGATTTGTGGCCCGCGGCTTCACAGGGGATCCGGATCAACTCGTTTCACTGATGAAGCAAGCAATTACGTTCAAAGGGTATGCGTTGCTCGATATTCTGCAACCTTGCGTAAGTTTCAACAAAATTAATACCTTGCCCGACTATAAGAATCGCGCGCAGCCGCTACCGGCCGACTATGACAGCTCTGATTACAATCTCGCTCTCAGGACTGCGCAGGAGATCGGAGAGAAGATTCCGACAGGCATTCTCTATCGGGTGGAGAAAGCAACGTTTCATGAGCAGCATGCCACCCTTTCCTCTGGCAAGCCATTGCTGAAGCGACCCTTCACATTATCTTCTGTAGAAAATGTCATGGCAGAACTGATCTGAGGAAAGACAGGATATCCTTTGCTTAACTTCCACACAAGAAGAAACCCCGAGAGTAATTACTCTCGGGGTTTCTTCTTGTGGTGCGCCTTCACGGATTCGAACCGGGGACCCACTGATTAAGAGTCAGTTGCTCTACCAACTGAGCTAAAGGCGCATGTTTCCGGAACATCTGCAACGGGATGTCACCCGTTTGTCGCGCGTTAATTCCGGCGAACAGTGATCATTATATCTATGCCAGATGAGAATGTCAATAGCGGAATTCTTCGTTTCTGTACGTGATCACAACCTCGTTCGGCTGCCCCTCCGGCAGCGCTTCGACATGGCCGACAATCCTCGCGTCGACGTCAAACGAGCGTGCGATATCGATGATATCTTGGGCCACAGTCGGATCACAATAGATCTCCATGCGATGACCGCAATTGAATACCTGAAACATCTCCTTCATCGGAACTTCTCCGGAAGCATAGATCGCCTCGAAGATCGGAGGAAAGGGAAACAGATTGTCTTTCACATAGCGGATACTCTTGCCGAAATCACGGCACTTGACCTGGCCGCCGCCGGTGCAATGAATTAATCCGGAGATCTTCTCACGATAGGAAGCCAACACCTTCATCAGGATCGGAAGAAAAGTACGTGTGGGAGAGAGAATCGCCTCCCCTACCGTCTGCGTCGATCCGGGAAGCGGATCCTCCAGACGATACTTCCCGCAATATACCTTATCTACCGGAATGGTCTCGGATACGGATTCCGGATACT
>JAEWUD010000035.1 GCA_023397475.1 Bacillota bacterium
GCAACACCTACCTCAGCACCGACAGTTACTCCGACACCGACTCCGACTCCTACACCAACACCGACTCCTACACCAACTCCGACTCCAACTCCGACACCAACTCCTACACCAACGCCGGTTTCAGAAAATTTTGAATATGACCTAGGGAAGAAAGAAATCAAGGTCTTATCAATATATCCAAGAACTAATGTTGTTGAGAGTAAATTCGAGTTATTTTTAGAAACTCATCCTCTTCCGGATGACTTATCTTTGTCAATCGATTCTGTCTATCTGACTGCATTCAATGGAGATCCGAACAAATATTTAAAGGATGCACAGGGGAACTATCAATATGATCTCGTTACTGTTGGAGTCGCGGATGCGAATTACTATATGGATATTAGCGGCGTTGCGAGAGTGGCTCTTAAAGACTATATTCAACATGGATTTGGATTCCTGACTTTTCATAACACAATATGTATAGGTGATACAGGTACAAATCCAGTTCCGGCAGGACAAGGCATGTACGCACCTACTTCTACAATAACACCACTCATTGGGTATCATTGGAATATGGATGCACTTATTCTGGATACGGTAAAAATTGTAACCACACCTACGAATATTGTCGGTAATAGCAGCGGTAGCGACAACATATTACAGAACTCTCTACGTATTCGTAAGGAAGGCCAAATCGTTCAATATCCATTCAATTTGATGACCGGTGAAAAGCTTGCTATTGATAATGGTAACTACTACACTCTGGATGCCAATACCTCACATTCCATTAATGAATTTGCCTATGGTGACGTTTGGGTAGATTACTCAACATCGCTTATTAACACCGGCAGCATTTTGTCGAGCTATGGAGGTCGGACAGGTACCAATAATTTCTATCTTACGACGACCGGTAATGTTGGCATGTCACAAATGGGACATCGATCGAATTTTAGTGATGACGAGATTCAGCTGATGATCAACACGATGTTCTATCTGTCTCAGAAGCCGAAGTGTGAATTATGTGAGAACAGAGAAGTCGATATCATCTGGGATTCAAGCACCTTATCGTCGAAGTTACAGCAATTTTCGGATGGTTGTTTCGAATTGGGAAGCAATATTACTTTACCGGCAGATTGGGTTCCGATCAGCGGGTTTACAGGTCACTTCTTTACGAACAACTACACGGTATCCTATGATCCTGAGTTGCCGGAAATAAACCGGAAGATTTTTCAAGATTCTGCCAAGATGGAGGGGTTAGCGCTTGATTCCTCAGGTCATACTTTGAGCTTTGTTGACATCACGTTAGGTAATGAAAACAACACCTATACAACGACGACAGATATCTCCGGAAAATACTCGATTTCGGGTATATCGGCAGGAACATACTCCATTTCTATCAATGGCGATGAAGCGTTGCCTGTATATGTTATCGGTGACATCGAAATCAAGCTCCCAATCATTCAGAATATTACCACGGAATCCGAGAGCTACAGTGTGGAATTCGTCCCCAATCTGGATAACGTAACCGGTGTGCCCCCGGCCACCTTGTATACGTTGAGCGGAACTTCTATTGTCTTGCCGGCGAATACATTTTCGCGACAATACTTCGAGTTCCTATCCTGGGATAACGGGATAGAGGACTATCTGCCCGGCGATCTTTATGAAGTGACGAGTAATTTGGTATTCTCTGCAGTTTGGAAGGATTATCGAGACTTTACCTCGCCGACGGTAACCGGAATCTCTCCGGATGTAGCTAGATTGGGTCAATCTGCTGTACTTAAAATTAGCGCGATAGACAATGCATCTGTGGCATCGATCTCTGCGTTCTATCGTGCGGTTGGAACTGAGGAATGGATTTTCATTGGTGAATCGGCCTCAAGTAATAACATATCGAAAATTCTATGGAACACGCAGGGATTAAATGGTGATTATCAGGTTAGAGCTATTGCCAAGGATACAAGCGGCAACCTGAGCTCGAATCAAGTTTACAGAGAATATTCTGTCGATACGACCGGCATATCGAAAATTATAATAGATCAAGCGGAGGCTTTCTCCAATTATGCGAAAATCACCTGGAATGAAGTCCCGGATGACGATTTCGCATATTTCCAAGTCGAGCAGCTTGTTGAGGGTGAATATGTTGCTGTTGGCGTTGTTGCCAATACTATGGGTTTCTTTGTCCAGAATCTTCTTCCTAATACCCAATACGACTTCCGCGTCGTGGGATATGACAATTTGAATAATCGGGGCGAAGCATCGGATATTGTTACTCTAACGACGATATCTGATACCGTGAAGCCGCAGATCACAGAGGTGAGTCCGGTTCAATCTCGATACAAGGACCATATTTCGCTATCGGCAACCGTGACCGACAATGTCGGCTGTTCATCTATGACGATAAGCTATCGAATGTTACAGGGAGCATGGACAGAACTGGTCACCTTGAATGCTTCTGTTATTCAATCTGAGAATAGTTTCTCGTATGAATGGGATATCAGCGGACTTCCTGAAGGAACAATCTATGTCATGTTCACGGCTGCGGATGAGGCAGGAAATGAGAATTTTGTCATCGATGGAGCGCCCATCGAATGCGAATATGTAATTGATCGAACAGCTCCTGCAGCGGTAACGAATCTGATTGCAGAAGGAGACGGCGGATGCGTCGAATTAACGTGGGATATTCCAGCCGAATCTGATGTTTCGCATTACTTGGTATATCGCTCAACAGACGCTGTAAACTTCAATTCCATTGGAGAATGTTCAACGCTGAATTACTTCGATACGACGGTTTCCTACGATTCTACATATCAGTATCAACTTGTGGCCGTAGACATTGCAGGAAATTCGAGTGCATTCTCTGAATCTATAGAAACAATGGTGTCGCCGGACTTCATTGCGCCGCAGATTCGAAGTATCAGTCCGAAGCGCGGGAACAATGTCACGGCTAATGCCAATATTCAGATTCTGGCGACAGATAATGCAGCGCTTGATTCTGTGTTTGTTGAGTATTCTCCTTCCGGGATGAATCAGTGGCAGACCATCGCTTCTCAAGAAGCAAGCGATCAATACTTTGTACTTTCAACAGCCTGGAATACGACAGGTTTGCCGGATGGAATCTATGATTTCAGAGCAAAAGCGACCGATGAGAACGGAAACTCCAGTGAATACTATTCATATAGTTATCTGCTGGACACAGCCGCGCCGCAGGCAGCGAACGTGACCTTAACACAGGGAAACTGGCAGATTGATTTATTATGGGGAGTATCTCCGGAGATAGATTTCGCGAAGTATGAGATATATCGTAAAGCCGAAGGGGAAACGAAATATTCCTACGTAACGGAACAAACATCAACATCCTACACAGACATGAATGTAGTTCCCGAGTCTACCTATACATACATGATCAAGAGTTATGACAAGTGTGGAAACCATGTTGACAGTAACTCAGTGAGCGGAATAGCGTATCGGATTGATACTGTCGCACCGGTAGCATTCGCTACCGAAACCGTTACCACAATCGCGGGAAATAGTTTCGCGCTCGATGCAACAGGTTCCAGTGACAATGTCGGAATTGTCTCCTATGAATGGAATATGGGAGGTGGCAATACTCTCACAGGTTCGCAGGTGATTTTCTCGTACGCAGAGCCTGGAGATTACAATGTCGTGTTAACTGTTCGCGATGATTATGGGAATTCCGATACAGCGAACTGTTTTGTTAAGGTATATGGCCCGGAAGAAGCAGGTATCGCAACAGTAAAAATTGTAAATACAGAGGAAGTTCCTATACCCGGTGCGAACGTTTATCTTCGTACGAGTTCGGGTGATTCGCTGAGTTTTATTGCAAACGATGAAGGCGAGATTACTCTTGCCGCGACACCGAGTATGTACAGCGTCGCAGCGTATGCACCGGATTACTTACCGAATGAGAAAATTATAACTGTTATAGGCGGTGCAACTCAATCATTTACTCTTCCCCTCACGAAGGGAGATCTCGTAACCGGAGCGGTTTCATCTCATTTGATGAGTTTTGAGGAAATGATTGCATATGGAATCGATTTTGAGGACGAAACGAATCTGGTGCAGTATAAGTTCGAAATTCAATTGACTTTTCAACAGAAACCGATACCTGTTGTATATGAGTATATTTTTGATGGGGAAAGCTATATTCCAGCTGGGAATCCGGGTATTCCCATCCAGATTCATGGAATCGGTTCAGAGTACATCAATAATGTCGAGACCCCTATTCTGGCGTATGTTCGAACGACGCAAGAAATCGCATGGCTCAAGAATATGTATCTTGTTACATTAGGTGTTATCAACAATGCAGGGGAACAGTTCTATCTATCGGACTGTTATGGAGAGCTGAAACTATCAGGACCTGTTTCGCTTGCGGCGACTCGACCAGAAGGTGGTCCTGGAGGCGCGATTATGTCTCCGAATGCTGGTGTATCGAGTACCCAAGATGAGTCGCAAAATGTAGATAATGGAGCACAGATTACAGAAAATGGATCACAGACATCAAATGAGGTGTTGCAAGATGCCGGATCATATCCGTTCGCGACTAAGTACGCTGGTTCAAGTGGATATGTCCAGGATATGTACTACATTGGAGGACAACAGAAATCAAGCGTTTCCTGGTGCGTAAAATCAGATACTGCCGGCACATACGATATTGGTGCTCATTTCCAAGGAAACCTGCAACCGTTTAATGTTCCGGTTTCAGCTGACTTTGTTACCAGTCAGGAATTCTATTTAGAGGGAGCTGGTATTCTTATCAGATTGATGCCCGAACAATCGGCGTACATTGGCGAGAATTACTTCATTCAGTTTGCGGTGGAAAACACTTCATCATCTCCAATATATACCCTTACCACCACTTTTGGCGAGTATGTTGATCCGGGATACTCTTATAAGGTTAAGGTCATCGATGGGAATACTGGAGAACTCATAGAATACGAGGGGTCTAGACCTCCACGGTTCAACATGGATGTTCCGACGGAATGTCGAAGCATTCCGGTTACTTACGGCGGTGAATCTCTATCTATCAAGATGTTAATGCCTGGGGAATCAATTTATGGAACCTTCTGTACAACATTTAAAGGAGATGGCGATCCCAGTAAGGTCTATTACGAGCTGTTAGAATATTTGGTTACCGATTTGAGTGAAACTAATACTGCTGTGAAGGTCTCGGTAGAGCCGATACCAAGCCATATAACGCAGTATAACGTGAAAGTAATAACCGTAGACACCTTGTGGGGTGATCCGGTTGACTTTATGACCGGTGCATACCTTGACAGCGTGTCGACATTATCGGTGTCAGGTGCAACGACATTGTCGCTTGATTTCGACTACAACTCACTGTCTACTGACAAAAAGGGTGAAGTAGGATACGGATGGAGTCACGCATATGAGAATGAGATAAGGGTCGAAGAAGGACAAACAAGATTCTATTGGACACCAACAAATTTCCTGTCCTTTATTCCGGATACGGCAATCGAAAATACAGCGTTTGGAACGATCGTAGACGGAGAGATAGTGTTGCAGGAGAACACTTCACTTGCAGCCGATTATACATGCATCAGCTATGGAATGAAGGGGTATACGCTGTCTCGCGATGCCAGCGGTTTGTATGTTATGCGTTCTCCTTTGGGCGACATTTACGAATTTAATACCGATGGGAAGCTCACAAAGATATGTGATGCGAGCGGAAGAATGATTACACTCGCTCACCAGGATCTGCTTACAACGATAACTGATGCCAGCTCCGGTATGCATCTCTACTTGCATTATGACGCGGCCGGACATATAACGTCGGTGACAGATGATACAGGTAGAAGCAGCACATTTAGCTATACCGGGGACTATTTAACGAGTTTTACCAACCCCCTCGGAGAGACGATAACATACACCTATGATGCAGCCGGGAAACTATCAGAAGTGAAGAATGATTCCGGTCTCGTCGCTGTGTCAAACACGTACGACGGGACAGGTCGCGTTCTGACCCAGGATGACGGAGATGCCGCAACGCCCCTGACAATTTTTACATATACGGATGATTCTGAAACCGGTAGCACGCATGTCGAGATAACGGATCGGAATGGGAATACTCTGAAGGCGAAAACCGATAGGTTCGGACGCCTGCTAAGTACGGTGGATCAGAATGGTAACGGAAGCATTTTTACCTATGACTTGAGCGGATATTTGATCTCAGAGACCAATTCCGTCGGGAATACTGTCTACTATGAATATGATTCTAATGGCAATCGTTCCATCGTACGGGATATGTATAGTAATGCAACGCAATTCTCCTATGATGATCGTGGCAATATCACTTCAATAACCGGAGCGGACGGAACAAGTTATTCCTATACTTATGACAATCGTAATCTGCTCATCTCGGAGAAAGATGAATATGGAATCAATACGGCGTATACGTATAACGACTCTGCGCAAATTCTAACGAAATCTATATCCGGTAAAGGCACACAGTCTTACGAATATACCGGTGGACGACTCTCAACCACGACGGATCTTGCCGGAAATTCTATGACATACCAGTATGATGCAGTCGGGAACCTGATTTCTCTTACAGATCGAGAAGGCGCTGTAACAAGCTTCGCGTATGACATTCTAGGCAGAGTGATCAGTAAGACCAATGCTCTGGGCGGTACGATTACCTATGAATATGATAATGTAGGCAATCAAACGAGAATTACCGACGAGAAAGGGAATTCGACTGTCTTCGAATATGCGAACGGCAGGCTTGTGAAACAGATCTATCCGGATGGTACCTTTATCTCCTACAAGTATGACGGTGAGGGCAACGTTATCCAGCAAATTGATCCGGATGGCAAGATTACGAATACCATTTACGATGGTGTCGGAAATCCGATTAAGTCCATGATAGGCGATCTGACGGAGACATACACATTTGATGGATCTAATAATTTACTAACATCGACAGACGCAAATGGAATGACGACAAGTTATTCCTACTATCCGAACGGTTCTTTATATCAAATCACATATCCTGACGGAACCCGGGATCTCTATACCTATAACGAGAGGTGGCAGCTAATAAATGTCACTGACGGTGCGAATCATGTAACTTCCTACGAATATGATGCAGCAGGTAATGTCACATGTGTCAGGGATGCGCTCGGAAACGAGACACGATCTCTCTTTGACTCGTATGGAAATCTATTGTCAACAACTGATCCTCTGGGCAACAAGACATCTTATACGTATGATGTCATGGGAAACTGTATCTCGAAAACGGATGCTCTTGGACAGACCTACCATTTCGAGTATGACAAAGAGAACCGACTAATCAGTACATGGACCGACACGTCCATCGGAACGATCAGAAATTCGTACAAATATGACGCACTTGGAAGAGTGATAGAGTCCATTGATGCGAACGGGAACAGTTGGTATGTCTCATACGACGCAACCGGGAATGTATTAGAAATTAAAGATGCGATGGGTAACATCGTGTCACAGAATACGTATAATAACCTGAACCAGGTTGTGACCAGTACTGACGCGCTCGGCACGGCAAGTCAATTTTCCTATAACGAGGCCGGAGCCATTAGTAATGTTGTCGCATGTCTTAACACCACATCGCAATCAAGCACAGTGTATTCATATGATCAATACGGAAGGATAGAGAGTGTTGTTGATCCGCTACAGGGAACAACCATAAATGAATTCGATAATACAGGAAACATTACTTCTCAGACGGATCCGAACGGTGGATCTACATCGTTTGAATACGATTCGATGGGCAGAATTACCGCGGTGATAAACGCGATCGGTAGCGAGTTCAACTATATATACAATTCATCCGGACTGCTCTCAGAATCAACAAACGGAAGAGGTCAGGTAAGTCATTTCACATATGATGCAATCGGCCGCATTACGTCGATGACGGACGAACTCGGTACCATTCATTACACGTATGACAAGAATAGCAACCTACTCACGATACAGGATGAGAATGGAACAATTTCGCGTCAATACGACGCGATGAACCGCGTCACCACGTACACAGACTGTAACGGAAAGACGATCAAGTATGGATCTGATGAACTTGGGAACCTGATAACGCTAACGTATCCCGGAGGAAGAATTGTTCGTTACAGCTACAACATAGACTGTAGCCTGAAGAAGGTTACAGACTGGAACGGTCGCGAGACCGTCTACACTTACAACGCTAACGGACAAATGATATCTGTCAGCCGTCCCGATGGAAGCGTCGAGAACTACGGATATGATGCCAAAGGACAACGTATTTCACAGGAAAACACAAACGGAACCACATCTATCAATAGTTATCAATATGGATATGACAACGCAGGAAATATAACAACCATCTCCAACTCCGAGAGCATTTCTCCCGAGGGACTCTCGGATGTGCTCATGACGTATGACTCGGCCAATCGTTTGCTCACGTTCAATGGAGAGGTCATCCGTTACGACAATGACGGCAATATGCTCTATGGCCCCTTGAACGGAGTGATGACCGAATTCACCTACGACTGCAGAAATCGACTTGTTCGCGCAGGTGATACAACGTACGAGTATGATGCGGAGAATCAGAGAACGGCGGTATCTGATTCCTCGAAACGCATCGAGTACATCACGAATTCGAACAGTTCACTCTCGCAGATCCTGAGCTCTACAGTCTATACAAAAACTTCGAACGGCCAATACTCGACGACAGGTACGGAAACGAATTACATCTACGGTATAGGATTGACCGCAGAAGAGAGTTCTGAGCGTGGTTATCTGACCTATCATTTCAATCAGATCGGAAGCACGACAGCCATTACAGACGCTTCAGGACGCATCGTCCGTTCCTTCGCATACGGAACCTACGGAGAACTTCTAGGCGGTGAGACGGACGGCATTCAGTTCCTCTACAATGGGCAGTACGGTATCGTTACCGATGATAACGGTTTATATCAGATGCGTTCGCGGTACTATAACGCGGATATCAAGCGGTTTATCAATCAAGACATCCTCTATGGTAACATCTCAGACAGCCAGAGCATGAACCGCTATGCCTACGTTCAGGGGAATCCCATTAACGCACTGGATCCCTTCGGTCTATCTGCGATGAAGATTTTCTCTTTCGTTGGACACGCAGTTCTTGATCTGCTTGGATTCATCCCTGGTGTGGGCGAAATATTTGATATCATAAATATGCTCTGGTATTTTCACGAGGGAGACTTGCCGGCGGGTATTGCCTGTCTAGTATCCGCATTACCGGGAATTGGATCATTCATTGGCAGTACAATAAAACTTTCTTTCCCATGCATTAGCAAAGCACTCCGTGCAGCAAATATTATCGAAACCGGATGTAAAGTCACAGCCAATACATATACTTTAATCTCGTCCGCACATGATATTGGACAAAAGTTAGGAAAAATTTACTACGATACGCAGGTTCTTGGAAAAGAAATTGATGCCTGGGATGTCGCCGGAATAGCACTGGATGCTGTTTCGATGGCATTTGTGGGACAAAGCTTCCTAAAAGATCTCAAAGCACTCGACCGTGCCCGGACCATGGAGCTCCACCCCGCCTGCTTCATCGCCGGCACCCAGATCACCGTACAGGGCAAAGACGGCGAAGCGACCGCCAAACCGATCGAAGAGATCGAGGCCGGCGACAAAGTCCTCGCGACCGACGCCGAGACCGGCGCGACCGAATACAAAGAAGTCGTCCGTGTTTTCGTCAAAGAGTCCGACACCCTCGTCCACCTCACCGTCAACGGCGAAGAGATCACGACCACGCCCGACCACCCGTTCTTCGTCGGCGACGACTGGATCGCGGCGGGCGACCTCCGCGAAGGCGACCTCCTGACCCTGGCCGACGGCACGACGGCCCCTCTCGAAAAGATCCGCATCGAGACCCTCGACGCGCCCGTCACCGTTTACAACTTCGAAGTCGCCGACTTCCACACCTACTACGTTGGAAACACGCAGATCCTGGTGCATAATGATTGTAAATCCGGAAGTGCCACCCCGGACATCGGCACGGGCGGAAACAAGACGTCGGTTGCGGGAGAGAGTAAGACAGTTGATGTTGAGAGCACAAACAAAGTATTAAACAGTAAAGGTGTTCCTTATCCTGATGTCGAAGTAAGTGGTTATGGAAAAGTAAAACTTCCATCAGGACCTTATGCACCAAACAACAGTACGTTACTAAGATCAAAGTTTACAAATCCTTACAAGGAACAATTTAAGACATGGTGGATAGAGCAAGGAAGAATTTGGCCAGAAGGAGAAGTGAATGTTCACCACATAAAACCATTATCAAAAGGCGGAGATAATAGTTTCGAGAACCTTGTGCCCTTAATACAACCTGATGAACATCAACCGTTCACGAGTTGGTGGAGAAATTATCCTTAGAGAAGATAGCGTGGAGGGTTCAAATTATGCAAGGATTAAATAAACTTATTGAGATTGCTGCGAACAGACAAGAGTTTCATTTGGAGATACTAGATTCTGATGGCAAGCAGGTTAATGTAGCATTCATAATGAAGCCGGGTGCGGATGAAAGTCAAATACAAATATTGAATAATGGAATCGGGAATAGATTGCCAGTTCTATACAAGAAGTTTCTAAAACAATATAACGGTGCTCGTCTATATGATTACAAAGGACTTGGTGGATTTCAATTTCTTGGCTGTGACGAGATTATTCATGCCAATAATTTTGCGAAGGCGACTTTTGAGGATGATTGGAATGATAGTCTTCTAGTTTTTGCAAAATACATCGGAGAATGCAATTACTTGGCTTTTGATACATCAAGCAAAGATGAAAGAGTTATTGATTGTTTTTTTGAAGAATTGCCTAGAGATTGGAATGTAATTGCAAGCAATTTTGATAGCTTCCTCCAGATGCTAATTGAGTCAGAAGGAAGTTTGTATTGGTTATAAGAATAATCTCGGTCTTGGGGTAACTATCGACAAGAAAAATTTGAACTGCATACAAGTTCACGGTTCACTAATTCTTGATACGGCCAAGTACCCAGATCACCATCTCCCACCCCCCAACCGCCTCCCGCGGTGGTATAATATTCATCGGTTAACGTTTACAACGCGCTATTTTTTCGCGCGATTTTGGGAGTTGTGTTATGGGCAAGAAGAATTATCCCCTGTATGAGACGACGGTTTTCAGAGATTTTCGCGTGATGATTGAGAATGTCGCCGAGCGGCACCCTGACCGGATTGCCTTCTCGTATAAGGAGGACCCGGCGAAGGCCCAGATTGACCGGACGTATGCCGAGGTCAGAGATCACGTGCGTGACCTGGGGACGGGTCTGATCGGGCGCGGCTGGCGCGACCGGCATGTGGCGCTGATCGGAGAAGCTTCGTATGAGTGGATCTGTTCGTATTACGCGCTGATGGCGATCAGGGCGGTGATCGTTCCGATCGATAAGGACATGCCGGTCAAGGATATCGCGGATATCATGCGGACGGCGGAGTGTTTCGCGGTGATGTACGGGGCGTCGGCGGAGGAGAAGATCCGGGCAGCGCGCGGCGAGGTGCCGACGCTGGATAGTCTGGTCTGCCTGGATCAGCCGGGCCTGGACGGCGCGGTCGCGATCGCGGAGATCGTCGCGGATGGCGCGGAGAAGTTCTCGCAGGGCGACAATTCCTATTATGATTACCAGATTGACATCGACGCGCTGGCGACGATTGTTTTCACGAGCGGGACGACGGGGCAGGGTAAGGGCGTCATGCTGTCGCAGAAGAACATCACGCTCGATATGACCAACGGGATGTATCTTTTCGCGATATCGCCGAAGACGGTGAATTTCCTGCCGCCGCATCACACGTTCTGCTCGACGGTGATCTTCGTCGGGCACTTCGCGCAGGGGTCGACGGTGTATCTGTCGAGCGGCCTGCGGTACATCGCGACCGAGATCAAGGAGCAGCAGCCGACGCACCTGGTGCTGGTACCGCTTTTTCTCGAAAAGCTCCACGCGCGCATCTGGTCAACGGCCGAGAAGCAGGGCAAGGCCAAGCTTCTGCGACGCATGATGAAGGTGAGTAACGCGCTGCGGCGGGTCGGGATCGATCTGCGGCGGACGCTTTTCAAGAGCGTGCTGGCATCGTTCGGCGGCAAACTCGAGATGGTCATCAGCGGCGGAGCGGCCCTCAATCCGAGTGTGATCGAGACCTTCGACGCGCTCGGCGTGACGATCCTGAACGGCTACGGCATCACGGAATGTGCGCCGCTGGTCTCCTGTAATCGCAACCGCTTGCAGAAAAAGGGGAGCGTCGGAATTCCGATCCTGCACCAGGATGTGCGGATCGATCAACCCGACGCGAACGGCGAGGGAGAGATCTGCGTCAAAGGACCGAACGTAATGCTCGGCTACTATAAGGATCCGGAGGCGACGGCCAGAGCGATCGACGCAGACGGTTATTTCCACACCGGCGATTACGGCCGGTTGGACGACGAGGGCTGGCTCTACATCACGGGGCGGCTCAAGAATCTGATCATCCTGAGTAACGGCAAGAACGTGTATCCCGAAGAAATCGAGACGGAGATCGGTCGCCTCGAGGCCGTCGAAGAAGTCGTCGTATACGCCGGCGAGAGCCGGTCGAATAAGAGCCGCGAGGTGATTGTCGCCGAGATTTTCCCGAACGAAGAAGTTGTGCAGAAGCTCGGAATCACGGACAAGCAGAAATATTTCGAGGAGCAGATCAAGCTCATCAACAAAGAGGCGGTCTCCTATAAGGCCGTTAACATGGTGCGCATTCGCGGCGAGGAATTCCCCAAGAACACCTCGCGCAAGATCGTGCGCTTTCGGATTGATAAGAGTATTGATTGAGTATATGGTCCGGGGCGCAGGGACGGTTTTCGCGAAAAGGACCTACAAATCGGCAGAGTGAAAAAGAACGACTTATCGATTTCGTGAAAAGTGACTCTATGCCTGTGCGCGAAAAACACTAAAAAAGATAACAGAACGAGAAGCTCCGCGCGTGCATACTCCCCAGGAGGCCAAATGACCCAAGATTTCGACTCGACGCTTCCATTGGGAACCCGGACACATTCGATGAAGCTCGCGTTTCACGGCGGCGAGATCTATTTCCTGCACCTCGATGCGTTCGGCGACAGGGAGGATCTGGTACTCGCGCGAATTGTCGCCGACGCGCCGACAATGCTTCGCCCGTCGTATCCGGCTTTTGTCGGGGTGAATGTCGACGAGACGGTTCTGACGTCTAGCATTATTACGGCGGTTGCGAGCGTGCTCGCGGATAAACGCAAGGTTTTCAGAAAGGTCGCGATCGTCGGCTGTGGTGGGAAAGACAGGCGCGTATTTGAGCGAGCTTTAACGGAGGTGGGGGTGGATTACCCGGTCGCCTTTATCAATGACTTCGAGAAAGCCAAGGAGTGGTTGATCTGAGAATCGACCATCGAAACTATGGCGCGGATTAATAGTCGCGCTGCGCGCTCCGATAAATATGTTACATCACGTCCCCAGCCCACGAAGTAGTAAAAGGTCAGGCGGATCACTGTTTTCACGGTAACATTGACGAATAACCTCCTTCTTACTCAATGAGGAAGTATAAAATCATGAGGCTCATCAGATTCTCGTGGTTATCATTGACGAATAATGTCTTTCTTGTTCAGCGAGGCACATACGAAGCTTTAAAATAATTCTTGTTTCCTATGCAAAGTATTGATAAATATATACCCAATTAACGGTAATCATTGGTAAATCAGGCAATCCACAAGGCCGGCCCAATTAACGTTTGTCTTTTCGTTCAGGTGATTGCGTTGGCACTCTTGTTTTTTCGCGTTGCAAGCTGTACAATCGGAATAAAAAGTATTACAAGTAAGAAAAGTAATACTTAGAATCACAGATTACCACGATCGGAATAGATCACAACCTCTATAGATCAAGTTTTCTCACACAAAGGAGGCCGCCACATGAGTTCCACGACACATTTCATGAGCATGGTCAAGGTTGGACCGAAGGGTCAGATCGTGATTCCCAAGGAGATCCGCGATATGTTCGGGATTACGGTCGGCGAGAACCTGCTGATCATGGCGGACAGCGAGCGTGGTATTGCTTTGCACAAGCAGGCGGTGATGCAGTCATTCGCCGAAGCGATCTTCGCGGGACAGATGCCGCCCGGAACGAGGGAAGAGCCGAGAGAGAACCTGCAGGCGTTTGCGGAGAACATCAATAAGGTCAAGGAAGAAGGCGAAAGCACATGCAAATCTTGACGGTAAAGAATCTGGTAAAGACCTACCCGAGTTTCCGGCTCGAGGAGGTCAGCTTCTCGCTGAAAAAGGGCAAGATCACCGGTTTCATCGGTCGCAACGGCGCCGGCAAGACGACGACACTCAAGTCGATCATGCGGTTTCTGCATCCGGACTCCGGGGAGATTCGGATTTTCGATCTGGATTATGCGGAGCATGAACAGGAGATCAAACGTCGGATCGGCTTTGTGAATGGCGGGGTTGATTACTACGCGGGAAAGAAGCTGAAGTCGATCATCGACGTTACGCGCCGGTTCTGGAGCGATTGGGATGAGGCGGAATACCGCCGTTATATGGTGATTTTCGGGCTTGATGAGAACAAGAAGATTAGCGAATTGTCGCAGGGGATGAAGGTGAAGTTCGCCCTCATTCCGGCCCTGTCGCGTCATGCAGAGCTCCTGATTCTTGACGAGCCGACGTCGGGCCTCGATCCGGTATCGCGCGATGAACTTCTCGACATCCTTCTGGATCTCGCCGACCGTGGCGTGACGATCTTCTTCTCGACGCATATCACGTCGGACCTGGAGAAATGCGCCGATCGAATTATCTACATCAAGAACGGCCGGATCATTGCGGATGATGCTTTGAAGCAATTTGTAACCAGGTACCGGGTCGCGACCTTCGAGGTCATGCCTGACGCTGCTGAGCAACGCCCGGAGCTCATCGGGCTCAAGCGCACAAAGGACGGCTACGAGTCCCTGATTGAAGCGACATGCGCTCCAGCCTTCGATCCCGCGACGATACGCGAGGCCGATCTCGAGACCATCATGATCCACATGGAGAAGGAGGCGCTGGTATGATGAATCTCTTGCGAAAAGAGCTGCGCCTCACCATGCACCCGACAATGCCTTTGTTTCTCGGCCTCGCCGCAATGATCCTGATCCCGAATTATCCGTACTATGTGACCTTCTTCTATGCGGGACTTGCAATCTTCTTCACTTCACTTCAGGGAAGAGAGAACCGCGACATTCTCTATACGATGACGCTTCCGGTCCGTCGGCGCGACATTGTCGCCGCACGCATTCTCTTTGTCATGTTGTACGAGGTGGTACTGGCCCTTCTGGTCATCCCGTTCGCCATACTGCGCGCGACGTTTCCGGTGCCGGAGAATCAGGTCGGCATGGAGGCGAATGTTGCGTTCTTCGGCCTGTCCTTCGTGTTGATGGGCATATTCAATGCGGTGTTTTTCGCGAACTATTTTCGCGACATACAGAAGGTCGGGAAAAGCTTCCTCCTAGCGTCGTCCGCAGTATGGGTCTTCATCGGTGCGGCGGAGGTCGCGGCACACGCAGTTCCGTTCGTCCGTGACCGGCTCGACACGAAAGATCCGCAGTTCATAGCGGAGAAACTTCTCGTGCTGGCGATCGGTGTCGTGTTCTTCGTGCTCGTAACGTATCTGACCTACCGGAGTGCCGCGAAGTCGTTCGAGAAGCTGGATCTGTAAGGTTCGGCGAATTTCTCTCCGATAGGAGAATACAGCCAAAGATACGGTTTCATTTTCGGACTGCAGGTAAATGTGAGACATCAAATGAGCAAAAACACGGATTCGGGAACGTGTTCTTGCTCATTTGTGTTTGGTGAGCGAAGAGTTAGCTACTGTAAATATCTCTTATAAACGAACCTACCAAAACGCGAGAAAACGCATAGTTGGTAGGTGAATCATTAACAAATAACGCAATAATTCGTTAATGATTACCTACTCAATCCCACAAAAACACGGTTTTGGTAAATTATCATTGAACATAAATAGCTAATCATTGAATAAAAATCAGATTATTTGTCATTGAATTACCTACCAAATCGACCCCAAAGGACATTTTGGTAGGTAGTCATTGAGCAATAACTTTATTACTTATCAATGATTACGTACGAAAACGACTTTGGCGCAATTCTGATTTGTAATCATTGAGCATAAATATTTCCACGCACATAATCTCGATCCCAAACCTGGGGTGCCAAACCTCACTCTTCAATGACCACCACATCGGAAGGATATTTTCGCGCGCAAAACAGCACTCTAGGCAATCTCCGTAAGCCAACCGTCGCGATAGGCAAGCAATTGAAGAAAAAGCAGTCAGCCGTTCATTTCGTCGGTGCATTAGTGATTCTCAACTCGCGTCGAAGCCCAGCGCACATACGAAAACCCGAAAAGGAGCCTGTTTCGTATGTGCATCAATGACGAATAACTGCCCTGGGAAGGCCAGCGCACATACGAAAACCCGAAAAGGAGCCTGTTTCGTATGTGCATCAATGACGAATAACTGCCCTGGCAAGCCCAGCGCACATACGAAATCCCGTGAAGGCGCCTGTTTCGTATGTGCATCAATGACGAATAACTGCCTGGCAAGCCCAGCGCACATACGAAAACCCGAAAAGGAGCCTGTTTCGTATGTGCATCAATGACGAATAATTGCCCTGGGAAGCCCAGCGCACATACGAAATCCTGTGAAGAAGCCTGTTTCGTATGTGCATCAATGACGAATAACTGCCCTGGCAAGCCCAGCGCACATACGAAACCCCGGGAAGTAGCCAGTTTCGTATGTGCATCAATGACAAATAACTGCCCTGGGAAGGCCAGCGCACATACGAAAACCCGAAAAGGAGCCTGTTTCGTATGTGCATCAATGACGAAAAACTGCCCTGGGATGGCCCGCGCACCTCCGAACTCCCGTGAAG
>JAEWUD010000051.1 GCA_023397475.1 Bacillota bacterium
ATAGCCGGACCTGTATGGGCGAAAAGGACCGATGACCTTGATTTCGCCCATAACTCCTCTCCCTAGCGCAGGATTCTGATTGAACTTTTATGGGCGAAACGGGCTACAACCCCCTATTTCGCCCATACTCATAGCCGGACCTGTATGGGCGAAAAGGACCATTTACCTCGATTTCGCCCATAACTCAACTCCCCGGTGCGGGATTCTGATTGACTGACCTACGGAAATTGCAGAGTCTTGTAATAATGATAAAGCGGCGGATCTCTGAGCAGGAGCTCCGCCGCTTTTTTTGAGAAACGAATGATCAGGTCTCTTCAGGAAGGAAAGTGAAAGACCGGAAATCGAAGTTCGCGCCCGGGAGGAAGAGGAAGGAGACATCCCGCAATCCGCTTACCGGCGCAAAGGGGAATTCAATGGTCTGGTCGTCTTCGGATTGTTGGGATCCCGGGATTTCGACGACACGGATCTCTGCATCCGCGGGGTTTTTCGGGTTGACAAACCGGATCTGCATGGTGTTCTTCGGATTTCTTGTCCGGCCGGTGATCCGGATGCGATCGGTCGCCCGGGAGACGAAATCCATCTGTTCGAAAAGCAGTGTAACATTGTTACCGATGTCGACGACAGAGTCCTTTTCGCGTCTGTACGAGTCGCCGCTGATCGCGTCGCACGATCCGGCCGCAAGAGTAGAGAAGGCCTTCTCTTTGCGTGCGAAACGGAAGCCGCGGACATGGGCTTTGCGCGACAGACGCAAACAGAGCGTCGCAATTCCACGGATGCGCTCGGGCAGGACATAGGTCTCCGGCTGATAGGTATTCCAGATCACCGGATGATGATACATGGCGGTCGTCAGAAGTCGCCCATCAGCAGTCTCCGGTTCTCCGAGCCAGATCTCAATCGGCAAAGGATCACTGTCGAGGCAGAACACGTCGAGGGTGATCTCGTCGGATCCGAACGATCCGAAATCGATATCGGTGAATCCAACATAGCTCGGACCGAACCGGGCGGACGCGAAACCGCGGTCGTTGCCGTTCCCGATGTCACCGCCATGAAGCGTGTACCTTCCGCCGGCGATATAGTCATATGGATCGAGAAAGGTGACACCGAGTCCTTCCGCACGAAAATCAAGCGAGGAATAGAGGCGGATGTCGGTTCCTCCGGATCGGGACGCGACGCGCAGGGAGAATTCTCCGTCGGCCTTGGCGGTTACAAGGAACTGATCGTCCGCAAGCTTCTCAAAGCTTGCGATCCCGATATCTATACCGCGCTTATTGGCAACGCGTATCGAGAGGCCCCGGTCGACAGCATCGGCGGGATGGATGGTAACGGAAACATTTGCCGTACGATTCTCCGGTGTAAGCACAGCGCGATCGGATCGAAGCTCAATCTTGCGTACGGGAATATCCGGCTGAAGGACAGGTTCGCGGTCGTGATTCTCATCGGTAGCTGAGATTCCCGGAATGACGGCAGCCGGATCGGAGTAAAGTTCCATCGAAGCCCCGATCAGTCCCGGCGAGCTTACGGTGAGGGCAATCGGACCGGGTGTTGTTCGAGACGCGAGGATTAGGCCGAGCTTTCCGCTGAATAATCGCATCGACGTTCCTTTATAGCTGTCGTAATCGCTGCTGTCGCCATTATCGATCCCGACCAAGCGAGCGGCGCCGGACACTTTGGCAAAGACGCGATTGACTGCGTTCTCGACCGGATTTCCTTCGACATCCGATGCGGTTACCGTGATAAATACGAGGTCCTGTCCGTCCGCCGCAATTCGGGTTCTGTTCGCCGACAGGATCAGTCGCGCGGCATTGCCGAAGGAGGATCTCGACTCGCGTGCGACAACCCTGTCCTGAGAATCATAGGCGATGGCCTCGATAACCCCCGGTTCATACGGCACGCGCCAGTTCCCGATGACGCCATACGGGTATTGTTCGGTAACCCATTGTTTTCCCCGGCTCACTCCGTTCACGAGAAGCTCGACGGCGTGAAGGTTCGTCACGGCTCGCACGTCGATGATCTGGCCGATGTTGAAATCCCAGTACGGGAAAAGATGCAGAATCGGTCTCTCATCCGGTCGCACCCACGCGGCCTGAAAAAAATAGTAGATATCCTTCGGGAATCCGGCGGTATCGACCAATCCGAGGAAGGAGGATTTGCTCTGATAAGGAGTCGGCTCGCCGATATAATCGATGCCCGACCAGACAAATTGCCCCAGCGAAAAGGATCGCGACTCGT
Source organism: Bacillota bacterium (assembly GCA_023397475.1). Taxonomy (GTDB): domain Bacteria; phylum Bacillota; class Clostridia; order Saccharofermentanales; family Saccharofermentanaceae; genus Firm-13. The sequence continues at coordinate 2,230 of JAEWUD010000051.1, forward strand.
CTGAATCGATGCAATGCTCCGCGGACAGCGCGCCCCAGCTCGTTCGAGAATTTCCCAATGACGAGCACTGTGCATCGTCGTCGGAGAGAAAAGACGCATCGAGGGGGAAGTGATAGATTCCCCGGCTCACCGGAATCGAACTGGTTTCGCTTCCAAAAATGATGCGATCCGGATGTTCTCGGTGATGCGTGTCGTAGAGAGATTCTCCGTAGTTATAGCCGATGAGGCCGAGTTCGTCGGCACAGCGCCCGGTATTTTCCCACGGCATGTAGTTCGAACACAAGGTCGCGCGGGCGTTATGAAGGGGATCGTGTTTCGCTGTGAGCTCGAGAAGATACCGCATCGTATCGATTCCCCCGGGACCCTCATGCGTGTCGTAGATCTCGTTTCCAATTGACCACAGAATGACCGACGGGTGATTCCGGTCCCGCCGCATCCAGCTCGCAACGTCTTTTTCGACACATTCCTCGAAAAATCTGGCGTAATCGAAGGGATTCTTCGGCTTGCGCCACATATCGACGAACTCCGAGATCGCCATAAGTCCGAGTTCGTCGCAAAGCGCGAGAAATTCACGCGACATCGGGTTGTGCGACAATCGGACGGCATTTGCTCCCATCTCCTTCATGAGAAGAAGCCTCTGCTTCATCGCCTCGCGCGAAAAGGCTGCGCCGAGAGCGCCGAGATCGTGATGCAGGCAGACGCCCCGAAGCTTCATCGATTCGCCGTTCAGAAAGAACCCGAGATCCGGATCGAGACGGATCGAACGAAGCCCAAACCGCGTCACGAGCTCGTCGCGAAGCATGCCGTCCTGATACAATCGCGTTGTCAGCTGATAGAGCTGTGGTGTTCGAGTCGACCAGCATTTCGGGTCCTCGACGTGCAGGATATTCTTCCGCGCTTCGCTTCCTTCCGCACGCCCGGTCGCGACCGGACGACCGTTCGGATCATGAATGAACCACTCGATCGTAAAAGATTCGCGCAGAGCTGCTTCCGACACTTCCGTCCAAACGGTCACATCGAAGGCTCCATCCTTCTCATCGGTATGTACATAAACGCCTTCGGGAACAACATGAACCTCGTCGACCATGCGAATTCTGACGTCGCGATAGATCCCGGCGCCCGAATACCAGCGAGAATTCGGAGCCCGCAGGCGACACACGAGCAGAAGCTCATTGTCCCCCTCACAAAGATAATCCGTGATGTCGAAGTGAAAAGCCGTATACCCATACTTCCAATCACCGACCGCCCGGCCGTTCACATAGAGCGTGGTGTCCATATACACGCCGTCGAAAAGAATATATATGCGCCTACCGTCCGGATTGATCTCCCGGGAGAGTATCCGTCGGTACCAGCCGTCGGCATCGCGATCCATCCGACGCGAATTATAGATGAGAAAGTCATGAGGAATATCACAGGGAAGGAAGCCCTCTCTCGGCACATCGGAAGAATCGAACTGTTCCGGTTCTGCCTCCATAAAAGACCATTGGTCACAGAGTAAGAATTCTTCTCGCATACAACCTCCAAGGATGGGGTGAGTCTTGAAAGGATCTTACCGGAATAGCCCGGCCGCGTTGTCGTGACAAATCGCGCGGACCATCCCGCCCAAAATCTCGTGATCCCCGGCGAAAGATCCGTCCTCGACGGCCTGCCCGAGCACATCGCACAGAATCCGACGGAAGTACTCATGGCGCGTATAGGAGACGAAGCTGCGCGAATCGGTCAGCATCCCGACAAAGCCGGGAAGGTAGGACTGGCTCGCCAACGTCAGCAGCTGTTCGCGAATGCCGCGCTCATGATCGTTGAACCACCAGGCGGAGCCGTGCTGCAGTCGGCCGACGTCCGGACCGCGCTGGAAGCAGGCGATCAGCGTGTCGATCAAGACATTGTCATTCGGATTCAGACTGTAAAGAATCATGCGCGGCATCGCGTCCTCTTGTTCCAGCTGATCTAGGTATTCAGCGAGTGGCGTCACGAAGTCACCGTCCGCAATCGTGTCAAAGCCTGTATTCGCCCCGATCGACGCGAACATCCGACGGTTATTATCCCGCCGGCAGCCGAAATGAAGCTGCATTGTCCAGCCGCGGCGATGGTACGCTCGTGCAAAGAAAAGCATCATCGAGGTCCTGTACCGATTCACCTCTTCCGGTGATAAGACCTCTCCAGCCAATCGTCGCCGGAAGATCCGCTCAATCTCTTCCGGTTCCGCCGGGTCGTACACGATTCCCTCGGTTCCGTGATCCGCCAGCCGGCACCCGCACGACGCGAAAAAATCCACCCTCGATTCCAGCGCTTCCTGTAAAGAAGTCAGGGAATCGATTCGCATATCGCTAGCCTCGGCGAGACTCGAAATATATAGATGAAAATCTATCTTATCGATATTCACCGCACGATCCGGACGGAAGGTCGGCAGCACGCGCGTCGCAAAGGATTTGTCGTCTGCGATCCGCCGATGCAAGGAGAGATTATCGACAGGATCATCCGTCGTACAGAGGAGGGAAACATTCGACCGGGTGATCAGGTCTCTTGCGCGATAACCTGGCGAAGCCAGTTTCTCCTTCGTAAGATTCCACACCTCGTCCGCCGTCTTCTCCGACAATATGCCCTCATAGCCGAAATACCGTGCGAGCTCCAGATGGCTCCAGTGATACAAAGGATTCCCGAACGCGCGGCCGATCACGCCGGCCCAGGCATTAAACTTCTCGCGATCGTCCGCGTCGCCGGTGATCAGGCGTTCATCGACACCGGCGGCCCTCATCAGACGCCACTTGTAATGGTCGTGCCGGAGCCAGAGCTCGGTAATATTGGCAAACGAGATGTTGCGCGCGATATCCGCCGGGTCAATGTGACAGTGATAATCGATAATCGGCAGATCCTTGGCGAAGTCGCGATAGAGCATACGGGCGATCGGGGAATGAAGAAGAAAGTCATCACGAAGGAAGCTTGTCATAGACACCTCGGTCGCGACAGAATCGTCGCGCAAATAGCGGTATAATACGTAAATAGTAACGCAAGAAGATGTGGAAGACAAGCCATATATATGCTAGAATACTAGCAAACAGGAACGGAAACCTGAAGAGTCCGTGAAGATTACAGCCTTTTCGAGAGACATTAGAAGAATAAACTTTTCGAGGTGTATATGGAATTTCTGGAACATGTAAGAAGAACCGGTATCGTACCCGTTGTTGTTCTTGACCGTGTCGAGGACGCCGTCCCCACGGCGCGCGCGCTGCTTCGCGGCGGAATCGATCTGATGGAGATCACGTTTCGAACCGCTGCGGCCGAGGACTCGATCCGCGCCGTTTCGCGTGAAGTACCGGAGATGACGGTCGGCGCCGGCACCGTACTTACGGTAGAGCAGGCCGAGCGTGCGGTAGACGCCGGATCGAAGTTCCTGGTCGCACCTGGACTTGAGGAATCGGTTGTGAGGTGGAGCCTGGAGAAGGGCATACCGATCGTTCCCGGGTGTGTTACGCCGACGGAGATCATGAAGGCATTATCTCTGGGACTTACGACGGTGAAGTTTTTCCCGGCGAATATCTATGGCGGACTTACCGGAATGAAGGCACTGTCGGCACCCTTTGGCGGATTGACATTTATCCCTACGGGCGGGGTCGACGGGAAGAATCTGACGACGTATCTGGCGGAGAAGTTTATTCCGGCGGTCGGCGGGAGCTGGGTCTGCACGAAGGACGATATCCGGAACGGCCGGTTTGATCGTATCGAGGCGTTATCGGCGGAGGCAGCCGCAATCGTTGCCGTGCGCGGCTGAGGAGGAAGAGAAGATGAAGGTAATTACGTTTGGAGAGATCATGCTGCGACTGAAGTCGCCGGGGAACGAGAGACTTTTCCAGAGCGCATCGTTGGAGGCGACCTTTGGCGGCGGCGAGGCGAATGTCGCGGTGTCGCTGGCGAATTTCGGCATGGACGCCGAGTTTCTGACGATTCTTCCGGAGGGTGCGATCGGCGACGCGTGCATCGGTGAATTGATGCGTTTTGGTGTCGATACGAGGAAGGTCCGGCGCGGTCCGGGTCGGATGGGAATTTACTATCTTGAAACCGGATCGAACCAGCGCGCCAGCAAGGTGATCTATGACAGAGCCTATTCGTCGGCCGCCCTCGCGAAACCGGGAGATATCGATTGGGACCTTGTCTTTGACGGGGTCACGTGGCTACATATTACGGGAATCACACCAGCGATATCGGAGAGCTCGAAGGACTTGTCGCTCGAAGCCGTCCGCGTCGCGAAAGCGAAGGGCTTGACAGTGTCGTGTGACCTGAACTATCGCAAGAATCTCTGGAAGTATGGAGTAGAGGCCAAAGACGTCATGTGCGAGATTGCGAAATACACCGACGTGATCATCGCGAACGAAGAGGACTGCCAGAAAGCTCTGGGGATCGAGGTCGACGTCGAGGTCGAGAGCGGCAAACTCGATACGAAGAAGTATGAGGCGCTTGCGCGAAAAGTAACCGATGCTTTTCCCAATGTGAAAAAGATCGCGATCACGCTCCGCGAGAGCAAGAGTGCGGACCACAATAACTGGTCGGCGTGCCTCTTCAATCGGGAGTCGTTCATCCTGAGCCCGCGGTATGAGATTCATAATATCGTTGATCGTGTCGGAGGCGGAGATGCCTTCGCCGGGGGACTTATTTATGGGCTTAATACGATCGAAAATGACGCGCAGGCACTGCACTTTGCGGTGGCGGCCAGTTGCCTCAAGCACACGATCCCCGGAGACTTTAACAGAGTTACAAAAGCCGAGGTTCTGGCCCTGATGGCAGGTGACGGATCGGGTCGCGTCCAGCGTTGAGCGGACGGAGAACCGTTCATATTTGAGAACACAGCAAACGATTCGGTTTCATTTGGCCGTCGGCGAGCAAAATGCGATGCACCTTAGCAGCAAGAACTCGAACTGCAGCATTGTGTTCTTGCTGATTTGCGTTTGAAGAGATAATAACTGGCGGCGGAATAGATATCTATCATAAAGAAACCTACCAAAACACGAGAAAACGGATTTTGGTAGGTAAATCATTAACAAATAACGCAATTATTTGTCAATGATTACCGACTCAATCCCATGAAAACTGGCTTTTAGTAGGTTATCATTGAACAAAAACAGTTAATCATTGAATAATAATCCAATTATTTATCAATGATTTACCTACCAATTCGGCCCAAACGGACATTTTAGTAGGTAATCAATGAGAAGAAATTTATTTTGGAGCCGGACTTCATCAGAATTCTCCGCCGGAGATCGACATCCGGGAGAGAATTTCAGAGGACGACCTTCCAATTTCGGAAAGAACCACAACACCTCAAATCTTAGTCCCGAGGAGGGCGAGTCTCAGCGAGCTCCCCTCCGCAAGGCGCAGCCTGAGGACTAGGGAGCGAGAAGAGAACTCGCCCTCCATCACGGATGTCTCCAAATTATCTTCTTTATCTCCGGATTCGTTTTCTCGATGTTTTCGATAATTGTATGACAGGACTTGTCGGTCATATCCCGGTTGCGCAGGCGGATGTTGATGACGAGGCGAATCGACTTGTCCTGATAGTTCTTCTCCTGATCGAAATCGATCAGATCCAGGTCACAGGAGGTGACGGTCTGAAGGAGAGCTTTCGTGTCTGTGTCGATGGGGGCAAGGATCTCTAGAACGCGATAGGCGTCCTTGGAGTACAGGTGTTCGACGCGGACGAGAAGCGTGAGGACAAGGATAGCGATGATCGTGGTGAGGATGGCGACGTCATAGTAACCGGCGCCGCAACACATTCCGATCGCGGAGGTGATCCAGAGGCAGGCCGCAGTCGTGAGGCCGCGGATGGAGAGGCCGGATTTGATGATCGCGCCTGCACCGAGGAAGCCGATGCCGGTAACAATCTGCGCCATGATGCGCGTGGGATCTGTGGAGAATAGGCCTGCGACCACGCCCGAGGCGTAGGACTCGGCGATGGCGATGGAGAGGATTGTGAAGACCGCCGAGCCGAGACTGACGAGTATATTGGTGCGAAGGCCGGCGGATCGACCGCGAATGTCACGCTCGAGACCGATGCAGGCGCCAAGAACTGCCGCCAGAAGAAGGCGTATCGCGAAGTTATTGACGAGGTACGAGGGTAGTATCAGGAACATGCGACTACCTCCTGTCGACTAACGTTTGACGGATGCGAACGGATCAGTCTTTTTTCGCGGAAAGGGCTCGTTTCTTGCCCAGAGTCGAGGCGTACAGCACGGGACCCAGGAAGTATAGCGCGAAAAGCAGATAGATGGTCGGCGTTGAGAAGAGCATCTTCGTTGTGGATAGATCGGGCGCGTCCAGCGTCGAGAGAAGAAAGATCACACCTGCGTACATCAGGGTCCAGACGATGGAATGAAGTACGGCATCCTTGATCGCGTGAAGCTTCAGAACCCACGCCGCGAGAAAGGTCAGGATCACGGCGGGAAGAGCCGTTAGAGCATATTCCGCGACGAGCCATCCGGCCCGGTCGGCATTCGTAACATCCGGTGTCATGGGAAACGGAAGGGTAACGAGAAACTCGGCGAGGTAGACAAGGACAATCAGGAGAAGACCGGTAAGGATCATCTTCACGTAGCGCATAACAGGCTCCTTTCACGAGTCCGGTGAACGGACTGCGACGAATGTGGCCGCAATACTTCGTATATATACAGTATAACATGAGAGTGGGGCGGCGGAGCGATTGGAAGCGACGGTGCTTTTCGCGAAAAAATCGTTGTATTTTACAATATTAATGCGTCGGGGAAGTGTCGGCGATGTTATAATGATTTATATTTGAATACGTTGTCGTCGCCGCATTGGGAGGTGTCGTATGAATCCGTATGAAGAGGCTTTTGGAGAATTATTACAGAGTGAGAAGAAGGAGGAGGCCGTGCGTTACGCACTGGATCTTCTCTCGTCCGGTAAGGTGGATCTGGTCACCTTATACCAGGAGATATTGACCCCGACGCTCAATCATATGAGCTGCAGTCTTGCGGAGAAGCAGCTTTGCATCTGGAAGGAGCACGTGCGCACGGCGATTGTCCGGACGATTGTGGAATGCTGTTATCCGTATGTTGTGAAGGAGCTGGCGCGTGTGAATCCTGCCAAAAGTGGAACGGCGGTCGTGATCTGTCCGCCGGAGGAATATCACGATCTCGGCGCGCGGATGGCTGCGGACTTCTTCGTGTTGAACGGATACGAGACGGTCTTCGTCGGCAGCAATACGCCGTACCAGGATTTCTACAATGCCGCGGATCTGATTAAGCCGGATGTTATCGCGATCAGTGTCAGTAATTACTACAATATCGTCGCCACAAAGAAGATTATTGCGGAGCTGCGACTGAGGACTAAGGGCTCTTCCCGCATCATCGTCGGAGGCAACGCCTTTGCCGATGGGGCTCACACGGCGGACGTCGTCGGAGCGGATCGGATCGTGCAGAGTTTCGAGGATATCCGGAATCTCACGGGAGAGGGGGCGAGCGTATGAAGCTGAGTTTTGACATTGCCGTTCGGTTTCTCAAGTCGTCTCTCGCACAGACGATTATCATCATCTTAGGAATAGGTATCGGCGTTTCTGTCCAGATCTTCATCGGTTCGCTGATCAACGGACTCCAGAAGAGTCTTATTGACACGACGATTGGAAATTCTTCGCATATTACGATTACTTCTTCGGATAAAGAGGCTCTGATCGAGGACTACGACGTCCTGATCCGCAAGGCCGTCGAATCCGATGAGCGCGTGTCGGAAGCCTCGCCGGCCTTCGACGCGGCGGCGCTGTTGGAGCAGGACGGCGAGTCGCAATCTCTCCTCATAAGGGGATTTGACCTGGAGAAGGCGGAGGGAATCTATGCTTTTACCGAATATATTACCGAGGGCGGTCTTCCGGAGAATGACGGTGAGGTCATGCTTGGCATTGCGGTGCAGGAGGATTTTGATCTCGAAGTCGGGGACGAACTGACGTTGATCACCCCGGATCGACGAACGGTCACGTGTGAGGTTTCCGGATTTTTCGACTATAAGGTCAGCCAGATCAACAAGAGCTGGTGCGTGACGGAGCTGTCTACAGCGCAGGCGTTTTTCGAGAAGGAGGACGTCGTGTCCTCGATCGAATTCCAGGTGAAGGAGCAGGATGTTTTCGCGGCGGATGAGATTGCGAAGTTGGTGGAAGATGCGCTCGATCAGGATAATCTGGAGATCACAAACTGGAAGGCGCAGAACGGGCAGCTCCTGAGCGGCTTGCAGGGTCAGAGCATCTCGAGTCTGATGATTCAGGTGTTTGTCATGATCTCGGTGTCTCTCGGTATCGCAAGTGTTCTGGCAATCACGGTCATGCAGAAGTCACGGCAGGTCGGCATTCTCAAGGCGATGGGCATTAAGAACGCTGCATCGAGTCTTATCTTCCTGTTCGAGGGCTTGATTCTCGGTATCTTCGGTGCGGCGACGGGCGTTCTGCTCGGGCTCGGCCTCGCATTCTCGTTCACAAAGTTCGCGGTGAAACTCGATGGATCGCCGGTTGTGGCTCTTCTTATTGATCCGAACTTCATCCTGATCAGCGGCGCGATTGCCGTCGGAGCCTGCATTCTGGCATCCCTGATCCCGGCGCGCAAATCATTGACGCTCAATCCGATCGATATTATTCGAAACAGCTGAGGAGGCTTCGTCTATGGATACGATTCTTGCCTTACAAAATATCAACAAGATCTACGGGACGGCTATGAAGACACAGGTGCTTACCGACGTAAGTGTCTCCTTTGCGGACGGATCCTTCAACTCGATTATCGGCCAGTCGGGCAGCGGCAAGAGCACCCTGATGAACATCATGGGAACGCTCGACACGCCGACCTCGGGAGAAGTGTTTGTCGGAGGCGTTAACACGTCGAAAATGTCGGCATCGGCTCTGGCCTCCTACCGTAATCGGACCATCGGATTCGTCTTCCAGTTTCATTACCTGCTTCCGGAGTTCACGGCGCTCGAGAATGTCCTGATGCCCTATCGAATCGGACAGGGAGGTCGTGTCAATAAGGAGACAGTCGAGAGAGCCAAAGACCTGATGAAGTTGGTCGGGCTTGAGAAGGTCATCAACAATAACGCGACGCAGATGTCCGGCGGACAGCAACAGCGCACCGCGATTGCACGCGCACTTCTTAATCAGCCCAAGCTGATTCTGGCCGATGAACCGACGGGAAATCTGGACTCTGTCAGCACGGAGACGATCTATGATCTGTTGCGGGACATCAACGAGAAGTTCGGAACGACTTTTGTCATTATCACGCATGACCGGCGTATCGCCGAGAAGGCAGACCGGATTATCGAGATCGCGGACGGAAGGATCAACCTCGATATTACAAGGTGAGTGAGGTGGATGGTTTTCGGTTTGAGCGAGTTCAGCGGCTCTCCTCGCAAGGGGTGAGCCGGTAGCCACAGGTGCGACAGAAATCAGCACCGTTCTCCGTCGGTTCAAGACAAATCGGACAAACAGGCGGAGATACTTCGTCGGGGGAAGCTGCGGATGTAGCTAAGGAATCGCCGCTCTTGACAGATGAGTTTATCCTAGTCGATTTGGAGCGGGTAGCCAGCTGGGCAGGATCTTCGATATGCCGAAGGCGATAGGCGTCGAAAATGATTCGTTCTTCGGGATTGTATCGCTGCGATGGAATTATATGGATGATCATCAGCCAGACTAGGCCGCCCAGGCAACCGCCGACGAGAGCTACAAGGTAGACAAGGAGAAGCTCCTGCCCTAAGAGAAGAGAAATGACAGCGGAGACGCTCTCAGCAATGATCCAGGTAACAATCGTACCGATAATGAAACCGACGGGATTGTAGTTCTTGTCCTTAGCAACACGAAGGATGTGTTTGCATAACAGGAAGCAGATCTCGATCTCCATGACAATCGCCTCCGCGTTCATCTTCAAGAAACCCTAATTAGCATTTTAACGATTGAGAAGAGCCTTGGCAAACCCCGATTTCTTATGTACACGGATTTGCTGATACAGTGAAATGATGAAATCCCGGCCTTGCGTCCCTGCAAAAATTCGTTGCGGAACCTTCCGTGTCACCTTATAATGAAGGTTAATCTGTACGCCGCGAAGCTTTGTCGCGGCGACTCGCATTTTTACGGTCGTCCGTTCTTTACCCGATGTAAGGGGCGATCGTTACGAGAGGGGATATACTATGGATCAATCAGAAATGATCGCTTCAATTCAGAAGCTGAAGAAGGAGCGCAATGCTGTCATTCTGGCGCATCTCTATGAGTGGCCGGAGGTACAGGATATCGCGGATATTGTCGGAGATTCCCTGGACCTGAGTCGTCGCGCGAAGGAAGCCCAAGCCGATGTCATCGTATTCTGCGGAGTTTCCTTTATGGCGGAGACCGCCAAGATCGTGAATCCGGGCCGTACCGTACTTCTGCCGGTTCTTGAAGCCGGATGCCCGATGGCGGATATGGTGACCCCGGAAGATGTGAAGCGCCTGCGCGAAGAGAATCCGAAGGCTGCCGTCGTCTGTTACGTCAATTCGAGTGCGGAGGTCAAGGCGGAGAGTGATATCTGCTGTACGTCCAGTAACGCGCGTAAAATTGTCGCGTCGCTTCAGGAAGACGAGATTATTTTCGTTCCGGACAGGAACCTCGGGCATTATGTTTCGCGGTTTTTCCCCGAGAAGAAGTTTATTTTTCACGAGGGATTCTGTCCCACGCACAATAAGATCAACGCCGACGAAGTTCTTCGTGTCAAGGAAGCACGTCCCGGCGTGCCGATCTTGTCACATCCGGAATGTCGTCCGGAGGTTCTGGATCTCTCAGACTTCATCGGCAGCACGGCGCAGATCATCGATTACGCGGTTACTTCGGATGCGAAGGAGCTGATCATCGGAACCGAGATCGGTGTGTTGCACCGTCTCCAGAAATTGTGCCCGGACAAGACCTTCTATTCGCTGCACGCGGCACTCGTGTGCCCGAACATGAAGAAGACACGTCTCGCGAATGTACAGGCTGCCCTGGAGCAGATGAAATACCGAATCGAGTTGGAAGAAGACTTGCGATTGCGCGCGGCTGTTGCGATTGAGAAGATGCTCGCGATCTGATTTGGCGGTGCAAGTGAATAAGGGGACATGAATGAGAAGATATATTTTTTCGAAAAATCTTGAAGAGCTGGATCGAATAACGGCGGATGTCGTCGTTGTCGGAAGCGGCGCGGCCGGTCTTTACGCCGCCCTAAGTCTTCGCGATGATCTCGATGTTCTGGTCTTGAACAAGTCGGACCTGAGCCACAGCAATTCGATGTACGCGCAGGGCGGGATCGCGACGGTCATCGAGCCGAATCCGATCTCGGATGACCCGATGCAGCATTACAAGGACACATTAACGGCCGGTGCGGGCTTGTGCGATAAGGCGGCGGTCAAGGTCCTGGTCAACGAGGCCTGGGATCACATCGAGAACCTGATTCAAATGGGAGTTCCGTTTGACCGTAAGGACGGAGAGCTTCTTCTCACCCGCGAGGGCGGCCACGGGAAGAACCGGATCCTTCACAGCGGCGGAGACGCGACCGGTCTGCATATGACGGAGAGTCTTGCCGCGGTTGCCAAGGAGCGGAAGAACATCCGCATCCTGAACGGGATGTTCCTTGTCGACATCCTGACCAATGATCAGGGTGTGACGGGCCTTGTCGTCCTCGACGGTGAGAATACGGCACATCGTATTATCTCCTCCCGCGTGATCCTCGCCACCGGCGGGATCGGGCGCGTGTACCGCAACAGCACGAACGCCGTGACGGCGACGGGTGACGGCATCGCGGCCGCGAAGCGTGCCGGGGCGGCCTTGAAGGATATGGAGTTTGTCCAGTTCCATCCGACGGCTTTCATTCATCCGGACGACGAGGGACGGTATTTCCTGATCTCCGAGGCACTTCGCGGCGAGGGAGCGATCCTTCGAAATCGTAAGGGCGAGGCCTTTATGCAGGGCGTTCATCCGCTTGCGGACCTGGCGCCGCGCGACATCGTTTCGCGTGCGATCATCTCGGAGATGAAGCGAAGCGATATTCCCAACGTCTACCTCGACATCACCTCGAAGTCCAGAACCTTCCTGAAGAATCGTTTTCCGACGATCTATACGGAATGCATGCGCCGCGGCGTCGACATCGCTCACGACTGGATTCCGGTCATGCCGGTGCAGCACTACTTCATGGGCGGAATTCGTACCGACGTCGACGGACGTACGAATATCCCAGGACTGTATGCTTGCGGTGAAGCTGCCTGTACCGGAGTTCATGGAGCGAACCGTCTCGCGAGTAACTCCCTTCTGGAGTGTATCGTCTTCGGAGGACGCGCCGCGAAGGACATTAACGAGGCTCAGATTCCCGAAGCCGGAGTTCCGGACTTCGAACCCGCCGAGCTCAAGAACGCGGCATGGGTCGACTTCGACTCCTACAGCAGCGAGATCCGCATGTCGACCACCTATATCTGCGGTATCATCCGTAACGGCAAGGATCTTTCCGAGGCCGGAGCATGGATGAAGAAGCTGTTCCGCCAGATGGACGGACTCGAGCTGGATACGGTGATCAGTGTGGAAGCGTATAATCGCGCGCTGATCTCTCTCGAGATTATCAAAGGCGCATTGCGTCGTAAGAAGAGCGTTGGCGCGCATTGCCGCTCCGATGACCAAATTGAAGGAGGAACCCCCTGATGCTGAACACTTTCTACCTGGATGAGTTTCTGAAACGCGCCCTCGAGGAGGATATCGGACACGGCGATATCACGACACTTTCCACGGTTGCTGTTGACCGTTATACCGAAGGCAAGTTCATCGCCAAGGAAGACGGCGTCATCTGCGGACTTCCCGTGCTTGTCCGGCTTTTCGAGATCCTCGATCCCGCCATCAAGATCGACTGCAAAGTCGATGAGGGAGACGTCTTGAAGAAAGGCGACGTGATCGCCGACATCAAGGGGCATGCTCACAGCATCCTAACTGGTGAACGCGTTGCATTGAACCTGCTCCAGCGCATGTCCGGCATCGCGACAAGGACACATGAGGCCGTAGAGGAGATCAAGGGTACCTCGGCTGTCATCGCCGATACGCGCAAGACGACACCCGGTCTCCGCATGCTCGAAAAGTACGCGGTACGCATGGGCGGCGGATCCAACCATCGCTTCAACCTGGCCGACGGAATTCTGATCAAGGATAATCATATCGTCGCCGCGGGCGGCATCACCGAGGCGGTCCGCCGCGCGCGCCGCATGGCATCGCATATGCTGAAGATCGAGGTCGAGGTCGAGAACTTCGAACAGATCAATGAAGCGCTCGCGGCCGGTGCGGACATTATCATGCTCGATAACATGACTCTTGAAGACATGACAAAGGCCGTCGAAATCATCGGCGATCGTGCTCTCGTCGAGGCTTCCGGCAACATGGGAGACAAGGATCTCGCGACTGTCGCGGCGACCGGAGTCGATATCATCTCGATCGGTGCGTTGACCCATACCGTTCGCGCGATGGATATCAGCCTTCGGTTTGTCGTTCGATAAGTGTATAGCTGCAACCGGAAACATTGTGTCAAGCCATTAACCGAGATATGACCGCCGCGACACTTTTGTTGACGACGGATCACAGTAAAGTATCGAAGGAGAATTGTATGGAACAGAAAAAGCCTCTCGTCTCTCACATCTTCACCGCGGATCCGTCCGCACATGTTTTCGAGGATAAGATTTACGTCTATCCGTCGCATGACTCGGATAAGGACTTCGTGTCCAAGGATGACGGAAGCCAGTACATGATGGAGGACTATCACGTCCTTCGCATCGACGATCTCGACGCCCCCGCCGTCGACTGCGGTGAGGCGATTCATATGAAGGACATTCCGTGGGTCAGACAGCAGCTCTGGGCTCCCGATGCCGCGTACGTCAACGGCAAGTATTACCTGATCTTCCCCGCGAAGGACAAGGACCTGATCTTCCGTATCGGTGTCGCCGAGGGCGATCGTCCGGAGGGTCCGTTTGCGGCACATGAGAGCTGGATTCCCGGTTCCTACAGCGTGGATCCGGCGGTTTTCGTCGAGGACGGCAAGGTTTATCTTCTGTTCGGCGGCCTCTGGGGCGGACAGCTCGAACAGTGGCAGACCGGAGAGTATGTTGCCGGTGCTCCGGGTCCTTCGGGCGACGAGAAGGCTCTCGGACCGAAGATTGTCGAATTGACAACAGACTTCAAGGCGATGAAGGAAGAGCCGAAGGAGATCGTCATTCTCGGTAAGGACGGCCAGCCGATTCCGGCGGGCGACGAGGAGAAGCGCTTCTTCGAGGGCGGCTGGATCCACAAGTATAACGGCAAGTACTACCTGTCGTATTCGACCGGATCGACGCACCTTCTCGTCTATGCGACCAGTGACAATATTTATGGACCTTACACCTTCGGCGGCACGTTCCTTACGCCGGTCATCGGCTGGACAACGCACCACTCGATCGTCGAGTTCAAGGGCAAGTGGTTCCTCTTCTACCACGACGCGTCTCTGTCGGGTGCCGACAGCAAACGCTGCGTCAAGGTGACGGAGCTGACCTACGCCGAGGACGGAAGCATCGTGACGATTGATCCGTATTGATACGAGCGTCGTTTCGGTAGAATATGTATCTCGAAAAAAGGGGCTGTTTCAAAACGAAAGTTTTGAGACAGCCTCTTTTCGATTACTTGTAATTGACTTCGCTCTTACTCCTCCCTCAACATCGCAACGATCCATCGCGGATCGGGGACCGGTAATCTCGGGTCCATCGCGACGGACTCGGCGATACCTTGGATCGCGCTCCAGTAGGCGACGGCAAGGGCCATAGGGTCTCCGGGACGAATCTCGCCTCTCTCTTGACCCTCACGAATAACGTCGATGGAGCGGAAGAAGTACTCGTCACTCGCGACGATTTTTTTGACCACCTCCGGAATCGAATCGAAAACCATGACCTGATGGACGAGGAGGAATAATGGCGCTGACTGCTTCGTCTCCCGGAAAGACTGGAAAATCATCGCGGTGATGCTCTCGAATCTCTCGACCGGGGTTTGTTCGGCAAGCAGCAGGTCCGCCGCGCTCGAGACGCCGCAGAAGGCGAAGCGAAGAAGTTCCGCCAGGATGTCGTCTTTGTTCTCGAAATAATGGAACAGGAGCGCCGGGCTGATCTCGCAAGACTTGGCAATGTCGCGCACGGAGGTTCCCGTGAAGCCGTGATGGATAAAGAGATCCAGCGACTTGTCGAGAATCATTTGTCTGCGCAACGCCTTCTGCTCGGCGCGAATGCCCATGGTTTTAGAACCTCCAGTTCTTCTTGTCGGATTTACAGAGCCGCTGGATCGCCCATCGACCGGTGATGGCCGCGACGGGAAGTCCGCCGGGCGGCATCAGCCACTGCCCGCACATCGAGAAATCTTTGATTCCTTTTATTCTACCATTATGTTGCAGATCTTTCGCGTTCTCCGTATATCCGTAGGACATCCACTGTCCGCGATAGGCGCCGCAGTAGCGCTCGTAGGTTAAGGGCGTGACGAAATCCAGCGGCACGATGTGTCCCTTCCATGTCGGATACTTCTCCTCGAGGACCGAGACCAGGTCCGTAAGCAGACGCTTCTTCTCGGCCACGTAGCGAGGACTGTCGAGGTGAAAAGCATCCACCCCGGAATGATCGTCGCTCGCCAGATTCTTCCACCAATCGTAGTCGCCGTCGAGGTACGCCATCAGCACGGAATGTCCCGGCAGCGCGAAGGTGGGCTCGTAACAATAGTGTTTGAGCGCCAGAAAACTCCGGGTCTTCCCCTCGAAAAGATAAGGCCTCGTTCCGACAAGCAGCTCCGTGTCCATTTCGGAAAGATCGATATCCAGTCCGAAACCCGCCATGCTGCTGGTGGAACACGGATAGGTCTTCGGATCCGCGTCGCGCAGTTCGAATTCCTCCAGCGGGTATTTTCCCTTGAGCAGGCGATTCAGCGTCACGTGAATATCAGCAGAGGAGATGACGTGATCCGCTGCGACGAATGTCGTGTCCGAATTCGCGCCGGTGGAGATGCGAATGCCCGTCGCGCGACCGTTCTCGACACAGATCTCTTCGACACGCGCCCCCAGATGAAGGACGCCGCCGAGGGCGCGAAACTTATCTGCCATCCGCAGGGCCATTGCCCGGGAACCGCCCTCAGGCCGTCCGCCGTTCCCGGTCATGACGGTCGAGAGAGCAAAGAAAAGGACAAAGGCCGACTGATCCGCCGGCAGGCATAGGGAGAAGAGAATGCGCAGATTCTCGTTCTTGAAGCGCTTGAGATACTCACGGAGCGGCATCTTCAAATTCTTCATCGACTGCAGACTGCCCATTGCTTTGCCCATCATTTTCATGAGTTCGATCGGCCCCAGAAGATCCATCGCGTCCAGCGGCATGAAGTTATCCACTGCGTCGAGCGTCGCGAAAAACTTCGTCAGTTCTTCACCGTCCTCGGGGGCAATGGCCCGAAGATGCTCTTCCAACTTCTTGCGATTCTTATAGAGGCGCAGAATCCCCTGGTTACTCTCCATCGCCCCGAAGCTCTCGGTCTCATAGATCTTCACATCGTCTCCGAGCGCGCCGAGATCGCACCAGACCTTATAAAGAGGATTCTGTTTGTTCGTTCCGGTCAACCAGTGGATACAACCGTCGATATGGTAGCCCTTCCGATCCCAGCCCGTACATTCGCCGCCTGGAACCGTGTGCATCTCATAAATCTCGGTTTCATAACCTGCCATCCGACCGTAGATACCCGCACTGAGACCGGCCACTCCGGCTCCGATGATAATGAGCTTCTTGTTATTCATCGCTTCTATACCTCCGCGATATTGAGATTTTGCTTCTCTTGCGATTCGTTGAACAAATGTTCAACGAGATTATCACACAGGGTGTCGATGATGTCAATACGCGAAAAGAACCGTTCGTCAAGATTCTCCTAACTTGATGCATCCGCCGGTGTGGCAGAGCCAAGATTCCAACGAGCAGTGTATCTCCCGTCCGGAAAGAGTGAGCCAGTGTTCCGGTCTCCATGCACCATTCGTACGGTCAGCGCGCCCAATTCACGGAGGCATATTCACCAAACAACTTGATACGCTTGAACCCTGACGCGGGTTTCTTATCAATGACAAACCTACTCAAATGACCAAAATACGCATTTGAGTAGGTACGCCGGCCGCCTAACGCATGTTTCTTATCATTGACAAACCTACTCAAATGGCCGAATTATGCATTTGAGTAGGCACGCCGGCCGCCCAACGCGGGTTTCTTATCAATGACAAACCTACTCAAATGACCAAATTATGCATTTGAGTAGGTACGTCGGCCGCCCAACGCGGGTTTCTTATCAATGACAAACCTACTCAAATGATCAAATAATGCATTTGAGTAGGTACGCCGGGCCCCAGGCACGAGTTTGTTATAAATGAGAAGACTACTAAATCGGCATCGGAGCGTGTTTTAGTAGGTTGAACTTCTATTCATTAACAAGTGGCCTCTGTTTCCCACCCAAGAAGAGGAAACAGTCCATGCGATCAAGTATGCCGCAAACCTTGGTACCAACTCCTTTCGAAGGCAGCTCTCTTTCTGCGAGCGGCTCTGCCTCGCAGAACTTCTGGTGCTCGCTCAACGGAGTTGGCTCAATTTGTCACTTATTTCCCCAAACATTACAATCATGAGCACGCGAAATCGTATATGATGAAGACAGAAAGAGGGGAACACCGTATGCCGGATCGCTTGGCAAACCATAAGGGAATAGGGCGCCGCCGTGCGGCGCTTTTCGGCATGGCGGCAATCGAACTGACGACGGCCGTCGGGATTCTTCGGCATTATGAGGAGCCACGAACGATTACTAACAGGCTTCCAACCGAAGTAACGATGGTCTCGCAGAGTTCGGGCTCAGTGGAATCCGTAGAAACCGTGGTCGAAACCATACAGATCATCGTCGAGACGAGGCTTCCCACAGTTGAGGAGGAAATGCCAGCCACGATTGCCACGTCCGTCGAAGAGACGCAACCGCCGGAGACCACGCAGGCTCTTCCTGACGATTGCACATCCACGCGCTATGGCAATCGTGAGAAGGCCCAGATCGCCTTCACGTTCGATGATTCCGGAGAGAGCCTCGTGAAGATTCTCGAGGCGCTTGACAGCAGAGGTGTCAAAGGAACCTTTTTCCTGATGGCCGGCGAGCTTACACAGCGACCGGATGTGTGGCGCAAGGCGGCGGAGAACGGACATCTGATCCTAAACCATACGGTGAATCACAATACCGATCTCGAGACTCGATCCGTCGAGAAGATGAGGGATGAAATTCTCGGTTGGGAACAGGCAGCGCGCGAGGTGCTCGGCGACGAGTACGTCGACCGGATGAAAACGGATTTCCCGTATTTTCGTACGCCCGGCGGTAACGAGAGTGAGAGATTGCGAACCGTTCTCGGGGAACTCGGTTACTCGAAAATCATCTTCTGGTCGGTCGAGGATATCTATTTCGCCTCCCATAACAAGGCGCATACCGCGTTGGACGATCACTATGTCGAGGACGCGGAGAACGGGGCGATTTTCTTGATGCATCCCGGCAACTGGGAATATGTCGGTGACATCATCGACCGGCTGACGGAGGAAGGATATGCTTTTGTGACGGTGGACGAGGTGCTGGAGTGAGATGAGAAGGAATAGCAAATTAGCTGTCATAATAGCGGTCTTGTTGAGCGTATCTTGCTTGATGAATGGCTGCGACCATTTTGGGCATATTGATTCTGATATAGAAGGCGAGAAACTCTCGCTCAAACTATTACAATACCTAAACGAAAACGATTCGGATAGTCTTAAAAACATGTTCTGCGAGAGAACACGAAACTCGCCGGATTTTTATCAGGAGATAGAGGATGTGTTGGAGTTCTTCGAAGGAGAAGTAACGTCTCATGATTCACTTGTTGGAAAAACAAGCGATAGTAAGTCCATGGATAATGGAAAAATTACTAGGCTATATATTGTGCCAGATATAACCAGTGTAGAGACAGACGAAGGAAAGACATATGAGATATGGTTTCATACATATCTTGTAAATGCGGATCACCCGGACCTCGTTGGGATTATGCAGATCGTTGTTGTCTCAGCAGATGGCGAGAGGATAAGCGCCGGGGAGTTCTATGAATAAGGAATTCCATGAAGCGGGATAATTTGATCCCACGCGACAACCTTGATAAGAGTAGTGTTAATTGTTGAAGTTGAAGGAAGGTGAAAGAAACTTCATCTCGATTCTTCATCCTCATAATCATTTGACGGCACACCGCAAACGCTCTACAATCAAGGTATACAGGCAATACGCGATATATCTTGCATCTCGAAATTCGGTCGCAATACGTTGACAACATGAAGCTCCTGAAGACACGCCGTTTGGCATCGTTTCTTACGCCATCCGTTTGTTCGGATTCGTCTCGGAATCGTCAAGGAGGAATTCACATGGAAACTCGTCTGCGTGAGATCAAGGCTCGTAATTTTCCCGACATCAGCATCAATGTTATTCCCGGGCATTTCGCCACAAGGCACTCGCACATCAACTACTATGTTGATCTGACGGGCGTTCTCTGCAGCGCGAAAAACGCAAAAGCGGCAGGTGTGGCTTTGGCATCGCAGTATGCGGTGACGACGCCGGTCGATACGATCGTCTGCCTCGACGGCGGAGAAGCGGTCGCGGCTTTCATGGCGGACGCGCTCACGAAACCGGAGCGACGCTCGGTGAACGCAGGGACGGACATCGCGATCGTGACCCCGGAGCACAACACCGCAGGCCAGCTGATCCTTCGTGACAACACACAACGTCTCGTTTACGGGCGTAACGTCATCGTTCTTGCAGCACAGGCGACGACCGGTCGGACGATCGATCAGGCAGTCGATTATATCCGCTATTACGGTGGCAACGTCAGCGGTATCTGCGCCTTGTTCAGCGCGATCGATGTGATCGAGGGTTTCGAGCTTAATGCTCTCTTCACGGAGAAGGATGTTGTCGGATATGAGACGCATGAGATGAGCGATTGCCCAGAATGTGCGGCCGGTCGTAAGATCGATGCACTTGTGAATAACTTTGGGTATTCGAAAATATAGTGAGCGGGCTCGCGCTTCTCTCGCGCGGGTTGGGTCCTCGTCGGCTGCGCCTTATATTTCGGCTTCGCCTCATATGTCGGCTATGCCTCCTGCGGAGAACCCGTGCGAGAGAAGGCTTCGCCCGCTCTGAGGCGGTAACTGTTAGCGTGGCGGACAGAGCCAGAGATTGATTGAACTCCTACAAATGAGTGGTATGTGCGCCGGTTTTTGACCGGCGTACTTTTTGATTTTTTGCGTCTCGGAACGTATAGAAAGGATTGAAAAAAGAAATAATAGCGGCTAATATGATATTGGATATTAAATTAGCCGAAGTTTTCGACGTTGGAACGAAGATTCAAATAGACACGGGTAAGGATAATTGAAGGAGGGGTGATTGGTCGATGTATAAGACAAGACATATAGAGAGCATTATTGAGAAGGTGGCAAACCAATTCCCGATTCTTCTTCTGTCGGGACCGCGTCAGGTTGGCAAGACGACTGTGTTGCGGCATACCGGTCATGGGAAGTACGATGAAATCTCCTTCGATGATCCGATGATTCGTCAACAGGTAAATGAGGATCCGGGTTTGTTCTTAAAAAACAATCGACCTCCGCTTTTGCTTGACGAGGTTCAATATATCCCCGGAATCTTTCCTTACCTCAAGATGCAGGTGGATCGAGACCGTAAAGATGGAGATTACTTGATGACCGGATCTCAGGCATTCTCGTTAATGAAGAATGTCACTGAGTCGCTGGCTGGAAGAGTTGGAATTCTGGAGTTGCAGGGTATCTCACAAAGAGAAAGATATGAGACGGTTTTCAATCGCGCTTTCATCCCCACGCAGGAGTACATTGATAAGCGTATGCCGTCGGTAACGAGCTACAAAGACTTGTGGTCAGATATCCATCGCGGAAACATGCCGGAACTGTCCTTCTATCCTAATAAGGACCGAGAGATCTTCTACTCCTCCTACGTTCAGACATATATTGAGAGGGATGTGCGTCAACTGTCGCAAGTTGCGGATGAGACACTCTTTCTCCAATTCATGGTATCTCTTGCCGCGAGGTCCGGAGAACTTCTGAATTACGATTCCATCGCGACGGATATCGGCGTTAGCGTTCCGACCATTAAACGTTGGATTTCGATTCTTCAAACATCACGTATCATCTACCTTCTGCAACCGTATTCGAACAACCATCTAAAGAGGGCGATCAAGACTCCGAAAGTATATTTCATGGACACGGGCCTGATGGCATACCTGACGAGGTGGCCGACGCCCGAGACGCTTTCGAACGGAGCAAAGGCAGGGAACTTCTTTGAAACCTTTATCGTTGGAGAGATCATCCGATCTTTTTACAATGCGGGGAAAACGGACTTGCCGTTATATTTCTATCGCAACAAAGACGGTGCCGAGATCGACCTTGTGATCGAGGAGTCCGGTATGCTCTATCCGGTTGAAATCAAGATGAGCGCGTCGCCGAAATTAGCGATGGCGCGAGCCTTTTCTCATTTGGATGGAATTCCGGAGATGAGAAGAGGCACAGGAGTTATACTTTGTCAGTATGATCGGCCGATATGGCTGTCGTCGGATATCGTCGCGCTTCCCATAGAATATATCTAGTTTTGAAACACATTCAAATGCGCACACCTGCCGCGAACCCTCCCCCGATCCGCCACAGTAGCAATTACACTCCCTAGGCGGGCGAGCGCTTCTCTCGCACGGGTTCTCCGCATGCTCCGCTACAGTAACAATTACCGTTTCAGGGCGAGCGAGACATTTTATCGAGCTCGCCTCCGCAGGCGCTCTCGCGCCGAGGACCAGCGAGCGAGAAAAATGCGAGCAAGCCCGCCGTTGACAATATGATACCCGCATTATATGATAGCGACGAAGCGAAGACGGAGAAAAGTAGCGCAGATTATCGTTTCCAGTGAGTGGGAGGCAGTGAGAACCCCGCAGAGTGAATCGGCGTGAAGAACACTCTACCAGCAGCAAGTTGAAATCCCGGATTTTTTCGAGGGAGAGTAGGTGCGCCGTGAGCTGCGCGATAAGCGGCGGAGGGTTTATAACCCTTATGAGGAGACCGTCCGGATGGGGCGGTAAATCAGGTGGTACCGCGGGCTGTTTGTGTCCGTCCTGAACCGATGTGTTTGGGGCGGGCTTTTTTGTGCGCTTGGAAGAATGGCGGGGAACCCGCGTAGAGATTTGAGGAGGACAAGATGATGGAGACGACGAATATGTACCGGACGAAGACGCTCGGTCAGATCAGCGAGAAGGAGATCGGCCAGGCGATTACGGTCGCCGGCTGGGTGGAGAATATCCGGGATCACGGCGGCGTGTCGTTTATTGATCTTCGCGATATGTACGGTGTTTTGCAGGTGGTTCTGCACGATACGAGCCTGTTGGATGGAATTTCCCGCGAGGATTGTGTCTCGATCGAGGGTGTGATGCAGCGCCGCGACGAGGAGACGTTTAACCCCAAAATTCCGACGGGCACCATTGAACTGTCAGCACAGAAGCTGACGGTCCTCGGCAAGGTCTACCGTCAACTGCCGTTTGATGTCGTTACTTCCAAGGAGACGAGAGAGGATCTTCGCTTGAAGCACCGTTATCTCGATCTTCGCAACAAGAAGGTTCGCGACAATATGATTTTCCGCTCGGAGGTCATCAGCTTCCTGCGCGCACGGATGACAGAGATGGGATTTCTCGAGATGCAGACGCCGATCCTGTGCGCGTCTTCGCCGGAGGGAGCTCGCGATTACATCGTGCCGTCCCGTAAGTTCAAGGGCAAGTTCTACGCGTTGCCGCAGGCGCCGCAACAATACAAACAGCTCCTGATGGTCTCGGGTTTTGACAAGTACTTCCAGATTGCGCCGTGTTTTCGCGATGAGGACGCGCGTGCGGATCGTTCGCCGGGTGAGTTCTACCAGCTGGACTTCGAGATGAGCTTCGCGACCCAGGAGGATGTCTTCCGCGCCGGCGAGGAGATCCTGACGGCGACGTTCGAGAAGTTCGCACCGGAGGGTGCCATCGTGACGGAAGCGCCGTATCCGGTCATCCCCTATAAGCAGGCGATGCTCGAGTTCGGTTCGGATAAGCCCGACCTCCGTAACCCGCTTCGTATTCTTGACGTGACGGAGTTCTTTTCGCGCTGCACATTCAAGCCTTTCGTCGGCAAGACGGTTCGTGCGATCAAGGTGCACGCCGAGATGTCGAAGGGATTCCACGAGAAGCTTCTGGCGTTCGCGCAGTCGATCGGCATGGGCGGTCTCGGTTATCTCGAGGTCGCGGAAGACCTGTCCTACAAGGGACCGATCGATAAGTTCATCCCCGAGGAGATGAAGGGCGAGATCCGGGAGCTTGCGGGACTTGCCGCGGGCGATACGGTTTTCTTCATCGCGGATAAAGAAGAGCGCGCGAACCTCTATGCCGGACAGATCCGTACGGAGCTCGGACAGAAGCTCGATCTCTACGAGAAGAACGCTTTCCGCTTCTGCTTTGTGAACGATTTCCCGATGTACGAATACGACAAGGACGAGAAGAAGTATATATTCACGCATAACCCTTTCTCGATGCCGCAGGGAGGTCTCGAGGCGCTCAACACCAAGGAGCCGTCGGAGATTCTCGCGTACCAGTACGACATCGTCTGCAACGGCGTCGAGCTGTCGTCGGGCGCGGTCCGCAATCACAACCTCGACGTTATGATCAAGGCCTTCGAGATCGCGGGCTACACCGAGGAGGATCTCGAGAAGAAGTTCGGGGCGCTCTATCACGCGTTCCAGTACGGTGCCCCGCCGCACGCCGGCATGGCGCCGGGCGTCGACCGTATGATCATGCTGCTCCGCGGCGAAGAGAATATCCGCGAGGTCATTCTTTTCCCGATGAACGGCAACGCGCAGGACCTGATGTGCGGCGCGCCGAATGACGTGACCGAACAGCAGCTTCGCGAAGTTCATATCAAGGTAAGAAGCTAAGAGTATAGCGAAAAGAACAAGGCGGGTGTCGGGCTACGGCACCCGTTTATTTTTCCGGAGGGAAAAGAGATGGAACTTGCCAAGGTAATTCTTAAAAAGGAAGAGGGACGGACGCTGCGGGCCGGAGGCGCGTGGGTATTCGACAACGAGATCGCGTCGATCGAGGGGACGTTCGAGAACGGCGGCCTCGTGCGAGTCCACGCGTTCAATGATTTCTGTCTCGGCACGGGGTTTATCAATACGGCTTCGAAGATCCGCATCCGGATGCTGAGCCGGTCGCAAACACAAGTCGTCGATGATGAGTTCATCCGCCGACGCGTGCGCGACGCGGTCGAGTATAGGAAGCACGTGATCGACATGTCGAGCTGCCGGCTGATTTTCGGCGAGGCGGATTATCTTCCGGGACTGGTCGTCGACAAGTTCTCCGACGTCCTGGTCGTCGAGTCCTTAGCACTCGGAATCGAGAGGTATAAGCTTCTGATTCTTGACGAGCTCAAAGCCTTACTTGGCGCTGAAAACATGCCGATTCGCGGTGTTTATGAACGCAGTGACGCGCCGGTTCGCGCGAAAGAGGGCATGGCTCCGGTGAAGGGATTCATCGGCGAACCGTTCGACACGAATGTCGAGATCATGGAAAACGGCGTCCGCTTCCTCGTCGATGTGGCGGACGGGCAGAAGACCGGGTTCTTCCTCGATCAGAAGATGAATCGCGCGGCGATCCGTTCGCTGTGCCCCGGAGCGAGGGTTCTTGATCTCTTCACCCATACGGGATCGTTCGGGCTGAATGCGGCGATGGCCGGTGCTGCAAGTGTCCTCGCCGTCGACGCGTCCGAGACGGCGGTCCAACGGGCGCGGGAGAACGCGGAGTTAAACGGTGTCAGCGATATCGTCACGGTACAGTGCGCGGATATTTTCGAGTTGCTTCCGGATCTTGAGCGCAGGGGCGAGAAGTATGATGTGATCATTCTCGATCCGCCGGCCTTTGCCAAGAGTCGCGAGTCCGTAAAGAACGCGCGAAAAGGCTATAAGGAAGTGAATCTGCGCGCGATGCGGCTGCTGAAGGATGGGGGCTATCTCGCGACGTGTTCCTGCTCGCACTTCATGACGCCCGAAATGTTCTACGAGACGGTTCTCGCCGCCTCGAAGGATGCGCATAAGAGAATCCGCCAGATCGAGTACCGGACACAGGCTGCGGATCACCCGATCCTGTGGCCGGAATCGGAATCGTATTATCTGAAGTTCTATGTGCTGCAGGTGAGTACGGAGAAGTAAACGCCTCGTCGACACCTGTAATGTCGCGAGAAGTCCCGATTCTACGATACGTCGATAGGAGATGCCCCGTAGCCGGCGTATGATAGAAGAAAAACGAACGAGGTGCATCGCATGGATAATCAGGAATTCGGAAGCCGCATCGCTGAAGCGAGAAAGAAGAACGGGATGACCCAGAGAGAGCTCGCGGAGCGGCTCGATGTGACAGACAAGGCCGTATCGAAGTGGGAATGCGGCAAGGGATTTCCGGAGATTACTCTTCTGCCGAAGCTGTCGAAGGTCCTCGGGATCAAGCCGGAGGATCTGCTTGCGGATAAGGCGAAGGTCGAGAGCTCCGGACTACAGAAAGAACCTGTACCGTCGCAGATCGAATCGGTCGATCCTCAGGTGGATCTCGTCACGAGTGTCATACGCTATTCGGGAGAGCAACAGTATCGCAAGCTCTCGCGCCTCGTGTTCCCGATCATCTGCGGGGCGTTAGGCATCGCGGCATTTGTCTGTGCTCTTGTGGACTACTGCATCACACAATCACTGACTTGGTCGCGCTTTCCCCTTTCGGCGCTTCTTTTCTGCTTTGTCGTTCTTCTCCCGATCTTCCTTCTGAAGAAACATCGGACGGCGTTTGGTGCCTCGGTATTTTTCGCCGGGTTGATTCCGTATCTTCTCTATCTGGAATCGCTCGTACCGACGAAGGGCTGGGTGATTGGTCTTGCCTTGCCGATTGCGGCGATGACAGCCGGGTGTACGGCGCTCAGCATCTGGCTGTTCCTGTACTCGAAGGTCGACCGCCTTATAGCCGCCGCAATCGTCTTGGCGGATACCGGCGTTGCAATGAACTTCCTGATCAACGAGATTGTCATGCGTTATGTCGATAAACAGTATTTTAATATCTCGGTCTTCATCACCGCAGGTTGCTTCGCCGTGGCGGCCGTGGTTCTTGTGATAATTGCGATATCGAGGCGGGCGGCGATGAAGAAGGCGAAGTAGTAATCTTTTCCCGCGCGAAAAGCTTCTCAAACGAACAGAAACCGTCTCTCGCTGGGATTTGCGGAGGGCGGTTTTTTCGCGTGAATCAAGCTGAAGGAAGATGGGTGGTATCAGATTGCTAACAAATAGTACGACGAACGTAATAAACGGTTGCAAAAATAGTACGACGGACGTATAATTAGTGCGAAATGAGGTGGTTCGAATGAAGTATCCGGTAAAAGAAGAAGAGATCTCCCGCTTTGACGGGATCTACCATCGGCTTCTTCGGGCAAGTTTCACGACCCGTCTGGAATATCCGGAGGTGCTAAGAAGTCTCACGACAATGGATATCTCAGTTATCAACATTGTGGCGACGACGCCTTCGATCATGATTCGCGAGATTGCCGAGAAGCTTCGGATTCCCAACAGCACGCTGACAAGCTCGATCAACCGTCTGGAGAAACAGGGCCTTGCATCTCGCGTGATCATTCCGCGTGACCGGAGGTCCTTCTGCCTCGAACTGACGGACAAGGGATGGGCGGTTCAGAAAGCGCACACGGTTTTTGAGGAGGCGTATTTCCGGTTGATTCTCGGCAAGCTTCCGTCGGGTGAAGAAAGAAATGCCCTGATGGATCTGCTGGAGACGATCGCGGATGCCGATCAGGTCGATAATTGTGGGGATGGGTCGGACAATGGAGAAGATTGATATCGGCAGTGCAAAGCTCGCCTGTAAGCGATTCGGATCAGGGGAGAAGACCTTTGTCATTGATACGGCGTTGGGCACGTGTTCCGCGGAATGGTGGCATATTGCGGAGCGAATCGGTCGGAACGCTCAGGTGCTCGTGTACGATCGAGCCGGATATGGAGAGAGCTCTGCTTCCACCCTGGAACGAACGCCGGGAAAAATTGCCGCGGAGCTCAAGATGCTCCTCGATCAACTTCGCATCGAAAGGGACATCACTCTCATCGGGCATTCGCAGGGAGGTCTCTACGCCGTGCAATTTGCACTCCAATATCCGGAGATGGTGGGCGGACTGATTCTTCTGGATCCCGCGACACCCTTTGATCAAGGGTTTAGAGAATCGCTGTCGACCAATGAATACAAGCAGAGCGGCGTCGACAAGACCTCGAGCATGAAGATCGCGAAGGTGATAACTTCCCTGGGTCTCGGTTTCCTATTGAAATCACTTCTCGCGAAAAGCCCGCCCTTCTTTTATCACGAATTCGCACCCGACGCCAAGGAATACCTGCTTCGAAACCTGTGTCACCGGAACACCTATCGAACCGCTCTGGCGGAGTACGCGTTTTCTCACAGCGAAGCGCACACGAAACAGATCTCAGAAGGCGTCTCTTCAGCGGCGCTTCAGAATCTTCCGATCAAGATCATCACGCATGCCAGCGATGTCTATGTGAAGGAACTTGAGGCTTATGGCGGAATGGCAACCGAGACCGCCACGAAGGTTGAAGCTCTCTGGCAGCAGATTATGGCGAAGTATCTTCTTCTATCGAGAGAATGTGAGCACGTCGTCGCAATACATAGCGGGCACTACATCCATTTGACAGATGAGGAACTTCTGATCCGTACAGTGGAAGAAATGCTTTAGTAGTCTTGGTTATATTCCGGAATGATTCGATCCTACGGAGCGCGGAGGCAGATCGTTTGCTTGTTCTATGCTTTTGCCGGATGTCTTAGCTGCGATTAAATAGTACTCTCAATCTTGGCACCGCAAGTGTCACAGAAGCGGGCCGGAAGTGTGACGGTAGCGCCGCATGCCCGGCAGTAATCTATCTCAGGTTCCTGCGATACCCTTTGCGGATGTGATGAGGTGGGGGTAAATGTGGGAGCCCTATTGGTGTTCAAACTCGAGGACATACTCTTTGTTATTAAGTAGGAAATCCCGCCGCCTGTTGCGCCGCCAAGAAGTCCTAGAAAGGCAGCAACATAGAAATCAACATCCAGAAATATATATGCAGAAACAGAAACAGTAAACTCGCAAAACAACCACAAGGCCACGGTCAGAAATCCGAATAGCACCCCGGATCGTCCCTTTTCTGAGGCAGTCGCCGCGTTCTTCTTCGTAAGATAAATGAGTGCAAGAATCTCTAACATGATATGCCCTCGCTTTTCTTCGTATTACTTTGTTGTAATTATACAGGATCCTTTTTCGACATTGAATATTTTCACCCGCAAAAATGTCCGTCTCACCACCAAAGCCGTCCCTCGCACCAGAAATGCAGCGACGGTTTTTTCGCGATCCTTTACTCTTAGGCCAATCGGCAACATGAGAGAAGGAGCGCATCTATGGTTATTCTTCGCTATCTGGTCAAAAGCATCCTCGACAAGAAATTTCAATCCTTCCTGTTATTCTTATCGATCGCCGTCGCGGCGACACTGGTCTTCACATCCCTTACGGTCACCGAGACGATGCAGACGTTGAATCGCGAGCTCGCGAAAAGTGACGTCGGTACGTCCGACATCGTCATCGAGCCGGTGAGCAATCCGGACGTCCGGCCGGCGGTAGATCCGAAACCACTAACGGCTCACGCGAAGGACTTCTCGTATGTCCTCGAGGCCTTCCAGTGTCACGTCCTCTACGGAGCGACGGTAGAAGACGAGGAGTATTTTCGCGTATGGGGAGCGTATCTCCCGACGCTCGCAAAGTTCACAGATCTAATGTTTGAAGGATCCGCGCCGGGATCCCTTGCACAGGATGAGGTGATTATCAGCGCACATACGGCCGAGCGTCTGGGCTACAAACTCGGGGATTCGATCGCCTTAAGCGTCCATGCACATCCGGGCACATATCGGATTGCCGGCATCAGTCAGTCGAAGGGCATCTTCATCGACGAGACGCATGTAGCGGTCATGATCATGAATAAGGATCGTCTCGACGAGATCTTCGAGACAAACGGAGTCCCCAACATCATATTCCTTGGGCTTGCGGACGGGGTTGAGAAAGAGGCGGTGATCGACTCTCTAGCGCCACTGTATCCGGCCTGTGTCGTCGAGGACTCTCTGGGTCCTTCGCGGGTCAGCTCGAAATCGGCGGATTCCTCGATCTCGTTCTTGATCGTATCGATCTTCGCGGTTCTGGTCAGCGCCTTTATCATCTATACTTCGTACCGCGTCATTACGACCGAGCGCCTTCCGGTCATCGGAACGTTCCGGAGTGTCGGAGCGACGAAGAAGAGGATGACTTCGATCTTTCTTCTGGAAAGCGCGAGCATCGGTGCGATCGGCGGTATCGCGGGAATTCTTCTCGGGTATCCTGCCTCGGTTCAGATTCTGTCGATGAACGCGCCGTCATGGATAACGGATGTCGCAACATCTCTAACATTCTCTCCTATATACGTGGCGATAACGTTCTTCTTCGCCGTCATCCTGTCCGTCGTGAGCTCGGCATTTCCCATTCTGTCCAGTGCGAGACGGCCGCTCAAGGAAGTTCTCCTCGGCGCGGATCGGGCACAGAAGGAAGGCGGATGGGGATCAAGTGTCATCGGCATTCTTCTCATCATCGCATCCCTTGTTGCGGTTCCCTTTATTCCGAAGGGCATGATCCTCGCGATCGCCGGTAATTCGGCCTGTATGACAGCGGGACTTGTCGGAATCGTGTTGTTGGTACCAACGGTCTGTCGCCTCCTGGGGAAAGGTCTCGCCTTTGCCGGCCGCGCGACGCGGGCCAACACACTCGCGATTGCTGCCGGCAACCTCCGCGGCAACAAGAGTCTTACAAACAACACCATTCTCACCAGCATTAGCCTAGCCAGCCTGATCTTCATCTATACACTGAGCTCTTCCCTGAGCCTCGAACTGAACCGGATGTTCGAAGAGACGACACTGTTCGATCTCTACGTCGTCTATAACAACGCCTCCGATGAGGCGGTCGCAACAATCTCCGAACACCCTGGTGTATCCGGAGTCACAGCGACCTATCAACTCGAAATGGTCCCGGTGGCAGAGGCTGAGGAGACGATTACCTACCTGTACGGAATCCAGAGTGACACGTATTTTGATCACTGGAACTTCGACTTCCTCGGTAGCAGAGAGGAAGCAATCCGCAAGATGAATGAGGAGAGAGGAATCATCCTCGCCTCGAGAATGGCTGATCTTCTCGACGTCCAGGTGGGCGAGGAGCTGACCTTGACGATGAATAACGCGAAGGTGAAGTATACGGTTTCCGGAATTTTCGATACCCTTTGGGACTCCGGCAAACTCGCCCTGATCTCGGCAGAGAATTTTCGCGCAGATGCGAATCCCCTCGGATATACGACACTTCTGCTGCATACCGATAGAGACACTGCCAAGGTACAGGATAGCCTTAAGAACACGTTTCTAACAGACATCCGCTATGCGGCGACGCATGACGAGATCGAGAAGAGAAGCAGTGACGGAATCGTCGCCGTGTTCACGGTGCTGAAGACCTTCACACAGGTAGCCATGCTGATCAGCGTCGTCGGTATCGCCAACAATCTCGTCCTGTCCTTTCTCGAGCGCAAGAAGACGTTTGCGATCTACCGCTCCATCGGCGCCGATAAATTACGGATCTCCTGCATTCTCATGATCGAATCCGCCCTTAGCGGATGCGTCTCCGTCGTCGCCGGATCCTTGGGCGCGACCCTGCTTTTGTCGATCGTGCCGAACATCATCAGTACGATCGTCGGACCGATCCGGATTCATTACTCCCTGTCGACGTATGGACTTTTCGCGGCTGCGGCATTTATCCTTCTCCTCCTGTCAGCCGTAATCCCCGCAAGCAAAGCCGCTCGTCAGAATTTGGTTGAGAGCATCAAATACGAATAAGAAATAGTAACGCGAAACACGCCTCGAAAGGCAAGAAGGAGAAAATCTATGAGCACGTGCGAAATCGAAGTCAAGAATGTATCCAAATCATATTCCATCGGAGACAGCTCCGTGAAAATCCTGGACGAAATCAATCTGCGCGTCATGAAAGGTGAGTTCCTGTCGGTTATGGGCGCGTCCGGCTCGGGTAAGAGCACCCTACTTTATCTCATGGGAGGGCTCGATCAGGTCTCCTCGGGTAAGGTGATCCTGCACGGACAGGATCTGACTGTGGTTAATGACAAGGAGGAGAGCCGGATCAGAAGGCAGAACCTCGGCTTCGTCTTCCAGTTCTATAACCTGGTCCCGAACATGAATGTCGAAGAGAATATTCTCTTGCCGATTCTGATGGATGGGAAGCGCGCCGCTGATTATAAGGAGAAGCTTACCGATGTGTTGCAGTTGGTCGGGCTCTCTAATCGGCGAAAAAATACGCCGCGCCAGCTCTCCGGCGGAGAGCAGCAACGCGTCGCGATCGCCCGGGCGCTGATCAACGACCCGGATATCATCCTGGCCGACGAGCCGATCGGAAATCTCGACAGCAAGACCGGCACGGAGATTATGGAGTTGCTGCGCAAGATCAACCGGGAGGAGAAGAAGACGATCGTGATGGTCACGCACTCGGCGGATTCCGCGACGTACGGAACCGGAATTATCCGACTGAAAGACGGCCGGATCTGCGAAAGCTGATTCCAAATTCATTGATCCAAGATATACTGAGTACAAGTCTTTTCTATTCTATGGAGGGGTGGCCGGAGTACGGCCCGGTGATCCGATGGTGAATATCCGCGAAGGAATCGACCTGATCGTCAGAGACGAGATCCGCGAGGTTGTCGTCGAACTTCTTGCCGCACGACGGGTCACGGTCAACCCGTTGTCTACGGTCGCCGTCGTCGAGCGCGGGCTGCCTCTTCCGGAGGAGAAGATTTGCGTCGTATTCGAGTGGAGTCGTATTCAAAGGCTTTTCGAGCTGCTGCTTGACAGCGAGACGGTTACGGCAGTAGAGTCCGGCCCGCGCTCGATCATCGGCCGGGCAGAGAACGACACCCTCGAGATTCTGCCGTTTGAGAGGATTTGTTTCTTTGAGGCTCGCGGGAATAACACGATTTGCGTGACGCCGGAGGGCGAGTACCGCGTCAAGGAGAAGCTCTACGAATTGGAGACGGCGCTCCCGACCGACCGGTTCATCCGCGTCAGTCGCTCCTTCATTGTCAACATTCAGAATGTCCGACAGATTGTCCCATGGTTCGGGCGAAGGCTCGTTCTCAAGTTCAACCATACGAAGGCTGAAGTCGAAGTTTCGAAGAATTACGCTTCTTCGTTCAAAGACTTCCTCGGACTCTAGGAGGAAATATGTACAGGCTGAAGATGCTTCTTGTAAATCTTCTGCTCTGCGGCGGCGTCGGTTTTCTGATGCAGCTGACATGGGCGGTCGTATCGGGGAATTGGACGGAATTTAACCTCTCGGCGGTTCGGGATATGTCGATCCTGAGCGGCCTCGTGGGGACCGTCTGTATGTTTATCGTATTTAGCATAACGATCTCCCTGAAGGCGACCCGAGCGGCTGTCACGGGTATCAATATGGCGATCTGTCTTATCCTTCTGGTTCTGATTTATGTGTTGACGGGTATCGCGTACAATATATGGTCTCTGGATCTGAAGTGGTTGATCATCCTTATTCTGTCGGAGACCACGACCTTCTTTCTGACCCGGCACTGGTACAACAAGATTCTCTTCATCAATCGGCGCCTCGATGAGAAGAAGAAGTCCATATCGACCGACACCATGTCCGGACAAACCTGACACGGTTTTCGCGAAAAGAATGTACACCGATTGAAATGATCATGGATGTCGGATCAGAACAACGCCCGGATCTGATCTGCCGAGGCAATTGCCGCGTCATAGCCATGCTGATAGTTTCTGCGGATCTGGTCGAGGTCCTTCTCCATATTATCAAGGGTGTAGGACGGGCGAAGGATGATCGCCTTACCTTCGGCCTCGAGGGCTTCACAATACTCCAGACATTCGTTGTAATGGGTATGTCTCGACCGGAGAACCTCTACGAGCTTCGGATACGGCCTGCCGAGGAAGCGGATCGCGAGATCATACTGTTTGTCATATTCTTTGCGGAAACCCTTTGGCTGCGTCAGAATTATGAGATTCTTCTCCTGACCGTCGGAGATAGCCTTGCGAATCGGAATCGAGTCGGAGAGACCTCCGTCATAGTAGCGCTTGCCGTTCCAGGGAATAACCGGAAAGACCAACGGCAAAGCGCAGGTCGCACGCAAAATTGTACTCTTGGGATCGAGATCCTTGCAGTCGAGATATTCTGCTTCGCCTGTGTCCGCGTTGGTTGCTACGGCGAGGACGGTTCCCGGATAACGTCGGAAAGTTTCCCAATCGAAGGGGATCAGACGGTTCGGGATCTCCTCAAAGATAAAATCAATACCGAAAGGACTCCGGTACTTCAGATAATTTCTTCGACCGACATAGCGGGAGTCGAGTCGATACTTCATCAGAACTTCAAGATTACGCGCTTTCTGCTTGGAGATATACGATACTCCGTTCGCGATTCCCGCGGAGACACCGACGCAATAAGGGAACTCAATCCCCAGATCGAGAAGAGCATCCATCGCGCCCGCGCTGAATATTGCCCGCAGCGTTCCACCCTCAAGTACAAGTCCCGGCATAGCAACTCCTTTGATCAATCGATTCGTTCGAGAGTATAGACGTCAATACTTCCATAGGCATTTTCCACGACAAAGGAATCTGTCACCTCGAAGCCCCGTCGCAGAAGATGATCGAGATTGGATGTGGGCGCATGGTGAAGATTAAAAAAATGGAAGCGGTCAGGTAATTTCAGATCCTTATCACTGCTGAACCAATCCGCGGGAACAATATGATATCGAGGTATGAAGGCGCCCTCAATATCATCCTGATAGGTACGGCGACCGGTCGTCGGATCCCAATAGATCAGGTTATCGGTCTGGATAGGATCTCCGAAGAAGTACATTTCAAAGAAATCAAGACCGACGTATACGGACGTATCCTCTTCTTTGATGCGTAATTGGGAAAAGGCTTGTGTGCCAAGATTGTCGGCATATGTATACAATTGGTTGTGAACATACATCTCGCTGACGATCGACAGGTTGAACTGTGTGTCATACCAGATTGTTGTCGGGGAATAGATGGTGACTCTTCCGATGTCGAGTCCCCGACAGGTTAAATTGATTGAGGGATCAAGTTCGGCATAACACTGGCCGACAGAGAGAAGAGCGATGATCGACAGAAGAACGGCGGCGAGCATCTGACGAATCGGCAGCTGTCGTACCGCCCATATACAGACCAATGCCGAGGGAAGAGCAAAACAGACTGCGTAGCGAGGACACAAGTGGGTGATAAAAAGACACGTGAAAACGAGATATGCAAAGGAGGCTATGGCTATACCCATAGCGGAAGCGACATCCGAAACGTCGGGGGTCGTTGTGGTTGGTACTGTTCCCGATTCAGTTGCAGGTTTTCCTTTTGTTGTGGTCGTGTATTCTCGAGATTTCCGGCTCCGATAGAGAAATAGAAGCAACGCGACAGATCCGAGAATTAACGGAATCCAAAAGAAGTTATAGACCAGAAGTTGTAGCAGACGGGCGCTGATATACGGGAGAGAGAATCCGAAGCAGTGGATTCCATTGTTGTCCCAGCGAAGCGGAGACTCATTCGTAACTGACGTCGCGAAGTTCATCGATCCGTAGAATTTGAAGTAGAAGAGGTAAAATGCCGGTACGAACCCATACAGAAGCAGACGAGTCGGCCACAGATAACGGATTGTTTTGCGAATAAAACCCGCGCCCGGCGACCGTACAATCTCGACGATCACCGCCGTCAGGAGAAAGGATGCGGCGAAAAGAATTCCAGGCTCCTTGGAGAAGCTGACCAGAAGCGCCATGAAAGCGCACAGCAGATTAAGCTTATGATGGAAAGCCCAGATCATAATGACAAAAAACATCGTCAAGTAGTAATCGGGTGTAGTATAGGAGAACAGACCGAGCACATACGGACAGAAAATAAAAATCGCAGTTCCGGCGGCGCGTTCGAAGTGCGTTGTCCGAGGCATAAGATGTCCGATCAGATTGTAGAGACAAGCGAGTGCGGCGAGAGAGACGATAAGCGAAACCCAGTACACTCCGACACTTTGCTTGGGGAACAACATCTCGCCGGCACCGATCAGAAAAGCAAAACCCTGTGTCGGATGTTTCGAGAGGGCAAAGGACGAGAATAGAGACTCGAAGGTGAATTGAAACGTTTCCGTAGATGTGATCAATGGGGAGTAATAAAGGCCCGCGTCAAATCGTTGGATATTGTCGAATTGGAAGAGTGCGAGGATCGTGAATGTGGCGGCGACAACGATTACGGGGAAGTGCTTACGCGCAAAGGCGAAGAGAATTCTGCCATCGAAACGCAGAGAATCATGATTCCTCGTGACGTAGACACGTCGGGCGAAGATCAATGCGGCACAAAGGGCGGCGATGAACGCACCGTTCATAACAATAAGAGTAATGATCAGGACGGGGAAAGGAAGGAGATCCGTGTTGCGAAAGATGGCTGCCGCATCAATAAAAAAGACAAAATACAGAAGAACTGCGGCTACCTGCGCAAAGAGTCGCGCCCGCTCGCGATCGGAGTTTCGGATAATGCTGAGCATGCGCAAGCTCCCTTCGTCGAACCTATCAAAGTAACAATAATCGTTTTAGTTTTTTTTTGCAACCGCGATACGGGGGTGGGAAGGTTGTCAGTGCTTCTTGCGCAAGGTCACCGCTCCTGTGGAAAATCCCGAAAACCCTTGACATTCAAAGCGTTTCCTCGTACTATCCGTTTGTGTATTTGTACCTATTTATCCCAGAAAGGTTGTGATGTTAGGGTTGGAGAAAAAGCTGACTTTATACGGCTTTAACAACCTCACCAAAACACTTAGCTTCAACATCTACGATGTTTGCTATGCAAAAAGTGAGAGAGAACAAAGAGACTATATTGCATACGTAGACGAACAGTATAACTCTGAGCGTCTGACCAAGATTCTTTGCGACGTCACGGAAATGATCGGCGCTCATGTTTTGAATATTTCCAAACAAGACTACGACCCCCAGGGAGCGTCGGTCACACTTCTCGTTACCGAAGAGGAGATGTCCGACGATTTTATCGACGGCTCCTGCAATCGCGGCCGCTCCGCCGGTCTGACACCGAAGGACTCCATCGCGGGGCACCTCGATAAGAGCCATCTCACGGTGCACACCTATCCCGAATATCATCCGGATAACTCGATCGCGACCTTCCGCGTCGATATCGACGTATCGACCTGCGGCAAGATCTCGCCTCTGAATACGCTCGATTACCTGATCAGCAGCTTCGACTCGGACATTATGACGATCGATTACCGGGTCCGCGGCTTTACGCGTGATGTGAACGGTAAGAAGCTGT
Source organism: Bacillota bacterium (assembly GCA_023397475.1). Taxonomy (GTDB): domain Bacteria; phylum Bacillota; class Clostridia; order Saccharofermentanales; family Saccharofermentanaceae; genus Firm-13. The sequence goes on from JAEWUD010000051.1 coordinate 38,811, forward strand.
ATATCGATCACGACATCACTTCAATTCAGGACTACATCGACGATAAGACCCTGGAGATCTACGACGCGATTGACGTCAATGTCTATCAGGCGAATATTTTCCATACAAAGATGCTGATCAAGGAGCTGGAACTGCAGAACTACCTGTTCAACAAGGATGTTCGCGAGTTGCCTCCCAAGCAACGTCTTTCGATCACAAACAGCCTTCGCCGCGAGATGATTGAGATCTTCAGCGGCATGAACATCTATTGATTCCCGGATAAGGAGGGCGGCCGATGTGCGCTTTTTCGACGGGATCGATTCCCGATCCGCAGTCTCGTGCGCCGATCTACGAGGCGCTCTTAGAATACCGCGCGATGCGCGTGGTTCCCTTCGACGTGCCCGGCCACAAGCAGGGCAGAGGCAATCCTGAACTTACGGAATTCCTGGGGAAGGCCTGCCTCTCCGTCGATGTCAATTCGATGATGCTTCTCGACAATCTCTGTCACCCTGTCTCTGTGATTCGCGAGGCAGAGGAATTGGCCGCCGCGGCTTTCGGTGCGAAAAATGCATTCTTCATCGTAAACGGAACAACGGCCGCGGTTCAGGCGATGATCCTCTCGGTGTGCCGCCCGGGCGACGAGATCATCCTGCCGCGAAATGTGCACAGAAGTGCAATCAGCGCTCTTGTTCTTTGCGATGCCATCCCGGTCTACGTCAATCCCGGCGTCGACAAGGAGCTCGGTATTCCGCTCGGCATGGCGATTGAGGATGTGCGGCGCGCGATGGATGAGCATCCGAACGCGAAGGCCGTCATGGTGAACAATCCCACGTATTACGGAGTCTGCTCGAATCTTCAGGAGATCGTCCGCCTCGCGCACAAACGCGGGATGAAGGTCCTGGCGGACGAGGCGCATGGCACCCATTTCTCCTTCTCCGACGATCTTCCGATCTCGGGCATGGCAGCCGGTTGTGACATGGCTTCCGTCAGCATGCATAAGACAGGCGGATCCCTGACGCAGAGTTCGTTTCTTCTGATCGGTCCCGACATGTCCGAGGGGCATGTCCGGCAGATCCTGAATTTGACGCAGACGACGAGCGCCTCGTACCTTTTGTTGTCTTCCTTGGATCTGTCGCGCAGAAATCTCGCACAGAACGGCCGGGAGATTTTTCGCGAGGTGACGAGGCTTGCGGATTACGGACGTCGTGAGATTAACGCGATCGGCGGATATTACGCTTTCTCCCGGGAGAGAATCGACAAGAATACTTTCTACGATTTCGACACGACGAAGCTGTCGGTGTTCACGCGCTCGATCGGGCTGACCGGTGTCGAGGTCTACGATCTTCTTCGCGACGATTACGGCATCCAGATCGAGTTCGGCGATCTTGGCAATATTCTCGCGGTCATCTCCGTCGGCGATCGCGAGAGGGAGCTTGAACGACTGGTCAGCGCGCTGTCCGAGATCCGCAGGCGTTACGCACGTGATCCGGCCGGTCTCCTCGATCATGAATACATACATCCGCAGGTTGCGATGTCGCCGAAAGAAGCATTCTACGCCGCTTCCGAATCTGTGCCGCTTGACGATTGCGAGGGAAGGATTGCCGCGGAACAGGTGATGTGTTATCCGCCGGGTATTCCGATTGTCGCGCCGGGTGAGCGGATCACAAGAGAGATTATCGAGTACATCCACTACGCCAAAGCCAAGGGAAGCTTTATGACGGGAACGCAGGACAAGGACACGAAAGCGATCTTTGTCGTTCGCTAGGGATCGCGTCTGCTGGGTACGAGGAACAGGAGGAATCTATGGAGTTGTGGTTTACCGAGGAGCACACGCCGAATGTGCGGTTCTCGATCAAGATAGAGAAGACGCTTCACACCGAACAGAGCGCTTTTCAGCGTATCGATGTTTTCGAGTCGACGGAGTTCGGCAGATGCCTCACGTTAGACGGACTGATGATGGTGACGCAGAAGGACGAGTTCATCTATCACGAGATGATCGTTCATACACCGATGGCGGTAAACCCTTCCATCCGCAAAGTCCTGGTGATCGGCGCCGGCGACGGAGGCACCATCCGTGAGCTGACGAGATATAAGACGATCGAGCATATCGATCTTGTAGAGATCGACGAGCGCGTCGTCGCGGTCTCGAGAGAATTCCTGCCTACGGTAGCGGGGAGTCTCGGCGATCCGCGTGTGCATCATCATTACGAGGACGGACTTCGCTATATAAGGGCTCATGAGAATGCGTACGACCTGATCATCGTCGATTCGACCGATCCGTTCGGCCCCGGCGAGGGATTGTTCACCAAAGAGTTCTATGGGAATTGTTACAAAGCGCTGACGGACGACGGCATCCTTGTCAATCAGCACGAGAGCCCGTATTATGAGAATGACGCCAAAGCGATGCAGCGGGCCCACCGGCACATCGCGGCGTTTTTTGATGTGTGCGAGGTTTACCAGGCCCACATACCGACGTACCCGTCGGGCCATTGGTTATTCGGATTTGCGTCCAAAAGACTTGATCCGATCCGAGATCTTCAGGCGGAGGCCTGGGCCGCTCTTGGACTTGCTACGAAATACTATAACCTGAGACTTCATGTCGGGGCTTTTGCACTTCCGACCTATGTCGTCGATATGCTCGAGAATTCATAAAGGGTGCGGTGAGAGCCGCGGGACGGAGGCAGCATGATCGGACTTGTGATGAGCCGGATGATACAGTATTTCGGATCCGACAAGAGACGGATTCATCACGCGATGAAGGTATTCGGATTCTCCTGCGCACTGTGGTCGAAAGAGGCCGAGGCTCTGGGCCTTGCGATGGATGACCCGCGAAGGGAATCCCTTCTGATCGCCGCGATTCTCCACGATATCGGTATTCCAGAAGCCGAACGCGTCTACGGATCCTCCGAGGGACGCTACCAGGAAATCGAGGGGCCTCCGATTGCGGAGACCATGCTCCGCGAGCTAGGGGCGGACGAAGATCTGATTCGCCGTGTCAGCTTCCTCATCGGTCATCATCATACCTACGCGGCAATCGACGATCTCGATTTCCGCATACTGGTCGAGGCGGACCTCTTTGTCAATCTTGAGGAAGAGAAGTTGCCTCGCGAGAACATCGTGAAGGCGCGCGACCGGTTTATGTCGACCCACGGTGCGGCAGAACTTCTTGAGAAGTACCTTCTGTCCGGGATGCAGATGTCCTGATATCGGGACTCTTCTTCGCGAAAAGCAACGCGATGGTTTTTGTCGCACAAATGAAATAGAAATGCATCTTCTTTGCCGCACTTTTCGAAAGGATTATTCATAATTCGAGCGCAAAATCGGGGTAGAAGATTTTCAAGGAGACATATCAATGATCGGAACCGTAATGAGTAAAATGATTATCTATCTCGGTACAGATACATATCGCATCCATCACGCAATGAAGGTCTATGGTTTTGCTACGGCTCTATGGGATGAAGAGGCTGCCGCACGCGGCCTGTCCGACGAAGATGAACGCAAGGAGACGCTGCTTCTGGCATCCATCCTGCACGATATCGGGGTTCTCGAGGCCGAACGCAAGCACAATTCGAACGAGGGACGTTTCCAGGAGATGGAGGGTCCGGCGGTCGCGGAAGCCATTCTGGAATCCTGCGCCATCGAGTCGCGAATCCGTGCTCGCGTTTGTTATTTGGTCGGTCATCACCACTCGTACCATTTGATCGACGATCTCGATTTCCAGATCTTAAGCGAGGCGGAGGAACTGGTGAATCTCGAAGAAGAGCAGATCGATCTGCACACGATTCTTGCGGCACGCAAGATCAGCATGCGCTCCGCCGGAGCGGTTCGCCTGCTGGACAGTTATCTGCTGCGAGCGCATAGTCCGGAGACGATTTCCGCCTGCGCGGCGTCGATGTAAATAAGGGTACGCAGAGGAGGGCACATTGTGTCCTCACGCACAAAATTTGCGACAGATCAGGGCTGCTTCAACGACTTGTCACAGAGTCGGCGGAAGCAGCCTTTATTTTTGCAGGGCGAATCCTCTCGAGATACACTCCGTCATTCGCAGCATGAGCTCGGCCATTTCGCGGGCAGATTGTCGCATGTCATCGTCGAGCCACTTCTGAATCATGCCGATACATCCGGTGATGATGAACGCATCGACGTACCCGGTGTTCTCGGACGGAAGGCTGTCCAGTCTCGCGAAGGCCATAAACTTCTTATCATAAACCACATTCATAATCTTCTTCTGGAAATTCAAATTACCGCGTTCACTCAAGAGTAGACGACACAGGCTGGCATTGTCCCGGATGTAGAGAAAAATCTTCTCGACGATATCAACGGGCAACAATGCCTTATCGGTCGGAGGGAAATCAGCGAGGTATTCGCTGATATTGTCAAATAATTCGGCTTCGATCTTCTGCATCAGATCATATTGATCGGTGTAGTGCGAATAGAAGGTGGCTCGGTTGATATCGGCTCGCTCACAGAGTTCCTTAATCGAGATCTGTGAGATATCCTTCTGCGACAGCAATTCGATGAAACTCTCCCGCAGAACCATACGCGTATAGCGAACTCGTCGATCATTCTTATTGCCAGGCATCGCAATCCTCCTCCGACACTTTTGCCGTTTGTGTTGATCAAATCACACGAAGTGCTTCATTTGTTTGTCAAAAAACAAGTCAAGCCATTTCTGTTTGTTGACTTATCGTCATGATGTAAAGATACTAATATTACGATAGATTGTCAACACGACGTTCAATAAACGACAGAGGGTTGTATAAATGGAAAGATTTTTTGCGAAAATCCTACACCACAAGAAAGTTGTCGCCGGCGTATTTCTCGTGCTGGCGATATTTTCTGGTGTCATGGCGGTGGGTGTGGGTGTAAATTACCGTATTGTAGAGTATTTGCCACCGGATTCGGAATCAACACAAGGAATCGAGATTCTGCGCGACGAGTTTGGAGGGGACCTTCCGAACGCTCGTGTCATGATCTCCAACGTGTCGGTTTCCGAAGCTCTGGCGTATAAAGACATTCTGGTTGATGTCGACGGTGTTTTGGATGTCACCTGGCTCGACGATGCTGTCGGTCGCGAGACCTTGACGGAGACGCCGCTCGCGTATCTCGATACAGAGATTGCAGAAACGTACTATCTCAACGATCGCGCCCTCTACACGATAACGATCGAGAACGGCAAAGAGATATCCGCCGTGCGCTCCATCCGCAACCTGATCGGAGACGAGAACCAGGTCGCGGGCGACGCGGTCAACTCCGCGGCGATGCAGGAGATGTCGGGATCCGAGGTATCGAATGCGATGTTCATTCTCATTCCTGTCGTACTTCTCATTCTGATCCTCACGTCCGGATCCTGGTTGGAGCCGCTCTTGTTTCTCCTATCCATTGGCATGGCTGTTGTGATTAACATGGGAACGAACCTGATCTTCGGAGAAGTTTCCTTTGTCACGCAATCGGTAGCTCCCATCCTTCAGATGGCGGTTTCTCTCGATTACGCGATTTTCCTATTGCATAGTTTTCGCGAATATCGGGAACAATTTACCCCCGAAGTCGCTATGGCCAAGGCGATGAAACGAGCTCTTTCATCCGTGGCGGCGAGCGCCGCGACGACGGTGGTCGGTTTCCTTGCGCTTTTGTTCATGCGATTCGGGATCGGCGCGGACTTAGGTATAGTTCTTGTCAAAGGCGTCATCTTAAGCTTTGTCTCCGTCATGCTGTTCCTGCCCGTTCTGACACTTCTGGCGTACCCCCTGCTCGAGAAAACAGCGCACAAACCGTTCCTGCCCTCCTTCCAGAAGGCCGGAAAGTTTTTCGTGCGCATCAGTCTTCCGCTGCTGATTGTAGCGGTTATTGTCGTTGTCCCCGCTTATCTCGCGCAAAGTAAAACCCAATACATGTACGGAACGGAGACGACCGCCGCCGTTACACGTGCCGGGAAGGATTCCCTTGCGATTGATGAGGCTTTCGGTCAGGATAAACTTCTGGTTCTCCTCGTGCCTCGCGGCAATCCCGGCGCGGAAAGCGCACTGTCGCAGTCACTGCAAGAGCTGGATCATGTAACCGGGGTTGTATCCTATACGACAGCCGTCGGCTCGGATATTCCTCCGGAGTATATTCCCGAGGAGAATGCGTCGATCTTCTATTCGGAGAATTATGCGCGAATCCTTATATATACGGATCTGGCCTCGGAGGGAGATACGACGTTCGCAAGTGTGAATACGCTGCGCGAACATGTGTCAAGCTACTATCCGACGTCCTATCTCGCGGGGTCTGCCGCGACACTGACCGACATGCGAACTGTCGTCTCGAGCGATACGGTTCTGATCAACGCGGTCGCGATCATCGGCATCCTGATCGTACTTCTCGTCACCTTCCGTTCGATCTCCATACCGGTCATCCTGACATTTGTCATCGAGACCGCAATCTGGATCAACCTTTCCTTCGGGTACTTCTCGGGACAAGCGTACAACTTCATCGGATTTCTGGTGATAAGCACGGTGCAATTGGGAGCTACGGTTGACTACGCTATTCTTATTACCGACCAATATCTCGGCAACCGTAAAACGATGCGGAAGAAGGACGCCATTCTTAAGACCCTTGGCGCGAATCTGCCTGCAGTTCTGACATCGGCACTCATCTTGTCCCTTGCCGGCATCACGCTGGCGATGACATCGACCAACGGCGTTGTCGCGGAACTCGGAACGCTTCTGGGCCGAGGAACGATCTTGTCGTTACTGATGGTCATCTGCGTTCTGCCTTCGATGTTGCTTCTTCTCGATCGATTTATTCAGAAGACAACATTTGCCCACGGATTTCATAAGGGAAAAGCACCCGACCCGATACATGTAGCGAATCAAGCCTCTGAGCAGACAGACTTTAAGGAGTGAGAACCATGACAAAGAAACATTTGATTTCCCTAGCCGCTGCCGTTGTACTCGCCGCTTTGACGGCAGGAAGCCCTGTTGCGGGAGCATACAGCAGCGCGAATAACAGTAAGGCCACGGCACCCGCCGTTTCTCTGAAAGAGGAGTCCATTTACGGAATCCTCGCTTCCGACGGCAGCATCCGAACCGTCTATGTCGTCAATACATTTCCCGACGGCGGACAGATCACGGACTACGGCAATTATTCCGACGTGAAGAATCTGACAGGAACCGAAGAGGTTCGTCGCGACGGGGATCTAACCCAGATCACAGACGGCGATACCGCGGTAAGGTACCAGGGAACGATGCAAGACGCAACGCTTCCTTGGAATATCTCGATCGAATACAAGCTGGATAATCAGCCGACGACGGCAGACCAGTTGGCAGGTGCGACCGGTGCCCTGTCGATGCGAATCCGAATCGTGAAAAACCCTGAAGCGGATCCGTTCTTTTTCGAGCATTATGCGTTGCAGGCAACCGTAGCGCTGCCGGCAGCTAAGAGCTCAAACGTCGTAGCACCGGGAGCAACCGCGATCGACGCCGGAGGCAAGCGACAGCTCGTGTACACGATTCTGCCGGGCAAGGGCGCGGACATAGAGATCACGGCCGATGTGAAGGACTTTGAGATGGACGCGATTTCGCTGAACGGGATTCGACTGAATCTCGACTTCGATGTGGATACGACCGCGTTTACCGAGCAACTAACCGAACTCAAGGATGCCGTGACGAAGCTCGATGACGGAGCACAGGAGCTCTCCGACGGCGCTGATAAGCTGTCGACCGGCTTGGATACCTTCGCGGACGGTCTCGGCCAGTTCAGTGACGGATTGGCGCTGGTTCCGGGTGGAGCCGGAGAAATCAAGACAGGCGTTGTGTCCATATCCGACGGCCTCGCAGCCCTCTCGACGCAGGGAACGATGCTGAATACCGGAGCGGAGGCGATAGAGAAAGCGACCTTTGACCAGATCAACGCGCAAATCGCACAGCTAGGCCTAGGCTTGCCCGTTCTCGACCGAACAAACTATGCTGCGGTTCTCGGGAGCATTCCGGACCTCGCTCCGATGCTTACAACGCTTACACAGACAGTACAGTTCACCGACGGCGTGAAGGCCTATACCGCCGGCGTCACACAGATTCAGGAAGGCGCGGCGACACTCGGGGACGGCGTCGGACAGCTGGAGACATCGCTTACGACCATCGCGACATCCGCTACAGGACTGTCAGAGGCGGCCGACACTCTGAACGAGTCGCTCGCGACTCTTGCGGACGGTATCGCAGAGTACGCGGAGGGCACCGGAACCTTCTCCGAGGAGACCGGAGATCTCGACCAAAATGCACAGGACACGATCGACGAGCTTCTCGTCTCCATGACGGGCGGTGACGCCTCACCGGTATCCTTCGTATCCGCGAAAAACACCGAAGTGCTCTCCGTCCAATTTCTTCTGAAGACCGATGCGATTCAGATCGTTGAGATTCAAGAGGAAGTGCCCGTTGAGGTCGAGTTGACCTTTTGGGATCGGCTGCTCGGGTTGTTCTCGATCGGTTAATCAGGAACCGATTCGGGGAGGACTCCCTGATCGGACGGACGATAACGCAAAAACAAACTGCCTCAGAAGACTTGTCAGAAAGTCGGATGAGGCAGTTTTTTCTCCATATAAATCGCTTCAAGATCGTCCTAAGAAGAAAATGCAAAACGAAAAATACACGGGGCAATGTCCACTTCCTTCTCAAGCGGAGTGCGAGAACACCTTTTGTTTCTATATTTTTTATCTGACATATGCGCTACGCGGCAAATATAGCCTGAAGCCGTTATCTTGCCGTTCTAGGCTGCGTTCTCTGACACCTGCGTAGCCTGTCGTCGCCAATACACAGCCTGAACTCGAATTTCGAATTCTCTAGGCTGTGTTTTCGAGTTTTTAGTTTTTTTTACTCACCATTTCAGCCTGAAACCTTGAATTAGAGGTTTTAAGCTGTGTTTTTTGATTTTTTAAGCAAATTTACGGCCCTAGAACACAGCCTGAAATTAAGATTGCTCTCTTTCAGGCTGTATTTTCACGTACTTGATCTCTGTGTGGAGTGAAGATTACAGCCTGAGAACGAGTCTTTACTTTTCCAGGCTGTATTCTCCGTTTATCGATCCCTTCTTCGATGCGGATGTGCAGAACTTGCGATTCAAATGTTTTAGGATGTGAATTCTTCTTCACGAGAAATCTGCTGTCCGCGGAATCACTGATTCCGAAATCCAAGGTATAATAAAAGAAATCAGCATTTTTCCCGGAGGATGTCCCGATGATCATTACCGTTACCCTTAATCCGGCTGTCGACAAGACGCTGTCCGTAACGAATTTCTCGACCGGTGCACTGAACCGGATCGAGTCGATCACGGCCGAAGCGGGCGGCAAGGGTGTGAATGTAGCCAAGGCTCTGACAAGTCTCGGAGCGTCGTGTGTCGCAATGGGTTTCCTTGGAGGGGACTCCGGCGATTTCATCGAGAGAGCGCTCGCGGATCTCGGCGTCCTGTGTGATTTCGTCCACGTTGAGTCGCCGACGAGAACGAATATTAAGGTTCAGGATGTGTTGACCGGCATCACGACCGAGCTTAATGAGGCGGGAGCCTCCGTTTCCGGATCGGCGTTAGAGGCTCTCGAAAAGCAGCTCTTTGACCGCGCGAAAACCGGTGACATCGTGGTATTGTCCGGCAGTATACCCCCTCGGATGAGTCCGGACATCTATGGTCGATGGATCGAGAAACTTCGTGCGCGCGCTGTCGACGTGATCCTCGACGCCGACGGAGAGGCTTTTCGTCGCGGCGTACTGGCGGGTCCGACAGCGGTCAAGCCGAATCTTCGTGAACTGGAGACATGGTCCAGACGGCCGATTCATCTGACCAAAGAAGTTTGTGTCGAGGCGCGGCGGCTTCTGGAGTACGGGATTACGAGGGTTCTTGTTTCCATGGGAGATCGGGGAGCGATTCTGGTCGGCTCCGACGGAATCTACCACTCCCCCTGTCTGCCGGTGCGCGTTGGCGGAACCGTCGGGGCCGGAGATGCGATGACCGCGGCGTTGGCGGTATCTCTGCAGCGAGGAGCAAGCCCGGAGAATACGCTTCGACTGGCGACGGCGGCGGCGACGGCGACGGTAATGGCAGGCAGGATGGGGATCTTCGATCCGGAGTCGATTCGGGCACTTCTTCTCAAGGTGCAGACGGAAGTTTTGGAATGAGTTCAAGGGTGACATTTAATCATCATCACATTCATCTGATTGACAAAGAAAGCTTCACAACATACGATATAAATATTTAACAATCGCCGTCTAATACAATATATCGAAAGAAGTGAAAATGAAGAGAGGTCGACAGATGAAAATACCTAACAGAAAAAGTATGTTCTTGTTTTCTAGCTTTTTTCATGCTCCTACCGCTCGTTACCATGAGCCGTGTCAACGCACAAGAGGCAGTACCCGGAACGATCGTCGATTCGAACGGACTCAAGGCCGTGATGACGATTGACAGTCAGTGGCAGGGATTTTGTAATGGAACGATTTCGATTACGAATACAGGAACAGAGACGATAGATAATTTTGCTTACTCCTTCGACTTCCCCTATGAGATTACGAATATCTGGAATGCGGTCATTGTTGAACACGCGAGCGGAGTTTATACCGTGAAGAATCTGGGATGGAATCAGGATATTCCCGCAGGTGGGACTGCGAGTATCGGATTCACGGCAGCGGTTGATGGGGACGTTACGTTGCCGACCTTCTTTGTCCTGAATACGAAGGAAGCTGATGTGGCGGCTGAATCCGCGAAGGTAGAATACATCTCCTACAGCGACTGGGATGACGGGTTCTCCGGAGCGATTCGTGTGACGAATCTGTCAAGCACATCCATCGAGGACTATCGACTGAGTCTGTCGTTCGCGCGAGAGATCACGACGATATCGAATGCTACGATTCTGTCGCACGAAGGAAGTAATTACTCGATTACGAACAATGGTTCCAACCAGAATCTCGCCCCGAATCAGACGATCGAGATTGGGATCAACGGAAGCGGTGGGACAGTCACCGATACAATCACTTCCTATTCAGTTCGTCAGATAACAACGAGATTCGATCTTGTCAGCGATACCGACGGCGACACTTACGCCGACTGGCTCGAAGTCTGTGTACGTGGTTCCGATCCGCTGATCCCGGAGGGAATAACGCCTACACCTACGCCAACGAGTACACCGACGCCAACACCTCCGGATGTCTCACCGACACCGATACCCCCGATCGACTACG